>NZ_PQJY01000002.1:0-741640 GCF_002920195.1 Leclercia sp. LSNIH8 | reverse complement strand
TTGCCTGGCGGCTGTAGCGCGGTGGTCCCACCTGACCCCATGCCGAACTCAGAAGTGAAACGCCGTAGCGCCGATGGTAGTGTGGGGTCTCCCCATGCGAGAGTAGGGAACTGCCAGGCATCAAATTTAGCGTGCTGATATGGCTCAGTTGGTAGAGCGCACCCTTGGTAAGGGTGAGGTCCCCAGTTCGACTCTGGGTATCAGCACCACTTTATACTTAGGTTAAAGTTCGGCAAGAAGTAAAAGAATTTGTCTGGCGGCTGTAGCGCGGTGGTCCCACCTGACCCCATGCCGAACTCAGAAGTGAAACGCCGTAGCGCCGATGGTAGTGTGGGGTCTCCCCATGCGAGAGTAGGGAACTGCCAGACATCAAACAAGTGAAAAGGCCATCCGAAAGGATGGCCTTTTTGCATTTCTGCGCCACAAAAGCCATGGCCCGACGCGTACAGCGCCGCCGGGCCAATCAACATTAGTGGATAACCTGCGACAAAAACGCGCGCGTACGTTCTGATTTCGGGTTGGAGAAAAATTCATCCGGCGGTGCCTGCTCGACAATTTCTCCGCGATCCATAAAGATCACTCGGTCCGCCACGGTTCTGGCGAAGCCCATCTCGTGCGTGACGCAGAGCATGGTCATTCCCGATTCCGCCAGGCCTATCATCGTATCCAGAACCTCTTTCACCATCTCGGGATCGAGCGCTGAAGTCGGCTCATCAAACAGCATAATTTTAGGTTTCATGCACAGAGAGCGGGCGATGGCCACGCGCTGCTGCTGCCCGCCCGAGATCTGCCCCGGAAATTTATGAGCGTGTTCAGCAATGCGTACCCGCTCCAGATAGTGCATGGCAAGTGCCTCCGCTTCTTTTTTCGGCATCTTACGGACCCAGACAGGCGCCAGGGTGCAGTTTTGCAGAACGGTCAGATGGGGGAATAAATTGAAATGCTGGAAGACCATGCCCACCTCCTGGCGAACACGCTCAACGTTGCGGATGTCGTCATTCAGCTCGATACCATCTACCACAATCCGGCCTTGCTGATGCTCTTCCAGATGGTTGATACAGCGGATCGTTGTTGATTTACCCGAGCCTGAAGGCCCACAAAGGACAATACGCTCGCCTTGTTTCACCTTCAGGTTAATGTTTTTCAGCACATGAAATTGCCCGTACCACTTATTCACGTTATCCAGCGTAATCATCGCGTCAGCGGGGGTCATAGTTATCTGGCTCATAGGTTCCTCAGTGCGGTGTACGCCCGGTGTTAAAGCGCTTTTCCAGATGCTGGCTGTAGCGCGACATGCTAAAACAGAAAATCCAGTAGATAAGTGCTGCAAAAACGTAGCCTTCTGTCGACATGCCCAGCCACGCCGGGTCGACGGTAGCCTGCTGCACGCTACTGAACAGATCGAATAATCCAATAATGATCACCAGACTGGTGTCCTTAAACAGCGCAATGATGGTGTTCACCAGGCCCGGGATCACCAGCTTCAGCGCCTGGGGAAGGATCACCAGTCCCTGCGTTTTCCAGTAACCCAGCGCCAGCGATTCGGCTGCTTCATACTGGCCTTTGGGGAGCGCCTGCAATCCGCCGCGCACGACCTCGGCGACATAAGCAGACTGGAACAGAATGACACCGACCAGGGCGCGGATCAGCTTGTCGATGGTAGTGCCTTCCGCCATAAACAGCGGTAGCATCACGGAAGACATAAAGAGCACGGTGATCAGCGGAACGCCGCGCCAGAACTCAATAAAAATTACCGAGAGGACGCGCACGACCGGCATGGTTGAGCGGCGACCCAGCGCCAGTAAAATCCCTAATGGCAGTGCGCCGGCAATCCCTACCGAGGCGATAATGAGCGTCAGCGTCAGACCGCCCCACTGGCGGGTTTCAACGCGATCCAGCCCCAGCACACCGCCATACAACAGCCCCCAGACGAGCAGGGGATAAATCACCGCCCAACAGGCGATGTATCGTCCCCGATGGGGTAACCTCTTCCAGAACATGGGAACGACAGAAAGCAGCCCGATAACCAGCGCAAGGTTAATGCGCCAACGCTGATCGTGGGGATAGAGCCCATACATAAACTGGCCGAAGCGCTGATGAATAAAGACCCAGCAGGCTCCCTCTTTTGTGCAATCGGCGCGGGTGGTACCGATCCAGTTAGCCTGCAAAAAAGCCCAGTTAATGAGTGGCGGGATAAGCTCCCACATCAGCCAGAAGCAGAACAGGGTGAGCAAACTGTTGCTCCAGCTGGAGAACAGGTTTTTACGAGCCCAGTTAATGATGCGTCCGTTGCCGGTTGTGGCCGGACGCGCAGGGTGAGACAAGACCGCTTTTGTCATCATGGTTCCTTAGCGTTCAACCAGCGCGATACGACGGTTGTAGATATTCATCAACAGTGAAATGGTCAGGCTAATAATCAGGTAGACCGACATCGTAATGGCAATGGTTTCTATTGCCTGGCCGGTCTGGTTAAGAACGGTTCCGGCAAACAACGAGACCATATCGGGATAGCCGATCGCCGCCGCGAGAGAGGAGTTTTTCACGATGTTGAGATATTGGCTGGTCAGCGGAGGGATGATCACCCGCAAGGCCTGGGGGATGATGACCTGGCGCAGAGTGACCGGATTGGGAAGCCCAAGGGAGCGAGCAGCCTCATGCTGACCATGGGGAACGGCCTGAATACCGGCGCGAATAATCTCTGCGATAAAGGCTGAGGTATAGATGGAGAGCGCCAGCGTCAGGGCGGCCAGCTCCGGGATCAGTACCATGCCGCCGCGGAAGTTAAACCCCTTCAGCTGCGGAACATCCCAGTGCATTGCCGGGCCAGCTATTGTATGCGCCAGCCACGGCAGGATCACCACTAAAACCAGGGTGACGGGCCAGGTGCGCCGTAGCTGGCCGGTTTTAATCTGATGCATGCGGTTGTAGCGAAACAGCGCAACCGAAACGCCAATTACGCACGCCAGCGCGGCCAGCAATGCCAGCATCCCTTCGGCAATCTGCGGCGCGGGGATATAGAGACCGCGGTTGCTTAAAAAGGCCAGATCGAACGCATCCACCGCCTGACGGGGGCCTGGCAGGTTGCGCAGGACGGCGAAATACCAGAAGAAGATCTGCAGCAGCGGGGGAATGTTACGGAAGGTCTCGATATAAAACGTGGAGAGCTTACGCAGCAGCCAGTTATCCGAGAGACGCGCGAGCCCGAGGAAAAAGCCCAGCAGAGAAGCAAACACAATGCATAACGCTGAAACCAGCAGGGTATTCATCAGGCCGACAAGGAATACGCGGCCATAGGTATCGCCTTCACCGTAATCAATTAAGTGCTGAACAATGCCAAACCCTGCACTACGGTCAAGGAAGGCAAAGCCCGACGTAATGCCGCGTGTGCTGAGGTTGGTAACAGTGTTGTGGAACAGGTAGATCGCGACGGCCAGGACAGCGAGAACAGCGAGGATCTGAAACAGCCAGGCGCGAACCGCAGGATTAGAAAAGGAGAGAGCTCCTTTCAGGGCTAAGCGGCGATGGAACATATAAAACCTCGGGTAACCATGACTCTGGACTGGGCACTGCGCTGGCAGTGCCCGTTACAGCAAGATGCTTAGCGTACTGGCGGCGCGTATTGAATGCCGCCATTGTTCCAGAGGTTGTTCTGCCCACGGCTGATCTTCAGCGCGCTCTCAGATCCAACGTTACGCTCGAAGATCTCCGCGTAGTTACCCACCTTTTTAATGATGTTGTACGCCCATTTGTTATCCAGCTTCAGATCCTTGCCGTAATCTCCTTCTTTGCCCAGCAGATGGGCCATATCAGGCGTGGCCGGATTAGCCGCCTTCTCATCGACGTTCTTTGAGTTGACCCCCATCTCTTCCGCGTTGAGCATGGCGAACAGCGTCCAGCGAACGACTGCGTTCCATTCATCATCCCCGCGACGGACGACCGGCCCCAGCGGCTCTTTGGAGATTACTTCTGGCAGGACGATCCATTCCGCCGGATTGCTCAGCTTGATCCGCAGCGCATAAAGCTGAGACTGATCCGAGGCCAGGGTATCGCAGCGGCCGGACTCCAGCGCTTTGGCGGATTCGTCAGAGCGGTCAAAGGTCACTGGGGTATATTTCATGTTGTTGGCTTTGAAATAGTCGGCGACGTTCAGTTCAGTATCCGTACCCGCCTGAATACAGACGGTGGCACCATCCAGCTCCTTCGCACTTTTGAGGCCCGCTTTATTGTGCGTCAGGAAACCAATGCCGTCGTAATAAGTTACACCGGTGAAGGTCATTCCCATCCCGGCATCACGGGATGAGGTCCAGGTGGTATTACGCGAAAGCATATCCACTTCGCCGGATTGCAGGGCAGTAAAGCGCTCTTTCGCCGTCAGCGGGGTATATTTCACTTTGGTGTCGTCGCCGAATACCGCAGCGGCAACGCCACGGCACACGTCGACATCGATACCGGAGAATTTACCGTTGGCATCTGCATAGGAGAAACCCGGCAGACCATCGCTGATCCCACATTGCACGAAACCTTTCTGCTTAACGGCATCCAGAGTCGCACCTGCCTGAGCCTGGCCGGTCATTGCAACAAGCACACCTGCAGCGGCGAGGCTGGCCATCATCATCTTTTTCATAATGCATCCTGTGTAGCGAAAAATTATCGTTATAGTGAAGCGCTTATAAACGCTTTAACCTGTCTGTGGCTGTGGCCGACGTTAATAAAGCAAACGCGATGCCAGTTTTGCATTTGACGTAATAAACGATTACGCAACGCGTAAAGCTGAGTGTAGACAGTGATAATTAAATCGAGCGCCCTGAAATGGTGCGAAATTACAACCTGCGCCACAATTCAGAGCAAAAGTCTGATTAAGAAACGAGAAAATTAAGGGAGGGGGGATGGCGTGAATATCAGAAACCAGAAAGGTGTGAATAACATCACGTCGGCACTCTGAAAGGAAAATAAAAAAGCAAAAGGATGTGAGCAAATTCAGATTTAATTATTAACCTGAATTGGGAAAGCAAAAGCGCGAACGAATTCGCGCTTTCTGGATTACTTGGACACGGCAATGATGCCCAGTGTCAGGCCAGCTAAAGCCGCTGCGCCACCTGCGATTGCCCCTGCGGTTTCCCAGTTATCCTGCGTGGTACCCTTCATACAGGTATTGGTGTGAACCAGTCGGCCCTGATCGTCGTACACCGGTACGCACGGAGAGTCATGCGCGCAGCCCGCAAGCAGCGCGGCAAGGAGTGCAACCGAAATGAATCTTTTCATGGTGTTACCTCAAAATGAAATCTAACTTTGCGATATAGTCAGTACGGTCTTTTGCAAAGCTGAGGGTTATATTACCACCGCTTAAAAATAGCGATGAAGAGTGAATAATCTCAAATTATTTGGATTGTAAAAAAGATGGAGAAATCCCTCTTGTGCACGCTAATTATGGAGAGATAAGGGAGGCGAATTGATTAAATGCGCAAGTTAAAAATCGCAAGCAAACAATTCATTGGCGCGCTAATTAATAAGAAAATGAAATGGATAAGAATAATTTTGTGTTTATTATCATGAATAAAGGCGCCGGAGCGCCTTTATCTATTACTGTTCCTGATGACGCGTAAAGCGTCGCCGCACTACCACAAAGAAGACCGGCACAAAGAAGATTGCCAGCAGGGTAGCTGAAAGCATACCGCCCATCACGCCGGTCCCCACGGCGTTTTGCGCGCCGCTGCCCGCTCCGTGACTGATGACCAGCGGCAACACGCCAAGGATAAATGCCAGCGAGGTCATGAGGATAGGACGAAGGCGCATGCGTGATGCCTCCAGCGTGGCTTCAATAATCCCTTTCCCCTCTTTCTCCATCAGATCCTTAGCAAACTCGACAATCAGGATGGCGTTCTTTGCCGATAGACCAATGGTGGTGAGCAGCCCCACCTGGAAGTAGACGTCATTATTCAGCCCACGCAGGGAAGCGGCCAGCAGGGCACCAACCACCCCTAATGGCACCACCAGCATTACCGAGAAAGGAATCGACCAGCTCTCATACAGCGCCGCCAGGCAGAGGAACACCACCACCAGCGAGATGGCATACAGGGCAGGCGCCTGGTTGCCGGAGAGCCGTTCCTGATAAGACATGCCTGTCCAGTCGTAACCGATGCCGGTTGGCAGTTTCGCCGCCAGTTTTTCCATTAGCACCATGGCTTCACCGGTACTCTTGCCGGGCGCGGCTTCCCCGAGGATCTCCATGGAAGGGCTGCCGTTATAGCGCTCCAGGCGCGGTGAGCCGTAGATCCAGTGCGACTGGCTGAACGCGGAGAGCGGCACCATTTCACCGTTGGCGCTGCGGACATAGAGACGATTAATATCCTCCGGCAGCATCCTGAAGTGGGCATCCGCCTGGACATAGACTTTCTTCACCCGGCCACGGTCGATGTAGTCATTGACATAGGTTCCCCCCAGCGCGGTGGAGATGGTCTGGTTGATGTCCGACACGCTCACGCCCAGCGCTTGCGCTTTTTCCTGATCGATATCCAGCTTGAACTGCGGGGTATCTTCCAGCCCATTGGGACGCACACGTACCAGCATATCGCTGTGCTCTTTGATCATGCCCAGTAGCCGGTTTCGCGCCTGCGTTAGCTGGTTATGTCCCAGGTTGGCCTGGTCAATCAGTTCAAAATCGAAGCCGTTGCGGTGCCCAGTTCGATAATGGCGGGCAGGTTGAACGGGAAGACCAGCCCGTCTTTGATCTGACTAAAGGCCCGTGTTGCCCGGCTGACGATGGCCCCAACGCTGTTTTCCGCACCCGGGCGCTCCTCCCAGGGCTTCAGGCTGATAAACGCCACCCCGGCGTTTTGCCCCTGGCCGCTGAAGCTGAAGCCGTTAACGGTAAACACCGATTCTACGTTGGCCTTCTCATTGTTGAGGTAGTAGTGCTCAACCTGATCCAGCACCTTCTGGGTGCGGCTTTGCGTCGCGCCTGCCGGGAGCTGCACCATCGTCATAAACACGCCCTGATCCTCTTCCGGCAGGAAAGAAGTGGGCAGGCGCAGGAACAGCACCGCCATGCCGCCGACAATCAGGACATAGACCACCAGGTAGCGGCCCGTCTTACGCAGAATATGGCTCACGCTGTTGCTGTAATGGGCCACGCTTCTGTCGAACAGGGCATTAAACCAGCCGAAAAAGCCGCCTTTGTTCGCATGATGCTCGCTGGGGGCCTTTAGCAAGGTGGCACACAGAGCAGGGGTCAGGATCAGCGCCACCAGCACCGAGAGCGCCATCGCCGAAACAATGGTCAGGGAGAACTGGCGATAAATCGCCCCGGTGGAGCCGCCGAAAAAGGCCATCGGGATAAATACCGCTGAGAGCACCATGGCGATGCCGACCAGCGCCCCCTGAATTTGCGACATCGATTTTTGCGTCGCCTCTTTTGGCGGGAGTTTCTCCTCCACCATCACGCGCTCGACGTTTTCCACCACCACGATGGCATCATCCACCAGCAAGCCTATTGCCAGCACCATACCAAACATGGTCAGGGTGTTTATCGAGAAGCCAAACGCCGCCAGTACCGCAAAGGTGCCCAGCAGAACCACCGGCACGGCAATGGTCGGGATGAGCGTGGCCCGCAGGTTTTGCAGGAACAGGTACATCACGAGGAAGACGAGAATGATGGCTTCAAACAACGTCTTGACCACTTCATGAATGGAGATCTTCACGAACGGCGTGGTGTCATAGGGGTAGACCACCTTCAGCCCCTGCGGGAAGAAGGCTTGCAGCTGCGCCAGTTTGCTTTTGATCGCCGCGGCGGTATCCAGCGCGTTGGCACCGGTAGCGAGCTTAATACCGAGCCCGGTTGCCGCCTGACCATTGATTTTGGTCACCATGTTGTAGTTTTCACCACCTGGCGCAATGCGGGCGACATCTTTCAGATGCACCATCGACCCGTCCTGGTTGACCTTCAGGGTGATGTTGCCGAACTCCTCTGCGGTTTTCAGGCGCGTCTGGGCGATGATGGAGGCGTTGAGCTGCTGGCCCGGCACCGACGGCGTTCCGCCGAGCTGGCCGGCGGCAATCTGGTTGTTCTGGGTTTTTAACTGGTTAATCACGTCCAGTGGCGTCAACTGATAGGCGTTCAGCTTATTCGCATCCAGCCAGATACGCATCGCATATTGGGCGCCAAACAGCTGCACATCGCCCACCCCGGAGGTGCGGCTGATAGCATCCTTGACGTTAGAGGCGACATAGTCGGAGATATCTTCCTGGCTCAGGTTCTTATTGTCCGAGACAAAACCGGCCACCAGCAGGAAGCTGCTGCTCGATTTCTCTACGCTAATCCCTTGCTGCTGCACTTCCTGCGGCAGTAACGGCATGGCCAGCTGCAGCTTGTTCTGCACCTGTACCTGAGCGATATCCGGATCGGTTCCCGACTGGAAGGTCAGGGTGAGGGTAACACTGCCCGCTGAATCGCTGGTGGAGGACATGTACATGAGGTTATCGATACCGTTCATGTTCTGCTCGATAACCTGGGTCACCGTATCCTGCACCGTCTGGGCATCCGCGCCGGGATAGGTCGCCGAGATAGCCACGGCAGGCGGCGCAATGGTGGGATACTGCGCCACCGGCAGCTTCAGGATCGCAAGCCCGCCCGCCAGCATCAGGATAATGGACAGCACCCACGCAAAGATTGGGCGCTGAATAAAGAAGTTAGCCATGCTCTGTTCCTTATCGCACTTTCTGCGCAGCGGTGTCCGGCGTTGCCACCACCGCGACGCCAGGACGTACTTTTTGCAGCCCGCTGATAATCACCCGGTCGCCTTCCTGTAGGCCGTCTGTAACCAGCCATTGATCGCCAATCGCCTGAGGGGCGACAACGTTACGGGCTTCAACCTGGTTTTTACTATTGACCACCATCACGCTGGCCTCACCGCGTGGGGTGCGCGTAACGCCCTGTTGTGGAACCAGAATGGCGTGCGGCTGGGTGCCTTCATTAATGCGCGCGCGGACAAACATGCCGGGCAGCAGGATATGTTGCGGGTTGGGGAAAATAGCCCGCAGGGTGATGGAGCCGGTGCTCTCATCCACGGTGACATCTGAGAATTGCAGCGATCCTTTTAACGGATAGGGCTGACCGTTTTCCATCAACAGCTGTACGCTGCTGGTGCCTTCGCCGGTCTGCAGGCTGGACTGCTTGAGACGCATAAAATCGTTGCTGGACTGTGTAACATCGACATAAATCGGATCAAGCTGCTGAACCGTTGCCAGCGCTGTGGCCTGTCCGTTCGCGACCAGGGCACCTTCGGTGACGCTGGATTTACCGATCCGCCCGCTGATAGGCGACGTCACTTTGGTGTACGCAAGGTTGATGCGCGCGGTTTCGACGGCGGCTTTGGCTGCAATCACCGAGGCATCAGCCTGACGGGCATTCGCCACTGACTGATCGTACTCCTGTTTGCTGACGTACTGCGTGCCGACCAAGGGTAAATAGCGTTTTACCGTCAGGTGAGCAATGCTGGCGGCAGCCTGGGCTTTTGCCAGTTCCCCTGAAGCACTATCAAATGCTGCCTGATAAGAGGCGGGATCGATCTGATACAGTGACTCGCCAGCTTTCACATCGCTGCCTTCAGTAAAGTTGCGCTTCAGTACAATGCCGCTGACCTGCGGGCGAACCTCGGCGACGCGGTAAGCATCGGTCCGGCCAGGCAGCTCGGTGGTCACCTCCAGCGGCGCACTCTTCACCACATGCACCACGACCTGGGGTGTCGGCGGCTGCTGCGCCTGGCCTGCATGATCATCACAACCCACAAGCAATGCGGCACCGATGATAAAACCGGATAAGGGTAAAAACCTGAAATTAGGCGTCATGACTATTCCTTCAAAATCATCAATCCGCATTAACCGACACGGTTAAGCGTTAAATAGAGGTAAACGGAAAAGGGCGGGCGCCATAATAAAGAATGGCCGTGCGGGTTTTTGATTTATAAGTGCGGAGAATGAACTGAGGATAAAAAAAAGAGCAGCGAGTGAGCGTAAACAATGATATAGCACGTCCGGCTATGTATTGCTGGCCGTTTTGCTTTAGATGCATTCATGTATTTTATGAATTGAATGCCTGGTAAATATCATCATGGTTTATAAGTTAGGTGAGTTAACTTTTTTTGTTCATATTTATTTTCCTGACTGATAGATAATTCCTGCTCCGACGATTATTGTCGTTGTTTAATAAAAGTAACCAATCCGTTAAACGAGTGATTTTCTATGGCGCGCAAAACCAAGGCCGAGGCGCAGAAGACACGGCAGTTATTGATTGAGGCGGCAATAGAGCAGTTCGCCACACGGGGTGTCGCCAACACGACGCTGACGGATATCGCCGATGCTGCCTGCCTGACACGGGGAGCCGTTTACTGGCATTTCACCAGTAAAGCGGAGATATTTAACGCTATCTGGCAGGAGCAACGCCCGCTGCGCGAGATTATTCGCGGTCAGCTGTCGCAGGCAGAAGAGAGCGATCCGTTATTAATTTTGCGTGAGCAGTTTGTTACCGCTTTGCAATATATTGCCCAGGATCGGCGCCAGCGGACTTTATTGCAGATCCTGTATCACAAATGTGAATTTGATGAGGATATGATTTCAGAAACCCAAATTCGCGAAAGGATTGGATTCAATTATGAAAACGTCCGTGAAATATTGCAGAGAGGCATTATGCTTGGCAGCATCTCCGCGCAGATCAATATCGACACGACGTTAATTGTTTTGCATGGCTTTTTTTGCGGGCTGATTAAAAACTGGTTAATGAGCCCGGAACACCTGGATCTCTACCGGCAGGCTCCGGAACTGGTCGACAATATTCTCTCAACGTTGCCGATAGCCCATAGAGAATACGACACCGCCTCATAGCGGCATCGCGTCAGATTTGCTGCGTCAGCATGGCCTGCGGATCGCGGCTCAAAGCGTTGATAGCTTGTGCCGTGACGGGTTTACCCAGCAGATAGCCTTGTAGCGTATTACATCCCAGATTGGTCAAAAAGGTCTGCTGCTCTTCGGTTTCCACCCCTTCGGCAACCACCTTCAGATTGAGCGTTTTTGCCAGCGCAACAATGGCGGAAACGATGGTTGCATCATCACCTGTGCTGTTGAGATCTTTCACAAACGCCCGATCAATTTTCAGCTCGCAGGCGGGCAGCATTTTCAGGTACAGCAGGCTGGAATAGCCGGTGCCAAAATCATCGATCGAGGCTTTTACCCCGGCCTGAGTCAACTCAGTCAGCACCCGGACGCTCTCATCGGGGTTATTCATGGCCGTGGTTTCGGTCACTTCCAGAATCAGGGTATGCGGCGGAATACGGTGTCGCGCCAGGCTGCCCATCACTGTCTCAACCAGCTGGGGCTGTTCAAACTGCAGCGTAGAGAGGTTCACCGCCATCGACCATTCAGTATGGCCGTCAAGATGCCATACGCGCAGCTGGCGGCACGCTTCATCAATTACCCAGTTGCCGATAGGAATAATCAGCCCGCTTTTTTCTGCCAGCGGCAGGAACTGGTCGGGAGATAACAAGCCCTGGACAGGATGTTGCCAGCGCAGCAGGGCTTCAAAGCCGACAATGGGGCCCATCGGCGCCTGGAACTTAGGCTGATAGACCAGATGCAGCTCCTTGCGCTCCAGCGCCAGCCACAGATCGTTCATTAGCTGTAGCTGATTTTGCGCCAGGGTATTCATCGACGGCTGGAAGAAGTGATAGCCGTTACGCCCCATGTGCTTGGTGTGATACATCGCCGCATCGGCGTTGAACATCAGTTCGCGCTGGTTTTTGCCGTCATGGGGATAAATAGCGATGCCCACGCTAAGCGTCACTACCACATCGTACAGCTCAAGGCTGAAAGGCTGATCGATAACGTGCACCAGCGAGCTGGCGAGTGATGCGGCATCGTTGGGAGAGTCGATCTCGGCCAGCAGCACAAACTCGTCGCCACCAATACGAGCGAGGGTGTACTGGCCCTTCAGGGGCTGTTCCAGACGCTCAGTCACGGCAACCAATAGCTTATCGCCCGTATCATGGCCGTAGGCATCGTTAACAGCTTTGAAGCCATCCAGATCCATAAACAGCAGGGCAAACAGTTTGCCTTCGCGATCGGCTTTGTTGATCGCCTGCTCGAGACGATCTTCCAGCAGTACGCGGTTCGGCAAGCGGGTCAGCGTATCGTGCAGCGCCAGTTGGGCCAGCTCGCGGTTGGCTTCCGCCAGCGATGAGGCGAGAAGGGAGGTGCGGGCCTGCAGCCGGGCATCAAACATAGAAACCAGCAGCGTAATACCCAGAATAGAGAGCGCCACAACGCTCACCAGCACCGCCAACCAGCTGCCGTTCACCCCCTGATGATGCATATGCACCTGAAGCGGAAACTGGGCCGCTTTCATGCCGGTGTAGTGCATGCCGGCAATCGCGATGCCCATCAGCACGGCAGCGCCCGCACGCATCAGCGCGACCTGGGCGGCATCCCGCCGTAAACGGAACGTCAGCCACAGGGCGGCCAGCGAGGCGAGGAGGGCGATAACCACCGACAGCGCAACCCAGCGCATATCCCAGACGATAGCGGGCGCTACCTGCAGGGCTTTCATGCCGGTGTAGTGCATCGCCACGATACCTGTCCCCAGGATCACCGCGCCGGTAAACAAGCGGCGTTTGCGTAAATGATCGCGGCTCACCAGCCAGAGGGCAAACAGCGAGGCGCCAATGGCGATCAGCATGGAAAGACCTGTTTTTGGCAGGTCGTAATTCATCCGCATGGAGATATCCATCGCCAGCATGCCGATAAAATGCATGGCCCATATCCCGATACCCATAGCGATCCCCCCGCCCGTCAGCCAGATATGTGCCGCGACGCCGGTACTGCCGGCAACCCGCCCTGCCATATTCAGCGCGGTATAGGATGCAAGAATGGCGACAACAAAGGAGATAACCACAAGAAGTTGGTCGTATTGGCTAACCAGCATGATCTCATCAACTCATACGCAGTGGGGTATTACGTGATACCGGGTGAGACGGGCTGAGACATTATCATCCAACAGAGATGCCTCAAAGGTTTTTAAAACCGCACATTTTTCGAGGAAAAGCAGGCGTTTAATCCAGATCCGAGCAATTAACCAGCTTAAGCGGATTAACCGAATTCATGTTGCGGCATTGGTCCGTTTCCGTAGACATCAACTCAATCCACTGCATTAGCAGCGCATCGAAAAGGAAAACGCTAATCGCGAAGACGACTAACCACCAATACTTACGGATCATTCGGAATTTCCGGAGACAATTGACAAGAGTGCAGGAAATATACACGAAAAATAGCGGCTGAGAAGTGGGCTGAGAGATGTTTACGTTTCGGGGGATAATGGTGTGAGAAGCGTTAAAAAACGAGGGAAGGCCAGGCATAAAAAAGGCGCTTCCCCATGCCGGTTCGCGCCTTTTTAAACAAGCATTTAGCTAATCGAAATTAGTTCATGCCGTATTTTTTCAGTTTCTTACGCAGCGTACCACGGTTGATGCCCATCATCAGAGCAGCACGGGTCTGGTTACCGCGGGTGTATTGCATCACCATGTCCAACAGGGGCTGTTCAACTTCAGCCAGTACCAGCTCATACAGGTCGTTAACGTCCTGACCATTCAGTTGAGCAAAATAGTTCTTCAGTGCCTGTTTAACCGAGTCACGCAGGGGCTTTTGAGTTACCTGGTCCTGAGAGTTAACGGTGGAAACGGTCAGTACGTCAGAATTTACGCGTTGTTCGAACATAGTTCTGTCAGCTCTTTATTTCATTACGCAAGATTTTCGAAGTATGCCTCCAACGCCTCCAGCTGTTCGCTGGCATCCTCTATGGCGTTGAATGTGCGCCGAAACTGGTCATCCGGAGCGTGTTCCTGGAGATACCAGGATACGTGTTTACGCGCAATTCGGTACCCTTTAGCCTGACCATAAAAGTCGTGCAGTTCCCGAATATGTGCGCATAGCAAGTGCTTAACCTCTGCCAGCGGCAGCGGGGCAAGCAACTCCCCAGTGTCCAGATAATGCTGGATTTCCCGAAAGATCCAGGGTCTTCCCTGAGCTGCACGTCCTATCATCAGAGCATCAGCCCCTGTATAGTCGAGCACAGCTCTGGCTTTAAGCGGGTCAGTAATGTCGCCATTCGCGATAATCGGAATGGAAACTTTCTGCTTAACTGCCCGAATGCTGTCGTATTCAGCTTCACCGTTGAACAAACAGGCGCGGGTGCGTCCATGTATGGTCAGGGCCTGAATGCCACAGTCTTCGGCCAGTTGGGCAATCTCTACACAGTTACGGTGATCCGGCGACCAACCCGTGCGAATCTTTAACGTAACAGGAACGTCCACTGCGCTGACAACCGCGGTCAGGATTGACTTCACCTGATCGGGGTATTGCATAAGGGCTGAACCTGCAAGCTTGCGATTCACCTTTTTGGCCGGGCATCCCATATTGATATCAATAATCTGGGCGCCACTTTCCACGTTGATACGCGCGGCATCTGCCATCTCTTCAGGCACGCTCCCGGCGATTTGCACGGTGCGGATACCTGGTTCGTCAATATGCACCATCCGAAGACGGGATTTATCGCTTTCCCAAACCTGCGGGTTAGACGACATCATCTCTGAAACGGTTAATCCTGCTCCCATCTCATAGCACAGCGTCCTGAATGGTCGGTCGGTAATACCTGCCATAGGTGCTGCGATCAGGCGATTTCTGAGCTGGTGGTTTCCGATGCGCATGAGTTAAGAAATGACCATACTGTGACTGCAAGGCGGCGTATCTTACGCATTTTTTGCACGAGATGAAAGGCCAAACTTTGAACAATCCCCTGTTGCAGATCATGGAATCACAGGCGAAGCTATTGCTGTGTAAATATAATTTATTTAAATCATGCATTTAATGAATTATGCTGTTTTTATGACCGCTTACAATTTCCCAAAACTTCTCGTTTATTCTTAATGAATGAAACCTCCCGGCGAGATAATCTGCTGTTTTTAACAGCAGATTTCCCCTGTTCTTTGCGATCTGCGTCGCATTTTAGAACATCATGTCAGGACGGGGATTGTGCATTATTCAACCACAATACGACCGTGGAGCGACTGTACCGGGCGGTTATTATTGTGATGCAGCGTATGACGGAATTTTTCCAGCTGTGTGGCTGAGAGCGTCAGGGGATGCTTCATGACTATCCAGGTCACGCCTTCAGAGCAGGGCGGGGTGGTCAATGAACCGCTAAAGCGCCAGTAGGTTTTATCCGCTGGCAGCAGATGGTCCAGATCCAGATGTTCTGTTATGGCGGTCGACTCTTCCGGCTGCGCAGGCATGGCGCGCCACAGTTTTTCCAGTTGCGGATTGGCGGCCCCCTGCTCAAACATCACGGCGACGACGGCGATCTCACCTTCGTCATTCTTGTGTACCAGATGCATTTCCATCGCGTATGTTTTGCCCTGCACAGTATTTTCACTGGGGGCATGGAAGTGGAACTGCTGTAGCATCCACTTTTTACCGTCGAGGGTAATGCTGTCCTGGGTATTGATTTTTTCGCCTGCCTGAATGGTATGGCCGTTGTTAATCAACGTGGCCGGGCCGTCCGTATAGTGAGTGACCAGCGGGTTGAGGTGGGCTTTCAGCGTTGAGTCAATATTGATTGGGGATTGGTTCATCCCGGTCCGGCAAGTCTTCCAGGCTTCATCCAGCTCGCCCCAGTGCTCGGGGGCGCCTTCCCCTTCGTAACTCCAGTGTGAAGCGTATCCTGAAGCGGACATGATACTCAGTGTCAGTAGCGCGGCCTTGCCAATACGTCTGGTCATAATATTCTTCCGATGAATTGTATGTAAAATAAGACATATACTTCGAAGGGATATTATTACGAGGCTAAACGCTTGTAAACGCGGTAAAAACTGCGTGGCCAGAACGGCCACGCGGCAGGATTACTTCTTACAACCCGTAATACGGCACCACTCCTCTTTCTCAACCACCGGGTCGAGAGCGAAAAGCTCGGTGTAGGCTTCGCATACGCTTTCTGCCTGGCTGGCAAGGATACCGGAAAGGCCCAGCAGACCGCCCTCAACGGGCAGCACGCTGATTAACGGTGCCAGCTCACGTAACGGGCCAGCCAGAATGTTCGCGACCACCACGTCCGCTTTCATGGCTTGCGGCTGGTCATTCGGCAGATAGAGTTCAAGACGATCGGAGACACCGTTGCGTTCGGCGTTATCGCGACTGGCCTGAATCGCCTGCGGATCGATATCGATCCCAATCGCTTTTGCCGCACCCAGCTTCAGGGCCGCGATGGCGAGGATCCCGGATCCGCAGCCAAAGTCGATCACCGTCTTGCCATCCAGATCCAGGCTATCCAGCCACTGCAGGCACAGAGAGGTGGTCGGGTGAGTACCGGTACCAAACGCCAGGCCCGGATCGAGCATCACGTTTACCGCATTTTCATCCGGCACGTCGCGCCAGCTCGGGCAGATCCACAGACGCTTACCGAACTGCATCGGGTGGAAGTTATCCATCCACTCGCGCTCCCAGTCTTTGTCCTCCAGCTGTTCAATCTTGTGCGCAAAACCGGCGCCCAGCAGCGGGTGATTTTCCAGAATCGCGACCACTTCAGCCATATCAGTTTCGGCGTCAAACAGGCCGATGACGTCGGTATCGCCCCAAAGACGCGTTTCACCCGGCAGCGGTTCAAACACTGGCGTGTCATGCGTGTCCTGGAAAGTGATGGAGACCGCTCCGGCCTCCATCAGCGCATCGCTCATCTCTTCGGCGTTAGCGCCGGTCGTATTCAGTTTTAATTGGATCCACGGCATGGCAAAACTCTTTATTTATCAGTAGAAATGACGACGCTCTGTGGTGCGGGTTGACCGAAACGGTTCCCTACCACAAACGCCAGCAAACTTAGCAGTAACGAAGGCACAATCGGATGGAAGCCCAGGTACTGAATCTTAAGGGTGGCGAGCACGGCATAGAGTACGCCGCCGACAATCATCGCGCTCAGGGCACCGGCTGCATTGGCGCGCTCCCAGTAGAGCCCCAGCACCAGCGGCCAGAGGAACACTGCTTCAAGGCCACCAAACGCCAGCAGGTTCAGCCAGATGATCATCTCAGGCGGCTTCCATGCGGCCAGCAGCAGTAACGCGCCCAGCACCAGGGTGATGACGGCAGACATCCGCTTCAGGCGTCGCTCGTTGGTCATCTGATCTGGGCGCATGTTCAGGTAGAGATCTTTAATGATCGTAGCGGAACTTTGCAGCAACTGGGCGTTAATTGTCGACATGATCGCCGCCATTGGCGCGGCGAGGAAGATCCCGGCAGCAAACGGCGGCAGCACTTTCACCATCAGGGTAGGGATCACCAGATCCGGCACGGTTAAGTCAGGTATCACCGCCCGGCCCAGCGCGCCCGCAAGGTGCATACCGAACATCAGGATCGCCACCACGACAGTGCCGATGACAATCCCGCGGTGTACCGCCTTGCTGTCTTTATAGGAGATGCAGCGCACGGCGGTATGGGGTAAACCAATCACCCCGAAGCAGACCAGCACCCAGAAGGAGGTCATAAAGGTTGGCGACAGAATGTCGTCCGCACCTTGCGGCGAAACCAGTTTCGGATCGATGGCCTGCAATGTCTCCACCGCGTGGCTTAACCCACCCGCCGCATGTACCACGCCCACCAGCAGCACAAGGGTGCCAATCAGCATTACCATGCCCTGCATGGTGTCGTTGAGCACGCTGGCGCGGAATCCGCCAAAGGCGGTATAGAGCGCAATACTGATACCAAAAATCAGCAGGCCCGTTTCATAGGGGATACCGGCTGCGGTTTCAAGCAGGCGCGCGCCGCCGATAAACTGCACGGTCATGGCACCCACGAAGGCCACCAGCAGGCTAAGGCTGGCCAGCCAGACCAGCAGGCGGCTCTGATAGCGGGCAAACAGCATGTCGTTGAGGGTTACTGCATTATAACGACGCGCCAGGATAGCGAATTTCTTCCCCAGAATGCCCAGCGAGAGCCAGATGGCGGGGAGCTGGATCATCGCCAGCAATACCCAGCCCAGCCCATATTTATAGGCCGCACCCGGACCGCCAATAAAAGAGCTGGCGCTGATATAGGTGGCGGTCAGGGTCATCGCCAGCACAATACCGCCCATCGAGCGGCTGCCAAGAAAATACTCGTTCAGGAACGTGCCCGTTGTCCGTTTGCGCATGGCATAAACGGACAGACCAAAAACAATAAAAAGATACGCGACGAGCGGCAGGATCACTTCAAGCTGCATTATCGTCATCCTCCAGCGGAATATCGCGATAGATGAATTTCACCATCGCCCAGCAGAGCAGAATAAACACCAGCGGGATGAGCAGGCAGGCCATCTCAAACCAGTGAGGCAGTCCGGTGATCCCGATTGTAGAGCCAGGTAAGTAAGCGGCCACTAACCATGCCGCGAGATAGAGAAGGGTTAACCACAGCGCCCAGCGCGCTTCTTTATGGGCCTGAACAAAACGTTTGTCCATTTTTTGTCCCTTGTGGAAAAAGAAAGCGGGGATTGTACCTTATGGGGCCTGGCGATCCCCAGAAATAAAAAAAGGCCGGATTAACCGACCTTTTTACGCTTACGCAGGCTTATTTCTCATTAAGACCGAGTTTTTTCTCCAGATAGTGGATGTTGGTTCCACCATGCTGGAAGTTCTCGTCGCTCATGATACGCATCTGCAGATCAACGTTAGTTTTGATGCCGTCGATGATCAGCTCCTGCAGGGCGTTCTTCATGCGGGCAATCGCCACATCACGGGATTCGCCGTAGCAGATCAGCTTGCCGATCATTGAGTCATAGTACGGCGGTACGGTGTAACCGGCGTAGATATGAGACTCCCAGCGCACACCAAAGCCACCCGGCGCGTGGAAACGCGTGATTTTACCCGGGCTTGGCAGGAAGGTGTTCGGGTCTTCGGCGTTGATACGGCATTCCACCGCATGGCCTTTAACCACAACTTCATCCTGCTTGATGGAGAGGGGCTGACCGGCAGCAATGCGCAGCTGCTCTTTGATCAGGTCAACGCCGGTGATCATTTCGGTAACCGGGTGTTCAACCTGAATACGGGTGTTCATCTCGATGAAGTAGAACTCGCCGTTTTCGAACAGGAACTCGAAAGTACCCGCCCCGCGATAGCCGATATCCACACAGGCTTTGGCGCAACGCTCGCCGATGTAGCGACGCAGCTCCGGCGTGATGCCCGGTGCTGGTGCCTCTTCGACCACTTTCTGGTGACGACGCTGCATGGAGCAGTCACGTTCTGCCAGATAGATTGCGTTACCCTGACCGTCTGCCAGCACCTGAATTTCGATGTGGCGTGGGTTTTCCAGGTACTTCTCCATGTAGACCATGTCGTTGTTGAACGCGGCTTTCGCTTCCGCTTTGGTCATGGAGATAGACTGGGCCAGTTCGGCATCGCTGCGCACAACGCGCATACCGCGACCGCCGCCGCCGCCAGACGCTTTGATGATAACCGGGTAGCCAATGCGTTTCGCATGGGCGCGGTTAGCATCCATATCGTCGCCCAGTGGGCCGTCGGAACCTGGTACGGTCGGTACGCCCGCTTTCTTCATCGCGGTGATCGCAGACACTTTATCGCCCATCAGACGAATGGTGTCAGCTTTCGGGCCGATGAAGATAAAGCCAGAGCGTTCAACCTGCTCAGCAAAGTTGGCGTTCTCAGAGAGGAAGCCATAACCCGGGTGAATAGCCACCGCGCCGGTGATCTCAGCGGCGCTGATGATTGCCGGGATGTTCAGATAGCTTTTGACGGACGGAGCCGGGCCAATACAGACCGTCTCATCCGCCAGTAATACGTGTTTCAGATCGCGGTCCGCGCTTGAGTGCACAGCGACGGTCTTGATGCCCAGCTCTTTACAGGCACGAAGGATGCGCAGGGCAATCTCGCCACGGTTAGCGATAACAATTTTATCCAGCATGTTCGCCTCGTTACTCGATGACGACCAGCGGCTCGTCAAATTCAACCGGCTGACCACTTTCGACCAGAATCGCTTTCACAGTACCTGATTTGTCTGCTTCGATCTGGTTCATCATTTTCATGGCTTCAACGATGCACAGGGTATCGCCCACGTTAACTTTCTGGCCCACTTCGATGAACGCTTTCGCGTCCGGGCTCGGGGTGCGGTAGAAAGTACCAACCATTGGGGAACGTACGATGTGGCCACTGATTTCAGCTGCTGCTGGCGCTTCCATTGCTGGAGCCGCTGCTGGCGCGACAGCGTTAGACAGCGCTGGCTGCTGCATCATTGGCGCAGCATAAGCCTGTTGCATAACCGGGAAGCCTGCGTTTGGCGCTGCACGGCTGATGCGTACAGACTCTTCGCCTTCAGAAATTTCCAGTTCGGAGATGCCTGATTCTTCAACCAGCTCGATCAGTTTTTTAATCTTACGAATATCCATGAGTGGGTTCCGTACTCTTTGTTTAGTGTGATTGTGACAGGCGTTTTACCGCTGTCTGTAAAGCGAATGAATAACCGTCAGCCCCCAGTCCACAGATGACGCCAGTGGCGATATCCGACAGGTAGGAGTGGTGGCGGAACGGCTCCCGCGCATGCACGTTGCTGAGGTGGATCTCAATAAATGGGATGCTCACTGCCAGCAGCGCGTCGCGAATAGCAACACTGGTGTGCGTAAACGCGGCCGGATTGATCAGGATATAGTCAGTCTTGTCTTTAGCCTGATGAATGCGGTCGATGAGTGCGTACTCCGCGTTTGACTGAAAATGGTCAAGTTCCACATTGAGCGCCGCTGCTTCGCTACACAGACGATTAACAATATCGGTGAGCGTCAGCGTGCCGTACTTCTCGGGTTCACGGGTGCCGAGCATATTCAGGTTCGGTCCGTTCAAAACTAAGATGTGAAACTTGTCAGCCATTGTGCCGCTATCTCCTGCGATTCTCCGGTAAAAAACAAAATATACCTTCGATGCGCGATTGTCACCCTTTCAGGCCATGAAAAACCCGTCGGGAAAACCAAAGTGGCACATTATAACGATTTCGTAGCATTTGGCAGCTAAATACTGGTCTTATCAGGGAAGATTATCAACAGGATTCGGATAAATACCCGGGAAGGTTAAACGATCTGCGGCAACAGGCACGTTTTCGTGCACTATCGCCACCATTGGCGAAACTTCTTATAACGCCATGCCAGAAGCCCCACTGCCAGCAACGCATAGATGATGGGCTGTGGCGAGAGAATTTTCACTGACCAAAGGTAGTGGATGGGTGCCAGGATCGCGACAAGATAAACGAAATTATGCAGAAGTTGCCAGCGCCTTCCCAGTTTTCGCTGGGCGAACTGGGTAGAGGTGAGGGTTAACGCCAGCAAAATCACCCAGCTGACGATCCCGAGCGTCAGGTATGGACGAGTCACCAGTTCGCTCCCCAGCAGGGCCAGATTGTTGATGCCCAGTTCCAGTAACGCATAGCTGGTGAGGTGTAACGTCGCCCAGGCGAAGCACCAGAGCCCCAGAAGGCGACGGGTGCGGATCAGCAGCGGCTGTTTTGCATAGCGCGCCAACGGTGAAACCAGCAGCGTCGCCAGTAAAAACTTCAGCGCGGTCCGGCCGGTAAAGTGCTGGATATCTTTGGCCGGATCGGCGCTAAACCCGCCATGACTGGCGGCCCAGAAGAGCCATATAAAAGGAAGCAACCCTGCAAGATGCAGGGCGACTTTCAGCCAGGTAATCTGTTTTGCCGTCAGACGCACTTAGAAAAACTCCTTTAAATCGAGGCCGCGATAGAGCGAGGCCACCTGGTCAGCATAGCCGTTAAACAGCAGCGTCGGCTGGCGTTTGACGTCCAGCGCGCCGCCTGAGCCTATAAAGCGCTCGGTAGCCTGCGACCAGCGCGGGTGATCGACGTGCGGGTTCACGTTGGCGTAAAAACCGTACTCGTTTGGTGCGGCAAGGTTCCAGGTGGTAGGCGGACGCTCGCGGGTCAGCTTGATGCTGACAATCGATTTGATCCCCTTAAAGCCATACTTCCACGGCACGGTCAGGCGGATGGGCGCGCCATTTTGCGGCGGCAGGGCTTTGCCATACACACCCACGGTGAGCAGCGTGAGCGGGTGCATGGCCTCGTCAATCCGCAGCCCTTCCACGTACGGGTAATCGAGTCCGCCGCCGATAAACCGGTCTTTCTGCCCGGGCATGATCTCCGGGGCGTAAAGGGTCTGGAAAGCGACATACTTCGCGTTGCTGGTGGGCTCTACCAGCGCCAGCAGTTTATGCAGCGGAAAACCTATCCACGGCACCACCATCGACCAGGCCTCAACGCAGCGCATACGGTAAATTCGCTCTTCCAGCGGAAAACGATTAGTCAGGTCGTCGTAATCAAGGGTCAGCGGTTTTGCCACTTCGCCGTCGATTTTCAGCGTCCAGGGATTGGTCTTCAGGCTGCCGGCGTTGGCGGCAGGATCGGCTTTATCGAGGCCAAACTCATAGAAGTTGTTATAGCCCGTCACTTTCTCTTCAGGCGTCTTCGCAAGCTGGCTTTGCCACTGGGCAGGCTGGGTAAAGGTGAGCGGTTTTCCGGGTGGCGCTTTTGGGCGATCGTTGCCTTTGAACCAGTCCAGCAGGTCGGCCTGGGCGAGGGGCGAAAGGGTCAGCGCACCAGCACCGATCCCCAGCATCTTCAGGATCTGGCGGCGCTTGAGCATAAAAACGGATTCCGCGGTGATATCGGCTTCCGTCAGGGGTTTCACTTTCATGGCATCCTCCGTCATGCATTTTTCTAAGCATGACGGAGGAGCGGGGTTAAAGCGAATATGTCACGAAAATTTGAAGATTACGCCAGCTTCACCAGGGTACGGCCCTGGATCTGGTTATTGATGATCTTCGCGGCATACTCTGGCGCCTGTTCAAGGCTAATCTGGGTGGCGCTTTGAGCAAAGAAGGCGGCCGGCAGATCGCGAACCAGTCGCTCCCAGGCCTGGGCACGGCGCTCTGGCGGGGTCATCACGGAATCGACACCCTGCAGACGGACGTTGCGCAGAATAAACGGCATCACCGTGGTCGGCAGGGCAAAACCGCCCGCCAGGCCGCACGCCGCCACGCAGCCGCCGTAGTTCATCTGCGCCAGCACTTTCGCCAGCACTTTGTCGCCCACGGTATCAATGGCTCCGGCCCAGATCTGTTTCTCCAGCGGGCGGGTCTCAGCGAACTCGTCGCGGCCCAGAATGCGGCTCGCGCCCAGGGAACGCAGATAGTCATGGGTGCTTTCACGGCCGGACACCGCCGCCACCTGATAGCCCAGCTTATGCAGCAGGGCAACCGCTGTACTGCCGACGCCGCCGCTGGCGCCCGTCACCACCACTTCACCCGATTCAGGACGCACTCCGGCCTCTTCCAGCGCCATCACGCAGAGCATCGCGGTAAAACCGGCGGTACCGATAATCATCGCTTTCCGGCCATCCAGCCCTTGTGGCATTGGCACTAGCCAGTCGCCATTGACACGCGCCTGCGCCGCCAGCCCGCCCCAGTGGTTCTCGCCCACGCCCCAGCCGGTCAGCAGCACCTGCTGGCCGGCATGAAAACGTGGGTCTTCGCTTGAGTGCACACGTCCCGCAAAGTCAATACCTGGAACCATTGGGAAATTACGAATGATTTTTCCAGTGCCCGTAATGGCGAGGGCGTCTTTGTAATTCAGACTGGACCAGTCGATATCAACGGTCACGGTTCCTTCAGGCAGGCGGCTCTCCTCGATAGATTGCACTGATGCAAGAGTTTTGCCTTCCTGCTGTTCTAAGATCAAAGCCTGCATACGATTCCTTACTCAGCATGATGATTGGAAAAAATTTTTTGAAGACTATACTCGCTCATTGACATGCAATGCCGATTTAACGCAATAAATTGCCAGATACACCGGATTTGGTAGTATGCCGATGCCGTATTGCAAGTTAGTACTTACTTGCTATCCTCACCAACTCACGGAGTAATCTCAAGGATGCGATTATCGACGAAGTTCTCCGCTTTTATCTCCTTGCTTACCGGATTGACCATTTTTGTCACCTTTATTGGCTGCTCGCTCAGTTTTTATAATGCGATTCAGGGGAAGCTGGCGAACCGCGTCCACTCTGTGGCGGCAGTGATTGATTCCCGCCTTGTCAGCACACCCTTTCCAGAACTTTCCCGTCAGCTGGATGAGCTGATGGCCCCGGTGGATATCATGCGGGTGGAGATTAAGCAGGGCGGCAACCTCCTTTTAAGCCACACCGGGCATACGCATTACCGGCAGGCGGGTTCACCTCCGCAGCTGCTCGAACTCACCGTCCATTCCCTGAAAAACCCCGGTATAACGATAAGCCTGGTCTATCTGGACCCCATGACCAGTTATTTTCGTTCATTGATGACCACCGCCCCGCTGACGGTAGCGGTGATTTTCATCGTGGTGCTGATCTTCCTGGCCGTGCGCTGGCTGCGGCGTCAGCTCGCGGGACAAGAGTTACTGGAGTCGCGTTCCACGCGGATCCTCAACGGTGAACGCGGTGCGCAGGTGCGCGGCTCGGTCTATGAGTGGCCCTCACGTACCAGCAGCGCGCTGGACGTTTTGCTGTCCGAAATTCAGTTCGCCAGTGACCAGCGCAGCCGGATAGACACCCTGATCCGATCCTATGCCGCCCAGGACAATAAAACCGGCCTCAATAATCGTCTGTTCTTTGATAATCAGCTGGGCACTTTGCTGGAAGATCAGGAGAACGTGGGCACACATGGGGTGGTGATGATTATCCGTCTGCCGGACTTCGATCTGCTGAAAGATAACTGGGGCCGGGCAGTGGCGGAGGAGCAGCAGTTTACGCTCATTAATATGCTCTCCACCTTTATCATGCGTTACCCCGGCGCGCTGCTGGCACGCTATCACCGCAGTGATTACGCCGTATTGCTGCCGCACCGCACCCTGAAAGAGTCTGAAAGCATTGCCGGGCTGCTGTTGAAATCGGTGGATGCGCTCCCCCCCAGCAAAATGCTCGATCGTGATGATATGGTGCATATCGGCATTTGCGCCTGGCGCGGCGGGCAGACCACCGAACAGGTGATGGAGCATGCGGAAGTCGCTACCCGCAACGCGGTCCTTCAGGGGGCGAACGGCTGGGCGGTTTATGATGACTCCCTGCCAGAAAAAGGACGCGGCAACGTGCGCTGGCGAACCTTAATCGAGCAGATGCTTACCCGCGGCGGGCCGCGGATTTATCAAAAACCGGCAGTGTTGACCAGTGGCAAGGTCCATCATCGGGAACTGCTCTGCCGGCTCTTCGACGGTAATGAAGAGGTGGTATCAGCGGAGTTCCTGCCGATGGTCCTGCAGTTTGGCCTCTCTGAAGAGTACGACCGTCAGCAGATATCCCGATTGATGCCATTCTTATCCTACTGGCCTGAAGAGAACCTGGCGCTGCAGGTGACGGTGGAGTCGCTGATCCGCCCGCGTTTCCAGCGCTGGCTGCGCGATCTGCTGATGCAATGTGAAAAATCGCAGCGTAAACGGATTATTTTTGAACTTGCAGAGGCGGATGTTTGTCAACACATCAGTCGGTTACAGCCGGTCGTTCGGCTCATCAACGCATTGGGTCCGCGTGTCGCGGTGACGCAGGCGGGTTTAACGCTGGTCAGCACCAGCTGGATCAAGGCGCTGGAGGTAGAGCTACTGAAGCTGCATCCGGGGCTGGTAAGGAATATCGAGAAGCGCACAGAAAACCAGCTGCTGGTACAGAGCCTGGTGGAAGCGTGCAAAGGAACGCAAACGCGTGTATTTGCTACAGGTGTACGCTCGCGAACGGAATGGCAGACATTGACAGAGCGCGGCGTGACAGGGGGCCAGGGGGATTTTTTCGCGGCCTCTCAGCCTCTTGACAGCAATGTGAAAAAATATTCGCAAAGATACTCTGTTTAACCTGCCGTTTGGTGAGTTTTCACGTAGAATATCGCGCCTGTAGCGTGAGGTATGACGAGCAAAAAGACAGTGAACGACCTTTAACGGGTTACAAATGTACGTGAGGAATACTGCTGTTTTCTCAGCCCTGAGGGAGTCAGGCGACGATTTGTAACAAAGGAAACGTGCTGCACTAATTTTCACCGTAGCAGGCGATTTTTGCGCCTTGTCGCTGCTGCGTGTGGTTGGTAAAGTAAGCGGATTTTGTTTTCCGCCCCAGCTTTCAGGATTATCCCTTAGTATGTTGAAAAAATTTCGTGGCATGTTTTCCAATGACCTGTCCATTGACCTGGGTACCGCGAATACCCTCATTTATGTAAAAGGACAAGGCATCGTACTGAATGAGCCTTCAGTTGTGGCCATTCGTCAGGATCGTGCTGGTTCACCGAAAAGCGTAGCGGCTGTAGGCCATGACGCTAAGCAGATGCTTGGCCGTACGCCGGGTAATATCGCTGCCATTCGTCCGATGAAAGACGGCGTTATCGCTGACTTCTTCGTGACCGAGAAAATGCTTCAGCACTTTATCAAGCAAGTGCATAGCAACAGCTTTATGCGTCCGAGTCCACGTGTTCTGGTGTGTGTGCCGGTTGGCGCGACCCAGGTTGAACGTCGTGCTATTCGTGAATCCGCTCAGGGCGCTGGTGCGCGTGAAGTCTTCCTGATTGAAGAACCAATGGCTGCGGCAATCGGCGCGGGTCTGCCGGTTTCCGAAGCAACCGGTTCCATGGTGGTGGATATCGGTGGCGGTACCACTGAAGTGGCCGTTATCTCCCTGAATGGTGTGGTTTACTCCTCCTCCGTACGTATCGGTGGCGACCGCTTTGACGAAGCCATCATCAACTACGTACGCCGTAACTACGGCTCTCTGATCGGTGAAGCCACCGCAGAGCGTATCAAGCACGAAATCGGTTCTGCTTATCCGGGTGATGAAGTTCGCGAGATCGAAGTTCGCGGCCGTAACCTGGCAGAAGGGGTTCCGCGTGGCTTTACCCTGAATTCCAATGAAATCCTCGAAGCGCTGCAGGAGCCGTTAACCGGTATCGTCAGCGCCGTCATGGTTGCCCTCGAGCAGTGCCCGCCGGAACTGGCTTCCGATATCTCCGAGCGCGGTATGGTTCTGACCGGTGGTGGTGCGCTGCTGCGTAACCTCGACCGCCTGTTGATGGAAGAGACAGGAATTCCTGTCGTAGTTGCAGAAGATCCACTGACTTGCGTAGCCCGTGGCGGCGGCAAGGCGCTGGAGATGATCGACATGCACGGCGGCGACTTGTTCAGCGAAGAGTAGTCAGGTGTGAAAGGGTAGCGGATGGCTACCCTTTCTCTCTGACGCGAGAGTACGCATAGCCTATGAAGCCAATTTTTAGCCGTGGCCCGTCGCTACAGTTTCGCCTCATCCTTGGGGTGTTGGTAGCGCTTGGTGTCATTATTGCCGATAGCCGCCTCGGTACGTTCAGCCAGATCAGAACGTACATGGATACCGCCGTCAGTCCTTTCTATTTTGTATCAAATGGTCCCCGTGAATTACTCGACAGCGTCTCGCAAACCCTGTCCTCACGCGATCAACTCGAACTTGAAAACCGCGCGTTACGACAGGAACTGCTGCTGAAAAACAGCGAACTGCTGATGCTGGGCCAGTACAAGCAGGAGAATGCCCGTCTGCGCGAGCTGCTGGGCTCTCCGCTGCGTCAGGATGAGCAGAAGATGGTGACCCAGGTGATCTCCACCGTTAACGATCCGTATAGCGATCAGGTGGTCATCGACAAAGGCAGCGTTAATGGCGTCTACGAAGGCCAACCTGTTATCAGCGATAAAGGCGTCGTCGGCCAGGTGGTGGCTGTTGCCAAGCTTACCAGCCGCGTATTGCTGATTTGCGATGCGACCCATGCGCTGCCGATCCAGGTTCTGCGTAACGACATCCGGGTGATCGCCGCCGGTAACGGCTGTACGGACGATTTGCAACTGGAACATCTGCCGGCGAATACCGATATTCGCGTGGGTGACGTGCTGGTGACCTCCGGTCTCGGCGGGCGTTTCCCGGAAGGGTACCCGGTTGGGGTGGTCTCCTCCGTGAAGCTGGATACTCAGCGCGCGTATACCGTGATTCAGGCACGTCCTACCGCGGGCTTGCAGCGTCTGCGCTATCTGCTGCTGTTGTGGGGCGCCGATCGTAACGGTAGCAACCCCATGACGCCGGAAGAGGTGCACCGCGTGGCGAATGAACGTCTGATGCAGATGATGCCGCAGGTTCTGCCTGCGCCAAACTCCATGGGGCCGCCGGCGCCAGTCCCTGCGCCGGCGACAGGGCTGACCCAGCCACCGCCTGATGCGCCGCCGCCACCGCAACTCTCTTCAGGAGGGCAATAGTGGCAAGCTACCGTAGCCAGGGACGCTGGGTTATCTGGCTCTCGTTTTTGATCGCGCTGTTGCTGCAAGTCATGCCCTGGCCGGACGACATTCTCGTTTTCCGGCCAAACTGGGTGCTGCTGATTTTGCTCTACTGGATCCTCGCTCTGCCGCACCGCGTAAATGTGGGCACAGGTTTTGTGATGGGTGCCATACTGGATCTGATCAGTGGCTCGACGCTTGGCGTACGCGCACTTTCCATGAGTATCATCGCATACCTGGTCGCACTGAAATATCAGCTCTTTCGTAATCTGGCGCTCTGGCAACAGGCGCTGGTGGTGATGCTGTTATCCATGGCCGCGGATATCATTGTTTTCTGGGCAGAGTTTTTAGTGATCAACGTCTCTTTCCGTCCGGAAGTGTTCTGGAGTAGTGTAGTAAACGGTGTGCTCTGGCCATGGTTATTCCTGTTGATGCGTAAGGTCCGCCAGCAATTTGCCGTGCAATAAAAGGTTTCTATGACGTCTTTATATCTCGCTTCCGGCTCCCCGCGCCGTCAGGAGTTGCTCACGCAGTTGGGTCTCTCTTTTGAACGTATCGTTACCGGCATTGAGGAAACACGGGCTGAGGGCGAAAGCGCTCAGCAGTATGTCTCTCGCCTGGCGCGGGAGAAAGCGCAGGCTGGCGTGGCGCAGGCGCCGCGCGATTTACCGGTGCTGGGCGCAGATACCATCGTGATCCTTTACGGTGAAGTCCTCGAGAAACCTCACGACGGCGAGCATGCCTTCAGGATGCTGCGCAAATTGTCCGGACAAACGCATCAGGTGATGACCGCCGTCGCGCTGGCTGACCGTCAGCACGTGCTCGACTGTCTGGTTGTCACCGATGTCACGTTCAGAGTACTCACAGATGAGGATATCGCCGGTTATATCACCAGCGGTGAACCTATGGATAAAGCAGGTGCATACGGTATTCAAGGGTTGGGTGGCTGTTTTGTCAGGAAGATCAATGGCAGCTATCACGCCGTAGTCGGCTTACCGCTGGTGGAAACGTATGAGTTGCTGAGCAATTTTAACTCACTGCGTGAGGGAAGGGATAATTATGACGGCTGAATTGTTGGTAAACGTAACGCCATCGGAAACCCGTGTGGCCTATATTGATGGCGGCATTCTTCAGGAAATCCATATTGAGCGCGAAGCGCGACGCGGAATAGTAGGCAATATCTACAAAGGTCGTGTCAGTCGTGTACTACCGGGTATGCAGGCGGCATTTGTAGATATTGGACTCGATAAAGCGGCATTTTTACACGCCTCAGATATCATGCCGCACACCGAATGCGTGGCGGGAGAAGAGCAGAAGCAGTTTACCGTCCGTGATATCTCCGAGCTGGTGCGTCAGGGCCAGGATCTGATGGTGCAGGTGGTGAAAGATCCGCTGGGCACCAAAGGGGCGCGCCTGACCACCGACATCACCTTACCCTCCCGTTATCTGGTCTTTATGCCCGGCGCGTCACACGTTGGCGTCTCCCAGCGTATCGAAAGTGAAAGCGAGCGCGAACGGCTGAAAAAGGTCGTCAGTGCTTATTGCGATGAGCAGGGCGGGTTTATTATTCGCACAGCCGCAGAGGGGATTAGCGAAGAGGATCTGGCCTCGGATGCGGCCTACCTGAAACGCGTCTGGACCAAAGTGATGGAGCGTAAAAAACGCAACCAGACCCGCTGTCAGCTGTACGGCGAACTAGCGCTGGCCCAGCGCGTCCTGCGCGACTTCGCCGATGCCCAGCTTGATCGCATCCGCGTCGACTCCCGTCTGACCTATGATGCGCTGCTCGAATTCACCGCTGAATATATTCCTGAAATGCCGGGCCTGCTGGAGCACTACACCGGCAAGCAGCCTATCTTCGATCTCTACGACGTCGAGAACGAAATTCAGCGCGCGCTGGAGCGTAAAGTCGAGCTTAAGTCCGGCGGCTATCTGATTATCGATCAGACCGAAGCGATGACCACCGTGGATATCAACACCGGGGCGTTTGTCGGGCATCGCAATCTGGACGACACCATTTTCAATACCAACATTGAAGCGACGCAGGCCATTGCGCGTCAGCTTCGTCTGCGCAATCTGGGTGGCATCATCATCATCGACTTTATCGATATGAGTAACGAAGACCACCGCCGTCGCGTGCTGCATTCGCTGGAGCAGGCGCTGAGTAAAGATCGCGTGAAAACCAGCATTAACGGCTTCTCCCAGCTTGGGCTGGTAGAAATGACCCGCAAGCGCACCCGTGAAAGCGTGGAGCATGTGCTGTGTAACGAGTGCCCAACCTGCCATGGTCGCGGCACGGTGAAGACGGTAGAGACGGTTTGCTACGAGATTATGCGTGAGATCGTTCGCGTGCATCACGCCTACGACTCCGACCGTTTCCTGGTCTATGCTTCTCCTTCGGTGGCGGAAGCCCTGAAAGGAGAAGAGTCACACGCTCTGGCGGAAGTGGAAATCTTTGTCGGCAAACAGGTAAAAGTACAAATCGAGCCGCTCTATAATCCGGAGCAGTTTGACGTGGTGATGATGTAAAACGCAGCGTGCTGCGAGAAAACGGCTGACAAGGAGAGACGCGTGAGGCGATTGCCGGGGATTTTACTGCTTACAGGGGCAACGCTGATAGTGATTGTCGCGCTGCTGGTAAGCGGGCTGCGTCTCGTATTGCCGCATCTGGACAACTGGCGCCCGCAGCTGCTGGCGAAGATCGAATCCGCGACCGGCATGCCCGTCGCGGCCAGCCAGCTCAACGCGAGCTGGCAAAATTTTGGCCCGACCCTGGAAGTGCGCGACATCAACGCGCAGCTAAAAGATGGCGGCCACGTTAAGATTAAGCGTGTGACCCTGGCGCTGGATGTCTGGCAAAGTCTGCTGCATCTGCGCTGGCAGTTTCGCGATCTCACCTTCTATCAGCTGCAATTTCTGACCAACACCCCGCTGCGCAGCGACGATCAAGGCGAAGGCTTCGAAGCCAACCGCATCAGCGATCTCTTTCTGCGCCAGTTCGATCATTTCGATCTGCGCGACAGCGAGATTAGCTTTATCACCCTTTCCGGGCAGCGTGCCGAGCTGGCGATCCCCCAGTTAACCTGGCTCAACGGCAAAGAGCGCCATCGCGCCGAAGGCCAGGTCAGCCTCTCCAGCCTGAACGGACAGCACGGCGTGATGCAGGTGCGTATGGATCTGCGTGACGACAATGGCCTGCTGAATAACGGTAAAGTGTGGATGCAGGCCGACGACGTGGATGTCAAACCCTGGCTGGGGGAGTTGCTGCAGCAGGACATGCAGCTCGAAACCGCACGCTTTAGCATTGAAGGCTGGATGACTCTCACTAATGGCCAGTTCGCCAGCGGCGATCTCTGGCTTAAGCAGGGAGGCGCTACCTGGCCGGGGGAAACGCGTCAGCATCAGCTCTCTGTGGATAATCTCACCGCCCATGTGACCCGTGCCAATGAGGGGTGGCAGTTCGCCATTCCGGATACCCGCATCACCCTGGATGACAAAGCCTGGCCACGTGGGGCGCTGTCGCTGGCCTGGATCCCGGCGCAGGATGTGGGCGGCGTTAACAGTAAACGCAGCGATGAACTGCGCATTCGCGCCAGCAATCTGGAGCTGTCTGGCCTTGAGGGGCTGCGGACCATTGCGGCGAAGCTCTCTCCGGCGCTGGGCGAAGTCTGGCAGGCCACCCAGCCGGTGGGAGCGATCAACGCTCTGGCACTGGATATTCCGCTGCAGGCAACAGAAAAAACCCGCTTCAACATTGCCTGGACCGATCTCGCCTGGAAGCAGTGGGAGATGTTGCCGGGCGCCGAGCATTTTAGCGGCACGCTGGAAGGCAGCATGGAAGATGGCCGTCTGGTAGCCCATATGCGTGATGCTAAAATGCCGTATGAAACGGTTTTCCGCGCACCGCTGGAAATTGAAAAAGGGACCGCCACCCTCCACTGGCTGAAGAACGAGAAGGGTTTCCAGCTCGACGGGCGCGACATCGACGTGAAAGCCAAAGCGGTACATGCCCGGGGTGATTTCCGCTATCTGCAACCGGCGGGCGATGAACCCTGGCTGGGGATCCTGGCGGGCATCAGCACCGACGACGGCTCACAGGCCTGGCGCTATTTTCCTGAAAACCTGATGGGTAAAGCGCTGGTGGACTATTTGAGCGGCGCCATTCAGGGCGGGCAGGCGGACAGCGCCACCCTGGCGTATGGCGGCAACCCGCATCTGTTCCCCTACAAGCACAACGAAGGGCAGTTCCAGGTGCTGGTGCCGTTACGCAACGCCACCTATGCCTTCCAGCCTGGCTGGCCGGCGTTGAAAAACCTCGATATTGAACTCAACTTCATCAATGACGGCTTGTGGATGAAAACCGACGGCGTGGCGTTGGGCGGCGTGAAGGCCAGCAACCTGACGGCGGTGATCCCCGATTATTCAAAAGAAAAACTGCTGATCGACGCCGATATCAACGGGCCTGGAAAAGCCGTTGGGCCCTATTTTGACGAGACGCCGTTAGACGATTCGCTGGGCGCCACGCTCCAGCAGCTCCAGCTGGATGGCGATGTGAATGCTCGCTTACATCTGGATATCCCGCTGGACGGCACCATGACCACCGCCAAAGGCGACGTCAGGCTGAAAAATAACAGCCTGTTCATCAAGCCGCTGAACAGCACGTTGAAAAACCTGACCGGCCAGTTCAGCTTCGTGAATGGCGATCTGAAAAGCGGGCCGCTGACCGCAAACTGGTTCAGCCAGCCGGTGAAGATGGATTTCTCCACCACCGAGGGCGAGAAAGCCTACCAGGTGGCGGTCAATATGGATGCCAGCTGGCAGCCTTCGCGGATGGATGTGCTGCCCAAAGTGGTCAGCCAGTCCCTTGAAGGCCGTTTACCGTGGAACGGCAAAGTCGCGATCGATTTGCCTTATCGTGGCACCCCGCATTACAAGGTGGACATCAGCGGCGACCTGAAAAGCGTTAGCAGCGATCTGCCTTCGCCCCTGAACAAGCGCGCAGGCGAGCCGCTGCCGGTGAAGCTGAATGTCGACGGGGATCTCAACAGCTTTACCCTGACCGGTAACGCCAGCGGGACAAATCACTTTAACAGCCGCTGGCTGCTGAACCGCAAGCTGACGCTGGATCGCGCCATCTGGACCACCGACAGCCGCACCCTGCCGCCGCTGCCGGAGCAGGCGGGTATAGAGCTCAACCTGCCGCCGATGGATGGGGCAGAATGGCTGGCGCTTTTCCAGCGCGGGGTGGGGCAAAATGTGGATGAAGCGGCGCAGTTCCCGCAACACATCACGGTACGCACGCCAGCGCTGACGCTGGGCGGGCAGCAGTGGAATAACCTGAGCATTGTCTCGCAGCCCACCCTCAACGGTTCGAAAATCGATGCCCAGGGACGGGAGATCAACGCCAGCCTGCTGATGCGTGACACCGCGCCGTGGCAGGCGCAGATCCGCTATCTTTATTACAATCCGGTCTCCGTCACCGCCGGGGCAAGCAATAACGTCTCGCCGTTATCCAGTACCTCACGAATCGATTTTAGCGGCTGGCCTGACCTACAGCTGCGCTGCGCCGAGTGCTGGCTCTGGGGACAGAAGTATGGCCGGATTAATGGCGATTTCACTATTAAGGGCGATACCCTGACCCTGGCGGGCGGGTTGATTGATACCGGCTTCGGGCGCCTGACCGCCAACGGCGAATGGGTGAACGGCGCCCGCGAGAAGCGCACCTCCCTGAAGGGGCAAATTAAGGGCAACAAGCTGGATGCCGCCGCTAACTATTTTGGCGTCACGACCCCGATTCGCGGTTCGTCGTTTGATGTCGATTACGATCTGCACTGGCGCGACATGCCCTGGAAGCCTGACGAAGCCTCGCTGAACGGCATTCTGAAAACGCGGCTGGGGAGAGGTGAAATCGCCGATCTCAGTACCGGCCATGCAGGGCAACTGTTGCGCTTACTCAGTTTCGATGCCCTGCTGCGCAAGCTGCGCTTTGACTTCAACGATACTTTTAATGAAGGCTTCTACTTCGACTCGATCCGCAGCACCGCGTGGATCAAAGATGGCGTATTGCACACCGACGACACGCTGGTGGATGGGCTGGAAGCCGATATCGCCATGAAAGGCTCCGTCAATCTGGTGCGCCGCGAGCTGGATATGGAAGCAGTGGTGGCGCCGGAAATTTCCGCCACCGTCGGCGTGGCGGCGGCTTTTGCCGTTAACCCGATTGTGGGCGCGGCCGTGTTTGCCGCCAGCAAAGTGCTGGGGCCGCTGTGGAGCAAAGTCTCTATTCTGCGCTATCACATCACCGGCCCGGTGGATAAACCGCAGATTAATGAAGTGCTGCGTCAGCCACGCAAAGATGCACAGCAATGATTTGACGCGGGCAATTAATTGCCTCACTCTCAATAGATAAGATCTTAGATACGTCCTGTGGACGGCAACGAACGAGTAGCAAAACGATGAGTCTGAACCTGGTAAGTGAACATCTGCTGGCAGCGAACGGCCTGAGCCATCAGGACTTGTTTTCCATTCTTGGTCAACTGACCGAACGCCGTCTCGACTACGGCGATCTCTACTTTCAGTCGAGCTATCACGAATCCTGGGTTTTAGAAGACAGCATCATCAAAGATGGCTCGTATAACATCGACCAGGGCGTCGGCGTACGTGCCATTAGCGGTGAGAAAACCGGTTTTGCCTATGCGGACCAGGTTAGCCTGACCGCGCTGGAACAGAGCGCGCAGGCAGCCCGCACCATCGTGCGCGAGAGCGGCGATGGCCGGGTGAAAACCCTGGGCGAAGTGCAGCACTCTGCGCTCTATACCAGCGTCGATCCGCTGCAAAGCATGAGTCGTGAAGAGAAGCTGGATATCCTGCGCCGGGTGGACAAAGTCGCCCGGGCGGAAGACAAGCGCGTGCAGGAAGTCTCGGCCAGCCTGAGCGGCGTGTATGAGCTGATTCTGGTGGCGGCAACCGACGGCACCCTGGCCGCCGACGTGCGTCCGCTGGTGCGTCTCTCCGTCAGCGTGCTGGTGGAAGAGGATGGCAAACGCGAGCGCGGCTCCAGCGGCGGCGGCGGTCGTTTCGGTTATGAATGGTTCCTCAATCCGGTGGATGGCGAAGTGCGTGCCGATGCCTGGGCGAAAGAGGCGGTGCGCATGGCGCTGGTCAACCTCTCTGCCGTGGCGGCACCTGCGGGTACGCTGCCGGTGGTGCTGGGTGCGGGCTGGCCTGGGGTACTGCTGCACGAAGCGGTAGGCCACGGTCTGGAAGGTGACTTCAACCGCCGCGGCACTTCTGTATTCAGCGGTCAGGTAGGGGAGCTGGTGGCTTCGGAACTCTGTACCGTAGTGGATGATGGCACCATGACCGACCGTCGTGGCTCGATCTCCATCGACGATGAAGGCACGCCGGGCCAGTACAACGTGCTGATCGAAAACGGCATCCTGAAAGGCTATATGCAGGACAAGCTGAATGCGCGCCTGATGGGCGTTGCGCCAACCGGCAATGGCCGTCGCGAATCCTATGCGCACCTGCCGATGCCGCGTATGACCAACACCTATATGCTGGCGGGTAAATCCACGCCGCAGGAAATTATCGAATCCGTTGATTACGGGATCTACGCCCCGAACTTCGGCGGTGGCCAGGTGGATATCACCTCCGGTAAATTTGTCTTCTCAACCTCAGAAGCCTATCTGATTGAGAAGGGCAAAGTGACCAAAGCGGTGAAAGGCGCCACCCTGATTGGCTCCGGCATCGAAGCGATGCAGCAGATCTCAATGGTGGGTAACGATCTGAAGCTGGATAACGGCGTCGGTGTCTGCGGTAAAGAGGGGCAGAGCCTGCCGGTGGGTGTCGGCCAGCCAACCCTGAAAGTGGATAACCTGACCGTCGGCGGTACCGCGTAATCTTGTCATCCTGACCCTCTCCCGCGGGAGAGGGTTACTCCTTCCTTCCCCGCATCTCCTGAAACAGCGTCGCCACCTGCACAAAATAGTCCGTCAGATAGTTAATGCACACCTGCACCTTCAGCGGCAGCTTGTCCTTTTGGGTATAGACCGCGTACACCGGGCGTGGATCCGACTGATAGCGCGGGAAGAGGATCTCCAGTTCCCCGCTGTTGATCTCGTTGATCACCCACATCAGCGGCACATAGGCGATCCCGGCGCCCGCCACCAGCCAGCGGGAGATGGTCATCGGATCGTTAGTCACAAAACGCCCCTGCGGCAGCAGCTTTGTTGACAGACCCTCTGGCGCAGTCAGCTCAAATTCATTATCCGGGCGCACGCTGTACTCCAGCCAGGCGTGATTGCTGAGGTCCGCCGGTTTTTCCGGGATCCCCGCTCTGGCGAGGTACTTTTTCGCCGCGCACACCACCATCGGCATGCTCCCCAGACGACGCGAAAAGAGGCTCGAATCCTGCAGGGCCCCGACGCGGATCACCACATCCAGGCCATCGGCAATCAGATCCGGGGCGGGAATACCGGTGACCAGATTAACCGTCAGCCCCGGATACTCCTGCAACATCTCGGCGGTCATTTCAGCCAGGACATTTTGTGCCATAGTTGAAGAGCAGCCGATGCGCAGCGTGCCGATGGGGGTGTTATTGAAAGCGTAGAGTTGCTCATGCACTGACTGGGCTTCATACAACATTCGCCGGCAGCCCTGATAATAGATTTTCCCGGCCTCCGTCAGGCCGAGGCTGCGCGTGCTGCGGTTGAGAAGCTTCACCTGGAGGTCATCTTCCAGTTTGGCAACGGTCTGGCTGATAGAAGAGACGCTCATCTGTAGTTGCCTGGCCGCGGCGGTAAAAGAGCCCAGCTCAACGACTTTGGCAAAAACTGACATCCATTTTAGACGTTCCATTATTCACTCTGGCTTAAAAGTGATTTAGATCACATATGATAGATAACAGCATAACAGTTACGCTAATATATTATTAATACATTATAGCTACGCCACTCTCGCCCGGCTTTTCTGGCCACTTCTGCGGTGGTGTACGCTGAATAATTCTTTCGCCTGCTCGCTCTAATCAAGGTCAACATGAGTCTGTTTCCCGTTATCGTGGTGTTCGGTTTGTCGTTCCCACCGATATTCTTCGAACTGCTTTTATCACTGGCGATTTTTTGGCTGGTGCGAAAGGTGCTGGCTCCAACCGGGATCTATGATTTCGTCTGGCACCCTGCATTGTTCAATTCCGCGCTCTATTGCTGCCTGTTCTATCTGGTATCGCGCCTGTTTGTTTGAGGTAGATGTGAAAACACTAACAAGAAAAGTCTCCCGTACCGCCATTACGCTGGCACTGGTCATCCTCGCGTTCATCGCTATTTTCCGCGCGTGGGTTTACTACACCGAATCACCGTGGACGCGTGATGCGCGCTTTAGCGCCGACATCGTCGCCATCGCCCCGGATGTGGCGGGGCTTATTACCGCCGTCAATGTGCATGATAACCAGCTGGTCAAAAAGGACCAGGTGCTGTTCACCGTTGACCAGCCTCGTTACCAGAAAGCCCTGGAACAAGCAGAAGCGGATGTCTCCTATTACCAGGCGCTGGCCGCGGAAAAACGCCGCGAGGCAGGGCGGCGTAATAAGCTGGGGGTGCAGGCGATGTCCCGTGAGGAGATTGACCAGTCCAACAACGTGCTGCAAACCGTACTGCATCAGCTGGCGAAGTCCGAGGCCACGCGCGATCTGGCGAAGCTCGATCTCGAGCGTACCGTCATCCGCGCCCCGTCCGATGGCTGGGTGACCAACCTCAACGTCTATACCGGTGAATTTATTACCCGCGGCTCCACCGCCGTGGCGCTGGTGAAACAGCACTCCTTCTATGTGCTCGCCTATATGGAAGAGACCAAGCTGGAGAACGTCCGTCCGGGCTACCGGGCGGAGATCACTCCGCTGGGCAGCAACCGCGTCATTAAAGGGACGGTCGACAGCGTGGCGGCAGGGGTGACCAACTCCAGCGCCACCCGCGACAGCAAAGGGATGGCGACCGTCGATTCCAATCTGGAGTGGGTGCGACTGGCGCAGCGCGTGCCGGTGCGTATTCGTCTGGATGAGCAGCAGGGCGACCTGTGGCCAGCGGGTACGACGGCGACGGTGGTGATCACCGGTGAGAAAGACCGGGATGCCAGCCACGACTCGCTGTTCCGCAAAATTGCCCACCGTCTGCGCGAGTTTGGTTAATCGCCATGGGTATCCTTTCCATCGCCAATCAGCACCTACGCTTCGCGATTAAGCTGGCCTTCGCCATTGTGCTGGCGCTGTTTGTCGGGTTCCACTTTCAGCTGGAAACGCCCCGCTGGGCGGTGCTGACGGCCGCGATTGTTGCCGCCGGCCCGGCGTTTGCCGCAGGCGGTGAACCTTACTCCGGCGCCATCCGCTATCGCGGGATGCTGCGTATCGTCGGCACCTTTATCGGCTGTATCGCGGCGCTGACCATCGTGATCCTGATGATCCGCACCCCGCTGCTGATGCTGATGGTGTGCTGTATCTGGGCCGGTTTTTGTACCTGGATCTCCTCCCTGGTGCGGGTGGAAAACTCCTACGCCTGGGGCCTTTCCGGCTATACGGCGCTGATCATTATCATCACCATTGAGGCCAACCCGCTGTTGACGCCGCAGTTTGCCGTTGAGCGCTGCAGTGAGATCGTGATGGGGATCGTCTGCGCGATCGTAGCGGATCTGCTGTTTTCTCCGCGCTCGATCAAACAGGAGGTGGATCGCGAGCTGGATGCGCTGATCGTTGCCCAGTATCAACTCATGCAGCTCTGCATCGAGCACGGCGACAGTGAAGAAGTGGATAATGCCTGGAGTGCGCTGGTACGCCGTACCACCGCACTGGAGGGGATGCGTAGCAACCTCAATATGGAGTCGTCGCGTTGGTCGCGGGCAAACCGCCGCCTGAAGGCGCTTAATACCGTCTCCTTAACCCTGATCACCCAGGCCTGTGAAACCTATCTGATCCAGAACACGCGCCCCGAGGCGATCACCGGGACCTTCCGGGAGCTGTTTGCCACCCCCGTTGCCACCGTTCAGGACGTGCATAAACAGCTCAAACGCATGCGCCGGGTCATCGCCTGGACCGGCGAGCGTGATACCCCGGTGACTATCTACACCTGGGTTGGCGCGGCGACGCGCTACCTGCTGCTCAAACGTGGCGTGATCGGCAACACTAAAATCAGCGCCACCGAAGAGGAGGTGTTGCAGGGGGAAGTGGTGGTGAAAGCCGAGTCGGCGGAACGTCACCATGCGATGGTTAACTTCTGGCGCACTACGCTGGCCTGTATGCTGGGTACGCTTTTCTGGCTCTGGACCGGCTGGACCTCCGGCAGCGGTGCGATGGTGATGATCGCGGTGGTCACCTCGCTGGCGATGCGTCTGCCTAATCCCCGGATGGTGGCACTCGATTTTCTGTATGGCACGCTGGCGGCGCTGCCGCTTGGCGCCTTCTATTTCCTGGTGGTTCTCCCGTCGACCCAGCAAAGCATGCTGTTGCTCTGTCTGAGTCTCGCCGTTATGGCCTTCTTTATTGGTATCGAGGTGCAGAAGCGACGCCTCGGATCGCTGGGGACCTTGGCCAGTACCATCAATATTCTGGTGCTGGATAACCCGATGACCTTCCACTTCAGCCAGTTTCTCGACAGCGCGCTGGGGCAGATTGTCGGCTGCTTCCTGGCGATGATGGTGATCCTGCTGGTGCGCGATAACTCTCAGGCCCGAACCGGCCGCGTACTGCTGAACCAGTTCGTTTCTGCCGCCGTCTCGGCGATGACCACTAATACCGCCCGGCGTAAAGAGAACCATCTGCCTGCGCTCTATCAGCAACTCTTTTTACTGCTGAACAAGTTCCCGGGCGATATCGCGAAATTCCGCCTGGCCCTGACGCTGATCATCGCCCACCAGCGTCTGCGCAACGCGCCGATTCCGGTTAATGACGATCTCTCCGCCTTCCACCGCCAGCTGCGCCGTACTGCCGATCATGTGATTTCGGCGTCCAGCGACGACAAGCGCCGACGCTACTTCACGCAGCTGCTGGCGGAGCTGGATATCTATCAGGAAAAACTGCGTATCTGGGAGGCGCCGCGACAGGTGACCGAACCGGTGCAGCGGCTGGTGGGCATGCTGCATCGTTACCAGAATGCCCTGACCGACAGCTGATCCTTCCGAAAACCGACGCCATAAGCGTCGGTTTTTTTGTGACTATACTTATTCGGGCAAGTACTTAAACCCAGAATGGGAGGATACATGACTACCCAGTCTCTTCAGGATAGTGCGCTATTTCAGACCGGATATTTAGTCGATGGCGTATGGAAAACGCTCGATACCACATTCGATGTACTTAACCCGGCGACCGGGGCGGTAGTAGCCCAGGTGGCAAAAGCAGGCAAGAAAGAGACCGAAGAGGCCATCGCCGCCGCAAGCCGTGCTTTCCCGGCCTGGCGTGCCAGAACCGCAAAAGAGCGTTCGGCCATCCTCTATCGCTGGTATGAATTAATCATTGAAAACAAGCAGTGGCTTGGCCAGCTGATGACCACCGAGCAGGGCAAACCGCTGAAAGAGGCGGAAGGGGAAGTGGAGTATGCGGCCAGTTTCATCCAGTGGTTTGCCGAGCAGGCCAAACGCGCCAACGGCGAAATCATCCCTCCTGTTAAACCCGGCTCCCGAATTCTGGCCACCCGTGAACCGGTTGGCGTGGTGGCGGCTATCACGCCGTGGAACTTCCCGATGGCGATGCTGACCCGCAAGCTGGGCCCGGCGCTGGCGGCAGGCTGTACCGGGGTGATAAAACCGGCCAATAACACGCCGCTTAGCGCCTTTGCGCTGCTCACTCTGGCTAAAAAAGCGGGTGTCCCGGACGGCGTACTCAACGCGGTGGCCGGAAATACCGCTGAGATAAGCGACGCGATCATGTCCAGCCCTGAGGTGCGCAAAATCTCCTTTACCGGCTCGACGGCGGTGGGCAAAACCCTGATGCGTAATGCCGCCGAGACCATGAAAAAAGTCTCAATGGAGCTGGGCGGGAATGCGCCTTATATCGTCTTTGACGACGCCGATATCGATGCGGCGGTGAAAGGGGCGATTGCCAATAAATTCCGTAACGCGGGTCAGGTCTGCGTCAGCGTTAACCGCTTCTATATTCAGGAGTCGGTGTATGAGGCATTTGTCAGCAAACTCGTGGCTGCCGTGAACGACTTAAAAGTGGGTGACGGTCTGGAAGAGGGGACCGTTGTCGGGCCGTTGATTGAACCCGCCGCAGTGAAAAAAGTGCGTGAACATGTGGAGGATGCGGTCGCCAAAGGAGCCACGGTGCTGGCGGGCGGCAAAGCCCATGCCCTCGGCGGCAACTTCTGGCAACCGACGGTATTGGGAAACTGTCATGAAGGGATGGCGCTTGCCAGCGAAGAGACCTTCGGACCCGTGGCGGCCTGCTTCCGTTTTACCTCCGAAGAGGAGGTGATCCAGCGTGCCAACAATACGCCGTTTGGCCTGGCTGCCTATTTCTATACTCAGAATTTGCAGCGGGTGTTCCGCGTTTCGCAAGCCATTGAGAGCGGGATGATTGGGATTAATGAATGCGCGGTCTCTACCGAACTGGGGCCGTTTGGCGGGGTGAAAGAGTCGGGGCTGGGCCGCGAAGGGTCAGTACTGGGACTGGAGGAGTTCCTGGAAGTGAAAACCCTGCATATCGGGGGATTATAATCGACGGGGCGGCAGAAGCCGCTCACCTGGACGGGGTGGCTGGCATGAATATCTATACGTTTGATTTTGATGAAATTGACAGTCAGGAGGATTTCTACCGTGAGTTTTCACGGACCTTCGGCATAGGTCAGGAGAGGGTGACGGATCTGGACTCCCTGTGGGAAATAGTGACCAGTAGCCAGTTGCCGCTACCGCTTGAAATCGAATTCATCCATTTACCGGAAAAGCTGCGCAGACGTTTTGGGGCGCTGATCCTGCTGTTTGATGAGGCGGAAGAGGAGCTGGAAGGGCAGATTCGCTTTAACGTACGTTAGTGCGGGGCATAAAAAAGCCCCTGCAAAGCAGGGGCAAGTCGTATATCAATACGACGAGGGTTTATTTGTACAGCTCAGCGGTCGCGTGCCAGTGGTCACCGGTGTTCAGTTCGGTGACGCGGTAGCTGCTGGCGCCCGCCTTTTCAGCTTTTTCCGCCAGAGCCTGACGGATATCCATCGGAGAACCGGCAACCTCATTAACAGAGATACTTCCCATCGATTGCAGGCCTTGCGCCTGGTCAGCGTTTACCTGGTGTACGGCTGCGCCGGCACCAAATGAGAGAACGGAAGCGAAACCAGCGGCGATGATTAATTTAGTGTTCATAGTCTTTACTCCTGGAGTGCAGGCTCAACGGCAGGAAGGGTTGTGCTGCTATTTTTATGCTTGATGCCGTTGAACAGAGATATCGGGTAGTACGGGTAATGCTCGGTACGACTTATTTGTACAGCTCAGCAGTGGCGTGCCAGTGGTCACCTGAACGCGCTTCGATAACGCGATAAGCAGAGGCACCCTGCTCCTGTGCTTTTTTGTTCAGCATCTGATTCATGTCCATCGGAGAGGTACCGATAGCACCGACGGAAACCGTACCGATAGATTCACGGGACTGGGCCTGCTCGGCGTTAATCGCATCGGCGGCAAAAGCACCGAAAGACAGGACAGACAGAATGCTTAGTGTGGCTACGGTAGTTTTGATTTTCATGATTCTCTTCCTCGTCATATTCTTTACTGGGGTCTTCGTTTCGTGACCCTCATCACAAAATCAAGTATACACTAATAACTGCAAAAATTAATACCATGCTAATTGTTTCTTGTGTAATCACGTATTAAGCAAAATGCTTTTTATAACCACATGGAATAAAAACCAGAAGATTAAGCGGAGTTCAGACGTTTATTTCTATTAAAATTAATGGGATACGCGAATTTGATTATTCGTGCGATCTCGCGGTTTATCATTCACTGGGTGAATGCATTAGGACAGAAAAACGCACTATTTGTTAAATTACAGATAACAGATTGTAGGGAAAAACGAGGCGGGAGCAGAAGGTTCCCCGCCGCGAGTGGCAGCGGGGAAGGGGATCAGAGTTCCTGTTCGAACAGCACCAGAATGGCTTCGTAGAGATCTTTCACCGAGAAACCATTGGCCGGGGTCGTGAAGATGGTATCGTCACCGGCAATAGTGCCGAGGATACCTTCCGCTTTACCCAGCGAGTCGAGCAGGCGCGCAATCAGTTGTGCTGCACCCGGGCTGGTGTGGATCACCACCACAGCATCGTTGTAGTCGATATCCAGTACCAGATTCTTCAGCGGGCTCGACGTGGTCGGAACGCCCAGTTCGGCTGGCAGACAGTAGACCATCTCCATTTTGGCGTTGCGGGTACGCACCGCGCCGAACTTGGTTAACATGCGGGAGACTTTCGACTGGTTGATGTTTTCGAAACCCTCATCCTGTAGAGCCTGGACAATCTCCCCCTGGGAACTAAATTTTTCTTCTTTAAGCAGCGCTTTAAACGCTTTAACCAATTCTTCTTGTTTAGAAGAGATTCGCATAAATCACCCGAAATATAGCGGTAGAAACAACATTATTATGCACATGGATGAATTTTTATGCAAATTATCTGCCCAATCTTAGGCTGAAATAATGTTATGAAAGGGAGTGATTTTATCAAAATTCGTTATCAAGGAACATGCCTGCGTCACGCCTCGCAAATAAGCTTAAAAGTAAATTAAATGTTATCAAATTGATGTTGTTTTGGTGGCTGGCGAGGGTGTATTGTAACCACCTCTTGATTCGTTGCTTAGTTATCGCATAACGCCCGATAGCTTTCCGGCAGAAGCGAAAAGCGCGTGACCGCTAATTCCTGATACATCACGATTGTAATTATTGATCTGCTGAATTAAGGTCGCCGCGACGGAGTAACAGAAAGTTAGCTCACCATAATAAGGAGTTTAGGATGAAAGTCGCAGTCCTCGGCGCTGCTGGCGGTATCGGCCAGGCGCTTGCCCTACTACTGAAAACTCAGCTGCCTGCAGGCTCAGAACTCTCTCTCTACGATATCGCCCCGGTAACACCTGGTGTGGCGGTAGACCTCAGCCACATCCCGACGGCTGTTAAAATTAAAGGCTTCTCCGGTGAAGATGCTCGCCCGGCGCTCGAAGGCGCAGACGTGGTGCTGATCTCCGCAGGCGTGGCGCGTAAGCCAGGTATGGATCGTTCCGACCTGTTCAACGTGAACGCGGGTATCGTTAAGAACCTGATTCAGCAGGTTGCTACTACCTGCCCGAAAGCCTGCATCGGTATCATCACTAACCCGGTTAACACCACTGTGGCTATCGCGGCAGAAGTGCTGAAAAAAGCGGGCGTGTATGACAAGAACAAACTGTTTGGCGTGACCACGCTGGACATCATCCGCTCCAACACCTTTGTGGCGGAACTGAAAGGCAAACAGCCAACCGAGCTGGAAGTCCCAGTTATCGGCGGCCACTCTGGCGTGACTATTCTGCCACTGCTGTCCCAGATCCCAGGCGTGAGCTTCACCGAGCAGGAAGTGGCTGACCTGACCAAACGTATCCAGAACGCCGGCACCGAAGTGGTGGAAGCGAAGGCGGGTGGCGGTTCTGCAACCCTCTCTATGGGCCAGGCTGCGGCACGTTTCGGTCTCTCTCTGGTTCGCGCCCTGCAGGGTGAGCAAGGCGTGGTGGAATGCGCTTACGTTGAAGGTGATGGCGAGCACGCTCGCTTCTTCTCTCAGCCGCTGCTGCTGGGTAAAAACGGTATCGAAGAGCGTAAGTCTATCGGCACCCTGAGCGCGTTTGAACAGCAGGCGATGGCTGGCATGCTGGAAACCCTGAAGAACGATATCGTTCTGGGCGAAGAGTTCGTTAATAAGTAAGCGACGCGCTTCCCGTCAGGGCAATAAAAAACCGGAGCATGGACTCCGGTTTTTTTATGCCTGCCAACTCAGTTGGTGGCCGGGTATTCCTGAATGGTCACCTGCAGGGTCAGTTTCTTATCATCACGCATCACTTCCACCGGGATGATAGAGCCAGGCCTGATCTCCGCCACCTGATCCATGGTTTCCAGCGCCGACACGGCCGGTTTGCCGTTCACCGAGACAATCACGTCGTTAACCCTGATACCCGCTTCTGCCGCCGGGCCGCCAGGGGTCACTTCGTTCACCACAATCCCCTGGATCTGATCGATTCCGCCACCCTGAGAATGCAGCGGAGCAATCTCACGCCCGCCAATGCCAATGTAGCCGCGGATCACGCGTCCGTCGCGAATCAGCTTATCCATAATCTTGTTGGCGAGCTGGAACGGGATGGCGAAGCCGATCCCTTCGGGCGTTTCCCCGTCGTTGCTCTTATCAAACGAGAGGGTGTTGATGCCCATCAGTTCGCCCAGCGAGTTCACCAGCGCGCCGCCGGAGTTGCCATGGTTGATGGACGCGTCCGTTTGCAGGAAGTTCTGCCGTCCGGATGGATTCAGGCCGATACGCCCGGTTGCGCTGATGATCCCCTGGGTAATGGTCTGTCCGAGGTTATAGGGGTTGCCAATGGCCAGCACCACGTCGCCGATATGCGGCGTCCGCTTACGGTTGATGGGGATAACGGGCAGCCCGCCCGTGGCGTTGATTTTGAGGACTGCCAGATCCGTCAGACTGTCGGAGCCCACGAGCAGTGCCTCAAAGACGCGGCCATCCTGCAGCGCCACGATGATCTGATCGGCATCGTTGATCACATGTTTGTTGGTAATAATGTAGCCGCGTTCATCCATGATCACCCCGGAGCCAAGGGTGCGGATCTCCAGCTGATTATGGCTGGTGCTGTTCAGCCCACGGTTATAAACGTTAACCACCGCAGGGGCGGCGCGGCGTACTGCCTGGTTATAACTGGCAGGCGTTTCATCTGCGCTGTCGAACTGCGGCGCAGCCAGCTGATTGAACTGACGTAAAGAGGGCATCGCGGCCAGTAACAGGCCACCTACTACCAGGCCGATGGCGACCGAACGAATGAGCTTAAAAACCATGATACGGGCGTCGTTAAAGGGAAAACGCAAGCAGCATAACATGACTTATCCGGACATCACACGGGGCGATGTCCGGACAGGCACAGGCTTAACGCAGCAGAATATAGAGCGTATCGTTACCACGCACGATCTGCAGGGCGATAACGGTAGGTTTGCTCTCCAGCACCTTGCGCATTTCGGCGATAGACTGCACGCGAACGCGGTTCACCCCGATAATCACATCGTCCTGATGAAGCCCCGCCTGCGCGGCAGGGCTGCTCTTCTCAACGCTGTCGAGGGTGATGCCTTTAGTGCCATCTTTTAACTGCCCGTCACTTAAGGTGGCTCCCTGTAGCGCGGGAGCAATCATCTCTGCGCTGGCCGATGAAGAGGTGCTTTTATCGAGCGTGACCTGCAGATCCAGCGGCTTCCCGTCACGCAAAATGCCGAGCTTAACCGTCGCACCCGGCTCCGTTGTGGCGATGCGCGAGCGCAGTTCGGCAAAGCTGCTTAACGGTTTATCATTCAGGCTGACAATCACGTCCCCGGATTTCACGCCCGCTTTTGCGGAACCGGAATTCGGCAATACCTCGCTGACGAAGGCGCCGCGCTGCACGTTCAGGTTGAATGCTTTGGCGATATCCGCGCTCATCTCGGTGCCTTTAATACCCAGCAGGCCACGTTTCACTTCGCCAAACTCAATCAGCTGCTGGGCCAGCGTGCGGGCCATGTTGCTGGGAATGGCAAAGCCAATCCCGACGCTACCGCCGCCTGGGGCCAGAATGGCGGTGTTAATGCCAATCAGCTCGCCGTTCAGGTTCAGCAGCGCGCCGCCGGAGTTCCCCCGGTTAATGGAGGCGTCGGTCTGGATAAAGTTTTCCAGCCCTTCAAGATTCAGGCCACTGCGGCCCAGCGCGGAGATAATGCCGGAGGTGGCGGTCTGGCCGAGGCCGAAGGGGTTACCCACCGCCACCGCGAAATCGCCGACGCGCAGTTTATCGGAGTCAGCAATAGCGATTTGCGTCAGGCCGGTTGGGTTTTGCAACTGCAGCAGGGCGATGTCGCTCTGATCGTCACCGCCAATCAGTTTGGCATCGAACTCCCGGCCATCATTCATCTGCACGCTGATTTTATCGGCATGGCTGATGACGTGGTTATTGGTCAGGACATAGCCCTTCGCGGCGTCGATGATGACCCCGGAGCCCAGACCTTCAAAGGGCTGTCCCTGCTGGTCAGGTGCCTCATCGCCAAAATACTTTTTCAACTCTTCCGGAATACGCTGGCTCTGCACCGCAGTGCCTTCGACCTGTACGCTCACGACGGCGGGCAGGACTTTCTCCAGCATCGGCGCCAGGCTCGGCAGGGCGGCTTCGCCGGGAACCTGCAAAGGGAGTGCGGCGGCCAGCGGATACGAGGCCGACAGGGATAAACCGATACTCAATGCTAACGCGCTCAACAGCTGATTTTTTTTGTTCATTTATGCTGGCTCTCGCAACCTGGAATGAAGGGATAACGGCCCTGAAACAGACTGATGTTATTGAATTTTAAAACGCTGAACAATGAGGTGTTTGACTAAATAATAGCTGGGGTCAGGAAGAAAGGACGGGCGCAAAGGCTGCGCCCGTAAAATTTATTTTCGATCTGCGATTAGTCGCGCTTTGCGCCACCGCGCAGCAGGCCGGAAGCCCCTTCGGAGTAGTCACGTGGCATCTGTACAGGCGCTTGATCGTTACTGGCTTCGGACTCGGCCAGACGGTTACGGAACGGATTGTTTTCCGCGCTCATCTCCGGCAGCAGGCTGCTGGAGCTTTTCGCCATGTGCTGATAAAGCTGACGGTAGTCATGCGCCATGTTGTCCAGCAGCTCGGCGCTCTGAGCAAAGTGGCTGACCAGCTCTTCACGATACTCGTCCAGTTCAGCTTTGTTCTTTTCCAGTTCGTACTGCAACGCCTGTTGCTGACGCAATTTGCGATTACCAAAACGCATGGCCACGGCGCCGATAGCGATGCCGACGACTAAACCAATTAGCGCATATTCCCAGGTCATGAACTTCTCCCGTTGTCTTGTGGTTCCGTAGGGTGTTGGCTCGGCTCCATGCCAGGGCCTGATTATGCCACTATAACCGCTATTTCCTTAGAAGTGGAATCCCGCCGCATCATCGCGTACTGTAGAACGGCCTTTTTTTCGTCAACTGAGCCGTCTGACGGGTATTAATTGAAGGAATAACAATAACATTATGCAAAGTCTCTCCCCTACATCGCGTTATCAACAGGCCCTGAGCGAGGGCTCCCACCAGCCAGATGAGGTACAGCGTGAAGCGGTAAGCCGTCTGGACGGCATCTGGCATGCGCTGACGGCCCGGCCAGCCGAAGCTGCGCCTTCCGGTGGGTTAAAAGCCGCATTTGGACGGTTGCTGGGCAAGAAAGCGCCGCAGAGCGTCACGCCAGTGCGCGGCTTATATATGTGGGGGGGCGTCGGGCGCGGCAAAACCTGGCTGATGGATCTTTTTTACCAGAGCCTGCCGGGGACGCGTAAGCAGCGTCTGCACTTTCACCGCTTTATGCTGCGGGTGCATGAAGAGCTGACGGCCCTGCAGGGGCAGAGCGATCCGCTGGATATCGTCGCTGAGCGTTTTAAAGCCGAAACCGATGTGCTCTGCTTCGATGAGTTTTTTGTCTCGGATATTACCGACGCCATGCTGCTGGGCGGATTAATGAAAGCGCTCTTTGACCGGGGTATCACCCTGGTGGCGACATCGAACATTCCGCCAGATGAGCTCTACCGTAACGGCCTGCAACGTGCCCGCTTCCTGCCTGCTATCGCGGCGATTAAAGAGCATTGTCACATCATGAATGTGGATGCTGGCATCGACTACCGTCTGCGTACGCTGACCCAGGCCCATCTGTGGATTTCGCCGTTGAATGACGACACGCAACAGCAGATGGACAAGCTGTGGCTGGCGCTTGCTGGCGCGGAGCGGGGTAACGCCCCGGTGCTGGAGGTAAACCATCGTCCCCTGCAAACGCTGGGCGTCGTCAACCAGACCCTTGCCGTGTCGTTTGCCACCCTATGTGTCGATGCCCGTAGCCAGCATGACTATATTGCGCTCTCGCGCCTGTTCCATACGGTGATGCTGTTTGAGGTGCCGGTGATGACCACCTTGATGGAGAGCGAAGCCCGACGTTTTATCGCGCTGGTGGATGAGTTCTACGAACGCCACGTCAAGCTGGTGGTGAGCGCAGCCGTGCCTTTATATGAGATCTATCAGGGGGAGCGGCTGAAGTTTGAGTTCCAGCGCTGCTTGTCACGCCTGCAGGAGATGCAAAGCGAAGAGTATCTGAAGCGCGAGCATATGCCGTAATAAATGCCACCCTCTCCCCGTGGGAGAGGGCAACAGACCGCGCTTTTCCCGCCCCTGGAAAAACCCGCTTCAAATCACAATTAAGGGTCGATCTTTACCCCTGACTTCTCTATAATCTTGCGACCCCACGTTACAAGAAGGTTTTTTTCCCAAAACTTTCTCTGCGCCGGCATAGGCTATTCGAAGGGGTAGGTTTGCTGGACAATGTCGTGTGAACCTCAACTACTAAACGTTTGGGTGTTCACCAACGTGTAACTTATTTATTTGGGTAAGCTTTTAATGAAAACTTTTACAGCTAAACCAGAAACCGTAAAACGCGACTGGTATGTTGTTGACGCGACCGGTAAAACTCTGGGCCGTCTGGCTACCGAACTGGCTCGTCGCCTGCGCGGTAAGCACAAAGCGGAATACACTCCGCACGTCGATACCGGTGATTACATCATCGTTCTGAACGCTGACAAAGTTGCTGTAACCGGCAACAAGCGTACTGACAAAGTGTACTATCACCACACCGGCCACATCGGCGGTATCAAACAAGCGACCTTTGAAGAGATGATTGCCCGCCGTCCTGAGCGTGTGATTGAAATCGCGGTTAAAGGCATGCTGCCAAAAGGCCCGCTGGGTCGTGCTATGTACCGTAAACTGAAAGTTTACGCAGGTAACGAGCACAACCACGCGGCACAGCAACCGCAAGTTCTTGACATCTAATCGGGATTATAGGCAATGGCTGAAAATCAATACTACGGCACTGGTCGCCGCAAAAGCTCCGCCGCTCGCGTGTTCATCAAACCGGGCAGTGGTAAAATCGTAATCAACCAGCGTTCTCTGGAACAATACTTCGGTCGTGAAACTGCCCGCATGGTAGTTCGCCAGCCGCTGGAACTGGTTGATATGGTAGAAAAACTGGATCTGTACATCACCGTTAAAGGTGGTGGTATCTCCGGTCAGGCAGGTGCGATCCGTCACGGTATCACCCGCGCTCTGATGGAGTACGACGAATCCCTGCGTTCTGAACTGCGTAAAGCTGGCTTCGTTACTCGTGACGCTCGTCAGGTTGAACGTAAGAAAGTGGGTCTGCGTAAAGCACGTCGTCGTCCACAGTTCTCCAAGCGTTAATTGCTTTCTGCTTCGGCAGACAACAATTTGCGAAAAACCCGCTTCGGCGGGTTTTTTTATGGTTCATGCTCAACGCATCCACGTCCAGAGGCCCTTTCTGACCTCTTTTTCCGTATTTCCAGAATACCCTCACCACAAAGGTCGCAAAATCTGGTAAACTATCATCCACTTTTCTGCCCAAATAATGGTGAATGCTCGATTTTTGTTCTCTTTTTGAACAAGAGTAGAAATTCCCAGGGATGGGCAACAAAACATCTGGCTGGCCTGTATGGCCGGTAGCAGTAAAAATTCTGAATATACCTGGAGGTTTTCATGGCTGTCGCTGCCAACAAACGTTCGGTAATGACGCTGTTTTCTGGTCCTACTGACATTTATAGCCATCAGGTTCGTATCGTGCTGGCCGAGAAGGGTGTCAGTTTTGAGATCGAGCATGTGGAAAAGGATAACCCGCCTCAGGATCTTATTGATCTCAACCCAAGCCAGAGCGTACCAACGCTGGTGGATCGTGAGCTGACCCTGTGGGAATCCCGTATCATTATGGAATATCTGGATGAGCGTTTCCCGCATCCGCCGCTGATGCCGGTCTATCCGGTTGCGCGTGGGGAAAGCCGTCTGTACATGCAGCGTATCGAGAAAGACTGGTATACGCTGATGAACGTCATTGCGAACGGTTCCTCTTCGGAAGCCGATGCTGCGCGTAAACAGTTGCGTGAAGAGCTGCTGGCGATCGCACCGGTATTCGGTCAGCGTCCGTTCTTCCTGAGCGATGAGTTCAGCCTGGTGGATTGCTACCTGGCTCCGCTGCTGTGGCGTTTGCCAACTCTGGGTGTTGAATTCAGCGGTCCTGGCGCGAAAGAGCTCAAAGGCTACATGACGCGCGTATTTGAACGCGACTCCTTCCTTGCTTCTCTGACTGAAGCTGAACGTGAAATGCGTCTCGGCCGGGGTTAATCATTGTGGAAATGTCACAGCTTTCTCCGCGCCGTCCGTATCTGCTGCGTGCCTTCTATGAATGGCTGCTGGATAACCAGCTCACGCCGCACCTGGTAGTGGATGTGACGTTACCGGGCGTGCAGGTTCCTATGGAATATGCACGTGACGGGCAAATTGTGTTGAACATTGCGCCGCGCGCGGTGGGTGGTCTTGAGCTGGCGAACGACGAAGTTCGCTTCAACGCCCGCTTTGGCGGCGTTCCGCGTCAGGTTTCTGTGCCGCTGGCTGCTGTACTGGCTATTTACGCACGGGAAAACGGCGCGGGCACCATGTTTGAGCCGGAAGCGGCTTATGATGAAGACGTTGCTGGCCTCAATGATGAACATGGCGCGACCGAGAGTGAAAGCGAACCGGTCATGTCGATTATCGATGGCGATAAGCCCGATCACGATGATGATCCAGACGACACGCCGCCACCACGCGGTGGGCGTCCATCGCTTCGCGTTGTGAAATAAAAAAGGGCCTGTTGGCCCTTTTTTTATCCCATAAACACCTCTTTAACGGTTCGGCGGGAGTCAATCCCACCGGGCCTGTTTACACTTCGAGGTAGTTCATGATGCCGTCAGCCGCTTTACGGCCTTCGGCAATGGCGGTCACCACCAGGTCTGAACCGCGAACGATATCGCCACCGGCGAAGATTTTCGGGTTGCTGGTCTGGAAGGCGTTGTCGCTGCCTTCCGGGGCGATGATGCGGCCCTGAGAATCCAGCTCGACGCTGTGCTTCGCCAGCCACTCCATGCTGTGAGGTCGGAAACCGAACGCCATGACGACCGCGTCAGCCGGGATCACAAACTCGGAACCAGCCACAATCTCCGCGCGGCGACGGCCTTTGGCATCTGGCGCACCCATCTCGGTACGCGCCATTTTCACGCCACTCACCTTACCGTTGGCATTCACTTCAATACCCAGAGGCTGGATGTTGAACTGGAATTCCACGCCCTCTTCACGCGCGTTTTTCACTTCGCGTTTAGAGCCCGGCATGTTCTCTTCATCACGACGGTAGGCACAGATAACGTGTGCCGCATTCTGACGAATGGAGGTACGCACGCAGTCCATCGCGGTATCACCCCCGCCCAGCACCACCACGCGTTTGCCTTCCATGCTCACAAACGGCTCGTCGGCGGTTTCGCCATAGCCCATCAGCTGCTTGGTGTTGGCAATCAGGAACGGCAGCGCGTCGTATACGCCTGGCGCCTCTTCGTTCTCCAGCCCACCACGCATCGACTGATAGGTCCCCACGCCCAGGAATACGGCGTCGTAATCTTTCAGCAGATCGTCGAGCTGAACGTCACGGCCCACTTCGGTGTTGAGTTTGAACTCAATGCCCATGCCGGTGAAGATTTCACGGCGGCGGGTCATCACCTCTTTTTCCAGTTTGAAGGCCGGGATGCCGAAGGTCAGCAGACCGCCGATCTCCGGATGACGGTCAAACACCACCGCTTTCACGCCGTTGCGGGTCAGCACGTCGGCACAGGCCAGTCCTGCCGGACCGGCACCGATGATCGCCACGCGTTTGTCAGTCTGACGCACGCCGGTCATATCCGGGCGCCAGCCCATCTCGAACGCTTTATCGTTGATATAGCGTTCGATATTACCGATGGTCACCGCACCGAACTCGTCGTTCAGGGTGCAGGAACCTTCACACAGACGGTCCTGAGGGCAGACGCGGCCGCACACTTCCGGCAGGGTGTTGGTCTGGTGAGAGAGCTCGGCGGCCTCAAAAATACGTCCTTCGTTAGCCAGCTTCAGCCAGTTCGGGATGTAGTTATGCACCGGACATTTCCACTCGCAGTACGGGTTGCCGCAGGAGAGGCAACGGTCTGCCTGTGCTTTGGCCTGGCCTTCGGAAAACGGCTCATAAATTTCAACAAATTCAATTTTACGGATCTTCAGCGGCTTCTTCGGCGGATCCACACGCTGCAGGTCGATAAACTGGTAAACATTCTGGCTCATCTGAATTCCTTACTGCGCCTGCACACGCAGCTCTGCTGCGCTACGACTACGGTGACCCAACAGGGCTTTAACATCGCTGGACTTTGGTTTAACCAGCGCGAATTTCGCAGAGAACGCCGGCCAGTTCGCCAGGATCTCTTCGCCGCGTACGGAACCGGTATGATGCACGTGCTCGGTAATCAGACCACGCAGGTGCTCCTCGTGGATCGCCAGACTATCAACCTCCAGCACTTCCACCAGTTCCGGGTTCACGCGTTTGCGGAACTCACCGTCTTCATCCAGTACATAGGCGAAACCACCGGTCATACCTGCACCGAAGTTAACGCCCGTTTTGCCCAGTACGCAGACAATCCCGCCGGTCATGTATTCACAGCCGTTATCGCCGATACCTTCCACCACGGTGATGGCACCGGAGTTACGTACCGCAAAACGCTCACCCGCACGGCCTGCTGCAAACAGACGACCGCCGGTAGCACCGTACAGACAAGTGTTGCCGATGATGCTCGCATCACAGCTGCGGAAGGCAGAGCCCACCGGAGGACGTACCGCCAGCAGACCGCCCGCCATGCCTTTACCAACGTAGTCGTTGGCATCGCCGGTCAGGTATAGCTCAACGCCGCCTGCGTTCCAGACGCCGAAGCTCTGGCCCGCGGTACCGCTGAAGTGCGCGATAATCGGATCGGCAGCCAGCCCCTGGTCGCCGTGCGTCTGCGCGATGTAGCCAGAGAGCGACGCGCCTACGGAACGGTCGGTGTTGCGAATATCAAACCAGAAGGTTTTGCTCTGCTTCTCATCCACAAACGGCTTCGCCTGCTGCAACAGCTGTGCGTTCAGCACGCCATTGTCGAACGGCGGGTTGTTCTCGGTGCAGTAGACCGCTTTGCCCGGATGCGGCTCAGCCGTTTCCAGCAGGCGGGAGAGCTTCAGGTTCTGCTGTTTAGCCGTGAACCCGTCCAGCTCTTTCAGCAGGTCGGTACGGCCAATCAGATCCACCAGACGCGTCACGCCCAGCTGCGCCATCAGCTCGCGGGTTTCGCGGGCGATGAAGTCAAAGTAGTTGGTCACTTTGAACGGCAGACCGTGATAGTGGTTCTTACGCAGCTTCTCGTCCTGGGTAGCAACACCGGTTGCGCAGTTATTCAGGTGACAAATACGCAGGTATTTACAGCCCAGTGCCACCATCGGGCCGGTACCGAAACCAAAGCTCTCTGCACCCAGAATCGCTGCTTTGATGATGTCGAGGCCGGTTTTCAGGCCGCCATCCACCTGCAGACGGATCTTGTGACGCAGGCCGTTAGCCACCAGCGCCTGCTGGGTTTCCACCAGGCCCAGCTCCCACGGACAGCCCGCATACTTCACGGAAGAGAGCGGGCTTGCGCCGGTGCCACCGTCGTAACCGGCGATGGTGATGAGATCCGCATAGGCTTTTGCCACGCCGGTGGCGATGGTGCCGACACCCGGTTCGGAAACCAGCTTCACGGAGATCATCGCTTTCGGGTTGACCTGTTTCAGGTCGAAAATCAGCTGCGCTAAGTCCTCGATAGAGTAGATATCGTGGTGCGGCGGCGGGGAGATCAGCGTCACGCCCGGTACCGAGTAGCGCAGTTTGGCGATGTACGGGGTCACTTTGTCACCCGGTAACTGGCCGCCTTCGCCCGGTTTTGCACCCTGAGCGACTTTAATCTGAATCACGTCGGCGTTGACCAGGTACGCTGGGGTCACACCGAAGCGACCGGACGCAACCTGCTTGATACGCGACACTTTATTGGTGCCATAGCGCGCCGGATCTTCACCGCCTTCGCCGGAGTTGGAGTTGCCGCCGATGCTGTTCATCGCCTCAGCCAGCGCCTCGTGGGCTTCCGGACTCAGCGCACCGATGGACATCGCAGCGGTATCGAAGCGTTTGAACAGTTCAGACGCAGGCTCTACGTCGTCGATGCTCACAGCCTCGTCACCCGGGTTCAGCGCCAGCAGGTCACGCAGCGTGGCCGCCGGGCGGTTGTTAACCAGCTCAGCATACTGCTGATAATCGCTGTACTCGCCGCTCTGGACAGCCTGTTGCAGGGTGCGCACCACGTCCGGGTTATAGGCGTGGTATTCGCCGCCGTGCACGTACTTCAGCTGTCCGCCCTGATCCAGCGGCTTACGTGCCAGCCAGGCGCGTTTGGAGAGGTTCAGCAGATCCTGCTGGAAGTCGCTGAAGCCCGCTCCGCCGATACGGCTGATCACGCCCTGGAAGCAGAGGTCGGCGACATCGTCATGCAGACCAACGGCTTCGAACAGCTTCGAGCAGCGGTAAGAGGCGATAGTCGAGATGCCCATTTTGGACATGATCTTGTACAGACCTTTGTTGATGCCGTTACGGTAGTTCAGCATCACGGTACGGTAATCTTTTTCGATGGCGTTGGTGTCGACCAATTTTGCCAGCGTTTCGTAGGCCAGGTACGGGTAAATCGCCGTCGCACCGAAGCCCAGCAGCACAGCAAAGTGGTGCGGGTCGCGCGCACTTGCGGTCTCAACAATGATGTTGGCGTCGCAGCGCAGGCTCTTCTCCACCAGACGCGTCTGGATAGCGCCGACGGCCATTGGCGCCGGAACCGGCAGACGGTTCTTCGCAATGTTGCGGTCGGACAGCACCAGCAGAACGGTACCGTTACGCACCATCTGTTCAGCCTTATCGCACAGCGCTTTCACCGTCTCTTCGAGGTTCGCTTCGGTCACGTCGAAGGTGATATCGAGCGTGTCGGCGCGGTAGTGCTCCTCTTGCATGGTGGTCAGCTGGGTAAAATCGGAGTAGAGCAGAATCGGCGATTTAAAGGTCAGACGGTGCGCCTGGCCTTCGGCTTCGCAGAAGACATTCATCTCACGACCGATGCTGGTCGCCAGCGACATTACGTGGGCTTCACGCAGCGGGTCGATCGGCGGGTTGGTCACCTGCGCGAACTGCTGACGGAAGTAGTCGTAAATAATGCGCGGCTGGCTGGAGAGGACGGCAAACGGGGTATCGTCACCCATAGAGCCGACCGCTTCCTGGCCGTTTTCACCCAGTACGCGGATAACGGAGTCCAGCTCTTCCGCACTGTAGTTAAACTGTTTCTGGTAGCTGGCGAGGGTATCGTCATCCAGCTCGCGGCTGCCTACGTCGTTATCCGGCAGATCTTCGAACGGCACCAGACGGCGGACGTTTTTCTCCATCCACTCTTTATACGGGTGACGGCTCTTCAGATCGTTGTCGGTTTCCGCGGAGTGCAGGATGCGACCGCCACGGGTGTCGATGACCATCAGCTCGCCAGGGCCAACACGGCCTTTTTCCACCACTTCGTCAGGCTGGTAATCCCAGATCCCCACTTCGGAGGCACAGGTGATCAGCTTGTCTTTGGTGATGACATAGCGCGCCGGACGCAGACCGTTACGGTCAAGGTTACAGGCGGCAAAGCGACCATCGGACATGACGATACCGGCCGGGCCATCCCACGGCTCCATGTGCATGGAGTTAAAGTCGAAGAAGGCGCGCAGCTCCGGATCCATATCCGGGTTGTTCTGCCAGGCTGGTGGCACGAGCAGGCGCATGGCGCGGACGATATCCATCCCGCCGGCGAGCAGCAGCTCCAGCATGTTATCCATGGAGCTGGAGTCCGAGCCGGTTTCGTTAACGAACGGCGCGGCATCGTGCAGATCCGGGATCAGCGGGGTCTGGAATTTATAGGTACGGGCGCGGGCCCACTGGCGGTTACCGGTGATGGTGTTGATCTCGCCGTTGTGCGCCAGATAGCGGAACGGCTGAGCCAGCGGCCAGCGAGGTACGGTGTTGGTGGAGAAGCGCTGGTGGAACAGGCAAATGGCCGATTCCAGACGCAGGTCCGCCAGGTCCAGGTAGAAGCGCGGCAGGTCAGCCGGCATACAGAGACCTTTATAGATGTTCACCAGGTTCGAGAGGCTACAAACGTAGAACTCTTTATCGTCCTGGAGACGTTTTTCAATGCGGCGGCGGGCGATAAACAGGCGGCGTTCCATATCACGCGGACGCCAGCCCGCAGGCGCGTTGACAAAGATTTGCTCGATACGAGGCAGCGAGGAGAGGGCGATTTCACCGAGCACCCCTTCGTTGGTTGGCACATCGCGCCAGCCGACAATAGAGAGGGTTTCACGTTGAAGTTCTTCTTCGACGATGCGGCGTGATACGGCGGCTTTTTCAGCGTCCTGATTCAGGAACAGCATGCCGACAGCGTAGTTTTTGGCTAAACGCCAGCCGCGCTCTTCCGCCACGATACGGAAGAAACGATCCGGTTTTTGCAGCAGCAGACCGCAACCGTCGCCGGTTTTACCATCCGCAAGGATAGCGCCACGGTGCTGCATACGGGCCAGTGCGTGTATAGCAGTACGCACTACCTTGTGGCTAGGTTCGCCTTCTATGTGGGCGATCAGGCCGAAACCACAGTTATCCTTCTCAAGGGATTTATCGTACAACATATCAGTGAACCTCCCCAGGCTCGTCGGGCTTCCCACTGAACCGTGGCGCACAGGCACAGAAAGAGCATGGCGACGGGGTTTGCGCTTCATACGCGTACCTCGCATTCGCCCTCTTAATATCCTTTTCGCGCAGGTAAACAAGTTTGAGGACTTGCTTCAGAGGGAATCTCAATTACTGCATAAATATGATGAGCAGGCTGCTCATCCAGAAAGCTTCCAGCGGATTTCCAACTTATCGGGAATCTGTACACAGGTCAAATGGCAATCTTATTTATCCAAATATGTGCTAAGAGATGCTTAAATGTTTGATTTATTTAAATATTTAACTACTTTCATATCACTGTAACCTTGCTGTGGGCTTTTGGGGAGTGTGATCTGACTCACTATATGAAAGCGGTATTATCGCTGTAGCATGCTAAATAGTGCGATTTAAGCAGGATTAAATGCTGCTATGCCAAAAAAGCTCGCATGATGTCACTGTTTTTCAGCGAAGACGATATAAATGAAAAAAACCATCAGAACATAAGGAAAAGTAATTAAGCGGGCGATGAATGAAATTGCAATTATCCTGGTTAATTATTCAAAAAATAAAAGCGCACCGGGGCGATTGATCCAGGTCATCGCCGACGGCGGTTAAAAATGGCAGGCTTGTCCCCTTTCAACGGGGCGGTCTAACAGATTATGCAGTTACAGAAATTAGTCAATATGTTTGGTGGGGATCTTTCGCGCCGTTACGGGCAAAAGGTTCATAAGCTGTCGCTGCACGGGGGGTTTAGCTGCCCGAACCGCGACGGCACTATCGGACGCGGCGGCTGTACCTTCTGTAATGTGGCCTCTTTTGCTGACGAAGCGCAACAGCATCAGTCTATCGCTGCGCAGCTTGCCTATCAGTCGACGCGGGTTAACCGGGCGAAGCAGTATCTGGCCTATTTTCAGGCTTATACCAGCACCTGGGCTGAAGTGCAGGTGCTGCGATCGATGTATCAACAGGCGGTGAGCCAGGCGAATATCGTCGGGCTCTGCGTCGGTACACGCCCCGACTGCGTACCGGAAGCGGTACTCGATCTGCTCAGCGAATATAAAGAGCAGGGGTACGAGATCTGGCTGGAGCTGGGATTGCAGACCGCCCACGATAAAACCCTGCATCGCATCAACCGTGGTCATGATTTTGTCTGCTATCAGCGGACCACCCGGCTGGCGCGCGAGCGCGGGCTGAAGGTCTGTACCCATCTTATTGTCGGCCTGCCGGGAGAAGGGCAGCATCACGCGCTGGAAACCCTGCACAGGGTGGTAGAGACGGGCGTGGATGGCATCAAGTTGCACCCACTGCATATCGTCAGAGGCAGCATTATGGCGAAAGCGTGGGAAGCCGGGCGGCTGAACGGGATTGAGCTGGACGAGTATGTTCTCACCGCCGGGGAGATGATTCGCCATACACCACCGGAAGTGGTCTATCACCGCATCTCCGCCAGCGCCCGTCGTCCAACGCTACTGGCACCGCTGTGGTGTGAGAATCGCTGGACGGGGATGGTGGAGCTGGGCCGTTATCTGAACGAGCAGGGCGTGCAGGGCTCGGCGCTGGGTACACCCTGGGTGCCCACGCTATCTCCGGCGTCCGCCCAGTAAACTGCCCAGCACCCCGCGGATAATCTGATTCGTCACCTGACGTGCCGCGCTTTTCGCCATGGTTTGCACCACCCCGTCGCGTTTACCGCCGCGCGGCCCGGTGCTGCCAAACAGAATCTCTTTTAACCCGCCGAGAATGCCCTCATCGACCGCCACGGACTGGCCTTTAGCGGCTGGCACCTGCTGCTGCTCTGTGGTGGCCTGCACCCCTTTTTGCAGCATCTCAAACGCGGACTCCCGGTCCACCTGACCTTCATATTTACCGTAGACCGGGGAATGGTTGATCAGCCCGTTACGCTCGTCGTCGCTAATCGGCCCCATTCTGGAGTAGGGCGCAATGACCATCGCGCGCTCCACCATGGATGGGCTGCCTTTGGCATCCAGGAAAGAGATCAGCGCTTCGCCGGTGCCCAGCGCCTGAATGGCATCTTCCGTATCAAAGGCCGGATTGGCGCGCATGGTCTGCGCCGCGGCTTTGACCGCTTTCTGATCTTTCGGCGTAAAGGCGCGCAGGGCATGCTGGACGCGGTTACCCAGCTGGCCCAGGACGTTATCAGGAATATCGGCCGGGTTTTGCGAAACGAACCAGACGCCCACCCCTTTAGAGCGGATCAGGCGGATCACCTGCTCGATCTTATCCAGCAGCACCGGCGGCGCATCGTTGAACAGCAGATGGGCTTCGTCGAAGAAAAAGACCAGCTTCGGTTTGTCCAGATCGCCCGCTTCCGGCAGCTGTTCAAAGAGCTCTGAGAGCATCCAGAGCAGGCTGGCCGCGTAGAGCTTCGGCATCTGATAGAGCTTTTCCGCGCTCAGGATGTTGATAATGCCTTTGCCGTTGCTGTCGGTTCGCATCCAGTCTTTGATATCGAGCATCGGCTCGCCAAAGAAGTATTCGGCGCCCTGTTGTTCCAGGGTGAGTAAGCCGCGCTGAATGGCCCCGATGGAAGCCGAACTGATGTTGCCATACTGCGTCTGGAAGGCTTTTGCGTTATCGCCGATATATTGCGTGATGGCCCGCAGATCTTTGAAATCAAGCAGCAGCAGCCCCTGGTCGTCGGCAATGCGGAAGATAATGTTCAGCACGCCAGACTGCACCTCGTTCAGATCGAGCAGACGCGCCAGCAGCAGCGGGCCGAGATCGGAAACGGTCGCCCGTACCGGGTGGCCGCGCTCGCCAAAAATATCCCACGCCACCACCGGGTTGCTCTGCGGTTGCCAGTCGGTCACGCCAATATTCTTTAGCCGTTCGAGTAACTTATCCGATGCGGCTCCCTCTCGGGCAACGCCGCTGAGATCGCCTTTCACGTCAGCCATAAACACCGGCACGCCAATAGTGGAAAATGACTCGGCCAGCTTTTGCAACGTCACCGTTTTCCCCGTGCCCGTTGCACCGGTGATCAGACCATGACGGTTTGCCATCGCGGGCAGCAAAAACAGTTCTGTGTCCGGCGTCCGGGCAATCAGCAGGGGTGTACTCATGATGCGCATCCTCGTGGAATCCTGCGTGGAGTATAGGCAACCTGACGGCAAAATGAATGTGTCAGTTTCTTAGTTTGCAGCGCATTACGCAGCGCGGACTATGCTTTTGCATACGGTTAACAACATATTGGAAAGCTATGTCCAGATTCTTCTTTAACGACCGCAAACAGCTGGTGAATGATGCCATTGAAGGGATGCTGATCTCCGCCCCGCACGGCAATCTCGCCAGACTGGATATCGATCCGGCTATCCGCGTGGTGGTGCGCGCCGACTGGGATAAAAGTCGCGTGGCGGTGATATCCGGCGGGGGCTCCGGCCATGAACCGGCGCACGCGGGTTTTGTGGGTAAAGGGATGCTGACCGCGGCTGTCTGCGGCGATCTGTTTGCGTCCCCCAGCGTCGAGGCGGTGCTGAACGCCATTGTGGCCGTCACGGGCGATCGTGGCTGTCTGCTGATCGTCAAAAACTACACCGGGGATCGTCTCAACTTTGGCCTCGCGGCAGAAAAGGCTAAACGCTACGGGCTCAAAGTGGAGATGGTGATCGTGGCCGATGACATTGCCCTGCCGGATAACAAGCAGCCGCGCGGCATCGCCGGAACCGCGCTGGTGCATAAGGTAGCCGGGTATGCTGCCGAACAGGGCAAGTCGCTAAACGAGGTGCGCGATATGGCCCGCCAGGCCTGCGATAATCTCTGGAGCCTGGGTGTGGCCATGCAAACCTGCAACTTGCCGGGCAGCGACGATGAAGAGGGGCGCATCAAAAAAGGTCATGTCGAGCTGGGGCTGGGGATCCACGGCGAGCCCGGGGCATCGGTGGTGGAGACCCAAAACAGCAGGGAAATTATCGATACGCTGGTACAACCGCTGCTGGCGCAGGCGAGGGAGGGACGACTGGCGGTGCTTATCAATAACCTCGGCGGCGTGTCGGCCCTTGAGATGGCGCTGCTGACCAAAGAACTGGCGCATTCCGCCCTGAAGGATCAGATTGCGTATTTGATTGGCCCGGCGCCGCTGGTGAGCTCGCTGGACATGAAAGGCTTTTCGTTATCGCTGCTGAAGCTGAACGCGGCATTTGAGCAGGCGCTGAACGCCCCGGTGGAGACGCTGGGCTGGCAAAAGCCCGTCGCCTTTGCGCCGCTGCGTACGTTAACGCACACTCCGCTGCACGACAGCGTGGAGTTTACCCCATCGGCAAATGCACAGGTGGCGCAGCACGTCGCTGCGGTGGCGGAGCGGTTAATCGCCCTGGAAAACCGCCTTAACGCCCTGGACGCGAAAGTGGGTGATGGCGATACCGGTTCGACCTTTGCGCAAGGCGCGCGGGACATTGCGCAATGGCTGGAAGAGGATCGCCTGCCGCTGAACGATCTGCCGCAGCTGTTGCTGCTGGTGGGTGAGCGGCTGGCGACGGTGATGGGCGGTTCAAGCGGGGTGTTGATGTCGATCTTCTTTACCGCCGCCGGGGAGGGGCTGCGTAGCGGTAAGCCCCTGCCGGATGCCTTGCTGACCGGGCTTGCGCAAATGAAGCACTATGGCGGTGCCGAGCTGGGGGATCGCACGCTGATTGATGCGCTGCAGCCCGCGCTGGAAGCGTGGCAGAAAGAGGGGCTTCAGGCTGCCGTCAGGGCGGCAAAAGAGGGGGCAGATGCCACGACGAGCATGGGCAAAGCCGGGGCAGGGCGTTCATCGTATGTGAATAAGGAGAATCTGCAGGGTGTTGCCGATCCTGGCGCGGTTGCGGTGGCCGAGGTGTTTGCGGCTCTGGTGCGATTGTAGAGAAACGCCCGGTGGCGCTACGCTTACCGGGCCTACAAAGCACATGTAGGCCGGGTAAGGCGTAGCCGCCACCCGGCACATTCACGTCAAAAATCCGCTTTTAGCACTACACGGTAACGGGCTTTGCCGTCACGGACATGCTGGATCGCTTCGTTGATTTTCGACATCGGGTACATCTCGATGGTCGGCGCGACTCCGGTGCGGCCGGCAAACTTCATCAGTTTGCGCAGCTCGTACGGTGTGCCGGTTGCGGAACCGGAGATGCTACGGTCGCCACCGATCAGCGTAAAGGCGGGAACCGGGAGCGGCTTCAGCACGGCACCGACGGTATGGAAGTTTCCGCCATAGGCCAGCGCTTCAAAGTAGGGCTGCCAGTCGAGATCGACATTTACGGTGTTGATGATCAGATCGAACTGCCCCGCCAGGGCGGTCAGCGCCTCGGGATCGCGGCTGTTGACCACTTTGTCAGCACCCATCGCCAGCACTTCCTGCTCTTTGGCCGGGTTTGAGCTAAAGGCGGTCACTTCACAGCCCATCGCATGCAGCAGCTTAATGGCAATATGGCCCAGACCACCGATGCCAATCACCCCTACGCGACTGGTGGCGGTGACGTGGTGCATCAGCAGCGGTTTGAAAACCGTGATACCGCCGCACAGCAGCGGACCCGCAGATTCAATATCCATCTGCTCAGGGAGAGGAATGACCCACTGCCAGTCGGCGCGCAGTTTGTCGGCGAAACCGCCGTTGTTCAGGATGGTGGGTGTGGCCCCTTCCAGACAGTTGATCTGGTTGCCGCTGATACAGGCATCACAGTGACCACAGCTACGGGCTGTCCAGCCAATGCCCACGCGCTGACCAATTTTCAGCCCTTTATCCTGCGCGGCATCGCCCAGGGCAACAACGCGCCCGATCACTTCGTGACCGGCAATCAGCGGGTATTGTGAAAAGCCCCATTCGTTATCGATCATCGACAGGTCGGAATGGCAAATGCCGCAGTAATCCACCTGCACTTCGACGTCTTCTGCTTTCAGCTCGCCCGCATCGTATTCGTACAGCTCAAGCTCTGCACCCGCCTGCGGTGCGGCGTAGCTTTTTATCTTTGACATCAGTTTTCCCCTTCGTGGTGTTGAACTGAGAGTGTAGAGCATTCAGTTTACAACCGCTTAACAGAAGGGGGCAGGAGAGAGGTTACAGCGTTTTCAGCATTCGCACTTCGCAATCAACATGGCCGGTACAGCCCAGGGGCTGGTCGATATGCTCAAAGCCGAGATGCTCGTACAGCCTGATGGCTTCGGTCAGGAAGGCAGTGGTTTCAAGATAGCAGCGTTTAAACCCTTGAGCGCGGGCGTGATCCATCGCCAGTAACGCCAGTTTTTTCGCCAGGCCTTGTCCACGGACAACGGGCAGGAAATACATCTTTTGCAGCTCGCAGATATCGGGTTCGCTGCAAACTAATGGCGCAACCCCACCTCCACCTACGACCTGACCCTCTTGCTCAACCACCCAATAGGCTGCACCCGGCTGGCTGTACAGCTGAAAAAGTTCATCCAGATTAGGGTCGGCCACGGTGTAGCCTTTATCGGCGGTCAGGCCATATTCTGCGGAAACCTGACGGATAACAGCGGCTATCGCGGCATTATCCTGCGCAGAGAGGCGGCGTAGTGAGGCGGTCTTTGGCGCAACAAGATTCATAAATAACTCAATTTCAATTCAGAAAACTATACGTTTCTTTAATACCACTATTTTTTTAATGGCGCAAGGTACGTGTTTAATGCATTGCTGACGAAACGGAAATCAATATATCCTTTTGTTTGTTCGAGCAAGGCTGGGTTTTTATTTGTTATTAAAAATACAAGGGCGATATATTTATGAGTGCACTATTAGGGCAACATAATAACACGCAACATTTTATATTTCATGGGCAGGTTAAACCCTATTTTATTATCTGTTTAGTTAATGTCATTTTATCGATTATTACATTCGGCATATTTATTCCCTGGGCGTTGGTGCGTACGCGGCGCTATATCTGTGAGAACATGGAGCTAAAAGGGGCGCGTTTTGCCTACAGGGCGCGTGGCGGCACGATCCTGCTCAGTTGGCTTTTCATCCTGGTCGTGTTAACGCTGGTATCGCTGGCGCAACTCTTCATTATCCCGGATGCCGAAGGTGTCGGTACGCTGCTTTTTATCTTGCTGGCTCTGCCGTTTATGATCGTAAAGGGGATCAGCTATCACCTCATGATGACGTCACTCAATTCCATCCATTTTAATTTTCAAACGTCTGCACTTCGTGCATGGTGGGTGATGATTGGGCTGCCCGTGGTGATGGCCGCGCTGGTGACGGTGATGTTGAGTCTGATTGTCAGGGATCCAATGAGTCTCAGCGATATGCTATTTCGCGCCGCTGTGGTATTGCTGCTCATTTTTGTGGCAAGCAGTGTCATTTACGGCCTCGTTTATAGCCATTTAATGGAGTTAATAGGGAATGGTCTCTCATTTGGCGCAAATACATTCAGCATTTTGATTAGTAGCAAACGTTGCATCATTATTTTCTTATGGGCCGCGGCAATAATGATCCCCTTTATTTTATTCATTATCTGGGTACTGGTTTCCCTTTTTTCCGGGATGATGACGAGCTGTATGCTGGGTATATGCAATGGCAGTACAGCGGAGAGATATATATTGACAAATTCAGGCTGGGTTGTTTTTTGCTATCTCGTTCTGGGGATCGGCGCCGTTTTATCGAAGGCGTATCTTTGGGGCGCTTTACGTAATCTTGCCATGAATAATCTGGTACTGGGGGAAAGCATTCGATTCCGCTCTACGCTGACATTCTCTGGAATGGCTCCGCGCCTTTTAGGTTTAGTTTTCCTGTCGGCTATAACGCTGGGGCTGGCTTATCCATGGGCAAAAATTGGTTTATTACGTTATCTGGCTGAGAATACTGCTGTTGTTGGCGATCTGGATAGTGTGTCTACTGACATTGAAGAGAGCCAGCCGGAACCCAATGTAACGACTCGTTTGTGCAGTGGTTTCGTTATGTAAAATAGAAACTGAATAAAAAAAGCCGGAGCGTACTCCGGCTTTTTTGTTCCGTCTGTATGTGCGATTAGAGCGCGGCGATCACCGCCTGCTGCTCAATCAGCTTCGCTTTCGCTTGTGCATAACCGTTCAGCTTTTCACGCTCTTTGGCGATCACCGCTTCCGGGGCACGGGCAACGAAGCCTTCATTGGACAGTTTGCTTTCGATACGGCCAATTTCATCGTCAACTTTAGCCACTTCTTTCGCCAGACGTGCCAGCTCTGCATCTTTGTCAATCAGGCCCGCCATCGGGATCAGCAGCTCGGCGCCATCGATGATTTTGGTCACGGAGACCGGACCTTTATCATCGGCTGGCAGTACGGTGATGCTCTCCAGACGCGCCATGGTCTGCAGGAAGGTGCTGTTCTCGGTCACGCGACGCTGTGCCGCTTCGCTGCAACCGCGCAGTAACAGCGCCAGTGGTTTGCCCGGGGCGATGTTCATTTCGGCACGGATATTACGCACCGCAATGATTGCCTGCTTCAGCCATTCAGTATCGGATGCGGCGGCTTCATCAATCTGCGTGGCATCGAAGGACGGGAACGGCTGCAACATGATGGTATCGGCATTGATACCGGCAATGACCTTCACACGCTGCCAGATGGTTTCGGTGATGAACGGGATGATCGGGTGCGCCAGGCGCAGCAGACCTTCCAGAACGGTAATCAGCGTATGGCGCGTGCCGCGCAGTTCCGCTTCAGTGCCGCCGTTCATGACCGGCTTGGTCAGCTCCAGGTACCAGTCGCAGAACTGGTTCCAGGTGAATTCGTACAGAATGCCTGCCGCAATATCGAAGCGATAGTTATCCAGCGCCTCGCGGAACGCTTTAATGGTCTGGTTGAATTCAGCCAGGATCCAGCGGTCTGCCAGGGACAGGGTCATTTCGCCGCCGTTAAAGCCGCAATCCTGATCCTCGGTGTTCATCAGCACAAAGCGGCTGGCGTTCCACAGCTTGTTACAGAAGTTACGGTAACCTTCCAGACGCTTCATGTCCCAGTTAATGTCACGGCCAGTAGAGGCCAGCGCCGCTAGGGTGAAACGCAGGGCGTCGGTACCGTGCGGCTCAATGCCGTTCGGGAACTGCTTCTCGGTGCGCTTGCGGATCTTCTCAGCCAGCTGCGGCTGCATCATGTTGCCGGTACGTTTTTCCAGCAGTTCTTCCAGAGAGATACCGTCAACCATATCCAGTGGGTCAATAACGTTACCCTTGGACTTGGACATCTTCTGGCCTTCGTCGTCACGAATCAGACCGGTCATATAGACGGTATGGAACGGAACCTGCGGCTTGCCGTTTTCATCTTTGATGAAGTGCATGGTCATCATGATCATGCGGGCGATCCAGAAGAAGATAATGTCGAAGCCGGAGACCATCACGCTGGTTGGGTGGAACTGACGCAGCGCATCGGTGTTTTCTGGCCAGCCGAGGGTGGAGAAGGTCCACAGCGCGGAGGAGAACCAGGTGTCCAGTACGTCTTCGTCCTGACGCAGGGCAACGTCCGCGCTCAGGTTGTTTTCCTGACGCACTTCGTCTTCAGTACGGCCAACGTAGACATTGCCTTCGTTGTCATACCATGCCGGGATACGGTGACCCCACCACAGCTGACGGGAGATACACCAGTCCTGAATATCGCGCATCCAGGAGAAGTACATGTTTTCGTACTGCTTCGGTACGAACTGGATGTCGCCGTTTTCGACCGCTTCAACCGCCGGTTTCGCCAGCACGTCAGCACGGACGTACCACTGGTCGGTCAGCATCGGCTCGATCACCACGCCGCCACGGTCGCCATAGGGGACAGTCAGGTCGTGCGGCTTGATTTCGTCCAGCAGGCCCAGGGCGTCGACAGCGGCAACGATCGCTTTACGCGCGGCGAAGCGCTCCAGCTTCTGGAACTCAGCCGGAATGTCGCTTGAGTAAACGTCAGATTCGTTGCCTTTGGTGTCATACACTTCTGCGCTTTCACGGATATCGCCGTCAAAGGTCAGAATGTTGATCATTGGCAGGGCGTGACGACGACCCACTTCGTAGTCGTTAAAGTCGTGTGCCGGGGTGATCTTCACGCAGCCGGTACCTTTTTCCATGTCGGCGTGTTCGTCGCCCACAATTGGAATACGGCGGTTCACTAGCGGCAGCACCACAAATTTACCAATCAGATCTTTGTAACGCGGATCTTCCGGGTTAACGGCCACGCCGGTATCGCCCAGCAGGGTTTCTGGTCGGGTGGTGGCGACAATCAGGTAATCTTTACCGTCTGCGGTTTTTGCGCCGTCGGCCAGCGGATAGCGGATGTGCCACATGGAGCCTTTCGACTCGCGGTTTTCCACTTCCAGGTCAGAGATGGCGGTGCGCAGTTTCGGGTCCCAGTTTACCAGGCGCTTGCCACGGTAAATCAGGTCTTCTTTATACAGACGGACGAACACTTCTTTAACGGCATTGGAAAGACCTTCGTCCATGGTGAAGCGCTCGCGCTCCCAGTCCACGGAGTTGCCGAGACGGCGCATCTGACGGGTAATGGTGCCGCCAGATTCCGCTTTCCACTGCCAGATTTTGTCGATAAAGGCGTCGCGGCCATAGTCGTGACGGGTTTTACCTTCTTCAGCGGCAATCTTACGCTCAACCACCATCTGGGTAGCGATACCCGCGTGGTCAGTACCGGCCTGCCACAGGGTGTTTTTGCCCTGCATGCGCTGGTAACGGATCATGGTATCCATGATGGTCTGCTGGAAGGCATGCCCCATATGCAAACTGCCGGTGACGTTCGGCGGCGGGATCATGATGCAGAAGGACTCTTTGCTTTCATCGCCGTTAGGCTTGAAATAGCCCTGCTGTTCCCAGTGCTCGTAAAGCGGCTGTTCGATATCGCGTGGGTTATATGTCTTTTCCATTATTTCCAGGTTGCCGTATTCAGGTTAAAACCAGCCAGGCGGTACGCTTTATAGCGTTCGCGCGCCAGTTGTTTCAGGGAATCTTCGTGAGGGACAAAGTCTATCACTTCTGTGAAAGCGGTGGCAAAATCTGCAAAGCCGCTGCGCAGGCTAATCAGAATATCGCGTGGACTGCTGTTACGCTTTTGCGGCCAGGCGATCTCCACCGGCGCACCGCCGCGCGGTCCTTCTCCCGCCAGATTATGCGGAACAAAACTTTCCGGCGGTCGTGCCCACAGCGCTTCATCCAGACGGATGGCCTGCTGCTCATCTTCGCAGGCAATCAGCACGCGAAGACCCGCGCGCCAACGTTCTGCGGCAATGTCACACACCAGTTGTTCAACGGCGCTTAAGCCATCCTGTTGGGTGTCATTGTCCAGAAGATAGAACGTTGCGTTTTTCATATATGGGGTTTCTTGTGGTGACTTTAAATGCTTAAGCCCGGTGGCGCTACGCTTACCGGGCCTACGGTTTACTGCCGTTTGTAGGCCGGGTAAGGCGACGCCGCCACCCGGCATTTACCCTTACTCGTCGCCGTTAAAACCGGCGCGATTGAGCAGGAACTGCGACAGCAGAGCCACTGGACGGCCAGTTGCGCCTTTGGCTTTACCGGAGCGCCATGCGGTGCCCGCGATATCCAGGTGTGCCCAATTGTACTTGCGGGTAAAGCGCGACAGGAAGCAGCCCGCGGTGATAGCACCGCCAGGACGACCGCCGATATTCGCCATATCCGCAAAGTTAGACTCCAGCTGCTCCTGATACTCATCGCCCAGCGGCAGACGCCATGCACGATCGCCCGCCTGCTCGGAGGCACCAATCAGCTCATGCGCCAGCGGGTTGTGGTTCGACATCAGGCCGGTGATGTGGTGACCCAAGGCAATCACGCAGGCGCCGGTCAGGGTTGCTACGTCGATAACCGCTTCCGGATCGAAGCGCTCAACGTAGGTCAGCACGTCGCACAGTACCAGACGGCCTTCGGCGTCGGTGTTCAGGACTTCAACGGTCTGCCCGGACATGGTGGTAAGGACGTCACCTGGACGATAGGCGCGACCACCCGGCATGTTTTCACAGCCCGCCAGCACGCCAATCACGTTGATTGGCAGTTGCAGCTCGGCCACCATGCGCATTACGCCGTAAACCGCCGCCGCGCCGCACATGTCGTACTTCATCTCGTCCATGCCTTCGGCAGGCTTGATGGAGATACCGCCGGAGTCGAAGGTCAGGCCTTTACCCACCAGCACAATCGGACGTACGTCTTCTGCCGGGTTGCCTTTGTACTCAATGACCGACATCAGGGATTCATTTTGTGAACCGTTGCCGACGGCGAGGTAGGAGTGCATCCCCAGCTCTTTCATCTGCTGTTCGCCAATCACGCGGGTGACAACATTTTTGCTGTAGGAGTCAGCCAGCTGACGCGCCTGTGACGCAAGGTAGCCCGCGTTACAGATGTTAGGCGGCATATTGCCCAGGTCTTTCGCGGCCTTGATACCGGCTGCAATAGCCAGGCCATGCTGAATAGCGCGTTCACCGCTGGTCAGCTCGCGACGGGTCGGGACGTTAAAGACCATCTTACGCAGCGGACGACGCGGTTCGCTTTTAGTGGTTTTCAGCTGATCGAAGCTGTAAAGGGTCTCTTTGGCTGTCTCAACCGCCTGGCGTACTTTCCAGTAGGTATTGCGGCCTTTGACGTGCAGTTCGGTCAGGAAGCAGACGGCCTCCATTGAGCCAGTATCATTCAGCGTATTGATCGTTTTCTGAATGACCTGTTTGTACTGGCGCTCGTCCAGCTCACGCTCCTTGCCACAGCCAATCAGCAGGATGCGCTCGGAGAGGACGTTAGGCACATGATGCAGCAGCAATGTCTGGCCCGGCTTGCCTTCCAGCTCGCCGCGACGCAGCAGGGCGCTAATGTAGCCGTCACTGATCTTATCGAGTTGTTCGGCGATTGGAGAGAGTCTGCGGGGTTCAAACACGCCGACAACGATGCAGGCACTCCGCTGTTTCTCCGGGCTACCGCTTTTTACACTGAACTCCATGAACTACGCTCCTGAATCTTAAAGACAACAGCGGCAGCTACGGATAGAATTGAAACCTTTCGTAACTCGTACCCGCTGTTGCGGTGACTTCGTGTTAATCTTACGTTATTACGGTTTCGGCACGTCATAATAACTCCTGAAGCGCGAATCCGTCGGGTGTTCTAATCTTAGCGATGATTTCGACGACTCAAGAGAATAAATGACGTTTAAGCCATGAAACAAGCGATTTTCCTGCAAAGAGACGGGTTTTTACGGGCGTATTTAATGTGATAATCATAAGATATCTGGTGCGGGAGACGCTCAAAAGCCAGCTGGCGATACTCTTCATACTGCTTCTGATCTTTTTCTGTCAGAAACTGGTAAGGATCCTCGGCGCGGCTGTTGATGGCGAAATTCCCACAAATCTGGTGCTTTCTCTGCTTGGGCTGGGCGTGCCTGAAATGGCGCAGCTTATCCTGCCACTTAGCCTTTTCCTCGGACTGCTGATGACGCTCGGTAAACTCTATACCGAAAGTGAAATCACCGTCATGCATGCGTGCGGTCTGAGCAAAGCGGTTCTGGTTAAAGCCGCTATGCTCCTGGCGTTATTCACCGGCATCGTGGCCGCCGTAAACGTCATGTGGGCCGGTCCGGTCTCTTCTCGTCATCAGGATGAAGTGCTGGCGGAGGCGAAAGCCAACCCCGGTATGGCCGCGCTGGCCCAGGGGCAGTTCCAGCAGGCAACGGATGGTAACTCCGTGCTGTTTATCGAAAGCGTGGATGGCAACCGCTTTAACGATGTATTCCTCGCGCAAATCCGTCCCAAGGGCAATGCCCGTCCCTCTGTTGTAGTGGCCGATTCCGGTCAGCTGGCGCAGGGGAAAGACGGTTCGCAGATTGTGACGCTGAACAAAGGCACCCGCTTTGAAGGCACGGCGCTGCTGCGTGATTTCCGCATCACTGACTTCCAGAACTATCAGGCAATTATTGGTCATCAGGCGGTTGCGCTGGATCCCAGCGATACCGAGCAGATGGACATGCGCACGTTGATCAATACCGATACCAATCGCGCCCGCGCGGAGCTGCACTGGCGAATCACGCTGGTGTTTACCGTCTTTATGATGGCGTTGATGGTGGTGCCGCTTAGCGTGGTAAACCCACGTCAGGGACGGGTGCTCTCCATGCTGCCCGCCATGCTGCTTTATCTGGTGTTCTTCCTGCTGCAAACGTCGATCAAATCGAACGGCGGCAAAGGAAAAATTGACCCGGTTATCTGGACCTGGGTAATTAACGGACTCTATCTGCTGTTGGCCGTTGCCCTCAACCTGTGGGACACCGTGCCGATGCGCCGCGTGCGGGCCCGGTTTATGCGTAAAGGAGCGGTGTAATGCAGGCGTTTGGCGTTCTTGACCGCTATATCGGTAAAACCATTTTCACCACCATCATGATGACCTTATTCATGCTGGTGTCGCTCTCCGGCATCATCAAGTTTGTGGACCAGCTGAAAAAGGCCGGGCAGGGGAGCTACGATGCCATGGGCGCGGGCATGTATACCCTGCTCAGCATTCCAAAAGATGTGCAAATCTTCTTCCCGATGGCGGCGCTGTTAGGGGCGTTGCTGGGGCTGGGGATGCTGGCGCAGCGCAGTGAGCTGGTGGTCATGCAGGCCTCCGGCTTTACCCGTATGCAGGTGGCGCTCTCCGTCATGAAAACGGCCATCCCGCTGGTATTGCTGACCATGGCGATGGGGGAGTGGGTTGCGCCACAGGGAGAACAGATGGCGCGTAACTACCGCGCGCAAATGATGTATGGCGGCTCGTTGCTCTCTACCCAGCAGGGGCTGTGGGCGAAAGATGGCAATAACTTTGTCTACATCGAACGCGTCACGGGCGATAACTCCCTCGGCGGTGTGAGCATTTACAGCTTTAACGATCAGCGTCGTCTGCAGGCGGTGCGTTACGCCGCGTCGGCCACGTTTGATACTGATAACAAGGTCTGGCGTCTGTCGCAGGTAGATGAATCAAACCTGCAGGATCCAAAACAGATCACCGGGTCACAAACGGTCTCTGGTACCTGGAAAACCAACCTGACGCCGGATAAGCTCGGGGTGGTTGCGCTGGATCCGGATGCTCTCTCCATCAGCGGCCTGTACAACTACGTGAAGTACCTGAAATCGAGCGGCCAGGATTCCGGACGTTATCAGCTCAACATGTGGAGCAAGGTCTTCCAGCCGCTCTCGGTGGCGGTGATGATGCTGATGGCATTGTCGTTTATCTTTGGCCCGCTACGTAGCGTCCCGATGGGGGTGCGTGTCGTGACAGGTATCAGCTTCGGTTTTGTCTTCTACGTTCTGGACCAAATCTTCGGCCCGCTGACGCTGGTGTACGGTATACCGCCGGTGATTGGCGCGCTGCTACCGAGCGCCTCCTTCTTCGTGATCAGCCTCTGGCTGCTGCTGAAGCGCTCGTAATCCCTCCCGCCTCACTTCCCTGCTTGGGAAGTGAGGCGCATCGCCTGTTTTACCCCTCACTTTTTTGCACAACCTTCAACGTCTTGCCTGGAATTTGAGTATTATTGTGCGATGACGTCGTGAAGAGATCCCTTATGAAGCAAATTCGGTTACTGGCGCAATACTATGTCGATCTGATGATGAAGCTTGGCCTGGTGCGCTTCTCCCTGTTGCTGGCGCTGGCGCTGGTGGTGCTGGCGATTGTGGTACAGATGGCCATTACCATGGTGCTCCACGGCCAGGTTGAGAGTATCGACCTTATACGTTCCATTTTCTTTGGCCTGCTGATTACGCCCTGGGCGGTCTATTTCCTCTCGGTGGTGGTTGAGCAGCTGGAGGAGTCCCGCCAGCGGCTGACCCGGCTGGTGGAAAAGCTGGAAGAGATGCGCGAGCGCGATCTGAAGCTCAACGTGCAGCTAAAAGACAACATCGCTCAGCTGAACCAGGAGATCTCAGATCGTGAAAAAGCGGAGGCTGAGCGCCAGACTACGCTGGAACAGCTGAAAATCGAAATGAAAGAGCGTGAACAGACGCAGATCCAGCTTGAACAGCAGTCTTCGTTCCTGCGCTCTTTCCTTGATGCCTCCCCGGACCTGGTTTTCTACCGCAATGAGGATAAAGAGTTTTCCGGCTGTAACCGGGCGATGGAGTTACTGACCGGTAAGAGCGAAAAACAGCTTATCAATCTGCGCCCGCAGGATGTCTACTCTCCGGAGGCGGCAGCCAAAGTTATCGAAACCGATGAGAAGGTGTTCCGTCACAACGTCTCCCTGACCTACGAGCAGTGGCTCGACTACCCGGACGGGCGCAAAGCCTGCTTCGAAATCCGTAAAGTGCCGTACTACGACCGCGTCGGGAAACGCCACGGGCTGATGGGCTTCGGGCGTGATATTACCGAGCGTAAGCGCTACCAGGATGCGCTGGAGCGCGCCAGCCGGGATAAAACGACCTTTATCTCCACCATCAGCCATGAACTGCGTACTCCGCTTAACGGTATCGTCGGGTTAAGCCGCATTCTGCTCGACACCGAACTGACGGCCGAGCAGGAGAAATATCTTAAAACCATCCATGTCTCGGCGGTCACGCTCGGCAATATCTTCAACGATATTATTGATATGGATAAGATGGAGCGGCGCAAAGTCCAACTGGATAACCAGCCGGTGGACTTCACCAGCTTCCTGGCCGATCTGGAAAACCTCTCTGGTCTGCAGGCGCAGCAGAAAGGGCTACGCTTTGTGATGGAGCCAACCCTGCCGCTGCCGCATAAGGTGGTGACCGACGGTACGCGCCTGCGCCAGATCCTGTGGAACTTAATCAGTAACGCGGTCAAATTCACCCAGAGTGGTCAGGTGGCGGTTCGCGTGCGCTACGGCGAGGGGGAGATGCTGCACTTCGAGGTGGAAGATTCCGGGATCGGGATCCCGCAGGAGGAGCAGGACAAAATCTTCGCCATGTATTACCAGGTTAAAGACAGCCACGGGGGCAAACCCGCTACCGGGACCGGCATCGGTCTGGCGGTATCGCGCCGTCTGGCGAAGAGCATGGGCGGTGATATCACGGTGACCAGCAACCCTGGGCACGGCTCTGTCTTTAAACTCAGCGTTCGGGCCCCGGCAGTGGCGGAAGAGGTCGAAGACACCTTTGCCCATGACGATATGCCGCTGCCTGCCCTGCATGTGCTGCTGGTGGAAGATATCGAGCTGAACGTGATTGTCGCGCGCTCGGTGCTGGAGAAACTGGGCAGCAGCGTGGACGTCGCCATGACCGGTAAAGCCGCGCTGGAGATGTTCACGCCGGGCGAATATGACCTGGTGCTGCTGGACATTCAGTTGCCGGACATGACCGGGCTGGATATCTCGCGCGAGCTGACGAGCCGTTACGCCAGCGACGAACTGCCGCCGCTGGTGGCGCTGACCGCCAACGTGCTGAAAGACAAAAAAGAGTACCTGGATGCTGGTATGGACGATGTACTGAGCAAACCGCTGGCGGTACCCGCCTTAACCGCCATGATCAAGAAGTTCTGGGACACCTGTGACGAAGAGGAGAGCACCATGACGAAGGTAGATACAGAGAAAGCGCAGTCTTTGCTGGATATCGACATGCTCGAGCAGTACATCGATCTGGTTGGTCCGAAGTTGATTACCGATGGCCTGGCGATTTTCGAGAAGATGATGCCGGGCTATTTAAACGTGCTTGAGTCAAACCTGACGGCGCGGGATAAGAAAGGCATCGTTGAAGAAGGCCACAAAATCAAAGGAGCGGCTGGATCGGTGGGTTTGCGTCATCTGCAGCAGCTTGGTCAGCAGATTCAGTCTCCGGATTTACCCGCGTGGGAAGATAACGTGGGTGAATGGGTTGAGGAGATGAAGCAGGAGTGGCAGAACGATGTGGCCGTGCTGAAAGCCTGGGTGGAGAGCAGAAAAAAATGACCCCGGTAGACCGGGGTGCGCGAATACTGCGCCAACACCAGGGAAATCTTGGCTGCGCCTGAATAAAAATAGTTTTTTTCGTAAATGGCGTAGCCGGAAACTTTAGGCTGCACGCAGTTAAGATAGCAAATCTTAAATACGTTGTTACATGAATCAGTTAAATGTGTGAAGCATACCGTTTTAATCAGAATCTTTAATGTGCATTTAGCATTTTTCGAGAGGGATCCCAGGATGAAAAAGGTTGGCGTGGTACTGAGCGGGTGTGGTGTTTACGATGGTTCTGAAATTCATGAAGCTGTTTTGACGCTACTGGCTCTGGCGCGTAACGGCGCCGAAGCGGTCTGCTTCGCCCCGGATAAAACCCAGGTAGACGTGATCAACCACCTGACCGGCGAAACGATGGCCGAAAGCCGTAACGTCCTGATCGAGGCCGCGCGGATTGCCCGTGGACAGGTTCGTCCGCTCAGCGAGGCCCGGGCTACCGAGCTGGACGCGCTGATTGTGCCAGGCGGTTTTGGCGCGGCAAAAAACCTGAGCGATTTTGCCGCCCAGGGAAATGGTTGCCGGGTAGACAGTGATTTAAAAGCGCTGGCGCTGCAGATGCATGAAGCCGGCAAACCGTTGGGCTTTATCTGTATCGCCCCTGCGATGCTGCCAGCCATTTTTGATATGCCGCTGCGCCTGACCATCGGAACGGATATTGATACCGCTGAGGCTATCGAGGATATGGGCGGTGAGCATATCCCCTGCCCGGTGGATGATATTGTGGTCGACGAAGAGAACAGGATCGTCACCACACCCGCTTACATGCTGGCACAAAATATTGCGGAAGCGGCGACGGGCATTGAGAAGCTGGTTACGCGCGTACTGGTGCTCGCTGCATGAAGTTAAGACGTCCGAAAGCGGGTTGGTTAAGACGGATCGTCATTCGCATTCTGTTGATCATGGCGGTTTTCTGGGGTGGGGGTATCGCCCTGTTCAGCTTTCTGCCAGTGCCATTTTCAGCGGTAATGGTTGAACGTCAGGTGAGCAACTGGCTGAGCGGTAATTTCAGCTACTTTGCGCACTCTGACTGGGTGAGTATGGATGAGATCTCCCCCTGGATGGGGCTCGCCGTGATTGCCGCCGAAGATCAAAAATTCCCTCAGCACTGGGGGTTTGACGTCGGGGCGATCGAGAAGGCGCTAGCGCATAACGAGCGCAACGAGAGCCGTATCCGCGGAGCATCCACGCTTTCTCAGCAGACGGCGAAGAACCTGTTTTTATGGGATGGTCGCAGCTGGGTGAGAAAGGGCTTTGAAGCCGGGCTGACGCTGGGTATCGAAACGGTGTGGAGTAAGAAACGGATCCTGACGGTATATCTCAATATCGCGGAATTTGGCGAAGGGATATTTGGGGTCGAAGCCGCGGCGCAGCGCTATTTCAACAAACCTGCAAGCCGTCTGACAGCGTCGGAGGCCGCGCTGCTGGCGGCTGTGTTACCGAACCCGATTCGCTTTAAGGCCAGTGCGCCATCAGGCTATGTACGTAGCCGTCAGGCGTGGATCCTGCGCCAGATGCGCCAGCTCGGTGGGGAAGGATTTATGCAGGCCAATAAGCTGCATTAATCTTCATCAAACCCGGCGTTGAACAGCGCAATGACTGCTGCCAGCGCCTCCACTTCCTGCGGGCCAGTGGCTTCAATTTCAATCTGACGGCCCTTTGCCGAATCCAGCATCAGCAGAGCGATGACGCTGTTGGCTTCGGCTTCGGTGCCTTCGTCGTTACGCAGCAGAACTTCCGCGTCAAATCCCTGCATCAGTTCAAATAACTTCATCGCCGGGCGGGCATGCATGCCCAGCTTGTTGGTGATTTCAACGGTCTGCTTTACGGTCATGTTTTACGTTTTTCCAGCGTACGATGACGGGACTGCACGTTTTTACCGCGCGAGCGGAAATAGTCAGCCAGTTGCTCAGCAATATAGACCGAACGGTGTTTACCCCCGGTACAACCAATCGCCACCGTCAGGTAGCTGCGATTGTTTGTCTCCAGCATCGGCAACCAGAGTTCAAGATAGCTGCGCGTCTGATAGATAAAGTTATGCACTTCCGTATGTCTGTCAAGGAAGGCTGCGACCGGCTTATCCAGGCCGGTCATCGGGCGCAGCTTCGGATCCCAGTGCGGGTTCGGTAAGAAGCGCACGTCAAACACGTAGTCCGCATCAATAGGAATGCCGTGCTTAAAGCCGAACGATTCAAAGACCATCGTCAGCTCGCGTTCGCGTTTACCCAGCAGACGGGTGCGCAGCATCTCCGCCAGCTCATGGACCGACATCTCTGAGGTATCAACGATCAGATCGGCGCGCGAGCGCAGCGGCTCCAGCAGATCGCTCTCCTGGTCAATGGCACTTTCCAGCGACAGATTTTTACTGGAGAGCGGATGCAAACGGCGGGTGTCACTGTAGCGACGAATCAACGTATTGCGGTCGGCATCAAGGAACAGCAGCTGAGGTGAAAAGGCCTCTGGCAGATTGCTCATCGCCTGCTCAAAGATCTCCGGCGATTCAGGCATGTTACGCACGTCGATGCTGACTGCCGCAGAGATCTGCCGATCCGCCAGCGAACGGGCCAGCTCGGGCAGAAGCACCACCGGCAGGTTATCCACGCAGTAAAAGCCCATATCTTCCAGCGCGCGCAGGGCGACCGATTTCCCGGAGCCCGAACGCCCGCTGACGATCATCAGCACCATGTACCGTTTCTCCTCAGGACCACAGATGTTAAAGCCATCACCCGATTACGCCTCATCCTGATTGCCTTCCGTTTCTGTAATAATTTGATAAAGCTCTTCGTCGCTCTGCGCCGCGCGTAAACGACGACAGATGGTTTTATCCGCCAGACGTTTAGCCACCAGCGAGAGCGTATGCAGATGCGTTTTGGTCTGATCGGCTGGCACCAGCAGGGCAAACAGCAGATCGACCGGCTGGTTATCAATGGCATCGAAGGCGATAGGTGTTTCCAGTTGAACAAACACCCCTACAGCGCGCAGAGTATCCTCTTCCAGTTTGCCATGTGGAATGGCGATGCCGTTACCGATGCCGGTACTGCCCATTTTTTCGCGGGTGAGGATCGCTTCAAAGACCACTTGTGGCGCCAGGCTCAGCTGTTTTGCGGCCAGTTCACTGATGATCTCCAGCGCACGTTTTTTGCTCTGGCAGTGAACGGCACTGCGGGTACATTCCTGATTAAGGACACTGCTCAGTTGTAGAGTGGAATCGTTATTCATCATAATTTCACCTAAGCGCTAACTGTACAAAGGGCCCGTTGTGTTTCACAACAGGCCGTCCTGCACCCGTTAACTGCCCGGACAATTAGTGTTGTTTCAGTTTGTCTTTATGTTTGTTTAGCTGTCGTGCCAGCTTGTCAATCAAGCCGTCGATAGCCGCGTACATGTCCTGCCCTTCCGCACTGGCATGGATTTCGCCCCCGTTGACGTGCAAGGTAGCATCCGAGATATGAGTCACTTTTTCCACTTTTAACACAACATAGACCTGGTTGATCCTCTCGAAATACTGCTCGAGCTTAGCGAATTTGGTATTCACAAATTCACGCAGGGATTCAGTGATTTCGACATTGTGTCCTGTGATGTTGAGCTGCATAGTGTCTTCCTTATCGGTTGTGTCAGACCAGTTGTTTACGCTGGTTTGACGGCGGAATGGATAAAGACTCTCGATACTTCGCAACAGTGCGGCGTGCCACCATGATACCTTGTTCGGACAGCATGGTGGTCAACTTACTGTCACTCAGCGGTTTCGCGGGGTTTTCCGCGGCGATCAATTTTTTCACCAGCGCCCGGATGGCTGTCGACGAGGCTTCGCCGCCGCCTTCGGTGTTGACATGGCTGGAGAAAAAATACTTAAGCTCAAAAATACCACGCGGGCTGTGCAGATACTTCTGCGTCGTCACGCGAGAAATGGTCGACTCATGCATCTCGACGGCCTGGGCGATATCCGCCAGCACCATCGGTTTCATAAACTCTTCACCCTGCTCAAAAAACGCCTGCTGCTGCTCGACGATGCAGCGGCTGACGCGAAGCAGTGTATCATTGCGGCTCTCAAGGCTTTTGATTAGCCAGCGGGCTTCCTGCAGATTACTGCGGATAAACTGGTTATCCGAGTCGTTGCGCGAGCTGGTGCACATTGAGGCATATTGCTGATTGATTTGCAGGCGGGGAATGCTGTCGGAATTCAGCTCGACGGTCCACAGGCCGTTATGCTTGCGCACCAGCACATCGGGAATGACATACTCCGGCTCGCTGGTCTGGATAGATTGCCCCGGGCGCGGATCCAGAGACTGAATCAGGTTGACCGCCTCTTTCAGGATCTCCTCTTTCAGCCTCGTGACGCGCATCAATGAGCGGAAATCGTGGTTGGCAAGCAGATCCAGATGTTCGCTGATGATAAGCCGGGCCTCTTCCAGCCACGGGGTCTCTTTAACAAACTGCGAAAGCTGAATGAGCAAGCAGTCACGGAGATCTCTCGCGGCGACGCCAATCGGGTCAAAGCGCTGAACGCGCTTCAGGACCGCTTCGACCTCTTCGAGCTCAATCTCGTCATCGCCTATGCTCTCCAGAATATCGTCCAGCGACACGGTCAGATAGCCGGTCTCATCCACGGCATCCACAATGGAGGTGGCGATGGCGCGATCGGTATCAGAGAACGGTGTCAGCTCCACCTGCCACATCAGATAATCCTGCAGTGACTGGGTGGTCTCGCCCTGATAGACCGGTAGCTCGTCATCCTGGTAGTCTGCGCGTGTACCGGATGGCGTGCCGGCGGTGTAGATCTCATCCCAGCTGGCATCGAGAGGGAGCTCGTCAGGCATCTCTTTTTGCTCAAGGGCATCAACCGTGTCGAGGGTCTCGTTATCCTGGCTTTGTTGCGTTTCTACTTCATCGTGAAGATCGGTTTGCTCGAGCAGGGGGTTACTTTCCAGCGCTTGCTGGAGCTCCTGCTGCAGTTCCAGCGTCGACAGTTGCAACAGACGAATAGCCTGTTGTAACTGCGGCGTCATTGCCAGCTGTTGGCTGAGCCTTAATTGCAAACCTTGCTTCATGTTCAGAGCATTTTTCTCCGTTTACGCGAGTCTTAACTTCTACCCTATCAGAGTCTGAAGTCTTCCCCAAGATACACGCGCTTAACATGATCGTCTTCGAGGATCTGCTGCGGGGTACCGTGGGCGATGAGGTGGCCCTGGCTGACGATATAGGCACGCTCACACACCGCCAGCGTCTCACGTACGTTGTGGTCGGTGATGAGAACCCCGAGGCCACTGTCGCGCAGATGCTCAATAATACGTTTGATATCGATAACCGAAATGGGGTCAACGCCCGCAAACGGTTCATCGAGCAGAATAAATTTCGGATTAGCCGCCAGCGCGCGGGCAATTTCCACACGGCGACGTTCACCACCGGAGAGCGCCTGGCCCATGCTGTCGCGCAGGTGTTCGATATGGAACTCTTCCATCAGCTCGTTGGCGCGATCCTGACGCTGTTCGGCGGTCAGATCATCGCGGATCTGCAGCACCGCCATCAGGTTATCGAAAACGCTCAGGCGACGGAAAATGGATGCTTCCTGCGGCAGATAACCGATCCCGCGGCGCGCACGGGCGTGCAGGGGCAGCAGGCTGATATCTTCTTCATCAATAATGATGTTACCCGCGTCGCGCGGAACAATGCCCACCACCATATAAAAGGTGGTGGTTTTACCTGCACCGTTAGGACCCAACAGGCCGACAATCTCGCCGGAGTTGACGGTCAAACTGACATCTTCCACGACGCGGCGGCCCTTATAGGCTTTGGCGAGATTCTTTGCAGTTAATGTTGCCATAACGAATTAGTTACTCTTTTTCTGTGCCGGGGCCTGATTGCTATTTTTGTCCTGCAGCTGCGATGGAACCAGTACGGTGGTCACGCGTTTGCCTTTCTCGCTGAAGGCCTGCATTTTCTGCTCTTTGACCAGGTAGGTGATCTTGTCGCCCTTGATGTTGCTGTCGAGCTGCTCCAGGTACGCATTACCGGTAAGGACAACGAAATCTTTCGCCAGTTCGTAGTGCATCTGGGAGGCGTGGCCTTTCACCGGCTTGCCGTTATCCTGCATCTGATAGAAGGTGGCCGGGTTGCCGTAGCCATCGATAATCTCTTTCCCATCCTCACCGCCAGGACGCGTCACCACCACTTTGTCGGCATTAATTTTGATGGTGCCCTGAGTCACGACCACGTTGCCGGTAAAGGTCACCACGTTGCCTTGCATATCGAGTGATTGCGTATCAGATTCGATATGAATCGGCTGCTCGGTATCACCCGTCACAGCAAGCGCAGGCAGGCTAAGGGCCAGCAGGGCGCTGGCTATAACACAATTAAGGCTGAGTTTGTTTGTTTTGAATTTCATAAGAGGTTCTAACCTTTTCAATCAGCTCTGCGTTCTTGCTGCGTAAGTTCCCGCGCATTCTCAGACCGCTGGAATTAAATGTTGTGCCGTATAACGTGACCAGATCCTGCGATGTTACATCCTGAGTCACAAGGTTTATCTGTGCGTTATCGGTCGTGATTTTGCGCAACTGCGCATCTGCGGTCAGCGCATTCACTTCAACATGGCCATACAGATAAAGCATACGGTCATTCGTCAGTTTTGCCCGATCTGCTTTAATCGACCATGTCGGAATTTTATCGGTATCAAACGTGGTCATCACCGGTTGAGTAAACCATGAGACGCCCTGTTCGGAAAAATACTCAACGTGCTGAGCGATAAGGCGGTAATTCAGCGCCCCTTCCGGGCTGTAAACGACGGTATCGCTGTGATCGCTTTTATACGTTGGATCGTTGGTGTTGACCGTCGGCGCTTGTTCGTCGTCCCGGTCAGCGAGATTCACGCCAATCAGTACCAGTACGACAAGCGTTAGCAGAATAATAACCCAACGTCTGGTTTTACTCATATCGATTGCCCTTTGGCCTCATCAAGCTTACCTTGCGCCAGCAGTAACAGGTCGCAGACTTCTCGTACTGCGCCACGGCCACCGTTAATCCGGGTGACATAGTCAGCGCGTGGGATCAAAAGCGGATGGGCATCGGCCACGGCGATGCTAAGTCCCACTTCTGCCATCACTGGCCAGTCAATAAGATCGTCTCCGACATAGGCAACGTTTTCCGGGGCGATGGCAAGTTTACCAAGTAAGTCCCTGAAAGCGACCATCTTATCGGATTGCCCCTGATAGAGATGGGTAATGCCCAGCGTTTCGCACCGATCTTCTACCAGTTTAGCCTTACGTCCGGTGATGATGGCAACTTCTATGCCAGACGTCAGGGCACAGCGAATCCCGTAGCCATCACGCACGTTGAAGGCTTTCAGCTCTTCACCATTATTGCCCATGTAAATCAGGCCGTCTGACAGCACGCCATCCACATCCAGGATCAGCAGGCGAATTTTCTCGGCCTGCGACATCATCTGCGCGCTTACCGGGCCATAACAGGTTGCAAGGGATGCACCCGTATTAATCATTGTCTTATCCTTCATTACACTACGCCTGCGCGCAAAAGATCATGCATATGTACCACACCCAGTAACTGGTCGCCATCGGCAACCATAACGGAGGTGATATGGCGGGACTGCATCAGGTTCAGTACCTCAACGGCCAGCGTGCCGGGACGCACCCGAATACCGCCTGAGGTCATCACATCGGCGATACCCAGCTTACGGACATCCACACCCATATCGAACACGCGACGGAGATCCCCGTCGGTAAAGATACCCTCAATCTTCATCTGATCGTTGCAGATGACGGTCATCCCGAGGTTTTTGCGGGTAATTTCCAGCAGCGCATCGCGCAGGGAGGCCGCTTTGCTGACGTGCGGAATTTCATCCCCCGTATGCATAATATCATTTACGCGCAGCAGCAGTTTACGTCCCAGCGCACCGCCCGGATGGGAGAGGGCAAAATCTTCGGCGGTAAAGCCGCGCGCTTCAAGCAGGGCGACGGCCAGCGCATCACCCATAACCAGCGCGGCAGTGGTGCTGGAGGTCGGCGCCAGCCCCAGGGGACAGGCTTCTTTTGGCACTTTAACGCACAGGTGGATATCTGCGGCGCGCGCCATGCTGCTCTCCGGACGGCTGGTAATACAGATCAGGGGAACGTGCAGGCGTTTCAGGACCGGTATCAGCGCCAGGATCTCATTCGATTCGCCCGAGTTGGATAACGCAATGACGATATCCTGTGACGAAACCATACCCAGATCGCCATGCGCCGCTTCGCCGGGATGGACGAAAAACGCTTTCGTGCCGGTACTGGCGAAGGTCGCTGCCATTTTACGGCCAATATGGCCAGATTTACCCATCCCCATCACCACGACTTTGCCAGGACAGTGGAAAAGTTTTTCGCACGCCAGGCTAAAGTCCTGATTAATGTATTGATCTAACTGCGCCAGACCTTCACGTTCAATCTCCAGAACCTCTTTTCCTGCTTTCTGAAAGTCAAAACCCGGCTGCAATTCTATTTGCGACATAATGCGTTTCCGTTTACCCAGAGAGAAGCGGCGAGAGCCAGTACAGCATCGCCATCCATACGACAAATCCCACCGTCAGCAGCGCACCGGCGCCCTGACCAATCTGCCTTTTTCGCCGCCAGCAGAGCAGGGCGAAGATTACGCTGACTAAGACCATCACCCCGTAATCGCGGCTGAACGCGAGCGGATTAAACGCGCCAGGGGCAATCAGGGCAGGCAGGCCAAGCACGATAGCAACATTAAAAATATTCGAGCCGATGATATTGCCAATCGCCATGTCGTCTTCCCCCTTACGCGCCCCGGCGATAGCCGTTGCGAGCTCAGGCAAACTGGTACCAATGGCAATCACCGTCAGGCCGATGGTTAACTCGCTCATGGCGAAATAGTTGGCCAGAACCGTAGCGTTATCTACAATCATCTGCGTCGCCATGGGCATGATGATTAACGCCACGCCCAGCCAGAGCAGCGCGACGGGTAAGTTCCCCTCACGCGGCAGCTCTGCCACCTGTTCGCGGGTCAACGTGTCACTGCCTTGCTTTTCTGCCGCCCGGGCAAGCTTCACGATATAAAACAGCCAGATGACCGCCAGCGCCAGCAGAAAAATGCCATCGCTGAGGGTTAACTGCCCGTCATATAACACATAACCCGCCAGCAGGCTGACAATTAACATTAGCGGTAATTCACGCCGCAGAACATCAGAATGCACGCGAAAAGGATGCAGTAGCGCAGCAAGGCCCAGGATGAGCAAGATATTGACGATATTGGAGCCAATAGCCGTTCCGACCGCAAGATCAACCTGATCGTGCATTGAGGCGGCCGCAGAGACGATGATCTCCGGCAGGGAAGTGCCCACGCTGACCACCGTCATCCCAATAATCAGGGGGGGAACACCTAACAAACGGCAGAGGATTGAAGCGGAGAACACCAGACGGTCGGCACTGTAGACCACCAAAAGTAAACCAATTATTAACAGTGCCGTTGCAAGAAGCATCAAAAGTCCTTTCTTCAGGTATACTCGCCGGTCCACTGAGAAAAAATCTCTGCCGCTGCATACTGTCTGTAGATGTAACGAATCCTAATTTTGACTTTATGCGCTGTAAAAGTAAAACAAATGCCAGCTTTCGCTTACCAGCAGAGGTAATATTCTGTAAAAATGTTGGGTTTGCGGCGAAATCAGGCATCAAGCTGATCCTGAACCGGCAACAGAAAGGAAATGTACATGAGCCTGAATGAGGCGAATATAGTCGATGTCCGTGGCGTCAGCTTCACGCGCAGCAGCCGGGTCATTTTTGACAACATCTCTCTCACCGTGCCCCGCGGTAAAATTACCGCCATCATGGGCCCCTCCGGCATTGGTAAAACAACGCTGTTACGCCTGATTGGAGGGCAAATTCCGCCAAGCCAGGGCGAGATCCTTTTTGATGGCGAAAATATTCCGGCAATGTCACGCTCGCGCCTCTATACCGTGCGTAAACGCATGAGCATGTTGTTCCAGTCCGGGGCGCTATTTACTGACATGAATGTCTTCGATAATGTCGCCTACCCGCTGCGTGAGCATACGCAGCTGCCCCCGGCGCTGCTGAAAAGCACCGTGATGATGAAGCTCGAGGCTGTGGGGCTGCGTGGCGCGGCGAAGCTGATGCCTTCCGAACTCTCTGGCGGTATGGCCCGCCGTGCGGCGCTGGCGCGCGCGATTGCGCTGGAACCCGATTTAATCATGTTCGATGAGCCGTTTGTCGGGCAGGACCCAATCACCATGGGCGTGTTGGTCAAACTGATCTCTGAGCTGAACAGCGCGCTGGGCGTAACCTGTATTGTGGTATCTCATGACGTACCGGAAGTGCTGAGCATTGCCGACTACGCCTATATCGTGGCGGATAAAAAAATTGTGGCGCATGGTAGCGCCCAATCATTGCAGACCAACAGCGATGCGCGAGTCCGTCAGTTCCTCGACGGCATTGCAGATGGCCCCGTGCCGTTCCGTTATCCTGCGGGTGATTATCATAAAGATCTATTGGGAATAGGGAGTTAAGCCACTCATGCTGTTAAATGCGTTGGCCGCTCTCGGACACCGTGGCATAAAAACCATCAGGACGTTCGGGCGTGCCGGGTTGATGTTATTCAATGCGCTGGTCGGGAAACCGGAATTCCGCAAACATGCCCCTCTGCTGGTGCGCCAGCTGTATAATGTCGGCGTGCTGTCGATGCTCATTATCATCGTTTCCGGGGTCTTTATCGGGATGGTGCTGGGGCTGCAGGGGTATCTGGTTCTCACTACCTACAGCGCAGAAACCAGCCTCGGAATGCTGGTGGCGCTCTCCCTGCTGCGTGAGCTGGGACCGGTGGTCGCCGCGCTGTTATTCGCAGGACGTGCCGGTTCGGCGCTGACCGCTGAAATCGGCCTGATGCGCGCCACGGAGCAGCTCTCCAGTATGGAAATGATGGCCGTGGATCCGCTGCGTCGGGTCATCTCGCCGCGCTTCTGGGCCGGTATGATTTCGCTGCCGCTGTTAACTATCCTCTTTGTCGCGGTCGGCATCTGGGGCGGTTCGATGGTTGGCGTGCAGTGGAAAGGGATCGATGCCGGTTTCTTCTGGTCAGCGATGCAGGGCGCCGTTGACTGGCGTCTGGATCTGGTTAACTGCCTGATTAAAAGCGCGGTATTTGCTGTGACGATCACCTGGATTGCGCTGTTCAACGGCTACGATGCGATCCCGACGTCTGCCGGTATCAGCCGGGCAACCACACGTACCGTTGTTCATTCGTCGCTGGCCATACTGGCTCTGGATTTTGTGCTCACCGCACTGATGTTTGGGAAATGAGTTCATGCAAACGAAAAAAGTAGAAATTTGGGTTGGCGTATTTGTCCTGCTGGCGCTGCTGGCAGCACTCTTTTTAAGCTTTAAAGTGGCGGACGTAACGACCATCCGCACCGAGCCGACATACCGCATTTATGCCACCTTCGATAACATTGGTGGCCTGAAGAGCCGTTCTCCGGTGCGTATTGGCGGGGTAGTGGTAGGGCGTGTGGCCGATATCACCCTCGATGAGAAAACCTATCTGCCGCGCGTCGCGCTGGATATTGAAGAACGTTACAACCACATCCCGGATACCAGCTCCCTCTCTATCCGTACATCCGGCCTGTTAGGGGAACAATACCTGGCGCTGAACATCGGTTTTGACGATCCCGAACTGGGAACGTCTATCCTTAAGGACGGTGGCGTGATTCAGGATACGAAGTCAGCCATGGTGCTGGAAGATATGATTGGTCAGTTCCTTTACAACAGCAACAGTAAAGGGGGTGACGAGAATCAAGCTGCGCAGACCCCTGCGCAGAGTGACATTACGCCGCCTGTTGGCACGACGAATTCATCTCAGGAGAAGTAATTCATGATTAAACGACTGTTAATGGTTGCCATGCTGATGATTGCCCCTCTGACTGCAGCTAACGCAGCCGATCAGAGCAATCCTTATCAACAGATGAATGAGGCAGCAAAGAAAACCTTCGATCGCCTTAAAAATGAGCAGCCAAAGATCCGCTCCAATCCTGACTATCTGCGTGATGTGGTTGACCAGGAACTGCTGCCATATGTCCAGGTGAAATATGCCGGTGCGCTGGTGCTGGGCCGTTACTACAAAGACGCAACGCCTGCGCAGCGCGAAGCCTATTTCGCTGCGTTCCGTGAATATCTGAAGCAGGCCTACGGTCAGGCTCTCGCCATGTACCACGGTCAGACGTATCAGATCGCACCGGAGCAGCCGCTGGGTTCTGCGACCATCGTGCCTATCCGCGTGACCATCGTCGATCCGAACGGTCGTCCGCCAGTGCGTCTGGATTTCCAGTGGCGTAAGAACACCCAGAGCGGTAACTGGCAGGCTTACGACATGATTGCCGAAGGCGTCAGCATGATCACCACCAAGCAGAACGAATGGAGCGATCTGCTGCGTACCAAGGGCATTGATGGTCTGACCGCGCAGCTGAACAGCATCGCACGTCAGAAAATTACCCTGGAAGGAAACAAGTAATTATGTCGCAGCTGAGCTGGACCCGTGAGGGTGAGACGTTATTACTCTCAGGCGAGTTGGATCAGGATTATCTGAATCCTCTCTGGGATGCGCGGGACGATGCCATGAAGGGAGTTTCCCGAATCGACCTGAGCGGTATCTCTCGTGTGGATACGGCGGGTGTGGCGTTGCTGGTTCATCTGGTCTCAACGGGCAAGCAGCAGGGCATCCCGGTGACGCTTTCGGGCGTCAGCGACAATGTCGTCACCCTGGCCCAGCTCTATAATCTGCCGGAAGACGTATTGCCCCGCTAATTTTTTCAGTACGTTACTATCAAAAGCCCTGACAGTTTCATCGTCGGGGCTTTTTGCTTATTTAAGACCGCGCCACTTTGCTCTAAGATGTTGGGCTTGTTTTCACTACCAGATGATATAGAACCCATGGAAAATCATGAAATCCAGACAGTGCTGATGAACGCACTCGCCCTTCAGGAAGTCCACGTCTCCGGCGACGGCAGCCACTTTCAGGTTATTGCTGTGGGTGAGATTTTTGACGGCATGAGCCGCGTGAAGAAGCAGCAGGCTGTCTATGCGCCGCTGATGGAATATATCGCGGATAATCGTATCCATGCCCTGTCGATCAAGGCGTTTACCCCTACAGAGTGGGCACGCGATCGCAAACTAAACGGTTTTTGAGCTGAGGGTGATTTGCCCGCAGCACGGTTGAATTCATACAGAGAGTAATTACATGGACAAATTTCGTGTTCAGGGGCCGACGCGTCTCCAGGGCGAAGTCACAATTTCCGGCGCTAAAAATGCCGCGCTGCCGATCCTCTTCGCCGCACTGCTTGCGGAAGAGCCGGTAGAGATCCAGAACGTACCAAAGCTGAAAGACATTGATACCACCATGAAACTGCTCGGCCAGTTGGGTACCAAGGTTGAGCGTAACGGATCCGTATGGATCGATGCCAGCAACGTGAATAACTTCTCCGCCCCTTACGATCTGGTGAAGACCATGCGCGCATCCATCTGGGCGCTGGGTCCGCTGGTGGCCCGTTTTGGACAGGGCCAGGTTTCTCTGCCGGGCGGTTGCGCCATTGGCGCGCGTCCGGTGGACCTGCACATTTTTGGCCTTGAGAAGCTGGGCGCAGAAATTAAGCTGGAAGAGGGCTACGTGAAGGCGTCCGTGAATGGCCGTCTGAAAGGCGCCCACATCGTGATGGACAAAGTAAGCGTTGGCGCTACCGTCACCATCATGTCCGCAGCGACGCTGGCCGAAGGCACCACCATCATCGAGAACGCCGCGCGCGAGCCGGAGATCGTGGATACCGCGAACTTCCTGAATACGCTGGGCGCGAAGATCACCGGTCAGGGCACCGACCGTATTACCATTGAAGGCGTTGAGCGTCTGGGTGGCGGCGTATATCGCGTCCTGCCTGACCGTATCGAAACCGGGACCTTCCTGGTCGCCGCAGCCATCTCCGGCGGTAAGATCGTCTGCCGCAACGCCCAGCCTGATACGCTGGACGCGGTACTGGCAAAACTGCGCGAAGCCGGTGCCGATGTTGAAACCGGCGAAGACTGGATCAGCCTGGATATGCACGGTAAACGTCCGAAAGCCGTTAACGTACGTACCTCCCCGCATCCGGCATTCCCGACCGATATGCAGGCCCAGTTCACTCTGCTGAACCTGGTAGCGGAAGGCACCGGTGTGATCACTGAAACGATCTTTGAAAACCGCTTTATGCATGTGCCGGAACTGATCCGTATGGGCGCACACGCTGAGATCGAAAGTAACACCGTGATCTGTCATGGCGTGGAAAAACTGTCTGGTGCTCAGGTGATGGCAACCGATCTGCGTGCTTCTGCGAGCCTGGTACTGGCAGGTTGTATTGCGGAAGGGACGACGCTGGTGGATCGTATTTATCACATCGATCGCGGCTATGAACGCATTGAAGATAAACTGCGCGCTCTGGGTGCAAATATTGAGCGTGTAAAAGGCGAGTAATCGTTCCGGCAGCCCCCTGCCAAAATGACCGGGGGGTTGCTATTCCCGTTTACAAGAGCGTCATTCCTGGCGCTCTTTTTCTTGTTTCTTATGGCGCATCATGCGCGTTCTGTCGACAAACTCGTGAGTGATGGGGTCGTGGTAGCGTGATGGCCAGATAACCCAAGGGTCGGTGCCGAGCGCTGTAGCAATGATCAATTCTCCCTTTGGCCAGGGGCGCGTTAGCGCATTTGCAAGGGTGGATGAACTTAGGCCATTACGGCGTGATTCTGCAGCAAGTGATGTTCCCTTTTTGCGCAGCGCGGCGATGATATCGGCCGAGTGCCAGTCGGTAAATTTCTTATCCATTCAGCTATCCCTCTGTTCGGGTACGTGTACGTCATTTCCTCTTAAATGACAGTGTTACTATACCTTCTTCAAACATCGGTTCTAAAAAGTTCGCATTACAGGAGGCAATATTCGGATTTTACCAGGGCTTTAATCATGCGGCCTGTAAGGGGATTATTTAACAGTTTCATGGATAAAAATTGGAACTTACTAGAACTCTCTTTTCACATAAAAGAGAGTTCATCGGGGGTTATCGATCGCGCTGAACAGCAATATGCGCGAGGCCGATCAGGGCGTCTCGCCATGGGCTGTCAGGGATGACCTGAAGTGCGGCAATGGCTTTATCCGCTTCTTCCTCAGCACGCTGGCGCGTCCATTCCAGGGAACCACAGGTTGCCATTGCTTCCAGTACAGGTTCCAGAAGATGTCGACCGTTTCCTTGCTCAATCGCTTCGCGAATAAGCTTAGCCTGTTCAGGGGTGCCGTGACGCATAGCATGCAGCAGCGGCAGCGTCGGTTTGCCTTCATTAAGGTCATCACCGACGTTCTTGCCGAGCGTTTCGCCATCGGCGCTGTAGTCGAGCAGATCGTCGATCAGCTGGAAGGCGGTGCCAAGGTAGCGCCCGTAATCCTGCAGCCCACGCTCCTGCTCGTCAGTACAGCCGGCCAGAATACCGGAGCACTGCGCAGCGGCTTCGAACAGACGAGCGGTTTTGCTGTAGATCACCCGCATGTAGTTCTCTTCAGTGATGTCCGGGTCGTTGACGTTCATCAGCTGCAGAACTTCGCCTTCCGCAATGACGTTCACCGCTTTGGACATCACTTCCAGGATCTTCAGCGATCCCAGGCTGGTCATCATCTGGAAGGCGCGCGTATAGATAAAATCGCCTACCAGCACGCTGGCAGCATTGCCAAACGCGGCGTTGGCGGTGGCTTTGCCACGACGCATGTCGGACTCATCGACAACGTCATCATGCAGCAGCGTGGCGGTATGGATAAATTCGATCAGCGCTGCGATCGTTACGTGCGCGTTCTCCTGATAGCCGACCGCTCGGGCGGCCAGCACAGCGATCATTGGACGGATGCGTTTACCCCCGCCGCTGACGATGTAATAACCCAACTGATTGATTAGTTGAACGTCAGAATCGAGCTGCTCCAGGATCGCTGCATTCACACCCGCCATATCTTGCGCGGTTAACTCATTGATTTTTTCTAAATTCATCGCAAAAGCCGGGCTTTAAGTCCTGTTTACCACATATCAAATGGGCTAACGAAGGGTTCGGTTTATCAATAGTAGCGCTGATTGTACTGAAAAAACGCGGCAGATAAACGTTACCGTACGTGTTGTGTTTTTTTTCTTCATGTATTGACTGTAGCACTTGTCAAAGGCTCGCGTTTTGCGTAATATTCGCGCCCTATTGTGAATATTTATAGCGCACTCTGAATCACACGAGGATGTGCGCGGAAGCGGAGTTTATATGTACGCGGTTTTCCAAAGTGGTGGTAAACAACACCGAGTAAGCGAAGGTCAGACCGTTCGCCTGGAAAAGCTGGACATCGCAACTGGCGAATCTATTGAATTCGCTGAAGTTCTGATGATCGCAAACGGTGAAGAAGTCAAAATCGGCGTTCCTTTCGTTGATGGCGGCGTTATCAAAGCTGAAGTTGTTGCTCATGGTCGTGGCGAGAAAGTTAAAATCGTTAAGTTTCGTCGTCGTAAACACTACCGTAAGCAGCAGGGCCACCGTCAGTGGTTCACTGATGTGAAAATTACTGGCATCAGCGCCTAAGACCTGAGGAGAGATTTAAATGGCACATAAAAAGGCTGGCGGCTCCACACGTAACGGTCGCGATTCAGAAGCTAAACGCCTCGGCGTTAAGCGTTTCGGTGGCGAAACCGTTCTGGCGGGTAGCATCATCGTTCGTCAGCGTGGCACCAAATTCCACGCTGGTAACAACGTAGGTTGCGGTCGTGACCACACTCTGTTTGCTAAAGCAGACGGTAAAGTGAAATTTGAAGTTAAAGGCCCGAACAACCGTAAATACATCAGCATTGTTGCTGAGTAAGGTTTTCTCGGTCCGGTAACGGATTAAAGCCCCGCAACGTGTTGCGGGGCTTTTTACATTGGAAACCCGGTAATTTTTTCGGTAGGGAAAACGGGCATGAAGCAGCAGGCCGGCATTGGTATTCTTTTGGCGCTCACTACCGCAATGTGCTGGGGTGCGCTGCCAATTGCAATGAAGCAGGTACTGGAAGTGATGGAGCCGCCAACGGTGGTCTTCTACCGCTTCCTGATGGCCGGTATTGGATTAGGTATTATCCTTGCGATAAAGGGTAAGCTTCCTCCGCTGCGTATCTTTCGCAAACCGCGCTGGCTGGTACTGCTGGCGATTGCGACAGGTGGCCTGTTCGGTAACTTCATTCTGTTCAGTTCTTCCCTGCAATACCTCAGTCCTACGGCCTCGCAGGTTATTGGCCAGCTCTCGCCGGTAGGCATGATGGTTGCCAGCGTCTTTATTCTGAAAGAGAAGATGCGCGGCACGCAGATTATCGGGGCACTGATGCTGCTTTGCGGTCTGGTGTTGTTCTTCAATACCAGTCTGATAGAGATTTTTACCCGCCTGACGGATTACACCTGGGGTGTAATTTTCGGGGTGGGCGCGGCGGCGGTATGGGTGAGTTATGGCGTCGCGCAAAAGGTGTTATTACGCCGTCTGGCGTCACAGCAGATTCTGTTTTTGCTGTACACTTTATGTACTATTGCCCTGTTGCCGCTGGCGAAGCCGGGAGTCATCTCCCAGTTAAGCGACTGGCAGCTGGCGTGTCTGATCTTTTGTGGTCTGAACACATTAGTGGGTTATGGCGCGCTGGCAGAAGCGATGGCGCGCTGGCAGGCAGCGCAGGTAAGTGCGCTGATTACGCTGACGCCACTGTTTACACTGTTATTTTCAGATTTATTATCAATGGCCTGGCCCGATTTCTTCGTCAAACCGATGTTAAACCTGTTGGCTTATCTCGGTGCGTTTGTCGTGGTTGCGGGCGCGATGTATTCCGCCATTGGTCATCGTCTTTGGGGACGTTGGCGCAAAAATGAAGCGGCCCCCGCTCAGGCGAATGATTTACGGAGAGTAAAATGAAGTTTGTTGATGAAGCAACGATCCTGGTCGTGGCAGGTGATGGCGGTAATGGTTGCGTAAGCTTCCGCCGCGAAAAATACATTCCCCGTGGCGGTCCTGATGGCGGCGACGGTGGCGACGGCGGTGACGTCTGGTTAGAGGCGGATGAAAACCTCAACACCCTGATCGACTACCGTTTCGAAAAATCATTCCGTGCTGAGCGCGGTCAGAATGGCCAGAGCCGTGACTGTACCGGTAAACGCGGGAAAGATGTCACGGTTAAAGTTCCTGTCGGAACGCGTGTTATCGATCAGGGCACGGGCGAAACCATGGGTGATATGACCAAACATGGTCAGCGCCTGATGGTCGCAAAAGGCGGCTGGCACGGTCTGGGTAATACCCGTTTCAAATCCTCCGTTAACCGTACGCCGCGTCAGAAGACGATGGGTACGCCGGGTGATAAGCGCGATCTGCAGCTGGAACTGATGCTGCTGGCGGACGTGGGTATGCTGGGGATGCCAAACGCAGGTAAATCCACCTTTATCCGTGCTGTCTCTGCGGCCAAACCAAAAGTGGCCGACTATCCGTTTACGACCCTGGTACCAAGCCTCGGCGTAGTGCGTATGGACAACGAGAAGAGCTTCGTCGTGGCCGATATCCCGGGCCTGATCGAAGGCGCTGCCGAAGGGGCGGGCTTAGGTATTCGCTTCCTGAAGCACCTTGAGCGTTGCCGCGTTCTGCTGCACCTCATCGATATCGATCCAATCGACGGTTCCGATCCGGTGGAAAACGCCCGTATCATTATCGGCGAGCTGGAAAAATACAGCGACAAACTGGCTGCCAAGCCGCGCTGGCTGGTCTTTAACAAGATCGACCTGATGGACAAAGCAGAAGCCGAAGCGAAGGCGAAAGCCATTGCCGAAGCGATGGGCTGGGAAGACAAGTACTATCTCATCTCCGCCGCAAGCCAGATGGGTGTGAAAGAGCTGTGCTGGGATGTGATGACCTTCATCATCGAGAACCCGGTAACGCAGGCAGAAGAAGCGAAACAGCCTGAGAAAGTCGAATTCATGTGGGATGACTACCACCGTCAGCAGCTTGAAGAGCAGGCGGAAGAAGACGACGAAGAGTGGGATGACGACTGGGATGAAGATGACGAAGAAGGCGTCGAATTCATCTATAAGCGTTAAAACCATCATGAGCCCCCTATCAAGGGGGCTTTTTAGTTCAGTGTTTCAGGCAGCCAGCAGGTGACTATCAAGCCGCCTTCGGGGCGATTTTCCAGCGTCAGCTTGCCGCGATGCAGCTGTACAATACGCTGAACGATGCTCAGCCCCAGCCCGCTACCGCCATAGCGTTGATCGATGCGGCGAAACGGCTCGGTAATCGACTGGCGATGGGCTTCATCTATGCCAGGCCCCTGATCGCTGACGCTCACCTGCGTACCGCCGTCGACCTCCTGCATGGCGACTTCAATAGTGGTTCCCGCCGGGCTGTAACGCACCGCGTTTTCCAGCAAATTACGTAACATCAGCCGTAACAGGATTGCATCGCCCTGTACGTTCTGTGGGCTCGCCTGCGGCCAGACCAGGGTGTGATTTTTCGCCTCATTCTCCAGCGCCAGCGGCGCAATAATGGCTTCGCTCCAGTTAACCGTATCATAGTGGCCGCTGGCCATAGCTTGCCCCGCCCGGGCCAGCATTAGCAGTTGCTCTACGGTATGCATCAGTTGATCGATTCGGGCAATCAGCGTCGTCGCCTGGGGCGAGCCTGACTGCGCCATCAGCTCCAGATGCAGGCGAATACCCGCCAGGGGCGTACGCAGCTCATGCGCGGCATCAGCGGTGAACAGGCGCTCCTGCTGAATGGTTTGATCCAGCCGGGCGAGCAGCTGATTCAGCGAGGTGGTGACGGCGCCTATTTCCTCCATATCGGAGTACATCGGCAGCGGCGTAAGATTATCGGCAGAACGGTTCGCAAGGCTGGTGCGTAGCTGATTCAGCGGACGGGTGATCCAGCTGACGGCCCAGAAAGAGAAGAGCAGGGTAAACCCGACCATCACCAGCGAAGGGACCAGCAACGAGGCGATCGCCTCCCGGATCTCTTTCTCGACATGCTGGTTGCGGGATTTTGCCGACAGCGTCTCACTCACCAGAAAGCTGATTTGCTCCCGGCTCTCATGCCAGAGCCAGATGACGCTGATCAGTTGAAAGAAAAGCAGAATAACTGCCAACAGCACCATCAGACGACGGCGCATGCTGTTCATTTTTGACTCTCAAGGCGATATCCCACGCCGCGTACCGTTTTGATCCGGTCTTTGCCCAGCTTGCGTCGCAGATTATGGATATGCACCTCCAGCGTGTTAGAGCCGGGGTCGTCCTGCCAGGAGTAAATATCCTGCTGTAAGGTTTCCCGGTGGACGGTCTGTCCGGTGCGCATAATCAGCCGGGTTAACAGGGCGAACTCTTTAGGGGTGACTTCGACCGGCTGGGACTGCTGTAACACCTGCTGGGTTTGCAGATTTAACGTCAGATCGCCATCGCTGAGCAGGTTATCGCTGTGCCCCTGATAGCGCCGGATCAACGCTCTGGCGCGCGCCTGGAGTTCCGCCAGCGCAAAGGGCTTGACCAGATAGTCATCGGCGCCGGAGTCCAGGCCGTTTATCCGGTCTTCCAGCGCGTCGCGGGCGGTCAGGATCAGCACAGGGTTATCGATACCCCGTCGGCGCCACTGGCTTAGCAGGGTGGCGCCGTCTTTATCCGGCAGGCCAAGATCGAGGATCACCAGACTGTATTCGCCGCTCTGGATAAGGCCATCAGCTTCGGCGGCGGTACCCGCGCAATCAAGCGTGTAGCCTTCAGCCGAGAGCGCCAGCGCCAGTCCTTCCTGCAACAGCAGATCGTCTTCAACAATGAGTAATTTCATCGCTAGTTGTTCTGATAAATGTCCTTGTAAAGCCGGCTTTCAAAGCGCACCAGCGGGATACGACGGTTACGTTGGTCGGCAGGTTCCACCGCGTAGCCAGAAAGATACTGCACAAATGCCATCCGCTGTCCGCTGGCGGTGGTGATAAATCCGGCAAGGTTATACACCCCCTGCAGGGAGCCCGTTTTGGCGGAGACTTTGCCATCGACGCCCGCGGCATGCAGGCCCGCACGGTACTGCAGGGAGCCGTCATAACCGGCGAGCGGCAGCATTGAGATAAAGTTTAGTTCAGTGTCGTGCTGAGCAATGTACTGAAGGACCTGCATCATGGTGGCAGGAGAGATCAGGTTATGGCGCGACAGACCTGAACCATCGACCGCGATGGTATTGCCAAGATCGATGCCAGCCTGCTGGCGGAGGATCTGACGAACCGCATCTGAACCGGCACGCCAGGTGCCAGGTACGCCAAAGCGGGCATGCCCAATCATGCGAAATACGGTATCGGCGATCATGTTGTCCGATTTTTTCAGCATGATCTTCAGCAGATCGTGCAGCGGCGCCGACTGCTTACTGGCAATCACGGTGCCGGGCTCGTTGCTCTGCGTCTGACGCAGCAGGGTACCGCTGTAAGTGATGTTGGCCTGCTTCAGTTCATTCTTAAGGATCGCCCCGGCATAGCTTGCGCCATCCTGAATGGCGAAGGCCAGCGGCAGCGGATCGGCCCGCTGCGTCAGGCAGCCGGTCAGGGTAAAGCGGTTCAAATCGCCCGGGACGACATCCAGTTCGCAGTACTGCGCTTCCGGGGAACCTTTCGCCAGGGTACGCACCTGGCTGAACATGTTGACCGGATAGTAAGAGGCCACCCGAATGAAGGCTAAATCGTTCGGTTTGGGGGCGCTGTATAACGAAATGGAGAAGCAGTTGCGATCGACGATCGCGGCCGCAGGCGGGGCGCTAAAGCACTGGGTCATGTCATTCCACGGCCAGCCGGGGGCTTTATCATGGCTGGCAAAAATGGATGTATCGATAAGCACATTGCCTTCAATGCGCTGTACACCAGACTTCTTTAACACGGCGACCATGTTGCGGATATCCTGACGCTTAAATGTCGGATCGCCGCCAAAACGGGCAATAAGATCGCCTTTCAGCACGCCGTTCTCAACGTTGCCTTTGCTTTCAAGCGTGGTCGTAAAATGAAAGTCAGGCCCAAGCTGCAGCAGGGCGGCCAGCGCCGTGATCACCTTTTGGGTACTGGCAGGCAGAGCCATCTGCTGGCTGTGATAATCAATCTCAGGCGCCTGAGCCCCCACCTTTTGCACGACCAGGGCAAGATTGGCGCCATCGGGCAGCTGATTAATGTACTCGTCAACGTTCGCTGCCTGGACAGTGAACGCAATAGTGGTGGTCAATCCGATGATAAATCTGGAAAATCGCATAATCTCGCGCTAACAACCCGGAAACAAACCGTCATACTACGGCCCAACGCCCTGTAAAGTAAACGATGACCCATACTGAACTTCGCGTTAAAATACGTATCAAACTGAAAAATTGCTGCTGACCTGGGACATTGTTTCCGGGTCAGTTTTCTTTTGCTTCTGACCTGTGCCAGGCTGTGATGCCTGCGGGGCCAGTAGTCGGGTCGGTTAACCGTACCTAACAGGAATGTCAAAGAGGTATAACAAATGCAAGCTATTCCGATGACCTTACGTGGTGCTGAAAAACTGCGTGAAGAACTGGATTTTTTGAAATCTGTTCGCCGCCCTGAAATCATCGCCGCCATTGCGGAAGCACGTGAGCATGGCGATCTGAAAGAGAATGCTGAGTATCACGCCGCGCGTGAGCAGCAGGGGTTCTGCGAAGGGCGTATCAAAGATATCGAAGCCAAGCTGTCAAATGCGCAGGTGATTGATATCACAAAAATGCCAAATAACGGACGCGTGATTTTTGGCTCTACCGTCACCGTGATTAACCTGGATACGGACGAAGAGGTCTCCTACCGCATCGTGGGTGATGACGAGGCTGATTTTAAGCAGAATCTGATCTCAGTAAACTCGCCAATTGCACGCGGTCTGGTGGGTAAAGAGCAGGACGATGTTGTCACTATCCGTACGCCAGGCGGCGAAGTGGAATTCGAAATTACCAAGGTTGATTACCTGTAATTCGCATCCCTGGACAGATGTTGATAGATTGTAAAGATAGGAAAAAGGCCGCATAGCGGCCTTTTATCAACTCAAGGAGCATGGCATTTTGCTCACCTGCTAAAGAAAAACCCCTCGTTTTACACAGTAAATGTGTTCAATTCAGGATAATCTTAGCGTGGCAGCGAGATTTTACGCTCTTTAGATGGGCGGTAGAGCACCAGCGTTTTACCGATGACCTGTACATTACAGGCGCCGGTCTCGCGCACGATTGCTTCCACGATCAAGGTCTTGGTGTCTCTGTCTTCAGAGGCGATTTTCACCTTGATTAATTCGTGGTGCTCCAGCGCTTGTTCAATCTCGGCCAGTACCCCTTCGGTCAAACCATTGTTGCCAAGCATCACTACAGGCTTGAGCGGATGTGCCAGACCTTTAAGGTGCTGTTTTTGTTTAGTACTCAGATTCATCGTATATTTTTGCTTACGTTGGGATTGAAAACGGTTCATTCTACCGCCATCTCCCTAATATCGCCAAATTGCTGAGTGGAAATTTACACCACAGGCTACGATGAACCAGGACGGAAAGTTAAATGACAGGTAAAAAGCGTTCTGCTAGCTCGAGCCGCTGGCTCCAGGAACACTTTAGCGATAAATATGTTCAACAGGCACAGAAAAAGGGGTTACGTTCCCGTGCCTGGTTTAAACTTGATGAAATACAGCAAAGTGACAAACTCTTTAAACCGGGGATGACAGTTGTTGACCTCGGTGCAGCGCCCGGTGGATGGTCGCAATATGCGGTAACGCAAATCGGCGGAACGGGCCGAATTATCGCCTGCGATCTTTTACCTATGGATCCTATCGTTGGTGTGGACTTCCTTCAGGGCGATTTTCGTGATGAATTAGTACTGAAAGCGTTACTTGAACGGGTAGGTGACAGTAAAGTTCAGGTTGTCATGTCCGATATGGCGCCAAATATGTGCGGAACACCGGCGGTGGATATCCCCCGCTCCATGTATCTGGTAGAACTGGCGTTAGAAATGTGTCGTGATGTATTAGCGCCGGGTGGTAGTTTTTTAGTAAAGGTGTTCCAGGGCGAAGGTTTCGAGGAGTATCTGAAGGAAATTCGCTCCCTGTTTACGAAGGTCAAAGTTCGTAAACCGGACTCTTCGCGTGCGCGTTCACGTGAAGTGTATATTGTAGCGACCGGGCGAAAATGATAACCGGTGAATTTCAGGCGAAAGTTTGAAATAAATCGGATACAGAGTATCCTGACGCTGTTTTTAACACAGTTGTAATAAGAGGTTAATCCCTTGAGTGACATGGCGAAAAACCTAATACTCTGGCTGGTCATTGCCGTTGTGCTGATGTCAGTATTCCAGAGCTTTGGGCCCAGCGAGTCTAATGGCCGTAAGGTGGACTACTCTACCTTCCTGCAAGAGGTCAACCAGGATCAGGTTCGCGAAGCGCGTATCAACGGACGTGAGATCAACGTTACCAAGAAAGATAGTAACCGTTACACGACTTACATTCCGGTGAACGATCCTAAGCTGCTTGATAACCTGCTGACTAAAAACGTTAAGGTTGTCGGCGAGCCGCCGGAAGAGCCAAGCCTGCTGGCTTCTATCTTCATTTCCTGGTTCCCGATGCTGCTGCTTATCGGCGTCTGGATCTTCTTTATGCGTCAGATGCAGGGCGGCGGTGGCAAAGGCGCCATGTCGTTCGGCAAGAGCAAGGCGCGTATGCTGACGGAAGACCAGATCAAAACCACTTTTGCTGACGTTGCAGGTTGCGACGAAGCGAAAGAAGAGGTGGGTGAACTGGTTGAATACCTGCGTGAGCCGAGCCGTTTCCAGAAACTGGGCGGTAAGATCCCGAAAGGCGTTCTGATGGTAGGTCCTCCTGGTACCGGTAAAACCCTGCTGGCGAAAGCCATCGCAGGTGAAGCGAAGGTGCCGTTCTTTACCATTTCCGGTTCTGACTTCGTTGAAATGTTCGTGGGTGTGGGTGCATCTCGTGTGCGTGACATGTTCGAACAGGCCAAGAAAGCCGCACCGTGCATCATCTTCATCGATGAAATCGACGCCGTAGGTCGCCAGCGTGGCGCGGGCCTGGGCGGTGGTCACGATGAACGTGAGCAGACGCTGAACCAGATGCTGGTCGAGATGGATGGCTTTGAAGGTAACGAAGGCATTATCGTTATCGCTGCAACTAACCGTCCGGACGTTCTTGACCCTGCGCTGCTGCGTCCAGGTCGTTTTGACCGTCAGGTTGTGGTTGGTCTGCCAGACGTTCGTGGTCGTGAGCAGATCCTGAAAGTGCATATGCGTCGCGTACCGCTCTCTCCGGACATCGATGCGGCAATCATTGCGCGCGGTACGCCAGGCTTCTCCGGTGCCGATCTGGCTAACCTGGTGAACGAAGCTGCGCTGTTTGCTGCCCGTGGCAACAAGCGTGTGGTCTCCATGGTGGAGTTCGAGAAAGCGAAAGACAAAATCATGATGGGTGCGGAACGTCGCTCCATGGTGATGACGGAAGCGCAGAAAGAGTCCACGGCTTACCACGAAGCGGGTCACGCGATTATCGGTCGCCTGGTGCCGGAACATGATCCGGTGCATAAAGTGACGATTATTCCACGTGGTCGTGCGTTGGGCGTTACGTTCTTCCTGCCGGAAGGCGATGCAATCAGTGCCAGCCGCCAGAAACTGGAAAGCCAGATTTCAACCCTCTACGGTGGTCGTCTGGCAGAAGAAATTATCTACGGTGTGGAACATGTTTCGACCGGTGCGTCTAACGACATTAAAGTCGCGACCAACCTGGCCCGTAACATGGTGACCCAGTGGGGCTTCTCCGACAAACTTGGTCCGCTGCTCTATGCGGAAGAAGAAGGCGAAGTGTTCCTTGGCCGCAGCGTGGCGAAAGCGAAACATATGTCCGATGAGACAGCTCGTATCATCGACCAGGAAGTAAAAGCGCTGATTGAACGTAACTACGGTCGCGCTCGTCAGATCCTGAATGACAATATGGATATCCTGCACGCCATGAAAGATGCGCTCATGAAATATGAGACCATCGATGCGCCGCAGATTGACGACCTGATGGCTCGCCGTGATGTTCGTCCGCCTGCGGGCTGGGAAGATCCAGGTGCCTCTAACAACTCTGACAACAACAGTACGCCACGTGCGCCGCGTCCGGTCGATGAACCGCGTACGCCAAACCCGGGTAACACCATGTCAGAACAGTTGGGCGATAAATAAGCCACCGCTGTCAATGATCTTCTCTTAACCTGAAACCCTGGGGCTTGCCCCGGGGTTTTTCTTGTCTGCTTAACCAAAAATCAGGGACTTGCTATGAAACTCTTCGCCCAGGATTCTTATCTCGATCTTTCTCATCCCCATGTGATGGGGATCCTGAACGTCACGCCAGACTCTTTTTCCGATGGCGGCACGCATAACTCGCTTATCGATGCGGTCAGGCATGCGAATCTGATGATCAACGCTGGCGCGACGATTATCGACGTAGGTGGAGAGTCAACGCGACCTGGGGCTGCGGATGTCAGCGTTGATGAAGAGTTATCGCGCGTTATCCCGGTCGTTGAGGCGATCGCTCAGCGTTTCGAAGTCTGGATCTCTGTTGATACCTCCAAACCCGAGGTGATTCGCGAATCGGCAAGAGTGGGCGCTCACATTATCAATGACATTCGCTCCCTCACCGAGCCCGGTGCGCTTGAAGCGGCTGCCGAGACCGGGTTACCGGTATGCCTGATGCATATGCAGGGTCAGCCGAAAACCATGCAGGATGCGCCGAAATACAGCGACGTGTTTGCGGACGTGAACCGCTACTTTGAAGAGCATATTGCGCGCTGTGAACGTGCCGGTATCGCAAAAGCGAAATTGCTGCTCGACCCGGGCTTCGGTTTCGGTAAAAATCTCTCTCACAACTACGAACTTCTTGCGCGCTTATCGGAGTTTCACCATTTTGGCCTGCCGCTGCTGGTCGGAATGTCGAGAAAATCAATGATAGGCCAACTGCTTAACGTTGGGCCGTCAGAACGTCTGAGTGGCAGTCTGGCCTGTGCGGTGATTGCAGCGATGCAGGGAGCACATATAATTCGCGTCCATGACGTAAAAGAAACAGCAGAAGCCATGCGAGTGGTGGAAGCCACACTGGCAGCTAAGGAAAACTCCCGCTATGAGTAATCGTAAATTTTTTGGTACCGACGGCATTCGTGGACGCGTGGGCGATGCGCCAATCACTCCTGAGTTTGTACTGAAGTTAGGCTGGGCGGCTGGCAAGGTGCTGGCAAGCCACGGTTCGCGCAAAATCATTATCGGTAAAGATACGCGTATTTCCGGTTACATGCTCGAATCCGCACTGGAAGCGGGTCTGTCTGCCGCTGGGCTCTCCGCCTCTTTCACGGGCCCTATGCCAACCCCCGCAGTGGCCTATCTGACCCGCGCGTTCCGTGCCGAAGCGGGCATCGTGATCTCTGCCTCGCATAACCCGTTCTACGATAACGGCATCAAATTCTTCTCCATTGACGGCACCAAACTGCCGGATGACGTTGAAGAAGCGATTGAAGCGGAAATGGAAAAAGAGCTGACCTGCGTTGACTCCGCTGAGCTGGGTAAAGCCAGCCGTATCGTCGATGCTGCGGGTCGCTATATTGAATTTTGCAAAGGCACCTTCCCGAACGAACTCAGCCTGGGTCATCTGAAAATCGTGGTGGACTGCGCTAACGGTGCAACCTACCACATCGCCCCTAACGTATTCCGCGAACTGGGCGCGCAGGTTGTTGCCATCGGTTGCGAGCCAAACGGTCTGAATATCAATGCCGAGGTAGGTGCAACGGATGTTCGCGCTCTGCAGGCGCGCGTACTGGCGGAGAAGGCCGATCTCGGGATTGCTTACGATGGCGATGGTGACCGCGTCATCATGGTTGACCATGAAGGCAATAAAGTCGATGGCGACCAGATCCTCTATATCATCGCCCGTGAAGGTCTGCGTCAGGGACAGCTGCGCGGTGGTGCCGTTGGAACGCTGATGAGCAACATGGGTCTGGAGCTGGCGCTCAAGCAGCTGGGTATTCCGTTTGTGCGCGCCAAGGTTGGCGACCGTTACGTACTGGAAAAACTGCAGGAGAAAGGCTGGCGCATCGGTGCGGAGAACTCCGGTCACGTGATCCTGCTCGACAAAACCACTACCGGTGACGGGATCGTGGCGAGCCTGCAGGTTGTGGCAGCGATGGTGCGTAACCATATGTCTCTGCACGATCTGTGCAGTGGGATGAAAATGTTCCCGCAGATCCTGGTCAACGTTCGCTTTACGGCAGGTAAGGGCGATCCACTGGAAAACGAGAACGTGAAAGCGGTGATGGCTGAAGTGGAGGCGGCGTTGGGCTCCCGTGGCCGTGTTCTGCTGCGTAAGTCGGGTACCGAACCGCTGATCCGTGTGATGGTGGAAGGGGAAGACGAAGCACAGGTCACCGAGTTTGCCTATCGCATCGCTGATGCGGTAAAAGCTGCGTAACCTCTGGTAAGTGTCTAAAAAGGCGGCTTATGCCGCCTTTGTTTTGTACAGTTATGGCGGTTTTGCTGTTTTTTTCCGCACTTGATACAATGAGCTGAAATTGCCCTTGCGAAGGTCATTCGCTTTGGTTAGTATTCACACCCGCTTCAGTGGGAAAGCAAAATTCCTGCTTATTGGTTGAAGCATTGGTATGCGGCAAATCCGCAAGGAACAGGTTGATTATGTACGAAGCTCTTTTAGTTGTTTTCCTTATTGTAGCCATCGCTCTGGTAGCGCTGATCATGCTGCAGCAAGGTAAAGGCGCTGATATGGGGGCCTCTTTTGGAGCAGGCGCTTCTGGTACGCTGTTCGGTTCAAGTGGTTCTGGTAACTTCATGACCCGCGCAACGGCGATTCTGGCAACGCTGTTTTTCATCATCAGTCTGGCGCTTGGCAATATCAATAGCAACAAGATCAACAAAGGAAGCGAGTGGGATAACCTGAGCGCGCCAGCGAAATCTGAGCAGACTCAGCCAGCTGCACCGGCTAAGCCGACCAGCGATATCCCGCAGTAAGAGTAGTATCTGTGCTGAGGTGGTGGAATTGGTAGACACGCTACCTTGAGGTGGTAGTGCCCTAACGGGCTTGTGGGTTCGAGTCCCATCCTCAGTACCAATATTCCGAAAGAAAGACGTCGAAAGACGTCTTTTTTTTCGTCTGTACGTTGTCTTTTCGTAGGCCCGGCAAGCGTTGCACCGCTGCGCTTGCCCGCCCTACACGTCACGAAATTCGGCAATAAAAAAGGCGCCCTCAGGCGCCTTTTGCATCTTAATTCGCGATTACTGCTTATCGCTGTTTTCCAGATTCTCAACCTGCGGCAGGCCGTTACCGGTTGAGACGGAGAGCAGACCGTTCTCGGTATAGGTGAACAGCTTGGCGCGGGTATCGGTGATATCCAGATTACGCATGGTCAGCTGACCAATACGGTCGTCCGGCGAGAAGACGGAATCACCTTTTTCCATGGTCAGACGCTCTGGCTGGTAGGTCAGGTTGTCAGAGACCGTATTCAGAATCGAGTAGTCATTGCCGCGACGCAGTTCTAAGGTCACTTCACCGGTGATGGCGCTCGCCACCCAACGCTGCAGGGCATCACGCAGCATCAGTGCCTGCGGATCGAACCAGCGGCCCTGGTACAGCAGTTTACCTAACTGGCGACCGTGGGAGTGATACTGCTCGATGGTGTCTTCGTTATGAATGCCGGTCAGCAGACGCTCGTAAGCGATGTGCAGCAAGGCCATCCCCGGGGCTTCATAGATGCCACGGCTCTTCGCTTCGATGATACGGTTTTCAATCTGATCGCTCATACCCAGACCGTGACGGCCACCAATGCGGTTAGCTTCCAGCATCAGTTCCACGTCGTCAGAGAATGTCTTACCGTTCAAGGCAACCGGGTGGCCGCGTTCAAAACGTACGGTTACTTCTTCTGCCTGGATTTTGACGTTTTCGTCCCAGAACTTCACGCCCATGATCGGGTTAACGATCTTCACGCTGGAGTTCAGGTATTCCAGGTCTTTTGCTTCGTGGGTAGCACCCAGCATGTTGGAGTCGGTTGAATAGGCTTTCTCGACCGACATCTTGTAATCGAAACCGCAGGCGATCATAAATTCAGACATTTCATGACGGCCGCCCAGCTCATCGATGAAATCGGTATCGAGCCACGGCTTATAAATCTGCAGCTCGGCGTTAGTCAGCAGGCCGTAACGATAGAAGCGCTCGATATCGTTGCCTTTATAGGTACTGCCGTCGCCCCAGATGTTGACGCCATCTTCTTTCATGGCGGCAACCAGCATCGTACCGGTAACAGCACGGCCCAGCGGCGTGGTGTTGAAATAGGTCAGACCGCCAGTAGTGTTATGGAAAGCGCCGCACTGAATAGCAGCGATACCTTCGGCAACCAGCTGCTTACGGCAGTCAATCAGGCGTGCGTTCTCGGCACCATACTCCATGGCGCGACGCGGGATGGCTTCGTAATCGTCCTCATCCGGCTGACCCAGGTTCGCAGTATATGCATACGGAACCGCTCCCTTCTGGCGCATCCAAAGCAGTGCAGCGCTGGTGTCCAGACCGCCGGAAAAAGCGATGCCAATACGTTGTCCTTGCGGAAGATGCTTGAGAATCGTCGTCATAAAATAAAACCCTGCTTGATTGACTGATGAGTGATCGCTTCACCCTAAAATGCATTTTTATGCAGAATAAGTGAGTTTTCATTTAATCATCTTTTGGCAAGTACCGAAAGAGATTCGTGGATTTTTTGTAAAAATTTCCCGCCTTAATCGCTATTGTTCACGGGGTTGACAGTGGGGGTACGCTATCAATATACTGTATGCCGATTTTACGTCCCGTCCTCGGTACCAAATCCCAGCATTATTTGCATTTTTTACCCACAGCGAGTAGAATTTGCCACGTTTCAGGCGCGGGGTGGAGCAGCCTGGTAGCTCGTCGGGCTCATAACCCGAAGGTCGTCGGTTCAAATCCGGCCCCCGCAACCACTTTCCTATAAAGTCCTTTTTCAAATATACTGTGAAGACTTAGCGCCTTCGTAGCTGGATTTGAAAAAATTCTTTTTGAAAGTGCTCCAGGCCACAGTTGTGGCTATAGGGTTCAGTTATCTAAAGCCCCGATTTATCGGGGTTTTTTGTTATCTGACTACAGAATAACTGGGCTTTATGCCCTTTTTTTACGTCTTGGGGGTGGGCTTGTCCACATTAGAGCAAAAATTAACAGAGATGATTACAGCACCGGTCGAAGCACTGGGCTATGAACTGGTCGGCATCGAATTCGTTCGGGGTCGTACATCCACGCTGCGCATCTATATTGATAGTGAAGATGGCATCAATGTTGATGATTGTGCTGATGTCAGCCACCAGGTGAGTGCGGTTCTCGATGTTGAAGATCCCATTACTGTTGCCTACAACCTGGAAGTTTCCTCGCCTGGTCTCGACAGACCAATGTTCACGGCTGAACACTACACGCGCTTTATTGGTGAAGAAGTGGCTCTCGTTCTGCGCATGGCCGTACAGAACCGCCGTAAATGGCAAGGCGTTATTAAAGCCGTTGATGGTGAGATGATCACGGTTACAGTCGAAGGCAAAGATGAAGTGTTCGCGCTGAGTAATATCCAGAAGGCGAACCTGGTTCCCCACTTTTAACAGTCTGGATTGAGGTGAAAAGCCCGCGATGAACAAAGAAATTTTGGCTGTTGTTGAAGCCGTTTCCAACGAGAAAGCCCTGCCGCGTGAGAAAATTTTCGAAGCGCTGGAAAGTGCACTGGCTACGGCAACCAAGAAAAAATATGAACAAGAGATCGATGTCCGCGTTGAAATCGATCGTAAAAGCGGTGACTTCGATACTTTCCGTCGTTGGCTTATCGTTGAAGAAGTGACCCAACCAACGAAGGAAATCACCCTCGAAGCGGCGCGTTTCGAAGATGAAAGCCTGAACATTGATGATTACGTTGAAGATCAGATCGAATCCGTGACCTTCGACCGTATCACCACACAGACCGCGAAACAGGTTATCGTACAGAAAGTACGTGAAGCTGAACGTGCGATGGTTGTTGACCAGTTCCGCGAGCACGAAGGTGAGATCATCACCGGCGTGGTGAAGAAAGTTAACCGCGACAACATCTCCCTGGATCTGGGTAACAACGCGGAAGCGGTTATCCTGCGTGAAGATATGCTGCCACGCGAAAACTTCCGTCCGGGCGACCGTATTCGCGGCGTACTCTATTCCGTGCGTCCAGAAGCCCGCGGTGCTCAGCTGTTCGTGACCCGTTCTAAGCCTGAGATGCTGGTCGAACTGTTCCGCATCGAAGTGCCAGAAATCGGCGAAGAAGTTATCGAGATCAAAGCGGCTGCCCGCGATCCAGGTTCCCGTGCGAAAATCGCGGTGAAAACCAACGACAAACGTATCGATCCGGTCGGTGCTTGTGTCGGTATGCGTGGCGCGCGCGTTCAGGCCGTTTCGACTGAACTCGGCGGTGAGCGTATTGATATCGTTCTGTGGGACGACAACCCGGCGCAGTTCGTGATTAACGCGATGGCCCCGGCTGATGTTGCCTCTATCGTCGTCGACGAAGATAAGCACACCATGGATATCGCCGTTGAAGCCGGTAACCTGGCACAGGCTATCGGCCGTAACGGTCAGAACGTCCGTCTGGCATCGCAGCTGAGCGGCTGGGAACTCAACGTAATGACCGTTGACGACCTGCAGGCGAAGCACCAGGCTGAAGCCCATGCAGCGATTGATACCTTCACTAAACATCTGGACATTGACGAAGAGTTCGCCACCGTTCTGGTTGAAGAAGGTTTCTCTACGCTGGAAGAACTGGCCTATGTGCCAATGAAAGAACTGCTGGAAATTGACGGTCTGGATGAAGCCACCGTTGAAGCCCTGCGTGAACGCGCTAAAAACGCACTGACCACCCTGGCACTGGCTCAGGAAGAAAGCCTTGGTGATAACAAACCGGCTGATGACCTGCTGAATCTGGAAGGTCTTGATCGTGCGATCGCGTTCAAGCTGGCTGCCCGTGGTGTTTGTACGCTGGAAGATCTCGCTGAGCAAGGCGTTGATGACCTGGCCGATATCGAAGGTTTAACCGACGAGAAAGCCGGCGAACTCATCATGGCCGCACGTAATATCTGCTGGTTCGGCGACGAAGCGTAATAAACTGTAGCAGGAAGGAACAGCATGACTGATGTAACTGTAAAAACGCTGGCTGCTGAGATTCAGACCTCCGTGGATCGCCTGGTACAGCAATTTGCTGATGCAGGGATCCCGAAGTCCGCTGATGACTCGGTGACCGCGCAAGAAAAACAAACCTTGTTAACGCATCTGAACCGTGAACATGGTTCAACGCCTGACAAGTTAACGCTGCAGCGCAAAACGCGTAGCACGTTAAACATTCCAGGTACCGGTGGAAAAAGTAAATCGGTACAAATCGAAGTCCGCAAGACGCGCACCTTTGTAAAACGTGATCCGCAAGAGGCAGAACGCCTCGCTGCGGAAGAGCAGGCACAGCGTGAAGCGGAAGAGCAAGCCCAGCGTGAGGCAGAAGAAAACGCCAAACGTGAGGCAGTATTAAAAGCTGAACGTGAGGCCGCAGAAAAAGCGAAACGTGACGCCGCTGAAAAAGCGAAGCGCGACGCTGCGGAAAAAGACAAAGTGAGCAATCAACAGACTGACGATATGACCAAAAACGCCCAGGCAGAAAAAGCCCGTCGTGAAAATGAAGCAGCCGAGCTGAAGCGTAAAGCGGAAGAAGAAGCCCGTCGCAAGCTTGAAGAAGAAGCCCGTCGCGTTGCTGAAGAAGCGCGCCGTATGGCAGAAGAGAACGAGAAAAACGGTGTGAATGCCGCTGAACCGTCCGAAGACACCAGCGACTATCACGTCACCACCTCCCAGCACGCGCGTCAGGCTGAAGATGACAACGACCGTGAAGTTGAAGGTGGTCGTGGCCGCACGCGCAGTGCGAAAGCCGCGCGTCCAGCCAAAAAAGGCAATAAGCACGCCGAATCTAAAGCTGACCGTGAAGAAGCACGTGCTGCCGTTCGCGGTGGTAAAGGCGGCAAGCGTAAAGGTTCCGCTCTGCAGCAGGGCTTCCAGAAGCCAGCGCAGGCTGTTAACCGTGACGTTGTGATCGGCGAAACCATCACCGTTGGCGATCTGGCTAACAAGATGGCGGTTAAAGGCTCTCAGGTCATCAAAGCGATGATGAAGCTGGGCGCAATGGCGACCATCAACCAGGTTATCGACCAGGAAACCGCACAGCTGGTTGCCGAAGAGATGGGCCACAAAGTTATCCTGCGTCGTGAAAACGAGCTGGAAGAAGCGGTAATGAGCGACCGTGACACTGGCGCAGCAGCTGAGCCGCGTGCACCGGTTGTGACCATCATGGGTCACGTTGACCACGGTAAAACCTCTCTGCTGGACTACATTCGTTCTACGAAAGTTGCCTCCGGCGAAGCAGGCGGCATTACCCAGCACATCGGTGCATACCATGTAGAAACCGATAACGGGATGATCACCTTCCTGGATACCCCGGGCCACGCCGCGTTTACCTCCATGCGTGCACGTGGTGCTCAGGCAACGGATATCGTTGTTCTGGTTGTCGCAGCAGACGATGGCGTAATGCCACAGACCATCGAAGCTATCCAGCACGCGAAAGCGGCGCAGGTGCCTCTGGTTGTTGCAGTGAACAAAATCGATAAGCCAGAAGCGGACATGGATCGCGTTAAAAACGAACTGTCCCAGTACGGTGTTATGCCGGAAGAGTGGGGCGGTGAGTCTCAGTTCATCCCGGTTTCTGCAAAAGTGGGTACCGGTATCGACGACCTGCTGAACGCTATCCTGCTGCAGGCTGAAGTTCTGGAGCTGAAAGCGGTTCGCAATGGTATGGCGAGCGGCGCGGTAATCGAATCCTTCCTGGATAAAGGCCGTGGCCCGGTTGCGACCGTTCTGGTACGTGAAGGTACCCTGAACAAAGGCGACATCGTGCTGTGTGGCTTCGAATATGGCCGTGTTCGTGCAATGCGTGACGAACTGGGTCGCGAAGTGCTGGAAGCAGGTCCATCCATTCCTGTGGAAATCCTGGGTCTGTCCGGTGTTCCGGCTGCCGGTGATGAAGTGACCGTTGTTCGTGACGAGAAGAAAGCGCGTGAAGTTGCGCTGTACCGTCAGGGCAAATTCCGTGAAGTTAAACTGGCTCGTCAGCAGAAATCTAAACTCGAGAACATGTTCGCCAACATGACCGAAGGCGAAGTTCACGAAGTGAACGTGGTTCTGAAGGCCGACGTTCAGGGTTCTGTGGAAGCGATCTCCGACTCTTTACTGAAACTCTCTACCGACGAAGTGAAGGTGAAGATCATCGGTTCCGGCGTAGGTGGTATCACCGAAACCGACGCAACCCTGGCTGCAGCGTCCAACGCGATTCTGGTTGGCTTCAACGTGCGTGCCGACGCCTCTGCGCGTCGCGTGATCGAAGCGGAAAGCCTGGATCTGCGTTACTACTCCGTCATCTATAACCTGATCGACGAAGTGAAAGCGGCAATGAGCGGTATGCTGTCTCCGGAACTGAAACAGCAGATTATCGGTCTGGCTGAAGTGCGTGACGTGTTCAAATCACCGAAATTCGGTGCGATCGCGGGCTGTATGGTTACCGAGGGTAACATCAAACGTCACAACCCAATCCGCGTACTGCGTGACAACGTGGTTATCTACGAAGGCGAGCTGGAATCCCTGCGCCGCTTCAAAGATGACGTTAACGAAGTCCGTAACGGCATGGAATGTGGTATCGGCGTTAAGAACTACAACGACGTTCGCGTTGGCGATATGATCGAAGTGTTCGAGATCATCGAGATCCAACGCACTATCGCGTAATCTTCGCTAAGATTGCCGATTGTAGGCCGGGATCGCTTCGCGCCACCCGGCATTAAATTTCAAAAGGGGCTTTGGCCCCTTTTTTGTCTGGAGAATTTATTATGGCGAAAGAATTTGGTCGCCCGCAGCGCGTGGCTCAGGAGATGCAAAAAGAGATCGCAATCATCCTTCAGCGCGAAATCAAAGACCCGCGTCTGGGGATGATGACCACCGTGTCTGGCGTTGAAATGTCCCGCGACCTGGCGTATGCCAAAGTGTTCGTGACTTTCCTGAATGACCAGGACGAAGACGCGGTTAAGAACGGTATTAAAGCGCTGCAGGAAGCCTCTGGTTTCATCCGCTCTCTGCTTGGCAAAGCGATGCGCCTGCGTATCGTGCCAGAGCTGACCTTCTTCTACGACAACTCGCTGGTCGAAGGGATGCGCATGTCCAACCTGGTCACCAGCGTGGTGAAGCAGGATGATGAGCGTCGTGTGAACCCGGACGATAAAAAGGAGGACTGATGAGTCGTCCTCGTCGTCGCGGTCGCGACGTGCACGGCGTGCTGCTGCTGGATAAACCGCAGGGTGCATCCAGCAACGACGTGCTGCAAAAAGTAAAGCGTATATATAACGCCAACCGCGCGGGGCACACCGGGGCGCTGGATCCGCTGGCGACCGGTATGCTGCCGATTTGTCTGGGTGAAGCGACCAAGTTTTCCCAGTATCTGCTGGATTCGGACAAACGCTACCGCGTGATTGCCAAGCTTGGCCAGCGCACGGACACCTCCGATGCTGATGGTCAGGTCGTCGAAGAGCGTCCGGTGACGTTCAGCAGCGAACAGCTTGATGCCGCGCTCGAGAGCTTCCGTGGCGACACTCAACAGGTGCCGTCCATGTACTCGGCGCTGAAGTACCAGGGCAAAAAGCTCTATGAGTATGCGCGTCAGGGAATTGAGGTGCCACGCGAGGCCCGTCCGATTACGGTCTATGAGCTGCTGTTCATTCGTCACGAAGGCGATGAGCTGGAGCTGGAAGTGCATTGCTCAAAAGGCACCTATATCCGCACCATCATCGACGATCTGGGTGAGAAGCTGGGCTGTGGCGCGCACGTCATTTATCTGCGCCGTCTGGCAGTCAGCAAGTACCCGGCTGAACGTATGGTGACGCTGGAGCAGCTGCAGGCGCTGGTGGACCAGGCGCAGGAGCAGGGCACAGAGGCTGCGGATCTGCTTGACCCATTACTGATGCCAATGGACAGTCCTGCTTCGGACTATCCGGTTGTCAATCTGCCGTTGACCTCCTCCGTTTACTTTAAAAACGGCAACCCGGTGCGCACGACGAATGTCCCGGCACAAGGGCTGGTGCGCGTTACGGAAGGGGATGACAACGCCTTCATCGGGATGGGTGAAATCGACGACGAAGGTCGTGTTGCCCCACGCCGTCTGGTGGTTGAATATCCGGCATAAGCTGACGCCTTGCCTTGCGATAAGCAGGGGAGGCGGGTAGAATATTGCGGCTTAACGTCTGGTAAATTGTTTAACAATTGGCATACGTTATACATGGGAAAGCTGAATTAGAGATCGGCTTCCTTTCATTCTTTAAATTTTGGAGTTTTAAAATGTCTCTAAGCGTTGAAGCTAAAGCTAAAATCGTTTCTGAGTTTGGTCGTGATGCTAACGACAGCGGTTCTACCGAAGTTCAGGTTGCACTGCTGACTGCACAGATTAACCACCTGCAGGGTCACTTTGCAGAGCACAAAAAAGATCACCACAGCCGTCGTGGTCTGCTGCGCATGGTTTCTCAGCGTCGTAAACTGCTCGACTACCTGAAACGTAAAGATGTTGCACGCTACACCGCGCTGATCGAGCGTCTGGGCCTGCGTCGCTAAGTCTTGCGAGTTTCAGAAAAGGGGGCCTTATGGCCCCTTTTTTCAACCAGACCGCAGCAATTCACTGGAAACTAATGTATTGTTGCTATAAATGATCTTCATTGCAGAGGTTCGCGCGGCTAATGAGAGGCTTCACCCATGGGGGTGTCGGTTGTCATTAGTCGCGAGGATGCGAAGAAGGTCCGGTAAAAGTCAGCACGCCTTTGGTGTGCTGTCATTCATTTAAGAAAGGACAGAATCTTGCTGAATCCGATCGTTCGTAAATTCCAGTACGGTCAACATACCGTTACGCTGGAAACCGGCATGATGGCACGTCAGGCTACTGCTGCTGTTATGGTAAGCATGGATGACACCGCGGTATTCGTGACCGTGGTTGGCCAGAAAAAAGCTAAACCAGGTCAGGACTTCTTCCCACTGACCGTAAACTACCAGGAGCGTACTTACGCTGCCGGTAAAATCCCGGGTGGTTTCTTCCGTCGTGAAGGCCGTCCAAGCGAAGGCGAAACCCTGATCGCGCGTCTGATTGACCGCCCGGTTCGTCCGCTCTTCCCGGAAGGCTTCGTTAACGAAGTTCAGGTTATCGCGACCGTTGTTTCCGTTAACCCACAGGTTAACCCGGACATCGTTGCGATGATCGGCGCATCCGCAGCCCTCTCCCTGTCTGGTATTCCATTCAACGGTCCTATCGGTGCTGCGCGCGTGGGTTACATCAATGACCAGTACGTTCTGAACCCAACTCAGGACGAGCTGAAGTCAAGCAAGCTGGACCTGGTTGTTGCCGGTACAGAAGCTGCGGTACTGATGGTTGAATCCGAAGCAGAACTGCTGAGCGAAGACCAGATGCTGGGCGCGGTGGTCTTTGGCCACGACCAGCAGCAGATTGTTATCCAGAACATCAACGACCTGGTGAAAGAAGCCGGTAAACCACGTTGGGACTGGCAGCCAGAAGCGGCAAACGACGCGCTGAATGCACGCGTTGCAGCCCTGGCCGAAGCGCGTCTGAGCGATGCTTACCGCATCACCGACAAGCAAGAGCGTTATACCCAGGTTGACGCGATCAAATCTGAAACCATCGCTACGCTGGTGGCAGAAGATGAGTCCCTGGACGCTAACGAGCTCGGCGAAATCCTGCACGCTATCGAGAAAAACGTTGTTCGTAGCCGCGTTCTGGCAGGCGAGCCGCGTATCGATGGCCGTGAAAAAGATATGATCCGTGGTCTGGATGTGCGTACTGGCGTGCTGCCACGTACTCACGGATCTGCGCTGTTCACCCGTGGTGAAACGCAGGCGCTGGTTACCGCGACCTTGGGTACTGCCCGTGACGCACAGAACATCGACGAACTGATGGGCGAGCGCACTGACAGCTTCCTGTTCCACTACAACTTCCCTCCGTACTCCGTAGGTGAAACCGGTATGGTTGGCTCGCCGAAGCGTCGTGAAATTGGTCACGGTCGTCTGGCGAAGCGCGGCGTGCTGGCTGTGATGCCAGATGCTGATAAATTCCCGTACACCGTTCGTGTGGTTTCTGAAATCACCGAATCTAACGGTTCCTCTTCTATGGCTTCCGTGTGCGGTGCTTCTCTGGCACTGATGGATGCGGGCGTACCGGTGAAAGCGGCCGTTGCGGGTATCGCAATGGGTCTGGTGAAAGAAGGCGACAACTTCGTTGTTCTGTCTGACATCCTGGGCGACGAAGATCACCTGGGTGACATGGACTTCAAAGTCGCGGGTTCCCGCGAAGGTATCTCTGCCCTGCAGATGGATATCAAAATTGAAGGCATCACCAAAGAGATCATGCAGGTTGCGCTGAACCAGGCTAAAGGTGCACGTCTGCACATCCTGAGCGTGATGGAACAGGCGATCAACGCGCCACGTGGCGACATTTCTCAGTTCGCTCCACGTATCCACACCATTAAGATCAGCCCGGACAAGATCAAAGACGTTATCGGTAAAGGCGGTTCTGTTATCCGTGCCCTGACCGAAGAGACTGGCACCACCATCGAAATCGAAGATGACGGTACTGTGAAGATCGCAGCGACCGACGGCGAGAAAGCGAAATACGCTATCCGTCGTATCGAAGAGATCACTGCCGAGATCGAAGTGGGCCGTGTCTACAATGGTAAAGTGACCCGTATCGTTGACTTTGGCGCATTCGTTGCCATCGGTGGCGGTAAAGAAGGTCTGGTACATATCTCTCAGATCGCTGACAAGCGCGTTGAGAAAGTGACCGATTACCTGCAGATGGGTCAGGAAGTGCCGGTTAAAGTTCTCGAAGTTGACCGTCAGGGCCGTATCCGTCTGAGCATTAAAGAAGCGACCGAGCAGTCTCAGCCTGCCGCTGCGCCGGAAGCTCCGGCTGGCGAACAGGGCGAGTAAGGTTGCCGTTTGCCCCCCGTGCAAGCGGGGGGCTTGTTATCAGGCAGGACGCCTTGTTAGCAGCCGGGGGACAGGACGTTCATCCAATTGTTGTCTTCGGGAGTGGGAAATGAAGCCTTTTCTGCGCTGGTGTTTCGTTGCGACAGCTTTGACGCTGGCAGGATGCAGCAACTCTGCCTGGCGTAAAAGTGAAGTCCTCGCAGTGCCACTGCAACCGACTTTGCAGCAGGAAGTGATTCTGGCACGCATGGAACAAATTCTTGCCAGTCGGGCTTTAACCGATGACGAACGCGCACAGCTTTTATATGAGCGCGGAGTGTTGTATGATAGTCTCGGTCTGAGGGCACTGGCGCGAAATGATTTTTCACAAGCGTTGGCGATCCGACCGGATATGCCTGAAGTATTCAATTACTTAGGCATTTATTTAACGCAGGCAGGCAATTTTGATGCTGCCTATGAAGCGTTTGATTCTGTACTTGAGCTTGATCCAACTTACAACTACGCGCACTTGAATCGCGGTATCGCATTGTATTACGGCGGTCGTGACAAGTTAGCGCAAGATGATCTGCTGGCGTTTTATCAAGACGATCCTAACGATCCTTTCCGTAGCCTGTGGCTTTTCATTGTTGAGCAGAAGCTTGACGAAAAGCAGGCTAAAGACGCGTTAAAACAACGCTTCGACAAATCGGACAAGGAACAGTGGGGATGGAATATTGTCGAGTTCTACCTGGGCGACATTAGCGAAGCAACGCTGATGGAACGCCTGAAGGCGGACGCAACGGATAACACCTCGCTCGCTGAGCATCTCAGTGAAACCAACTTCTATTTAGGTAAGTACTACCTAAGTCTGGGGGATACGGACAGCGCTACGGCACTGTTCAAATTAGCGGTTGCTAACAACGTACACAACTACGTTGAGCACCGTTATGCATTGTTGGAATTATCGCTCTTGGGCCAGGAGCATGACGACCTGGCAGAATCGGACCAGCAATAGCTGACGACATAAACATCAGCCCGTAATCTTTTGATTGCCATCACCTTTACTGGTGAGGGCGTTGTTGTTCGTCAATACACCTACTTTGAGCCGGTTCACACTTTCAATGAAAATTACCGAAAATTTTCACGATAAGTTATGTAGACTGGCCGCCATTGACATTGAGGCACTCGTACTACATGGCTGAATTCGAAACCACTTTTGCAGATCTGGGCCTGAAGGCTCCTATCCTTGAAGCCCTTAACGATCTGGGTTACGAAAAACCATCTCCGATCCAGGCAGAATGTATCCCACATCTGCTCTCTGGTCGTGACGTGCTGGGCATGGCCCAGACTGGTAGCGGTAAAACCGCAGCGTTCTCGCTGCCGCTGCTGAATAACATTGACCCGGACCTGCGTGCACCGCAGATCCTCGTACTGGCTCCGACCCGTGAACTGGCTGTTCAGGTGGCGGAAGCTATGACTGAATTCTCTAAACACATGCGCGGCGTAAACGTGGTTGCCCTGTACGGCGGCCAGCGTTATGACGTGCAGTTACGCGCCCTGCGTCAGGGTCCACAGATTGTCGTCGGTACGCCGGGTCGTCTGCTGGATCACCTGAAACGCGGTACGCTGGATCTCTCTAAACTGAGCGGTCTGGTACTGGATGAAGCTGACGAAATGCTCCGCATGGGCTTCATCGAAGACGTAGAAACCATCATGGCGCAGATCCCGGAAGGTCATCAGACCGCTCTGTTCTCTGCAACCATGCCGGAAGCGATCCGTCGCATTACCCGCCGCTTCATGAAAGAGCCGCAGGAAGTGCGCATTCAGTCCAGCGTGACTACTCGCCCGGACATCAGCCAGAGCTACTGGTCTGTGTACGGTATGCGTAAAAATGAAGCGCTGGTGCGTTTCCTGGAAGCAGAAGATTTTGATGCGGCGATCATCTTCGTTCGTACCAAAAATGCAACCCTGGAAGTGGCAGAAGCCCTGGAGCGTAGCGGCTACAACAGCGCAGCGCTGAACGGCGACATGAACCAGGCGCTGCGTGAGCAGACGCTGGAGCGTCTGAAAGACGGTCGTCTGGATATCCTGATTGCAACCGACGTGGCAGCACGTGGTCTGGACGTTGAACGTATCAGCCTGGTTGTTAACTACGATATCCCGATGGACTCCGAGTCTTACGTTCACCGTATTGGCCGTACCGGTCGTGCAGGTCGTGCGGGCCGTGCGCTGCTGTTCGTTGAGAACCGCGAACGTCGTCTGCTGCGTAACATCGAACGCACCATGAAGCTGACCATTCCAGAAGCAGACCTGCCAAACGCAGAGCTGCTGGGCAAACGCCGTCTGGAAAAATTCGCCGCGAAAGTCCAGCAGCAGCTGGAGAGCAGCGATCTGGATCAGTATCGTGCGCTGCTGACGCAGATCCAGCCGACCGCCGAAGGCGAAGAGCTGGATATCGAAACGCTGGCCGCTGCACTGCTGAAGATGGCGCAGGGCGAACGTTCTCTGATCGTGCCGCCAGATGCACCGATGCGTCCTAAGCGTGAGTTCCGTGACCGTGACGATCGTTTCGAACGTCGTGGCGACCGCAACGATCGTGGCCCACGTGGCGACCGTCCAGAGCGTGGTGGTGAAGATCGTCCACGTCGCGAACGTCGTGACGCTGGCGAAATGGAACTGTACCGCATTGAAGTGGGCCGTGATGATGGTGTTGAAGTTCGTCATATCGTTGGCGCGATCGCTAACGAAGGTGACATCAGCAGCCGTTACATCGGTAACATCAAGCTGTTCGGTACCCACTCCACTATCGAACTGCCAAAAGGTATGCCGGGCGAGGTTCTGCAGCACTTTACCCGTACCCGCATCCTGAACAAGCCGATGAACATGCAGCTGCTGGGCGATGCTCAGCCGCGTCAGGACCGTGGCGGCGAACGTCGTGGCGGTGGCCGCAGCTTCGGTGGCGAGCGTCGTGAAGGCGGTCGTGGTCCTCGTCGTGAAGGGGCTGCACCAGGTGCAGGTCGTTTCAGCGGTGAGCGTCGCGAAAGCCGTGGCCCACGTCGCGAAGATGGCCCGGTTCGTCGTCGTGACGCGTAATCTTCACGCTCTGTAGCGTAAAGTAAAATATACAGCCCCGATATTTTTATCGGGGCTTTTTTTATTCCTTTTGTACTATTGTACTGGTACAGTGCAGCACATTAAGATGCAGGTCCCAAATTATTGACTGGAGAAAAGGCTGTATGGCGACACTAACCACCACCCAAACGTCACCTTCACTGCTCGGCGGTGTGGTGATCATCGGCGGCACCATCATAGGTGCGGGGATGTTCTCCCTACCGGTGGTCATGTCCGGGGCGTGGTTCTTCTGGTCGCTGGCGGCGCTGGTCTTCACCTGGTTCTGTATGCTGCACTCCGGGCTGATGATCCTCGAAGCTAACCTCAACTACCGCATTGGGTCGAGCTTTGACACCATCACCCGCGACCTGCTGGGCAAGCGCTGGAATATCGTCAACGGTATTTCCATTGCCTTTGTGCTCTATATCCTGACCTACGCCTATATCTCGGCCAGCGGTTCGATTCTGCATCACACCTTCGCAGAGATGTCGCTGAACGTCCCGGCGCGCCTGGCAGGTTTTGCCTTCGCCCTTGGCGTGGCATTTATCGTCTGGATGAGTACCAAAGCGGTGAGCCGGATGACGGCCATTGTGCTGGGTGCCAAAGTCATCACCTTCTTCCTGACCTTCGGCAGCCTGCTGGGGCATGTTACGCCCGCCACGCTGTTTAATGTGGCAGAGAGCAACACCTCGTATTCACCGTATCTGCTGATGACCCTGCCGTTCTGTCTGGCATCGTTTGGCTATCACGGCAACGTTCCGAGCCTGATGAAGTATTACGGCAAAGATCCGCGCACCATCACCCGCTGCCTGGTCTACGGCACGCTGCTGGCACTAGGGCTGTATGTCATCTGGCTGCTGGGGACGATGGGTAACATTCCGCGTCCGGAGTTCATCGGCATTGCGCAGAAGGGCGGGAATATTGATGTGCTGGTGCAGGCGCTGAGTGGCGTACTCAACAGCCGCAGTCTGGATCTGCTGCTGGTGATCTTCTCCAACTTCGCCGTGGCGAGCTCGTTCCTCGGCGTGACCCTGGGGCTGTTTGACTACCTGGCCGATCTCTGTGGCTTTGATGACTCCGCGCTGGGGCGTCTGAAAACCGCGCTGCTGACCTTCCTGCCGCCGGTCATTGGTGGCCTGCTGTGGCCGAACGGTTTCCTGTATGCCATTGGCTATGCAGGGCTGGCGGCAACGATCTGGGCGGCGATTGTTCCGGCGCTGCTGGCGCGTAAATCACGTAAGCGCTTCGGTAGCCCAAAATTCCGCGTCTGGGGCGGCAAGCCGATGATTGCACTGATCCTGGTGTTCGGTATCGGCAACGCAGTGGTCCACGTGCTGTCGAGCTTTAATCTGCTGCCTGTATATCAGTAAAGTTTTGTGCCGGATGGCGGCTGCGCCTTATCCGGCCTACACGTGACCGTAGGCCCGGTAAGCGAAGCGCCACCGGGCAAACAATGCATTACCCCACCAACTCCTCTTTCACCTGCATCGCCAGATCGAACGAATGCAGACGCGCCTGGTGATCGAAGATCTGGCCGTTGACCATGATCTCATCAGCCTGCGTCTCACGCAGCACCGCTTCCAGTCCATGACGCACCTTCGCTTTATCCCCTACCAGCGACATGCTTAACGCCTGCTGCACGCCATACTGTTCTGAGGCCGACCACAGCTGGTGCATATTCTCCACCGGCGGTGGCAGTTGCCCCGTCTCGCCGCGGCGCAGCTTCATAAAGGCCTGCTGCATGGAGGTAAACAGAAATTCCGCGTCGCGGTTGCTGTCAGCGGCAATGATGTTGATGCACACCATCGCATACGGTTTTTCCAGCCGCGCCGAAGGCTTAAAGTTAGTGCGATAGAGATGCAGTGCCTGGTGCAGCATATCCGGCGCAAAGTGCGAGGCAAACGCAAACGGCAGGCCCAGCTGCGCGGCCAGCTGCGCGCTGTAGAGGCTGGAGCCTAACAGCCACACCGGGATCTGCTCGCCGTAGCCCGGCACAGGACGCACCTGCGGATTCGGGTCACGGGCATCAAACCACTCCACCAGTTCAAGCACGTCGCGGGGGAAGTTATCGATGTCACCGCTCATATGGCGACGCAGGGCGCGCATGGTTGGCTGATCGCTGCCCGGTGCGCGGCCCAGTCCCAGGTCGATACGGCCCGGATAGAGGGTGTTGAGAGTACCAAACTGCTCGGCAATAACCAGCGGCGAATGGTTAGGCAGCATCACGCCGCCCGAGCCTAAATGCAGCGTCGTGGTATTCGCCGCCAGATAGCCGAGCAGCACTGAGGTGGCGGCGCTGGCAATCCCGACCATGTTGTGGTGTTCCGCCAGCCAGTAGCGATGATAGCCGCGCTGTTCAGCCAGGCGGGCGAGATCCAGTGAGTGGGTAAAGGCTTCCCTTGCCGAGGAGCCTTCAGGGATCGGCGCCAGGTCCAGCACCGAAAACGGAATGGATTTATCAGTCATAGCAGCTCACTTTGTCGACGGTGAATCTTTAATAGTGCATTAAAATTTTACAGTCGTTGTTAACAAAGTGAGCCTTTTTTAGTCCTGCAGCTCCAGCCCGGCGAGACGTCGCCAGTAGCCGTTGCACTCGCTGTTCGCCGTCAGCGGCAGCGGGGCAGCACCATTTTCATTGGCGCGGAAGGCGTCGATCATGGCGAAGGTTTCGGTGCCCAGCGGCGACAGACGCACCATATCCACCAGCCCTTTCATTGAGGCCAGTTCGTTGCCAAGGTTGTAAACGTAGCCGCTCATGGTCTGAATGCCATTGAGGACAAATACCTGCTGATTCTCCTGCGACAGCATGCTGCGTCCGTTGGGGTATTTGATGCAGCAGGTTTCGCACTCATCTTTCGGCAGATTCTCTGAGCGCGCGGTAAAGCAGCGGGCGGAGTACGCCAGCGGCAGATGCCCGTAGCTGAGCACTTCCACTTCAAACTGATTGCGGATCCCCAGCTCGTCGCACTGCGCCAGGATGTTCACCAGCCAGTCGCGGGAGAGTTCCACCGGCATACACCAGCGCGTCATGCCCTGTTTGAGCAGCAGACGCAGCGTCACGGCGTTGTAGCAGTTCAGCGCATGCCCGGCGACAAACGGCAGTTTGCGCTCGGCGCACAGGTTCACCACGCCGAGGTCGCTGGCCTCCAGCAGAAATTCACCGTTCTCCACATAGCGCTTCAGCTCATTCAGTTCTGACGAGGCCTGAACCAGCGCCAGCGTAGAGAGCACGACCTGCTTTCCGCTGTCGGCCAGGGTTTTCGCCATCTCCAGCCAGTCACCCACCTTTGTGGCGCGACGCTTACTGCACACCGCCTCGCCGAGGTAAATCACATCCGCCTGGCTGGTTGCGGCCTGCTGATAAAAGTCTTCCAGCGTCTCTTTCGACCAGTAATAGAGCACCGGTCCTAATGAATATTTCATGGTTTATCTCACTGCCATTTACGGTGATACGCACCCAGCGTGGTCTGCGTGCCTTCGGACATCGAGCCGAGCGTCTCCATCCACGCCGGTTCTGGCGTATAGCTCTGCGGATTTGCCATGCAGCGATCGATCGCCTGGCGCCACACTTTTGCCACCTGGCTGACATAGGCCGGGCTGCGCTGGCGTCCTTCGATTTTCACCGAGGCGATGTTGGCGGCCAGCAGTTCCGGCAGCAGTTCGAGGGTGTTCAGGCTGGTGGGCTCCTCCAGCGCATGGTAGCGCTCGCCATCCACCAGATAGCGGCCTTTGCACAGCGTCGGATAGCCAGCGTTTTCATCGTCCTGATAGCGGTCAATCAGCACCTCGTTCAGACGCGACTCCAGCCCCTGCGGGGTTTGCTGCCAGCGCACGTAGCGGGCAGGGGAGCAGGCGCCTACGGTGTTGGGCGATTCCCCGGTGAGATAAGAAGAGAGGTAGCAGCGCCCTTCAGCCATGATGCACAGGCTGCCAAAGGCAAAAACTTCCAGCGGAACTGGCGTGACCCGCGCCAGTTGCTTAACCTGATGAATAGAGAGTACGCGCGGCAGCACCACGCGCGACACCTCAAAATTACGATGATAAAAGCGTACGGCCTCTTCGTTAGTGGCAGACGCCTGTACCGAGACATGGCGCTCAATGTGGGGATAGCGTTCTGCGGCATACTCCAGCATGGCGAGATCCGCCAGAATCAGGGCGTCGGCACCCAGCTGTGCCGCCATATCCACCGCGCGCTGCCAGCGTTGATAGCCGTCGGGGTGGGCAAAGGTATTGATAGCGATATGCAGTTTACGGCGATGAAGATGTACGAAGCTCACCGCTTCCTGCAGTTTTTTCTCGGTAAAATTGAGACCAGCGAAGTGACGGGCATTGGTATCGTCCTTCAGCCCGATATAAACCGCATCGGCGCCGTTTTCGATGGCCGCCTTTAACGCCGGTAAGTTCCCGGCAGGGCAGAGCAGCTCCATAATTTATCCTGACGTTCGCAGCCCCAGAGGGATGCAAAATTGTTATCGAACAGGGATTTTAATTAACCATCCGGCGACAATTTTTGATTTAAGGCAGCTAATGGCGTATTGATGACACCAATAATGGGTTACGCCGGTTGTCAGTTTGTTGATTTACCCCGCTATACCGGCGACTGGATATGGCAAAATATCAGGACTATAGATATCAGGAGTATTGCTCGTGCTGGATAAACTGCGTTCACGTCTCGTACAATTTGGCCCGTCGCTGCTGAGCGTGCCGGTTAAGCTCGCGCCCTTTGCCCTGAAGCGTCAGGTACTGGAGCAGGTGCTCAGCTGGCAATTCCGCCAGGCGCTGGCGGATGGCGAGCTGGAATTTCTCGAAGGGCGCTGGTTACGTATCGAGGTGCGCGATATTGGTCTGCGCTGGTACACCTCCGTTGAAAATGAACAGCTGGTGGTGCGCGAATCCGCCGAGGCGGATGTCAGCTTCAGCGCTGACGCCAGCGATCTGCTGATGATTGCGGCACGCAAGCAGGATCCCGACACGCTCTTCTTCCAGCGCCGTCTGGTGATTGAAGGCGATACCGAGTTAGGTCTGTATGTCAAAAACCTGATGGATGCGATTGAACTGGAACAGATGCCGAAGCCGCTGCGCGTGGCTCTGTTGCAACTGGCCGATTTTGTCGAGGCGGGTCTGAAAACTCCGCCGGAAAGTAAACACACTTCTGTAGGTGAGCCATGTTGATTCGAGTAGAAATTGGCATCGATGCCCCGGGTATTGACGCCTTATTACGCCGGTCGTTTGAAGGGGAAGGTGAAGCGCAACTGGTTCACGATCTTCGTGAAGACGGCCTGATTACGCTGGGTCTGGTCGCCACCGATGATGAAGGTCAGGTCGTTGGCTACGTGGCCTTTAGTCCGGTCATCGTGCAGGGCGAAGAGCTGCAGTGGGTCGGCATGGCGCCGCTGGCGGTGGATGAAAACTATCGCGGACAGGGACTGGCGCGCCAGCTGGTCTACGAAGGGCTGGATTCACTCAATGAGTTTGGCTACGCCGCGGTCGTGACGCTGGGCGATCCGGATTTCTACAGCCGTTTAGGCTTCGAGAAAGCGGCACATTACGATCTGCGTTGCCGCTGGCCGGGCACCGAGTCGGCTTTCCAGGTCCACCGTCTGGCCGACGATGCGCTTAACGGCGTGAGCGGCCTGGTGGAATACCACGATCGCTTCAATAGCTTTTAACCGGCGGCCTTTGCAGGCTCTCGCGTAGCGCCTCAAACGACCCGTCTCCGCTGACGAGGCGCTCTTTCTGGCGCTTCGTGAGCTGTTTAATGCGATATTCCAGCCGGAGGGCCAGGGAGCGATCCCCTGCGACGGCGGAAAACGCCAGCGTCAGCTCTCCTTTACCCCTCAACGCCTTCGCTCCTTTTCCCGTTTGATGTTGCAGGAAGCGGCGCGGCACATCGGTTGTGATGCCCGTATAGAGTGCATTATCAGCAGTTCGAACAAGATAGAGAAACCAGCACACGGCGACAGATTCAGTATGTTAAGGTGAGTGCACCTTAGCATGAGAGAGAAGCGAAATGGAAACTCTGGCCGCCATCAACCGCTGGCTGGCGAAGCAGCACGTGGTCACCTGGTGCGTGCACCATGACGATGAGCTGTGGTGTGCAAATGCCTTTTACTATTATGACTCGCAGCGCGTCGCGTTCTACGTCTTAAGCGAAGACAAAACCCGCCATGCGCAGATGAGCGGCAAACAGGCGAAAGTTGCAGGCACCGTCAACGGGCAGCCCAAAACCGTGGCGTTAATCCGCGGGGTGCAGTTCAAAGGGGAGATTCGTCGTCTGGAAGGGGAGGAAAGCGACGTGATGCGCAAGCACTATCTTCGTCGCTTTCCGGTTGCCGCTGCCATGCCAGCTCCGGTATGGGAGATCCGTCTGGATGAACTGAAGTTCACTGACAACACGTTAGGCTTTGGCAAAAAACATCACTGGCTACGCGCCGAGTAAGCGCAACGCCTCACGGTTAAAGGCGATAAGATCTTCTGGCGTCCGGCTGGTAACCAGCTGATCGTTATCGATAACTACCTCCTGATCGTGAAAATCGGCTCCGGCGTTTTTCAGATCGATGGCGATCGATTTCACGCCCGTCAGTTTACGTCCGCGCACAACCTCAGCGCTGATGAGCAGCTGCGGACCGTGGCAGATAGCAAAGACCGGTTTCCCGCTGGAGACAAAGTCCCGGGTAAAGGTCACGAAACGTGTATCGCTGCGTAGCGAGTCCGGGGAGTGCCCACCCGGCAGTAACAGGGCGTCAAAGTCAGACGGGCTCACCTCATCGATGGTTTTATCGATGGTCACGCTGGCCTCGCCCTTATGGCCTTTTACCGTTTTGCCTGCCTCTTTTTCAATGGTGATCACCTCATGGCCCGCCTTACGAAACGCCTCGGCAGGTGAAGTAAATTCTGAATCTTCAAACTCGTCGGTAATCAAGACCGCAATTTTCTTGCTCATGCTTCCTCCGTTGTTTTGGCTTCAGACAGCTTTTTTCCAGCTTGTGGTAAATACTTAACGTTCAGACCACTAAGTGTGGTTGAGTGGCATGAAATCGCATACGGACTAATCTGCAAAGGAGGAGTAATGAGTCAGGTTTTAATTACCGGCGCGACCGGCCTTGTGGGTGGGCACCTGCTGCGTATGCTAATTCAGGAGCAGAAGATCAACTATATTGCCGCCCCGACGCGTCGCCCGCTGGGCGATATAGAAGGGGTGTTTAATCCCCACGATCCGCAACTGACCGATGCGCTGGCACAGGTTCAGGATCCGGTTGATACCGTCTTTTGCTGTCTGGGCACCACCCGGCGTGAGGCCGGCAGCAAAGAGGCCTTTATTCATGCCGATTACACGCTGGTGGTGGATACTGCGCTGACCGGCAAACGACTCGGGGCGAAGCATTTCCTGGTCGTGAGCGCCATGGGGGCTAACGCGCATTCGCCGTTCTTCTACAACAAGGTGAAAGGCAAAATGGAAGAGGCCCTGATCGCCCAGAAGTGGGAGCGGTTGACCATTGTGCGACCGTCAATGCTGCTGGGGGAGCGGGAGAAGCATCGCTTCAGCGAGTCGCTGTTTTCCCCGCTGTTCAGCCTGCTGCCCGGCAACTGGAAGTCTGTCGAGGCGCGGGATGTGGCGCAGGTTATGCTGCAGGAGGCGCTGGGTGCAGCACCGGCAGGGGTCAATATTATTCCGTCGGCGAAAATCAGGGAACAGGCGCAGGGAGAAGGATGAGCGCCCTCTGCCAACGGCAGAGGGCAGGGGAGATTACTTGATATAGGTGAAGGCCGTGGTCACGTGTTTCACGCCGCTTACCCGGCTGGCGATATCCGCCGCCGCTTTACCTTCACGCTCGGTCACCAGGCCGAGCAGGAATACTTCGCTATTCTCGGTGGTCACTTTCACGTTCGAGGATTTCACCTGATCGCTGCCCAGCAACTGGGAGCGCACTTTAGTGGTGATCCAGGTGTCGTTTGAGGCGGCACCCAGGCCAATCGGCTGGCCCTGACGTATTTCGTTAAATACCTCGGTCGTCCCTTCTACACCCATCGCAATTTGTTTCGCGCGGGAGGCAAGCTCGGTATTCGGCGCCTGTCCGGCCAGTAACACCTTGCCCTGATAAGCCGTAACGTTAATGCGCGCTTCTTTCTTAATCTGTTGGTCTTTGGAGAGTGCACTGTTTACGCGCAGCTCCAGGGTGCCGTCATCCACCTGCGTGCCCACGGTACGCGGGTCGGTCGCGGCTTTGGTGCTCACAGCGGCGGTACCCACTACCGCTGCAGCCACACATCCCTGAAGCAGCAGCGCAGAAATAAGGACTGCGAGGGGCGAAAGTGCCTTCATGTTTACTCCTTAATCATCCTGGTGAGGGAAAAGCGTGTTATCGATCAGATCGCATAAACAGTTCACCGTCAGCATATGCATCTCCTGAATGCGCGCGCTGCGGTGGGAAGGAATACGGATCTCAACGTCATGCGGACCTAACAGCCCCGCCAGCTCGCCGCCGTCGTAACCGGTCAGCGCAACGATGGTCATATCGCGCGTGACGGCCGCTTCCACGGCCTTGACGATGTCGCGGCTGTTGCCGCGCGTGGAGATGGCCAGCAGGACATCACCGGCATGCCCTAACGCGCGCACCTGCTTGGCGTAGATCTCATCATGAAGACGATCGTTGGCAATCGCCGTTAAGACCACGTTATCGGTATTAAGTGCAATGGCAGGTAAACTGGGGCGCTCTGTCTCAAAACGATTGATCATACTGGCAGCAAAATGCTGTGCGTTGGCGGCCGAGGTGCCATTACCACAACAGAGAATTTTGTTGCCGTTAAGCAGGGACTGAACCAGCGTCATCGCCGCGCGGGAGATGGCGTCCGGCAGCGCTTCTGCTGCTGCAATCTGAGTCTGAATGCTTTCCGTGAAGCAAACCTTAATTCTTTCGAGCACGGTATCCCTTAACGATCTGATTTACGCGTCTTCGCCGAAGGCGTTTTTGAACCATTCGATGGCGTTTCCGGTGAAGGCTACCACATCGAACCGGCAATCCACAGTGTCAAAGCTGCCATTATGCCGGGCAAGCCACAACTGGGCGGTGTGTAACAATTTTTGTTGCTTGGCCCGGGTCACGCTGGCGGCGGCCCCACCGTAACGGGATGACTGGCGGTAGCGCACCTCAATGAACACGATGGACGGGCCGTCCTGCATGATAAGGTCAATTTCCCCGCCGCGTCCGCGAACGTTAGCGGCGATAAAGCGCAGTCCTTTGCGCTCAAGCCAGCGACGCGCCTGTAATTCGCGCGCGTCGCCGGTCTGTTTGCGGGTTAACTGGCCGGAACGATCTGTCCCTGCTGGTATTTGAGCCATGATAACTTCCTGTTAATCACGCAATCCTGAGTGGCGGTGAGATCGCCGGTGTTGCCGTTAAGGGTAAAGCCCGGCACCTGGCGCATCTGGGTGAAGTGGTTCGCCAGCGTCCAGGCATCCACGCCCATGGCATACAGGCGCGCCAGCGAGTAGTCGTTACGCACGCTGCTGAGCGCCTGCTGCATCAGCTCTGGATTTGCCCCTGCGAGCATCGGGATTTCGCTGTACTGCAGCCCTTCCATCTCAAGACGGAAGTCCGGGCCTGCGGTGCCCTGTGCGCTGCGCGAGCTGGCGTACAGCGACACGCCCGCCTGGCTGCCGTTACGCATGGCGATCATCGGTTTGATAAAGGCGATCTCTTCCGGGGTGGCGACAATATAGGCCGCATCGACGTTACCGCCGCCGCTGATCTGCGCATCCGTTGGCGGCGCCGGGATAGTCAGGCCACCAATCGTCACGCTCTGCTGCTGTGGCAGGCTGGTAGTTACCGGGCTACCGCTGAGGGCAATACCCGCTCCGCCGTTCACGCCCGCGCGCAGTTCTGAGGCTGAGCCAAATTTCTGCTGCAGGACGATACCACCGCCCAGCTGTTGCCACTCCTGGGCAAAGGCGTTAGCGACGCGATCGCCCAGTTGGCTGCGTGGGATGAGCAGCAGGGGAGCCTGCTTACCTTGCTCATGAATATGGCGGGCCGCATCGCGGGCTTCGTCTTCTGGCGACAGGGCAAAGTAGCAGACGTTAGGGCGATTCTGCACCTGCTCCGGCTGGTTCAGCGCCAGCACGTTCAGCGGGGTGTTGCTTCTCACCAGCTCGTCCACGTTGTTTTTCAGCAGCGGGCCGACCACGATGCTGGCCCCATCCTGCTGCACCTGATTCAGCACCTGATCGAGCGGCTGGTTGCTGGTGTCATACACTTTTATCTCAGCAGATGGGTTACCCATGGCCTGTGGTTGGGCAACGGTCTGCGTCTCTTGTGTCGTGACCGGAGTCTGCACCGGCTCCTGCGCGTTGCTTTCCTGCACGTTGTCTTCCGGCGCGGCGACAGGTTGCGGAGTGGCAGGGGCCTGCACCGGATTCTGGAGCGTGCCTGGCTGAGCAGCGACAGGCTGGGTCGCGGTCAGATCGTTGGTTTCGGCACTGGACGGGCTCACCACATCACTGGCATTAGCGGCCTGGGCGACCTGGGCGGGAATCGCGCTGCCCGCGACGGCGGCAGTACCGTTTCTCGCCGCTTCAAAACCCTGCTGGATCGTGCGGCCAAAGACGGCGGCCTGGCCACCTAATGGCAGCAGCAGAGCAATTTTGCTGGTGGAGGCTGGCTTGAAGTTCTGTACATTAACCAGCTGCGTTGGCAGCATGGTTGCGCCCGGGTTATTTGGATAGCGGGTTTGCCAGTCTTTAATTCCGGCTTTCAGCATATTCGGATCGTTGCGGTTATCGAACCAGACGCGCTGCAAATCCAGCCAGCCCTGCAGGATATTTTCGTCAGCGTTAATCACCAGCGCATTGGCCTGATCGGGATTCATGGCGGAGAGCGTCTGCCAGGTGGCATCGATATTTTTCTGTTTTTCGGCAGCGGAGAGCAGCGGCTCCTGGGCGATCAACGCCCGCAGCAGCGTCAGGGAAGGGCGACCCTGCTCGGCGGCGATACCGGCCTGCCAGAAACGCGCCTGCTGATTTTTATCCAGCGCGCTGATGTCGATATTGCCGAGGATAGTCTTCGCGCCGGCAGCATCGTTCTGCGCAATTTTCAGCTCTGCGGCCAGCAGCGACTGCTCGCGACGTTGGGTATCGGTCAGATCCTGCGGCAACTGGTTAAACAGATCGGTGGCATGCTGGGTTTTACCCTCTTTCAGCAGTGCACGAATGGCGAGTAATTGCCAGTTGATCCTGGTATCATTCGAGCTCTGCTCCATCTGGTGCAGATAGAAGCCGGAGTCAGCCTGGGCTGTACCCTCCATGTGGGCAGCACTTTGATCGGGCGCCTGTGTGCCACAGCCTGCAAAGAACAGGGCTGCCAGCACCAGCGGAAGGCTGCGCGTGGCTTTATTATGAAAAAACGTTAAGGGTACCATACTGTATCCAGTGATATTTTTTACGCAATGCTTAATATTAAATCGGCAATACGGATGAAACAATGAAACAACACGAAACGGCAGATAATTCTCAGGGTCAGCTATATATTGTACCTACTCCTATCGGGAATTTATCTGATATTACCCAACGTGCACTCACCGTATTGCAAAGCGTTGATCTTATTGCGGCTGAAGATACCCGCCACACTGGCCTGCTGCTGCAACACTTCGCCATTAATGCCCGCCTGTTTGCCCTGCACGACCATAACGAGCAGCAAAAGGCCGAGACGCTGGTGGCAAAGCTGAAAGAGGGGCAGAACATCGCCCTGGTGTCCGATGCCGGTACGCCGCTGATTAACGATCCGGGTTATCACCTGGTTCGCACCTGCCGCGAGGCGGGCATTCGCGTCGTACCGCTGCCAGGACCGTGCGCCGCCATTGCTGCTCTGAGCGCGGCGGGCCTGCCGTCTGACCGCTTCTGCTACGAAGGCTTCCTGCCCGCCAAATCCAAAGGTCGTCGCGACGTGCTGAAAGCGCTGGAAGCCGAACCGCGCACGCTGATCTTCTACGAATCAACCCACCGTCTGCTGGAGAGCCTGGAAGACATGGTCGCCGTTTGGGGAGAGGCGCGTTACGTGGTGCTGGCCCGTGAGCTGACCAAAACCTGGGAGACCATCCACGGCCTGCCGGTTGGCGAATTGCTGGCATGGGTGAAAGAGGATGAAAACCGCCGTAAGGGCGAGATGGTGCTGATTGTCGAAGGGCACAAGGCCGAAGAGGACGCCCTGCCTGCGGATGCCCTGCGCACCCTCGTGCTGTTGCAGGCCGAGCTACCGCTGAAGAAAGCGGCCGCGCTGGCAGCAGAGATCCACGGCGTGAAAAAGAACGCGCTGTATAAATATGCGCTGGAGCAGCAGGGAGAGTAAGCTCGTGAGCCGTTATCAACCGCCTTTTACGATTACGTCTGCAATCCTTAATCTGGTGGTTGAAACGGGAGAATTGCTGGGACACTGGGCTGCTTATACGGGGCGAGCTTCACCTCTGCTGCGTAAAGAGAATCGTATTCGTACTATCCAGCGTCGTTAGCCATCGAGCATAATTCGCTGACCACCGGGCAGGTGACCGCAATTATGGATGGAAAGCGGGTGCTGGCCCCGGCAAAAGATATTCAGGAAGTCAGAAACGCCATCCAGGCCTACGAGCACCTGAATATCTGGCAAGCCAGTCGCCTGAAAGATTTGCTGAGTGCCCATCGGCTCCTGATGAAGGGGCTCGTAGATAATCCCGGGCAACTGCGCCAGGGGGATGTCGGGATCTATCGTGGTAACCAACTGGTGCATATGGCACCTCCTGCGTCTCAGGTACCTCGTCTGGTGGATGAGCTGCTTGGCTGGCTTAATGCCACAGACTTGCACCCGCTGATCGCCAGCTCTGTATTCCACTATGAATTTGAATTTATCCATCCCTTTGCCGACGGTAATGGTCGTATGGGGCGTCTCTGGCAGACTCTTATCCTCAGCCACTGGCGTGCCGAGCTGGCCTGGTTGCCGGTGGAAACGCTGATCCACTTTCAGCAAGAGCGGTACTACGCCATCCTTGGGCAGTGTGATAAAGCCAGCGACTGCACGGCTTTTGTAGAATTTATGCTACAAAATCTTGCCGATGCGCTGCGTGAAAGTATCTCAACCCCGCATGCATTGTCGGAACAAATGTCGGAACAAATGTCGGAACAAATGTCGGAAAAAGAGGACGCCATCCTGCAACTTTTGATTGCCCAGCCAAAGATGACAGCTTCCACCCTGGCCTCAATGCTCGGTGTAACCTCCCGTACGGTAGAACGCTACCTTAGCGCATTACAAAGCAAGGGTAAGGTACAACGGGTCGGTGCCAGAAAAGGTGGGTACTGGCAGGTCTTAAGATAGGCTGCGCTTGTCCCGTCAGACGATATTACTTCTGATATGCAAACCTTCGAAATGTTGAGCATCTGCCAGAACGAAAGGCAAAAAAAGCATGGCCGGAGCCATGCTAAAAGAGGTTTACTGCAAACTCAGGTCACCGGTGCCGGGTTAAATACCGCCAGCTGGTTATGTAATCCCCACTGATCGGAAAAAGTCTTCTTACGTCCACTCGCCACGTCGAGGATGAAGTGGAACAGCTTCCAGCCCACGTCCTCAATGCTCTCTTCGCCGGTAGCGATAGTGCCTGCATTGATATCCATCAGGTCAAACCAACGGTTCGCCAGCTCGGTACGGGTCGCCATTTTAATGACTGGCACCGCCATCAGGCCGTACGGGGTGCCGCGACCGGTGGTGAAGACCTGAACGGTGATCCCGGAGGCCACCTGCTGGGTACCACAGACGAAATCGCTGGCGGGCGTAGCGGCGTAGATCAGGCCACGTTTTGTCGGGCGCTGACCCGGGGAAAGCACTTCAACGATGGCGCTCTTGCCCGATTTGGCGATGGAGCCCAAGGCTTTTTCCACCACGTTCGCCAGGCCGCCTTTCTTGTTGCCCGGCGACGGGTTGGCGCTGCGGTCGGTCTTGCCCATATCGAGATAGTTATCGTACCAGGCCATCTCCTCCAGCAGGCGTTTGCCCACCTCTTCGTTGATGGCGCGCGGTGTCAGCAGGTGGATCGCATCGCGTACTTCGGTCACTTCGGAGAACATCACCGTGGCGCCGCAGCGCACCAGCAGGTCTGAGGCATAGCCCACTGCTGGGTTGGCGGTCACGCCCGAGAAGGCGTCGCTGCCGCCGCACTGCATCCCCACCACCAGCTCAGAGGCCGGGCAGGTTTCACGCTGGCGCTGATTCAGTTTTGCCAGATGGCGCTCAGCGACCTGCAGAATGTCATCCACCATCGACCGGAAGCCGACATGCTGCTCGTCCTGCAAACGCACGATGCTGGCGTCATCCACCGGGATCGCCTGCACATCTTCGGTGCCCTGGAGCAGCTTTTCGGGTTGCAGCTTCTCGCAGCCGAGGCCGATAACCATCACTTCGCCGCCGAAGTTCGGGTTCAGGGCGATATTGTGAATGGTGCGGATAGGGACAATTGCCGCCGGGGCATTGATCGCCACGCCGCAGCCGTAAAGGTGGTTCAGACCCACCACGCCGTCGACGTTGGGGTATTTTGGCAGCAGATCGCGTTCGATGATCTTCACCACATAATCGACCACACCCGCCACGCAATGCACGCTGGTGCTGATGCCGAGCAGGTTTTTGGTGCCGACGCTGCCGTCCGCATTGCGATAACCTTCAAAGGTGTAGCCTTCAAGCGCAGGCAGCGGCTCCGGTACGCGGGTGGCCAGCGGCAGGGTGTGCAGCGGCGGGGCTTCCGGCAGGGCGACCAGCGACTCATCAATCCAGCTACCCTGGGGGATGGCGCGCACGGCGTAGCCGATGACTTCGCCGTAACGCACGATTTCGCCCTGCGCCGGGATATCCACCAGCGCCACTTTATGGCCCTGTGGAATATGCTCGATGAGTTCAAGTCCGTCCGGGAAACGCGTTCCGGCTTTTAACCCCTGATCGTTAACAATAATCGCCACGTTATCGGTCTCATGTACCTTAATATAAAACGCGGTCGGCGACGTTTGACGAATTTCGATGTCGGCCATTGTCCAGTATTCTCCAGCGCGTGGGGGATAATTAATTGATCAAAGAGTAACTATATTTTCTTGTTATAAAAAATAAAGACTCTGCTCAGTGGAATAAAGAATGTCAGGCATGGGGAATTAATAATGTGATCGCGCTCACTCATTTATGACGGTGGCCTGCCCATAAGGGGAGCAATGGCGAAATCTGTGCATCAGCGCCCAAGGGTTTGTGCATATGCTCAAAATAATATTCACAATGAAATTGATAATTGAGCAATGCTACAATGCGTGGTGGTGGGCGCTTGATTATACTCATTAACGCTTTCATGGATTCGGTTAATTAACCGCAATTATCTCTAATTAGCAAAATAATCAGGATTGCCTCTTTCTTAAAACAATAAAAATAATTTCATTGATGTACCAGAGGAAATAAATATGTTGCTGGATACTACCGTTGAAACTAAAAAGGGTGTCCCCACCCGTTATTTAATATTACTCATCATTTTTATTGTTACTGCGGTCAATTACGCTGACCGCGCCACGCTCTCTATTGCCGGTACGGAAGTCGCCAAAGAGCTGCAATTAAGTGCCGTGTCGATGGGTTACATCTTCTCCGCCTTCGGCTGGGCCTATCTGTTGATGCAGATCCCCGGCGGCTGGCTGCTGGACAAATTCGGTTCGAAAAAGGTCTATACGTATAGCCTCTTCTTCTGGTCGCTGTTCACCTTCCTGCAGGGGTTTGTCGATCTCTTCCCGCTGGCGTGGGCGGGCGTTTCAATGTTCTTTATGCGCTTTATGCTCGGCTTCTCCGAGGCGCCATCCTTCCCGGCTAACGCCCGTATCGTGGCGGCCTGGTTCCCGACCAAAGAGCGCGGTACGGCATCGGCTATTTTTAACGCCGCGCAATATTTCTCGCTGGCGCTCTTCTCCCCGCTGCTCGGCTGGCTGACCTTCGCCTGGGGCTGGGAACATGTTTTCACCGTAATGGGTGTGATTGGTTTTGTGCTCACCGGCATGTGGGCGAAGTTTATTCATAACCCGACCGACCATCCAGGCATAAGCGCCGATGAGCTGAAGTTCATTAAGGAGGGCGGCGCGGTGGTCGATATGGACCACAAAAAGCCAGGCGACAAAGCGGCCAGCGGTCCGAAGCTGCATTACATCAAACAGTTATTGTCTAACCGCATGATGCTGGGCGTATTTTTCGGGCAATACTTTATCAACACCATCACCTGGTTCTTCCTCACCTGGTTCCCGATTTATCTGGTGCAGGAGAAGGGGATGTCGATTCTGAAAGTGGGCCTGGTGGCATCGATTCCGGCACTGTGCGGCTTTGCCGGCGGCGTACTGGGCGGCGTATTCTCGGATCACCTGATTAAGCAAGGCAAGTCGATTACCCTGGCGCGTAAGCTGCCGATCGTGCTGGGTATGCTGCTGGCCTCCTCAATCATTCTATGCAACTACACCAACAACACCACGCTGGTGGTCGCGCTGATGGCGCTGGCCTTCTTCGGTAAAGGGTTTGGTGCCCTGGGCTGGCCGGTCATATCTGACACCGCACCAAAAGAGATTGTTGGCCTGTGCGGTGGTGTGTTTAACGTCTTTGGCAACGTAGCGTCAATCGTCACTCCGCTGGTGATTGGCTATCTGGTCAGTGAACTGCATTCGTTCAACGCGGCACTGCTGTTCGTAGGGTGTTCTGCGCTGATGGCGATGTTCTGCTACCTATTCGTAGTGGGCGACATCAAACGTATGGAATTGCAGAAATAAGCAAAGGTATAAGCGATGAGTAACGATATTTTCCCGAACAAATTTAAAGCGGCCCTCGCGGCACATCAGATTCAGATCGGCTGCTGGTCCGCGCTGGCAAGCCCAATCAGCACCGAAGTGCTGGGGCTGGCAGGTTTTGACTGGCTGGTGCTGGACGGTGAACATGCGCCGAACGACGTCACCACCTTTATCCCGCAGCTGATGGCGCTGAAAGGCAGCCATAGCGCGCCGGTGGTTCGCGTGCCGACCAATGAGCCGGTGATCATCAAGCGCCTGCTGGATATTGGCTTCTATAACTTCCTGATCCCGTTTGTGGAAAACGTCGAAGAGGCGGTGCAGGCGGTGGCCTCCACCCGTTATCCGCCAGAAGGCATTCGCGGCGTGTCAGTCTCCCATCGCGCCAATATGTTTGGCACCGTGCCGGACTACCTCGCCCAGTCGAACAAGAACATCACCATCCTGGTGCAGATTGAGAGCCAGCAGGGCGTGGATAACGTCGATGCGATCGCCGCCACTGACGGCGTAGACGGCATCTTTGTCGGTCCAAGCGACCTGGCGGCCGCCTTTGGTCATCTGGGGAACGCAAATCACCCGGAAGTGCAGCGCGCCATCCAACATATCTTTGCCCGCGCCAAAGCGCACGGTAAGCCGTCCGGCATTCTGGCGCCGGTTGAGGCCGATGCCCGCCGTTATCTGGAGTGGGGTGCAACCTTTGTTGCCGTTGGCAGCGATCTTGGCGTGTTCCGCTCCGCCACCCAGAAGTTAGCGGATTCCTTCAAGAAATAATCACCACCACTGAATAAAGAGAGACGCAATTATGACACTGAAAGTTGGTTTTATTGGCCTGGGTATCATGGGTAAACCAATGAGTAAAAACCTCATCAAAGCAGGTTACTCACTGGTGGTTGCAGACCGTAACCCGGAAGCCATTGCCGAAGTGATCGCCGCAGGCGCAGAAACGGCCGCCACGGCAAAGGCCATTGCTGAGCAGTGCGATGTGATCATCACCATGCTGCCAAACTCCCCGCACGTGAAAGAGGTGGCGCTGGGCGAAGGCGGCATCATCGAAGGGGCCAAACCGGGCACTGTGCTGATCGACATGAGCTCTATTGCGCCGCTGGCCAGCCGTGAAATCAGCGAGGCGTTAAAAGCAAAAGGCATCGACATGCTGGATGCGCCGGTGAGCGGCGGCGAGCCGAAAGCTATCGACGGTACCCTCTCTGTGATGGTGGGCGGCGACAAAGCCATCTTCGACAAATATTACGACCTGATGAAAGCGATGGCCGGTTCCGTGGTGCACACCGGTGAGATTGGCGCGGGTAACGTCACCAAGCTGGCAAACCAGGTGATTGTGGCCCTGAACATCGCCGCGATGTCTGAAGCCCTGACTCTGGCGACCAAAGCGGGCGTTAACCCGGATCTGGTGTATCAGGCGATCCGTGGCGGCCTGGCGGGCAGCACCGTACTGGATGCCAAAGCGCCAATGGTGATGGATCGTAACTTCAAACCGGGTTTCCGTATCGATCTGCACATCAAGGATCTGGCGAACGCGCTGGATACCTCTCACGGCGTGGGGGCCCAGCTACCGCTGACCGCGGCGGTGATGGAGATGATGCAGGCCCTGCGTGCCGACGGGCTGGGAACGGCCGACCACAGCGCCATTGCCTGCTATTACGAAAAACTGGCGAAAGTGGAAGTCTCTCGCTAACAAAGACGGGCGCGGGAACGCGCCCGCTATTTTTGCCTCAAGCGGTAACAGGCTATAACTATGAAAATCGTAATTGCCCCTGACTCTTACAAAGAAAGCCTGTCTGCCACCGAGGTAGCGCAGGCGATAGAAAAAGGCTTTCGGGAGATCTTTCCCGATGCAGAGTATGTTTCGGTTCCCGTGGCGGATGGCGGGGAAGGCACGGTTGAAGCGATGGTTGCCGCCACCAATGGCACGATGCAGCATGCAGTAGTGACGGGGCCACTGGGCGAAACCGTCAATGCCTGCTGGGGGATCTCCGGCGATGGTGTGACGGCATTTATTGAGATGGCGGCGGCGAGCGGACTGGCACTGGTTCCTCCGGCACAGCGCAACCCGCTGATTACCACCTCCCGCGGGACGGGCGAGCTGATCCTCGCGGCACTCGATAAAGGTGCGCGCAATATCATTATCGGGATTGGCGGCAGCGCCACCAACGACGGCGGCGCAGGGATGGTTCAGGCGCTGGGGGCAAAACTGACCGATGCCAACGGCACCGAAATTGGCCACGGCGGTGGCAGCCTGATGGCGTTAAACAATATTGATATTTCGGCTCTCGATCCGCGTCTCAAAACCTGCGCGATCCGGGTGGCCTGCGATGTGAGCAATCCGCTGATCGGTGAGCAGGGTGCCTCCCGCATCTTCGGCCCGCAGAAAGGGGCGACAGAAGCCAACATCGTCGAACTCGACAACAATCTTTCTCACTACGCCGATGTGATTCATACCGCGCTGCGTATTGATGTCAAAAATGTCCCTGGCGCGGGTGCGGCAGGCGGCATGGGCGCCGCGCTGATGGCATTCCTCGGTGCGGAGCTGAAGAGCGGCATCGAAATTGTCACCCAGGCGCTGAATCTCGAAGAGCATATTCACGACTGCACCTGGGTGGTGACCGGCGAAGGACGCCTGGACAGTCAAAGTATTCACGGCAAAGTGCCGGTGGGCGTGGCGCGCGTCGCCAGTAAATATCGCAAGCCGGTCATCGGCATCGCCGGCAGCCTGACCAGCGACGTCGGAATTGTGCACCAGTATGGCATCGACGCGGTGTTCAGCGTCCTGACCAGTATCAGCACCCTGGAAGAGGCGTTCCGCGGCGCGTTTGACAATATTTATCGCGCTTCGCGCAATATTGCCGCCACCCTGCGGGTAGGGATGCTCACCGAAGGGTGACAGCGGGGCGCAAACCCTCTATACTGCGCGCCGAAGCTGACCAGACAGTCGCCGCTTCGTCGTCGTCCCTTTCGGGGGAGACAGGCGGAGGGGAGGAAAGTCCGGGCTCCATAGGGCAGGGTGCCAGGTAACGCCTGGGGGGGAAACCCACGACCAGTGCAACAGAGAGCAAACCGCCGATGGCCCACGCAAGTGGGATCAGGTAAGGGTGAAAGGGTGCGGTAAGAGCGCACCGCGCGGCTGGTAACAGTCCGTGGCACGGTAAACTCCACCCGGAGCAAGGCCAAATAGGGGTTCACATGGTACGGCCCGTACTGAACCCGGGTAGGCTGCTTGAGCCAGTGAGCGATTGCTGGCCTAGATGAATGACTGTCCAACGACAGAACCCGGCTTATCGGTCAGCTTCAACTTATTACTAAAACCCCGCTTCGGCGGGGTTTTTGCTACGTAGCGGTTGAGATGAATGACTGTCCAACGACGCTATACCAAAAAGAATGCGGCTTATCGGTCAGCTTCAACTCTTTAGAAACCCCGCTTCGGCGGGGTTTTTGCTACGTAGCGGTTGAGATGAATGACTGTCCAACGACGCTATACCAAAAAGAACGCGGCTTATCGGTCAGCTTCAACTCTTTAGAAACCCCGCTTCGGCGGGGTTTTTGCTTTCTGGTGTCAGTAACGTACCAGCGATCAACAACCCGCGCGTGTCGCGGGTTTTTTATTCCTTGAAGCGCGTCACAATGAGAAAAATCGTCCCGCTTCTTTTTTCAAAAGAGTAATTTATTCTTTTTTCAGTCAAAAACCACACTAACGTTGTGATTTTTTTCTCTTCCTCTCCGGATATGATATTTCCACACCAATAACAAACGCCTGCACCTCTCTGGCTCATTATCGCTGATGAGCAGATATCCATAAAAAATAACTGTTTACCCTACAAAATAAGCGAGAGCCTAATGGATACGGCGACAAATAATAGCGTAATTGTGAATGACTCACCGGCAGCAAGACGGGCTGGAATGAGCGAGAGTGAATGGCAAGAAGCAATTAAATTCGACAGCAATGACACCGGTTGGATAATCATGAGTATCGGCATGGCAATCGGTGCCGGTATTGTTTTTCTCCCGGTCCAGGTGGGATTAATGGGCCTGTGGGTTTTTCTGCTCTCTTCCATCATTGGTTATCCGGCGATGTATCTCTTTCAGCGCCTGTTTATTAATACGCTGGCGGAATCACCGGAGTGCAAAGATTACCCGAGCGTGATCAGCGGTTATCTGGGTAAAAACTGGGGCATTCTGTTAGGAGCGCTCTATTTTGTCATGCTGGTCATCTGGATGTTTGTTTATTCCACGGCGATCACCAATGACAGCGCCTCTTATCTGCATACCTTCGGCGTGACGGACGGTTTGCTGTCAGAAAACCCGTTCTATGGCTTATTACTGATCTGTATCCTGGTGGCGATCTCATCCCGGGGTGAAAAACTGCTGTTTAAAGTCTCCAGCCTGATGGTGCTCACCAAACTGCTGGTGGTGGCGGCACTGGGAGTCTCAATGATTGGCATGTGGCACCTCTATAATGTTGGCACGCTGCCGCCGATGGGGCTGCTGATCAAGAACGCCATTATTACCCTGCCGTTTACTCTCACCTCTATTCTGTTCATTCAGACCCTAAGCCCAATGGTGATCTCCTACCGCTCCCGCGCAAAATCGATCGAAGTGGCACGGTACAAAGCCCTGCGGGCAATGAATATTGCGTTTGGCATTCTGTTTGTGACGGTCTTTTTCTACGCGGTCTCTTTTACCCTGGCGATGGGGCATGAGGAAGCGGTCAAAGCCTATGAACAGAATATTTCCGCCCTGGCAATTGCTGCGCAGTTTATTAGCGGTGATGGCGCGGGTTGGGTAAAAATCGTCAGCGTTATTCTGAATATCTTCGCTGTGATGACGGCTTTCTTTGGCGTCTATCTCGGCTTTCGTGAAGCGACGCAAGGCATCGTGATGAATATCCTGCGCCGCAAATTTCCGGCGGATAAAATCAATGAAACTACCGTACAGCGCGGCATTATGGTGTTTGCCATACTGCTTGCCTGGAGCGCCATTGTATTAAACGCGCCTGTGCTGAGTTTCACCTCTATCTGCAGCCCTATTTTCGGCATGGTGGGCTGTTTAATTCCGGCGTGGCTGGTCTACAAGGTCCCTGCGCTGCATAAATACAAAGGCGTGTCGCTGGTGATTATTATTATCACCGGGCTACTGCTTTGTGTTTCTCCTTTCCTCGCTTTTTCCTGATGTGCAATAAAGGTCGTAACGATGTCTGAGCAAATAAACCCTCTATGGAACCTGTTTATTCACGCGGTGCAGGAAGAGGTTAAACCTGCCCTGGGATGTACAGAGCCTGTCTCGCTGGCGCTGGCCTGTGCCATCGCGGCTGAACAATTAAGCGGAGACATTACGCAAATTGAGGCGTGGGTTTCACCGAATTTAATGAAAAATGGGCTGGGTGTAACGGTACCGGGTACCGGCATGGTTGGCCTGCCTGTTGCGGCTGCGCTGGGGGCGATTGGGGGTAATCCCCGGGGCGGGCTGGAGGTGTTAAAAGATGCTTCGCCCGAGGCGATTGCCCGCGCTAAAGCGTTACTGGCGGCAGGAAACGTGCAGGTAAAACTGCAGCAACCCTGCGACGAAATCCTCTATTCCCGCGCCACTGTCTATGCCGGGACGGAATCGGCAAGCGTCACCATTGCGGGAGGGCATACGCGGGTCGTGCAGATCAGCTATCAGGGCGAAACACGCTTTATGCTGGATGAGCAGCCGCAGTGCTCTGGCGGCGATCCGCTGAGGGTGCTGTCGAACACGTCGCTGTCGCAGATCCTGGAGTTTATCGAGCATGTTCCGTTTTCCGCCATTCGTTTTATCCTGGAAGCCGGGCATCTAAACGACGCGCTCTCCCGGGAGGGATTAACCGGCAAATGGGGACTCCATATTGGCGCGACGTTGCATAGACAGCAGGCGCGTGGCTTTATCGACCAGGGGTTAGGATCGGAGATAATCATCCGCACCAGCGCCGCGTCAGATGCCCGAATGGGCGGCGCGACACTGCCCGCCATGAGCAATTCCGGCTCGGGTAATCAGGGGATCACGGCAACGATGCCAGTTCTGGTCGTGGCGGAATATCTTCAGGTTGATGAAGAAAAACTGGCGCGGGCGCTGATGCTTTCGCACCTGTCGGCGATTTATATCCATTACCAGCTTCCTCGCCTGTCGGCATTGTGCGCTGCGACGACCGCGGCCATGGGGGCGGCAGCCGGTATGGCATGGCTGCTGGACGGGGGCTATAAGGCAATTGAGATGGCAATCAGCAGTATGATTGGCGACGTCAGCGGAATGATCTGCGATGGAGCATCGAACAGCTGCGCGATGAAAGTCTCAACCAGCGTCAGCAGTGCCTGGAAATCGGTAATGATGGCGCTTGATGATTGCGCCGTGACCGGCAATGAAGGGATTGTGGCGCACGATGTTGAACAGTCCATCGCCAATCTGTGCTCGCTCGCATGCCGTTCGATGCAGGCAACGGATAAACAGATCATTGAGATAATGGCGGAGAAAGTCGCCTGAAATAGCGGCCTCTCCTTGTGCAGGGAGAGGCCGCCTGTTCAGACCGGCAAATCGATCAACAGTGCACGCAGCGGCGTGTCAGCCACCAGGGTGATATTCGCCTCGTCGCGAATAAACGCACCATCTCCACAGGTCAGCGCTTCGCGCTCCTCAGCGGGCGTTTGCGCATGTACCGTGCCGTGAATAGATTGCAGGTAGGCGCGCGGGCCATGCAGCTGAAAACTCAGACGCTCCCCTTTATCCAGCTCGATATGATGCAGCCATACCTGCTGGCGGAGCTGCAGGCTGCCTGCGCTGCCATCCGGCGAGGCCAGCAGCTGCTGTTTGGCATCCAGCAGATCGATCTTCTGGAGCAGCGGATTTTCCCGCTCCGGGCAGGCATCCAGCCACAGTTGCATCCGTGTCAGCGACTTATCTTTGCTGAGGTTATGTTCGCTATAGCTGATACCTGGCTGGGTGGCTATCAGCAATGCTTCACCGGCTTTCGCCTGGACATGGTTGCCCTCGCTGTCGCGATACTCTGCTTCGCCTTCAAGAATGAGGTTCAGGATATCCACTTTTGGATAGGTACGCGGCTGGAACGACGCTCCGGGTGCAAGTACCTCCTGGTTCAGTACACGTAAAGAGGCATAGCCCAGCAGTTTCGGGTCAAAGTAGTGTCCAAAGGAAAAGGTGTAGCGGGCCTGCAGCCAACCGAAATCGGCTTGTCCGCACTGTTTAGCTGTTCTTGTCGTAATCATAAAACTTGACCTCTCTTTACACTAAAACAATGGTAAAGGTATGGACGCTGCATTGTTAGCCAGATATTCTGCCCGGTATGTTCAAATTTCCTGAATGAGAACACCATGGCTAAAGAGAGAGCATTGACCCTTGAAGCACTGCGTGTGATGGACGCGATCGATCGACGCGGTAGCTTCGCCGCAGCAGCGGATGAACTGGGGCGCGTGCCATCTGCCCTGAGTTACACCATGCAGAAACTGGAAGAAGAGCTGGATGTGGTGCTGTTTGACCGCTCTGGTCATCGAACAAAATTCACCAATGTCGGACGCATGCTGCTGGAGCGCGGGCGCGTGTTGCTGGAAGCGGCGGATAAACTGACTACCGACGCCGAAGCGCTGGCCCGCGGCTGGGAAACGCATCTGACGCTGGTCACCGAAGCGCTGGTACCCACCACTGCGCTCTACCCGCTGGTGGATCGCCTGGCAGAAAAAGCCAATACCCAGCTTTCTATTATCACCGAGGTGCTTGCCGGGGCATGGGAGCGCCTGGAGCAGGGCCGGGCTGATATCGTGATCGCGCCGGATATGCACTTCCGCTCCTCGTCCGAAATCAACTCCCGCAAGCTCTATACCGTGATGAATGTCTATGTCGCCGCACCGGATCATCCGATTCATCAGGAACCCGAGCCGCTGTCGGAAGTGACCCGCGTAAAATACCGCGGCGTGGCGGTGGCCGATACCGCCCGCGAGCGCCCGGTATTAACCGTTCAGTTGCTTGATAAACAGCCGCGCCTCACCGTCAGCACCCTGGAAGATAAGCGTCAGGCGCTGCTGGCCGGGCTGGGTGTGGCAACCATGCCGTATCCGTTCGTTGAGAAAGATATTGCCGAAGGGCGGCTGCGGGTGGTAAGCCCGGAATACACCAGTGAAGTGGATATTATTATGGCGTGGCGTCGTGACAGCATGGGCGAGGCCAAATCCTGGTGTCTGCGCGAGATCCAGAAGCTCTTTACCCAGAAGTAATGTCTATTGTAGGCCCGGCAAGCACAGCGCCGCCGGGCAGTGCCTCAGCGGTTTAGCAACGGATCCGGCCCAAACCGGTTTTCACCTTCCGTTCCGCGCTGGCAGTTGAAGATCAGAATAATGATCCAGCCGAGCACCGGGATCAGCACCAGCAGCAGCCACCACGCCGAACGATCGGTATCATGCAGCCGACGAAAGAGCACGGCCCACGATGGCAGAAGTACCAGCAAGCCATACACGGTGGTGATAATGCCTTCGCCGCCAGCCCGCTCCCAGCCCAGCATTTTGTCGATCAGCCCCAGCACACAAACCAGAATGAAGTTCACCAGAGTAAACATCCAGAACTCTTTGCGGCGGGCGCGCCCTTTAAACCCGATATAATTTCGCAGTACTTTCAGATACCAGTCCATTTCTTGTGGCCTCCGCAGCAATTAATCACTTGTTTTTTAAGCGATCCACTAAAGCATAGACGGGAAAAAAAGGGGGGTAAAGGGCGCCAGAAAAGCGCCCCTGAGGTTTAGCCGAAGCGGACGTCGCGCCCGTGCGGTTCAGTCAGATCCTGCCACGGGCCAATGGAGATAATGCCCGTCGGATTAATGGTTTTATGGCTGCGATAGTAATGGTTACGGATATGGTCAAAATCGACCGTCTCCGCAATCCCCGGCATCTGATAGATGTCGCGCAGGAATCCGTACAGGTTGAGGTAATCGCTGATCCGGTGTTTGTCGCACTTGAAGTGGGTCACGTAAACCGGGTCAAAGCGCACCAGTGTGGTCCACAGACGGATATCGGCTTCGGTCAACTGGTCGCCGGTGAGATAGCGGTGCTGGCCGAGGATCTGCTCCAGTCGCTCCAGCGAGGCAAAAACATTGGTCACGGCTTCGTCGTAGGCTTCCTGGCTGGTGGCAAACCCGGCCTTATAGACGCCGTTGTTCACGTTGTCGTAAATCCAGCTATTCAGGTCATCAATTTTATCGCGCAGCGCGGGCGGATAAAAATCGCCTGCCCGGGCGCCGTGGGCATCAAACGCGGTGTTAAACATGCGGATGATCTCGGCTGACTCATTGCTGACGATGGTCTGATTTTTCTTGTCCCACAGTACCGGAACGGTAACGCGGCCGGTGTAGTGAGGATCGGCGCGCAGGTAGAGCTGGTAGAGAAAATCGTGGTGATAGAGTGAATCGCCAGTGGCCGCCGGGAAATCATCGCCGAAAGTCCAGCCGTTCTCCAGCATCAGCGGATGCACCACCGAGACGGGGATCAGCGATTCCAGCCCCTTCAGGGCGCGGACGATCAGGGTGCGATGCGCCCACGGACAGGCCAGAGAAACATAGAGGTGGTAACGATCTTTCTCCGCCGCAAAGCCGCCTTCGCCGCTTGGGCCAGGCGCGCCGTCGGCGGTGAGCCAGTTACGGAAGGCCGAAACAGAACGTTTGAAACGTCCCCCGGTTGATTTGGTGTCATACCAGGTATCCTGCCAGACGCCGTCTACAAGTTGTCCCATCTTTTCCTCCTTAGATAGCAAAAGCGAGGAGAAATCTCCTCGCTTTTTGATTCAGTATAGCGTGCTTACCACTTCTTATTCAGGACGCGGTCGATGCTGTATGCACCCGGGCCGGTGATAGCCAGCAGCAGGTAACCGCCTGCGATAGTCAGGTTTTTCATGAACATCAGCGAGTTCACCCCTTCCGCAAAGTTGCTGTGGAACAGGAACGCGGTCAGCAGGGTAAAGCCTGCGGTGAACAGTGCGGTAGTCCGGGTCAGGAAACCGAACAGAATGGCCAGGCCACCACCCAGTTCAAGCAGAATGGTCAGCGGCAGCAGGAACCCCGGAACGCCCATCGCTTCCATATACTGTTGCGTGCCGGCGTAACCCCCGATTTTGCTCCAGCCTGCGGTAATAAACAGGATTGGCATCAGAACGCGCGCTACCAGTACACCAACATCTTCTAATTTTTTCATCTTACTCTCCAGGGAACCACTTGGGCTGTAAATACTATTTGTTGTGCAAAATCGGGCGGATGCCGCAGTCTCGCTGTCGATGGAGAGAATCATAAACGGGGCGAATGGGGATTGTTAGCAAGGAAAACTGTCAATCTTCTTCAAAGATATTGAGTAATGTGAAGGGAAGGAATGGATAAAAGTAAAGCGCCAGGAGGCGCTTTACAGGGTGAGGCAGGGTAAACGTCAGCGGGTTTCTTGTTTGCGGAGCTGCTGCTGGGTAAGGGTGGTTTTAATCATCTTCCACGCGCTCCAGATGCCCAGACCGCGGCGCGCCCAGCGGATCAGCATATTCGGATGGCGCACGGCCCTCACTGCCAGAAGGCTGCTCCCTATCAGCGCCCACGCCCGCAGGTTCAGAAACATATTCCACCCGCGGTCATAGCTGTGCGTGGCTTCCAGCCAGTCACGGCTGCCGACCGACAGATCCAGCCGTTGCTGCTGGATCTGGCTCAGCAAAAATGCCTTTTCTCGCTCACGTTCCGCTCGGCTTCTGCTCACTTTTTGTCATCCTCCAGCAGTGACCGGTCGTTGGCGAGTTCCTTACGGGTATGATGTAGCAGGGTCGACTGGCGCACTTTGCGCATCGTCCATATTCCCCCTATCAGAGCAGCAAGCAGCAGCACCACGGTGGTGCCAATCATCACATTAAGACGATACTGCGGATCGACTGCCCAGATAATCAATACCATCAGGCTCATCAGGCCAAAGGCGGCGAAGAGCATGGTTAACCCCAGCATCAGTAGCAGCTGGAAGAGATTCGCTTTCTCTTCTTCCAGTTCGACCACTGCCAGCCGGATACGCGTCTCTGCGATGCCGACGAGAGTAGTCAAAATCCGCTGTCCGATACCGAGAACGTTTTTTGCGGGCCCTTGTGGTTGACGTGAATCTTCCATAATTAACGTCGCGTAAGCAGCATGCCGATGACAACACCAACCGCAGCACCGATACCTACGCCGGCCCACGGATTCTCACGCACATACTCATCAGCGCGCGCGGCGGCCTCACGGGTCTGTTTCGCCAGTGCATCGCTGGTTTCGCCCAGACGATAGCGGCTTTCGTGCAGGGCCTGCTCCGCTTTATTACGCAGTTTGCTCAGCTCTTCTTTCGACTTATTGCCAGAGGAGCTCAGTACCTCTTCCAGGGTATCCGCCAGGGACTTCAGTTCAGCGCGTAAATGGTCTGACGTGGTATCTTTTGACATGATTCTCTCCTGTTACGATGTCCGTTAAATCAGTAATCGCGAGACTCCAGCGCTTTCAGTTCGTTCTGCGCTTCTTGCAGTTTCTGCTCACGTTTGGCAACTTTGTCTGCATCGCCTTTCTCCTTTGCCTCCGCCAGATCCCGGCGGCGTTCAGCAATCTCTTCTTTCTGTTCGGCAATCTTGCGCTGGTGATCGGCGCGCAACTTGTCGTCGGAACAGTTCGCTTTTACTTCGCTCAGCGCTTTATTCAATCCGTTGATTCTGCTCTGATTGTTATGCTTTTCAGCGTAACTGATCTCGCGTTGAATATCCTGTTCCTTCTCCTGACAAAGAGACGAAGCGAACGAAGCTGTGCTCAAAGAAAAAAGGGCGAGGCCCAGGGCGATGCGGTAATTCATTGTTGAAACCTTCCATTGTTTTCGACGTAACCTGCGGAAATGTCGAATTCCAGAGTTGTGCGGAGTACGTGTGAGAGGTGCTCCGCGTACTTAAGCATAGTAAGTAAACGGGGATATCACCAAAGTAAGTGAAAAGATTCAGATTAGTGGAAATTTAGCCTAACAGACGTGATGTATCACGCAGACGGGTCAGCCAGACCACCGCCTGATTGTCATTATCCTGTTGAGCAATGATATAGCCATGCGGCAGGCTGCGATCGAGCACCTTCTTCGCGGCAGCGCTCTGTACGCTGGAGTCGAAGGTGATCAGCAGCACATCTTTCTGCGGGGTAATACTTTTGAACTGAATGCCGTTGGCATCCAGGTGATGCCAGATGGAGAAACCATCCGGCATGCTGACGCCCTGATTGACCGCGCGGATCGCCAGCGTCGATTCCTGTTTTTGCAGCGCCGCCCAGGCCAGCAGCAGGGCGCTGAACATCACCAGCGCGACCATGGCGTAAGAGAGACGGCGCATTGACGCGTTAGGATTGGCCATGTCGTTAGCCCTGACTTCCATGTTTTTTCTTCCAGAGAACCACCAGCGAACCAATCAGCCCGAACACCAGCAGCACGACTGGCAGCAGCATCAGGCAGGACATCAGCTGATCTTCATATTTCAGGAACACCGGCGTTTTGCCGAGCAGATAACCCAGCGTAGTAAGGATCAGCACCCACAGCAAGCCACTCATCCAGTTAAAGAACTGAAAGCGCGTGCTGCTAAGACCAGACAGACCGGCAATGGTTGGCAGCAGGGTGCGGACAAAGGCGATAAAGCGGCCCACCAGCAGCGCAGAAAGCCCGTGCTTGTGGAACAGGTGATGCGCCCGCTGATGATAGTGTGCCGGCAGGTGCGATAGCCAGTTCTGCACGATACGCGTATTGCCAAGCCATCGCCCCTGGATATAGCTCAACCAGCAGCCGAGGCTGGCGGCAATGGTCAGCAGCAGGACGGTTTGCGGAAATTGCATTGCCCCTTTTGCGCACAGCACACCCACCAGCACCAGCAGACTATCGCCAGGCAGGAAAGCGGCAGGAAGCAGACCGTTTTCAAGAAACAGAATCATAAACAGGACAAAATAGAGCATGCCAATCATGGACGGATTGGCCAGCGTTTCGAAATCCTGAGCCCATAAGGCATTAAGTAGTTGGGTCAAAAGTTCCATTCAGTGTTCCTGGAAAGCGGTTAACGACGCACCTGTCAACCGGGTCAAACAGCACGGCGACATTTTTTATAATTTCATTATGGTCGCTCGCGCACACAGTGTGTGGCCAAACTGTTCCCTGTTAAATGGCTAAGTAAGCAAGCACTAACTAACAAGCTAAACGGCAAATTGCATCTAATTGTAACAAACGCCAATGGGATCCGTCACAGTATTTGCATGTACCGCAGATAGATTTTGTCTTAACCCAGGGAGGAGACGCGAGGCTATTTACAAAGGCTGACACTATATATGTTTACTTACCCACCGTGGCCGGAAGGCGCAGCGAAGCGCCTGCCGATGCGTGAAGAAAACTATTTTGCGTGACTGACGGCGCTATCGAGGTGAACCACCGGATTCTCAGCAAAAAGATAGCGGTCAGCGTTAAATTCGAAGTCGTCACTGGTTTCATTGAACAACATCTGTTTGGTGTTCTCGAGGTGCTGCCACATCGCCACTTTTGCTGCATGCGGGTCTTTACGAATCAGCGCCTTAAGGATTTGGTCATGATCGTCACACCAGTTATCCACGGTGCGGGAATCGATGTGATCGTGCAGTTTTTTCCAGTACGGGTTATGAACGCGCTGAGTCCACATTTTTTCGACGATTGCCGCAAGCGCGGTGTTTTGCGTCGCCAGCGCCACCTGGACATGAAACTGCAGGTCCCACTCGGAGTCGCGGAAGCATTTCTCTTTACGCGCGTTGTCCTGGATCTCCATCAGCTTCATGATGTCCTGCTTGGTCACCTGCGTCGCCGCAAACTCGGCGATATTACTCTCAATAAGCTGACGAGCCTGGAGCAGCTCAAAGGGACCGTAATTGGCAAATTCCAGATTTTCTTCCGGGGCCGGGGAGTGTTTTGGCTGGCTGGAGATAACATGAATGCCGGAACCTTTACGCACTTCAACATAGCCTTCCACTTCCAGCATGATGATGGCTTCACGAACCACGGTGCGGCTTACGCTCTTCTCATCAGCGATAAAACGCTCGGCAGGTAATTTGTCGCCTACCAGATAAACGCCTTGCTCGATGCGCGATTTCAGCTCGGCAGCAAGTTGCTGATAAAGACGACGGGGTTCGTTGATTTCCATATGCGCTCCAGGCAGGGTATGGCTAATGATTTGTTATACCACTTTTACCCCTTTCTCTCCAGATTTGACCCGCAAAAAAGCCGCTCGGGGGCGGCTTTTATATACCAGGTCGCGCTTCGCTTGCGCGCCCTGGCGGTTTAGTAGGCCGGGTAAGCGAAGCGCCACCCGGCAATAAATCTAGCTCTGAGTCGCGGGCCTTCCAACGGACTCTTGCAACAGCTCCTCTGCGGACTTGCTTTTCAGCACCGTCCAGATAAGCACCGCCCCCAGCAGGTCGAAGACAGCCAGTACTGCGAACAGCGGGCTAAAGCCGATGGTGTCAGCCAGCGCACCGACCACCAGGGCGAACAGGGTGCTGGCGGTCCAGGCTGCCATCCCGGTCAGGCCGTTAGCGGTCGCCACTTCGTTACGACCGAAGACGTCAGAAGAGAGGGTGATCAGCGCACCGGAGAGAGACTGGTGCGCAAAGCCCCCGACGCACAGCAGCGCAATTGCGACATAAGGGCTGGTGAACAGACCAATCATCCCCGGGCCAATCATCAGCAAGGCACCCATGGTCACAACCATCTTACGGGAGACAATCAGGTTCACGCCGAACCAGCGCTGGAACAGCGGTGGCAGGTAACCCCCGACGATACAGCCCAGGTCTGCGAACAGCATTGGCATCCAGGCGAACATGGCGATCTCTTTCAGGTTAAAGCCGTAAACTTTAAACATGAACAGCGGGATCCAGGCGTTGAACGTCCCCCATGCAGGCTCAGCCAGGAAGCGCGGCAGGGCGATACCCCAGAACTGACGGGTACCCAGGATCTGCAGGACAGACATCTTCTTGCCGTTATTGGTCTGGTGCTGGGACTCCTGGCCGCCGATGATGTAGTCGCGTTCTTCATCAGAGAGCTTCTTCTGATCGCGCGGGTGTTTGTAGAAGATCAGCCAGGACATCGCCCAGGCGAAGCTCAGCACGCCGGAGAGAATAAACGCCAGCTGCCAGCTGTGCATCACGATAGCCCACACCACCAGCGGCGGAGCAATCATCGCGCCGATAGAAGAACCCACGTTGAAGTAGCCCACCGCGATGGAACGCTCTTTCGCCGGGAACCACTCGGAGGCCGCTTTCAGACCTGCAGGGATCATCGCCGCTTCCGCAGCACCTACCGCGCCACGGGCCAGCGCCAGACCACCCCAGCTGCCTGCCAGCGCGGTTGCGCCGCAGAAGATGGCCCAGGTGACGGCGAATACGGCATAGCCAACTTTCGTACCCAGAATATCCAGCACGTAGCCTGCTACCGGCTGCATGATGGTATAAGCCGCGGAATAGGCCGCGATAATATAGGAGTATTGTTGCGTGGAGATATGCAACTCTTCCATCAGCGTTGGCGCAGCCGCCGCTATGGTATTACGCGTCAGGTAGCCCAGCACGGTGCCGAGCGTCACCAGTGCGATCATGTACCAACGTAACCCTTTAATTTTACGCATGTAAAACCTCATCGTTATGTTATTGCCGCACCGGAGTACGGGCATCTCTATGCATTGCGTGAGATGTTTTCAACGGGAGGGCGTAACCGGGAATGCTCCCGGTACGGCCCGAACCTTGCCATAAGTAACGTGCATAATTCGGTATCCTTACCGCTGAGTCCGACGCCTGTGGCACCGGTAATGCATTCCGTCGGCTTATAATTTGCGACGGCAGAACGATAACTTGTCATACAACTTTAAAAGGTGAGTGACATCACAAATGTGTCAATAATTGTAAGGGTAATGTCGAGGCTGCGTCAGGCCAGAGCTGGCGCGGTGTTGAGCGGTGTTTACTCCTTTGGGCGTAGATTATTTGTCGACGTTTATTGATCTAACTCACGAAAAAATCATCGGCCTCTGGAAATTGGTGTGATAACTTTGCAGCATCTGAACATTGCTGTTTTCTGACGTGCCCGTTAAGAGGATGACGACATGACTCCGTTTATGACTGAAGATTTTCTGTTAGATACCGAATTTGCCCGCCGCCTGTACCATGATTACGCGAAAGACCAGCCGATTTTCGACTACCACTGCCACCTTCCGCCGCAGCAGGTTGCCGAAGATTACCGTTTTAAAAACCTGTATGACATCTGGCTGAAAGGCGACCACTACAAGTGGCGCGCCATGCGTACCAACGGGGTGGCTGAACGCCTCTGTACCGGCGACGCGTCTGACCGTGAAAAATTCGATGCCTGGGCCGCGACCGTGCCGCACACCATTGGTAACCCGCTCTACCACTGGACCCATCTGGAGCTGCGCCGTCCGTTCGGGATCACCGGCAAGCTGCTCTCTCCGTCTACCGCGGATGAGATCTGGAACGAATGTAATGAGCTGCTGGCCCAGGATAAATTCTCTGCCCGCGGCATCATGAAGCAGATGAACGTGAAGATGGTCGGTACCACCGACGATCCGATTGACTCTCTGGAGCATCACGCCGTTGTCGCGAAAGACAGCTCGTTTGACGTCAAAGTGCTGCCAAGCTGGCGCCCGGATAAAGCCTTCAACATTGAGCAGGCGACCTTTGCCGACTACATGGCGAAGCTGAGTGAAGTCTCTGATACCGAGATCCGCCGTTTCGGCGATCTGCAGACCGCGCTGGCGAAGCGTCTGGATCACTTCGCGGCTCACGGCTGTAAAGTGTCTGACCATGCGCTGGACGTGGTGCTGTTTGCTGAGGCGAACGAAGCCGAGCTGGACAGCATCCTGGCGCGCCGCCTGGCGGGTGAAACCTTGAGCGAGCATGAAGTGGCGCAGTTCAAAACCGCAGTGCTGGTCTGGCTGGCGGCAGAATATGCTCGTCGCGGCTGGGTGCAGCAGTACCACATTGGCGCGCTGCGCAACAACAACCTGCGTCAGTTCAAGCTGCTGGGTGCCGATGTCGGTTTCGACTCCATCAACGACCGTCCGCTGGCGGAAGAGCTCTCCAAACTGCTGAGCAAACAGAACGAAGAGAATCTGCTGCCAAAAACCATCCTCTACTGCCTGAACCCACGCGATAACGAAGTGCTGGGCACCATGATCGGTAACTTCCAGGGCGAAGGGATGCCGGGCAAAATGCAGTTCGGTTCCGGCTGGTGGTTCAACGACCAGAAAGATGGCATGGAGCGTCAGATGACCCAGCTGGCGCAGCTTGGTCTGCTGAGCCGCTTTGTTGGCATGCTGACCGACAGCCGCAGCTTCCTTTCTTATACTCGCCATGAATATTTCCGCCGCATTCTGTGCCAGATGATTGGCCGCTGGGTCACCGCGGGCGAAGCGCCTGCCGATATCCAACTGCTGGGCGAAATGGTGAGAAACATCTGCTTTAACAATGCGCGCGACTACTTCGCTATTGAACTGAACTAAGGCCGTCTGAGGTTGATATGCAATACATCAAAATCCATTCGCTGGATAACGTTGCGGTCGCGCTGGCCGACCTGAGCGAAGGCCTGGAAGTGACGTTTGACAACCAGACCGTCACCCTGCGCCAGGATCTGGCGCGCGGGCACAAGTTTGCCCTGCAGCCGATTGCCAAAGGGGAGAACGTTATCAAATACGGTCTGCCTATCGGTCATGCCCTGGCGGATATCGCGGCGGGTGAATTTATTCACTCCCACAATACGCGCACCAATCTGAGCGATCTGGATGAGTACAGCTATCAACCTGAGTTGCTGGCTGAGAGCCGCCAGGCGGCAGATCGTGACGTTCAGATCTACCGCCGCGCCAGCGGTGAGGTGGGGATCCGCAATGAACTGTGGATCCTGCCCACCGTCGGCTGCGTCAACGGCATCGCCCGTCAGATCCAGAGCCGCTTCCTGAAAGAGACTAACCAGGCGGAAGGCACCGACGGCGTCTTCCTGTTCAGCCACACCTACGGCTGTTCCCAGCTAGGTGACGACCACATCAACACCCGCACCATGCTGCAAAACATGGTCCGCCACCCGAACGCCGGGGCGGTACTGGTGATTGGCCTCGGTTGTGAAAACAACCAGGTGGATGCCTTCCGTGAAACGCTGGGGGATTTCGACCCTGCCCGCGTTCACTTTATGGTGTGCCAGCATCAGGAAGATGAAGTGGAAGCCGGTCTGGAGCATCTGCATGAGCTGTATGAGGCGATGCGCCATGATAAGCGTGAGCCAGGCAAGCTGAGCGAGCTGAAGTTTGGTCTGGAGTGCGGCGGCTCGGATGGGCTGTCCGGCATTACCGCTAACCCGATGCTGGGTCAGTTCTCTGATTATGTCATCAGCAACGGCGGCACCACCGTGCTGACCGAAGTGCCGGAGATGTTCGGTGCCGAGCGCATTTTGATGAGCCACTGCCGCGATGAAGCGACGTTTGAAAAGACCGTCACCATGGTCAACGACTTCAAGCAGTACTTTATCGCCCACAACCAGCCGATTTACGAGAACCCATCCCCGGGCAACAAGGCGGGCGGGATCACCACGCTGGAAGAGAAATCCCTCGGCTGTACCCAGAAAGCGGGTGCCAGCCAGGTGGTGGACGTCCTGCGCTACGGCGAGCGGTTGAGCACGCCAGGTCTGAACCTGCTAAGCGCGCCGGGTAACGATGCCGTTGCTACCAGCGCCCTGGCGGGTGCAGGCTGCCATATGGTGCTGTTCAGCACCGGTCGCGGCACCCCGTACGGCGGCTTTGTGCCAACGGTGAAAATTGCCACCAACAGCGAGCTGGCGGCGAAGAAAAAGCACTGGATCGATTTCGATGCCGGTCAGCTGATCCACGGCAAAGCGATGCCGCAGCTGTTAACGGAATTCGTGGATGTGATTGTGGATATCGCCAATGGCAAACAGGCCTGCAACGAGAAAAACGACTTCCGCGAGCTGGCGATCTTTAAGAGTGGTGTGACGCTGTAGGTGTGGTGTCGGGTGGCGCTAACGCTTACCCGACCTACGAACCAAAATCAGGCCCGGTAAGGCGTAGCCGCCACCGGGCTTTTTTATTAACTACGTAAAGCGTTCTTAGCCAGACGCGCATCTTCAGCCTGACACGCCGCGGCGGTGAACAGCACGTCGGTAGAGGAGTTCAGCGCGGTTTCGCAGGAATCCTGCAGCACGCCAATGATAAAGCCCACTGCCACAACCTGCATCGCCACTTCATTTGGAATACCGAACATGTTACAGGCCAGCGGGATCAGCAGCAGAGAACCGCCCGCAACGCCCGATGCACCACAGGCGCACAGCGATGCCACGACGCTCAGCAGCAGCGCGGTCGGCAGATCCACCGGGACACCCAGAGTATGCACCGCCGCTAAGGTCAGCACGGTGATGGTGATCGCCGCACCCGCCATATTGACGGTCGCGCCCAGCGGAATAGAGACAGAGTAAGTGTCACGATCCAGGTTCAGCTTCTCGGCCAGCGCCATGTTCACCGGAATGTTTGCCGCAGAGCTGCGGGTAAAGAAGGCATAAACGCCGCTCTCACGCAGGCACATCAGCACCAGTGGGTACGGGTTACGGCGGATCTGCCAGAATACCAGCAGCGGGTTAATCACCAGTGCCACCAGCAGCATACAGCCAATCAGCACCAGCAGCAGTTGCGCGTAGCCCCACAGAGTATCAAACCCGGTTGTCGCCAGCGTGGAGGAGACCAGGCCGAAGATACCGATCGGCGCAAAGCGGATCACCACTTTCACCATAAAGGTCACCGCGTTGGACATATCGTTAACCAGGTTTTTGGTGGTCTCGTTACCGTGGCGCAGGGCAAAGCCCAGACCAATGGCCCACACCAGAATGCCGATGTAGTTAGCATTCAGCAGTGCGTCGATCGGGTTAGAGACCATGCTCATCAGCAGGCCGCGAAGCACTTCCACGATGCCCGATGGCGAAGTGATATCACCCGCCGCAGAGGTGAGGTGCAGCGTGGACGGGAAGAGGAAGCTAAAGACCACTGCTGTCAGCGCGGCAGAGAAAGTACCCAGCAGATAAAGGAACAGAATCGGGCGAATGTTGGTTTTCTGGCCATGCTGGTGGTTGGCAATAGAGGCCATAACCAGCATCAGCACCAGTACCGGTGCGACGGCTTTTAACGCGCCAACGAAAAGCGTGCCGAGCAGGCCGGTAGCAATGGCCGCCGGTTTGGAAACCAGTGCCAGTAAAATACCCAGCACCAGGCCTACCAGTATTTGTTTAACAAGGCTGCCCTGCGTCAGACGCGCGAGCAGACCAGAAGATTGTGTGGTCATAGGAAATTCCTTCAGTGAAATTGCGTTCCGTCCCGGAGATGCTCTCAGGCACTTATATTCCGGTTAGAGGTGTGTGTTTGTCAGGATGAGTATATTGAATGCGTGAAGTCTGGGAAGAGCAAAATGCTGGAATTTACGTACTGCGTCATATTTTTTAACTGTCTTGTTACATTTTTGCCGGGTAGCGCGTTTTACTCCGCTGCGTGTTGTAATGCCGGGTGGCGCTGCGCTTACCCGACCTAAAAAACCGTAGGCCCGGCAAGCGTCGCGCCGCCGGGCACCAGACCGCACAATCCCTTACTGGATCTGCCGCTTCTTATCGTTCTGGTGGTTCACCCAGGCGTTGATAAGCAGGGTCACAACCAGGATGCCAAACACCACGCCCAGCGAGATGGCGATCGGGATGTGATAGAAATCGACAATCAACATCTTAATGCCGATAAAGACCAGGATCACCGACAGACCATACTTCAGCATTGAGAAGCGCTCCGCCACGCCCGCCAGCAGGAAGTACATCGCACGCAGGCCGAGGATCGCAAACAGGTTTGAGGTCAGCACGATGAACGGGTCAGTGGTCACCGCGAAGATCGCCGGAATACTGTCGACCGCGAAAATCACATCGCTCAGCTCCACCATGATCAGCACCAGCAGCAGCGGCGTGGCAAACAGCAGGCCGTTTTTACGCACGAAGAAGTGCTCGCTTTCGATGGTGTCGGTCATACGCATATGACCACGCAGCCAGCGTACCAGCGGCTTCTCGCCAATACCGGTTTCATCTTCCTTCGCCAGCGCCATCTTCACGCCGGTAAAGAGCAGGAAGGCGCCGAAAACATAGAGCAGCCATTCAAACTGGGTAATGAGCCAGCTACCGGCAAAGATCATGATGGTACGCAACACGATCGCGCCCAGCACGCCATACACCAGCACCCGACGCTGCAAGGCTGCAGGCACCGCAAAATAGCTGAACAGCATCAGCCAGACGAAGACGTTATCCACCGCCAGGGCTTTTTCAATCAGATAGCCGGTGAGGAACGCCAGCGCCTGGGGATCGGCCACCGCGCGGCCTTGCGTAATGGAGAGATACCACCAGAAGGCGGCACAGAAGAGCAGGGAGAGCGTGACCCACACCAGCGACCAGGCGGCCGCCTGCTTCATGGTCATGCCATGCGCGCCGCGCCGACCCTGCAAAAAGAGATCGATCGCCAGCATGATGACCACAACGATGGCGAATCCTCCCCACATCAGCGGAGTACCGACAGTATTCATACAATTTTCCTTCCACAAAAAAAACGGCTAACGTCAGAAGACGATAGCCGTTGCGTTTTTTGTGCATAGACCTCGCCTTCCGGCAAGGTCTCACTTACAACAAGAAAGGAATACGCTCACGTATTCCTTTTTCGTTGCCCGGCGACCGGATGCGGTATTACACGCATCGTAATGACGATCCACCGACCAGGAAGTTACTCCCCTTTGCAGGTAACAAAATATGTCAGGCCACTGGTTTCGTCAATGGCCCGCACGAATTCATTACACAGCTTTACGCGGTAACTTCTGCGTTAAGGCCGTCAGCCGGGAAAACCACCCCTGTCTGGCGACGGATCTCGGTTTGCAGCTTCGCCGTGGTACGGCTCACCGCAAGGCCCGGATGGTTAACTTCCTGGGTTTCGACCAGACGCGCGAACACCTCTGCCTCATACAGCATAGTGTTGATATGCTGAGGCTGCGTCAGTTCCTGAGGCTTGCCGCCGCGCGGGACGTAGCTCAGCTTCTGGCACTCAGAGATCTTCTCGATCACCAGCGCGCCGTTCTCGCCCTGGATCTCGCTTGGCAGCACCGAGTCACTCACCTTGGAGTGCTGCAGCGTGACGCTGAAATCGCCGTAGTCCAGCACCACCAGACCGTGGGCATCCACGCCGCTTTCCAGCAGGCTGGCGGTCGCCTGCACCCGGTGCGGCTCGCCCCACAGCGCCACCGCCGAGGCCAGGCAGTAGAAACCGATATCCATAATCGAGCCGTTGGAGAACTGCGGATTAAAGGTGTTCGGATTCTCGCCGTCCAGGTAGCGCTGGTAGCGCGACGAGTACTGGCAGTAGTTAATAAAGGCTTTGCGGATGCGGCCCACTTTCGACAGCGACTGCTGCAGCAGCAGGAAATTCGGCAGGCTGGCGGTTTTGAAGGCTTCAAACAGCACCACCTGGTTTTCTCGCGCAAGGGCAATGGCGGCTTCAACCTCATCGATATTTGAGGCCAGCGGCTTCTCGCAAATCACATGTTTTTTATGGCTGAGGAACAGCTTCGTCTGCGGGAAGTGCAGAGAGTTGGGGCTGGCAATATAAACCGCGTCAATCGCATCGCTTTGCGCCATCTCCTCCAGCGAGGTAAAGAGATGCTCGACGAGGTAGTCGTTCGCAAAGGTCTGGGCCTGTTCAAGGCTGCGGGAATAGACTGCGGTAAGTTTATATTTGCCGGTCTCATGGGCGGCATCGACGAACTGACGGGTGATCCAGTTCGTCCCAATGACTGCGAAACGTATCATAAACGTTTACGTACTCCGTAGCAGGGAACCTTTAGCCACTGTAGCACGTCATCATGACAAATCGCGTGCGCTAAACCGCATTACTCTTTAACGATAGATGCGTCAGCCACAGCCGGGTATCAAACTCCAGCTGGTGGTACTGCGGCTCCATGTGGCAGCAGAGGGAATAGAACGCTTTATCGTGTTCTTTCTCTTTCAGGTGCGCCAGCTCATGCACCACGATCATGCGCAAGAAGGCTTCTGGCGCGTTGCGAAACACGGTCGCCACGCGGATTTCGGCTTTGGCCTTCAGCTTGCCGCCCTGCACGCGGGAGATGGCGGTATGCAGACCCAGCGCGTTCTTCAGGACGTGGATCTTATTGTCGTACATCACCTTATTGATCGGCGGGGCGCTCTTCAGGTAACGGCTTTTGAGATCCTGCGTATACTGCCAGAGTGCTTTATCGGTGGCGACATCGTGGGTGCCCGGATAGCGTTTTTCCAGCACCGCGCCCAGCTTCTGCTCGGCAATCAGGCTACGAACCTGAGAAAGTAAATGCTCCGGGTAGCCCTGGAGATAAGGAAGTTGGTTCATCAAAAACCCACATCAGTGTGAAAACGGGTATACTCACGCACCCTTTTCAGGGATAACGCCGAAATTTTACCACTCAGGAGGGCCGATGAGCCACTTAGACAACGGTTTCCGTTCACTCGACTTAAAACGTTTCCCGGAAACGGACGACGTTAACCCGCTGCAGGCGTGGGAAGCGGCGGATGACTATCTGCTGCAACAGTTGGATGAGACCGAAATCAGCGGCCCGGTTCTGATCCTGAATGATGCTTTCGGCGCCCTGGCTTGCGCCCTGGCCGAACACACTCCTTACAGCATCGGTGATTCGTACATAAGCGAGCTGGCGACGCGGGAAAACCTGCGTCACAACGACATCGACGAAGGCAGCGTAAAATTCCTCGACAGCACGGCGGATTACCCGCAGGCCCCGGGCGTGGTGCTGATCAAAGTGCCTAAAACGATGGCGTTGCTGGAGCAGCAGCTGCGCGCGCTGCGCAAGGTGGTGACGCCAGAGACGCGCATTATCGCCGGTGCTAAAGCGCGTGATATCCATACTTCTACGCTGGAACTGTTCGAGAAAGTGCTGGGGCCTACCACCACTACGCTTGCCTGGAAAAAAGCGCGCCTCATCAACTGTACCTTTAGCGCACCGGAACTGGCCGACGCACCAGAAACCCTGAGCTGGAAGCTGGAAGGCACCGACTGGACCATCCACAACCACGCCAACGTCTTCTCCCGTACCGGGCTGGATATCGGGGCGCGTTTCTTTATCGAGCATTTGCCGGAAAATCTGGAAGGGGAGATCGTCGATCTCGGCTGCGGTAACGGGGTGATCGGCCTGACGTTGCTGGCGAAGAACCCGGAGGCCAGCGTGGTCTTCAGCGACGAATCGCCGATGGCGGTGGCCTCCAGCCGTCTCAACGTGGAGACCAATATGCCAGAGGCGCTGGATCGCTGCGAGTTTATGATCAACAACGCGCTCTCAGGCGTGGAGCCGTTCCGCTTCAACGCCGTGTTCTGCAACCCGCCGTTCCATCAGAAGCACGCCCTGACCGATAATGTCGCTTGGGAGATGTTCCACCACGCGCGCCGCTGCCTGAAAATCAACGGTGAGCTGTATATCGTCGCCAACCGCCACCTGGACTACTTCCACAAGCTGAAGAAGATCTTCGGTAACTGCACCACCATTGCGACGAACAACAAGTTCGTGGTGCTGAAAGCGGTCAAGTTAGGTCGTCGTCGTTAAGATTGTTTTGCCCGGTGGCGCTACGCTTACCGGGCCTACAACGGCACCGAACCCGTAGGACGGTGCAAGCGTAGCGCCGCCCGGCAATGCCTAGATCTCCAGTGCCAGCTTCGTCCCCTGGGCAATCGCCCGCCGGGCATCCAGCTCCATCGCCACATCACACCCGCCAATCAGATGCACCGTTCTGCCCGCCTCGCGCAGCGGCTCGGCCAGATCGCGCTTCGGCTCCTGACCGGCACACAAAATCACATGATCGACAGGCAGCAACTGCGGTTCACCGCCGATCAACACATGCAGCCCGTCGTCGTCGATCTTCTGATAACTCACCGCCGGGATCATCTTCACGCCGCGGGCGAGGAGGGTGGCGCGATGGATCCAGCCGGTGGTTTTCCCCAGCCCTTCGCCAGGTTTGCTGGCCTTGCGTTGCAGCATCACAATCTGGCGCGGGCTTTTTGGCAGCTGTGGCCCTTCCGGACGCAAGCCCCCCACCTGATTCAGGCTGGTGTCGATGCCCCATTCTGCGCAGAATTCCGTGATATTCTGGCTGGTGGCCTCGCCCGTCTGGCTCAGATACATGGCGGTATCAAAGCCGATCCCGCCGCAGCCGATAATTGCCACCCGATCCCCCACCGGCGCTTTGTCGCGTAGCACCTCGAGGTAGCTCAGCACTTTCGGATGATCGATGCCCTCGATCGCAGGCAGACGCGGGGCGATCCCGCTGGCGAGGATCGTTTCGTCAAAGTCGGCGAGATCGTCCGCGGTCACCCATTGGTTGAGCCGCAGATCCACGCCGGTAACCTCGATCATCCGGCGGTAGTAGCGCAGCGTCTCATAGAACTCCTCTTTGCCGGGGATCTGCTTGGCGATATTAAACTGCCCGCCAATCTCAGCGGCGGCATCAAACAGCGTGACGCTGTGCCCGCGCGAGGCAGCATTCACCGCAAATGCCAGCCCCGCCGGGCCTGCGCCCACCACCGCCAGCCGCTTTTTGTTGATGGCCGGCACGATGGGCATGCGGGTTTCGTGACAGGCGCGCGGGTTCACCAGGCAGGAGGTGACTTTGCCGACGAAGATCTGATCCAGACAGGCCTGGTTGCAGCCGATACAGGTGTTGATCTCATCCGCACGGCCGCTTTGCGCTTTGGAGAGGATCTCCGCATCGGCGAGGAAGGGCCGCGCCATCGACACCATATCGGCATCGCCATTCGCCAGCAGATCGTCTGCGACTTGCGGATCGTTAATGCGGTTGGTGGTCACCAGCGGGATCGACACTTTGCCTTTCAGCCTGCGGGTCACCCAGCTAAACGCCGCGCGCGGCACCGGGGTGGCGATGGTCGGAATGCGTGCTTCATGCCAGCCGATCCCGGTGTTGATGATGGTCGCGCCCGCCGCTTCTATGGCCTGCGCCAGCTGGACGGTTTCATCGAAGGTGCCGCCGCCCTCCACCAGATCCAGCATCGACAGGCGGAAGATAATAATAAAGTCGCTTCCGGCGCGCTCACGGACGGCGCGTACCACATCCACGGCAAAGCGCATCCGGCGGGCATAGTCGCCGCCCCATTCGTCCTCGCGCTGATTGGTGCGTGCGGCGAGAAATTCGTTAATCAGATAGCCTTCGGAGCCCATCACCTCCACGCCGTCGTAACCCGCCTCGCGCGCCAGCGCCGCACAGCGGGCGAAGTCATCGATCAGGGTCAGGATCTCGTCGTGGGTCAGCGCTTGCGGCTTAAAGCGGTTGATCGGAGCCTGGATCGCCGACGGGGCCACCGGGTTTGGCTGATAGCTGTAGCGCCCGGTATGCAGAATTTGCAGGGCGATTTTACCGCCTTCCTGGTGGACGGCATCGGTCACGATTCGGTGATGGGGCAGCTGTGCCGCATCGTTCAGCACCGCGCCGCCCTCCATCGCCACCCCGGATGGCGCAGGGGCCACACCGCCAGTGACGATGAGCGCCACCCCGTGACGGGCACGCTCGGCATAGAAGGCAGCCAGCCGCTCAGCACCGTCCGGCCGCTCCTCCAGCCCGGTATGCATCGAGCCCATTAACACGCGGTTTTTCAGGGTGGTGAAGCCCAGATCGAGGGGGGCGAATAGCGACGGGTAACGGCTCATAGTCTCTTCCAGTGTAAAATTATTGTTATGTGGTCGGATGAGTTACTAATTTAGCCAGCGGCAGAAGAAAGGTAAAAGCGGAATCGAATGATTGTGATAGATCTCAAAGAACTTCCCCGGTGGCGCTGCGCTTACCGGGGCTACAAAACCGTAGACCGGATAAGCGCAGCGCCATCCGGCGTTTTTTACGGCGCCGTTGCGCGCACCAGCCCCGGTGCCTGCCACATCGACGTTGTCAGCCCGCTGTCCACCAGCCCGAGCTGGTCGGCATAGACCGCCTGCCACTTCTGCATCATGCCGTCGTACAGCTCCCGGTGCGCCGGATTGGGGGTGAACTCCCGGCTCCATTTCACCAGCGACTCGCCCGTGGCAGCCATATCACCATACAGCCCGGCGCCGCTCCCGGCGGCGATGGCGCAGCCCAGCGCGGTGGCTTCTTTCACCTCCGGCACCCGCACCGGCAGGCCGGTAACGTCGCTTAAGATCTGGCTCCACAGCGCTCCTTTCGCGCCGCCGCCAGCAAACACCAGGCTGTCAAAGGTGACGCCGGAGAACTGCGAAATCTGCGCCAGGTTACAGGCGGAGACAATCGCCGCATTCTCCTCCAGGGCGCGGAACAGGGTAGCCTTATTGCATTTTTCGGGGTCGATGGAGAGGTTAATAAACGACGGCGCAGCGTGATACCACTGCTTAAAGTGCATGGCGTCGGAGAAGATCGGCATCACCCCGTGAGAGCCCGCCGGTACCCGGCTGGCCATCTCCTCCATCAGGGCGTAGGTGTCCATCCCCATGCGTTCGGCAATCAGCTTCTCTTCGGCGCAGAAGGCGTCGCGGAACCAGCGCATGGTCAGCCCGGTGAAGAAGCTGATCGACTCCGCCTGGGCCATACCCGGAATGACGTGCGGATTCACGCGGATGTTCATCTGCGGATCGGTGCGCACCTGCGGCAGGTTGACCACCTGCTGCCAGAAGGTGCCGCCCAGCACCGCGGTTTGCCCGGCGCGGACTACCCCCAGGCCCAGACAGCCCAGCTGCACATCGCCGCCGCCCATCACCACCGGCGTGCCTTCCCGCAGGCCCGACTGCTGCGCCGCCTCCCGGGTGACGGCGCCCAGCACGGTGCCCGTCTCTTTGACCGGCGAAAGGATATCGGCCCGCAGCCCGGCCATGTCCAGCAGCGCTGGCCGCCAGTCGCGGGAGAACAAATCCAGCATGCCGGTAGTACCCGCGTTGGACGGGTCAACCGCCAGCTCGCCGGAGAGCTTCGCCGCCAGCCAGTCGCTGATCATGGTGATGGTCGCCGCGTTGCGATAAATATCCGGGCGATGGTGCGCCAGCCAGAGCAGGCGCGGCATGGCGCTCAGGGCCAGGGTCTGGCCGGAGACGTCATACACTTCGGATTCAAAGCGGTAATCGTGGATCTCTTTGAGTTCAGCCACTTCGCGGCTGGCGCGGGCATCGACGTTGGCGCAGGCCCAGATGGCGTCGCCGTTGCGGTCGTAGAGGACAATCCCCTCGCGCATTGAGCAGCAGGCGACGGACTGGATATCCGCCGCGCTCAGGTGCGCCCGCTCCAGCGCCTGGTGAATACACTGGCAGGCCAGCCGCCAGTTGGTGTCGAGGTCGAACTCCATCGAGCCGGGGACGTTCTCCACGCTCAGGTGTTTCCATTCGGCCTGGCCGACGGCTATCTGGTTGCCCTGGAGATCAAACACCACGGCGCGAACGCTGCCTGTCCCTGCATCTAACGCTAAAAGGTAACTCATGAGCTTGCCTCGTGTCAGGCGCAGGGCGACTCTTATCCGGCCAGAGCCAGCACCGCGCGGGCTGTCGTCTCTTCCGTCACCAGGCCATTGATACGGCGACCCTTCAGTGCGGCATAAATCGCATCGGCTTTCTCTTCTCCTCCGGCGACGCCAACGATGGTGGGCAACTGCGCCAGTTCATCGAGGGTGACGCCCAGTAATTCACGGTGGATCTCCAGATCCGATACCCGCTCTCCCTCGGCATTGAGGAAATAGCCCAGGATGTCGCCCACCGCCCCTTTGCGGGCAAACATCAGCTGTTCCCCTTCGCTGATGTAGCCGGAGCGCAAGATGGTGGCATCCCGGCGCTGGTTTACGGCGCCAATACCGACCACGGCGGCGTCGGCGGCGGTGGCGGCGAGGATCACATCCCGCACGCTGGTTTCCCGCTTCAGGATCCCGGCCACTTCTGCGGAGGAGACCCGCAGCGGGGCGGGGATCATGCTGACGCTGCAGGCGGCATCCAGCTGACCAATGCCGGTCATATAGGGCCCGACGCCGCCGGAGAGGGTCACCAGCCGCACCTGCTGGGAGCTGATAAAGCCGCTTAAGTGCTGAATGCAGCTCATGGTGGTTTCACCAAATCCCACCGCCAGCAGTTGCCCCGGCTCCAGCACGCCCATTAACGACTGCGCGGCGCCAATCCCTAAGCGCACGCTCATCGCCGGGGTATTCAGAGCGGGCAGGACACGCACCAGCTTCAGGCCGAAACGCTGCTGGAGCGCGGTCTCCAGCGCCAGACACCCTTCGTAGCGGGAGTTGATCTGCACGCGGATCACCCCCGACTGTCGACCCTTTTCCAGCAGCCGCGAAATCTTGAGCCGCGGTAAACCCAGCCGCTCGCCGATATCGTTCTGCGTCAGGCCGTCGTGGTAGTAGCACCACGCCACGCGCGCCACCAGTTCCTCTTCCGTCAGTGCCAGTCCGGCAAATCGTCCCTCTTCGGCAACGCGTTTCTCAGCCATATTTGAACTCTTATCAAAATTTAGATCATATGTTCGCTTTGCCGCAGCTTGAATCTGTGAGCCACACGGCAAAACGGATATTCCGGAATGTTTCAGCATTATCGGGATCATATCCATAAAACTGTGATCCCTGCACGGTTGTAAATATAGTTCACCGTCTACGCTTTTGAACATTATTAATTTCAAAAATCATTTGTTCAATAGCGGAGCGATAATGAGAGCACTGATTGAGGCGCGCGGGATCCAGAAGCAGTTCTCCGGCGTTCCAGTATTGAAAAACATTGATTTCACTCTGCTTGCCGGTCAGGTACACGCCCTGATGGGGGGCAACGGCGCCGGGAAATCGACCCTGATGAAGATTGTTGCCGGGGTCGAAACGCCCGACCGCGGTGAACTTTCTATTGAGGGCCAGCCTTTTGCTCGCCTCAAACCGGGCCAGGCCCACCAGCTCGGCATCTATCTTGTACCCCAGGAGCCGATGTTGTTTCCGAACCTCAGCGTGCGGGAAAACATTCTCTTCCGCCTGCCGCGCGGGCAGGCCACCGCCCAGCGCCTTGGGGATAAGCTGGAGCAGCTCCAGTGCCAGCTTAATTTAGACGCTGCCGCCAGCACTCTGGAGGTGGCGGATCAGCAGATGGTGGAGATCCTGCGCGGGCTGATGCGCGAGGCGAAGATCCTCATCCTTGATGAACCCACCGCCTCGCTGACGCCGGGCGAAACGGAGCGCCTGTTCCGCCAGATCCGCGCGCTTCAGGGGACGGGGGTCGGTATCGTCTTTATCTCTCACAAGCTGCCCGAAATTCGTCAGCTCGCCAGCCATGTCTCGGTGATGCGTGACGGGGCGATCGTGCTGAGCGGCGAAACCGCGCAGTTTGACGATAACGCGCTCATCGCCGCCATGACGCCGGTCAGCCGCGAGCAGGGCCTGAGCGACACGCAAAAGCTGTGGCTGGCGCTGCCGGGCAATCGCCGCACCCAGGCGCAGGATTTTCCGGTGCTGCGGGTGGAGACGCTTACCGGGGAGGGCTTTATCGATCTCAGTCTGGAGATCTACGCCGGGGAGATCGTCGGCCTGGCGGGATTAGTAGGCTCGGGGCGCACCGAATTTGCTGAAACGCTCTACGGCCTGCGCCCGTCGCGGGGCGGGAGGATCTGGCTCGAAAACCAGCAGATCGACCGCGATCCGGTCAGCGCCCGGCTGGAGAAAGGGCTGGTCTATCTCCCGGAAGACCGGCAGGTCTCCGGCCTGTTTCTCGATGCGCCGGTACGCTGGAATACGGTGGCGCTGAACGAACCTTCCCTCTGGCAGCAGCGCAAACGCGAGGCGGCGGTGGTGGAGCGCTATCACCGGGCGCTGGGGATCAAACTCAACAGCCCGGATCAGACCGTGCGCACCCTGTCGGGCGGCAATCAGCAGAAGGTGCTGCTGGCCCGCTGCCTGGAGGCCAATCCGCTGCTGCTGATCGTCGATGAGCCGACCCGCGGCGTGGACGTCTCGGCCCGGGCCGATATTTATCAGCTAATCAAAAGCGTGGCGGCGCAAAACGTGGCGGTGCTGATGATCTCCAGCGACATGGATGAGTTTCCCGGCCTGGCGGATCGGGTGCTGGTGATGCACCAGGGGGTGCTCAGCGGGGAACTGCCGCGCCACGCCGTCAGCCTCGATCGCATGATGTCCCTGGCCTTCGGAGGGCAGGCATGAAAACACTCCTGAAAAACCGCGAGCTCAGCGCCCTGCTGGCGATCCTCGCCCTGTTTGTGGTGCTGGTGGCCCTTAACCCGGCCTATCTCAGTTTGCAGACCCTGGGGATGATCTTCGCCAGTTCGCAAATCCTGATCCTGCTGGCCCTCGGCGCCGGGCTGGTGATGCTGACCCGCAATATCGACGTGTCGGTTGGATCGATTGTCGGGCTGTGTGCCATTGCTGTGGGGGTGGCGCTGAACAACGGCTACGGCCTGCCGGTGGCGATCCTCTTTGCGCTGGCGATCGGGGCGCTGGCGGGGGCCTTCAACGGCCTGCTGGTGGTGGGGCTGCGCATTCCGGCGATTGTCGCCACCCTCGGCACGCTGGGGCTGTGGCGCGGGGTGATGCTGCTCTGGACCGGCGGGAAGTGGATTGAAGGGCTGCCGGTGAGCCTGAAATCCCTGTCAGAGCCGGTGGCGCTTGGGGTATCGCCCCTGGGGATCGTAGTGCTGATTATCGCCGCTCTCGGGACCTGGACGCTGTCGCGCACCGCCTTCGGCCGGGATTTTTACGCCGTGGGGGATAACCTCGCCGCCGCCCGCCAGCTCGGGGTGGCGGTCAACCGCACCCGGATGGCGGCCTTCACGATTAACGGCGTACTGGCCGCCTGCGCCGGGATCGTCTTTGCCGCGCAGATCGGTTTTGTCCCTAACCAGACCGGCAGCGGGCTGGAGATGAAAGCCATCGCCGCCTGCGTGCTGGGGGGCATCTCCCTGCTCGGCGGCACCGGAACCTTAATTGGCGCCCTGCTGGGGGCCTTCTTCCTGACCCAGATCGACACCGTGCTGGTGCTGTTCCGCCTCCCGGCCTGGTGGAATGACTTTATCGCTGGCCTGGTGCTGTTGGGGGTGCTGGTACTCGACGGACGGCTGCGCCAGGCGCTGGCGCGTCATCAGCGGGCGCTGAAGTACAGCCGTTTTCAACCGGGCAATAAAGGGGGGAAGCACGTCACCCCGTTTCGCAAACGCAACAAAGAGGTGGCGTAGATGAAGCTTAACTGGGAGTGGGCGCTGCTGCTGTTACTGGTGCTGGAGATCCTGCTGTTTGGCACCCTCAATCCGCGGATGCTCGACATCAATATGCTGCTGTTCAGCACCAGCGATTTTATCTGCATCGGCATCGTGGCGCTGCCGCTGACGCTGGTGATCATCAGCGGCGGGATAGACATCTCCCTCGGCTCCACCATCGGCCTGTGCGCCATCGCTCTGGGGGTGATGATGCAGTCCGGCGTACCGATGGCGGCGGCGATCCCGCTCACCCTGCTGCTCGGGCTGCTGTGTGGTCTGTTCAACGCTTTGCTTATCCACTACACCGGCATCAGCCCGCTGGTGATCACCCTCGGCACACTCTACCTCTACGGCGGCGGGGCGCTGCTGCTCTCGGGCATGGCCGGGGCTACCGGCTACGAAGGCATTGGCGGCTTCCCGGAGAGCTTCACCGCCTTCGCCAACCTCACGGTTATCGGGCTGCCGATCCCGCTGGTGCTGTTCGCGATCATCACCTTTATCTTCTGGCTGATTACCCATCGCGGGCGCTTTGGCCGCCATCTGTTTCTGATTGGGCAGAATCCGCGCGCGGCGCGCTATGCGGCGCTGTCGGTTAACGGCATGCCCTACGCGCTCTATGGCCTGGTGGGGGTGGCGTCGGCGATTGCCGCCCTGGTGATGGTCTCCTATTTCGGCTCGGCGCGCTCTGATTTAGGGCGCGACCTGCTGATGCCCGCGCTCACCGCGGCGGTGCTGGGCGGGGCGAATATCTATGGTGGTTCAGGTTCGGTACTGGGTACTGCGCTGGCGGCATTGCTGGTGGGGTATCTGCAACAGGGGTTACAGATGGTCGGCATCCCCAACCAGGTGTCGAGCGCGCTGTCAGGGGCGCTGTTGGTTGTGGTGGTGATGGGACGTTCACTGAGTCTGCACCGTGAGTGGGTGCGATCTCTCTTCACAAAACTACCCGGAGCGTAAGATGAAAATAAAACTGATGGTGCTGGCCGTAGCGTTAAGCGTTGCCTCGGCGCAGGCCGCCGACCGTATTGCGTTTATCCCGAAACTGGTGGGGGTCGGCTTCTTTACCAGCGGCGGCAACGGGGCGAAAGAGGCGGGTAAAGCGCTGGGCACGGACGTTACCTACGATGGCCCCACCGAGCCGAGCGTCTCGGGGCAGGTGCAGCTGATCAATAACTTCGTCAACCAGGGCTATAACGCCATTATCGTCTCCGCCGTGTCGCCGGATGGCCTCTGCCCGGCGCTGAAGCGCGCCATGCAGCGCGGAGTGAAAGTGCTGACCTGGGATTCCGACACCAAACCGGAGTGCCGCAGCATCTACATCAACCAGGGGACGCCGGAACAGCTCGGTGGCCTGCTGGTGGAGATGGCCTCGAAGCAGGTGACCAAACCGGATGCCAAAGTGGCCTTCTTCTACTCCAGCCCCACCGTCACCGACCAGAACCAGTGGGTGAACGCGGCGAAAGCCAAAATCGCCAAAGATCATCCCCAGTGGCAGATCGTCACCACCCAGTTTGGCTATAACGATGCCACCAAATCCTTGCAGACCGCCGAGGGGATCTTAAAAGCCTACCCGGACCTGGATGCGATCATCGCCCCGGATGCCAACGCCCTGCCGGCGGCAGCCCAGGCAGCGGAAAACCTGAAGCGGGAAGGGGTGGCGATCGTCGGCTTCAGCACGCCGAACGTTATGCGTCCGTACGTGGAGCGCGGCACGGTGAAAGCCTTCGGCCTGTGGGATGTGGTGCAGCAGGGCAAAATTGCGGTCAATGTCGCCGATCGTTTGTTGAAAAAAGGCGATCTTAACGTCGGCGACAGCGTGGAGATCAAAGATATCGGCAATCTCAAGGTCGAGCCGAACAGCGTGCAGGGCTATCAGTATGAAGCGAAAGGCAACGGCATTGTGCTGCTGCCGGAGCGGGTGGTGTTCACCAAAGAGAACATCAACAACTACGACTTCTGACGGGAGAGAACATGGCTGATTTAGACGACATCAAAGAGGGCAAGAACTTTGGCATCGACCGGCCGCAGCAGAATGTGCCTTTTACCCTGAAGGGGTGTGGGGCGCTGGACTGGGGGATGCAGTCCCGCATGGCGCGCATTTTTAACCCCACCAGCAACCGCACGGTGATGCTGGCCTTCGATCATGGCTATTTCCAGGGGCCGACTACCGGGCTGGAGCGCATCGATCTCTCCATTGCCCCGCTGTTTGCCGAAACCGATGTGCTGATGTGTACCCGCGGCATTCTCAGAAGCACCGTGCCGCCCGCCACCAACAAGCCGGTGGTGCTGCGCGCCTCCGGGGGCAACTCGATGCTGGGTGAACTCTCTAACGAGTGCGTGGCGGTGGCGATGGAGGATGCCCTGCGCCTCAACGTCTGCGCGGTGGCGGCGCAGGTCTATATCGGCAGTGAGTATGAGCATCAGTCGATCAACAACATCATCAAACTGGTGGATGCGGGCAACCGCTACGGTATGCCGACCCTGGCGGTGACCGGTGTGGGTAAGGAAATGGCCCGTGACGCGCGCTATTTCTCGCTGGCCAGCCGTATTGCCGCCGAGATGGGAGCGCAGTTCGTTAAAACCTATTTTGTGGAAGAGGGATTCGAGAAAGTGACCGCCAGCTGCCCGGTGCCGATTGTTATCGCCGGGGGCAAAAAGCTGCCGGAGCACGAGGCGCTGGAGATGTGCTTCCGCGCCATCGATCAGGGCGCGTCGGGTGTCGATATGGGACGCAATATCTTCCAGTCCAGCGCGCCGCTGGCGATGCTGAAGGCAGTTAAGAAGGTGGTGCACGAGAAGATGAGCGCCCGCGAGGCGTATCAGTTCTGGCAGGAGGAAAAACAAGGAGAAACACAATGAACGTGACCTTAGTGGAAATCAATATTAAGCCGGACAAGGTGGACGAGTTTCTGGAGGTGTTTCGCGCCAACCATGAAGGGGCGATCCAGGAGCCGGGCAACCTGCGGTTCGACGTTTTGCAGGATCCGCGGGTAAAAACCCGGTTCTTTATCTACGAGGCTTACAAGGATGAGGAGGCGGTGCAGGCGCATAAGCAGACCCCGCATTATCTGGCCTGCGTGGAAAAGCTTGAAGAGCTGATGTCGGAGCCGCGTAAAAAACGTTGTTTTGTTGGGTTGATGCCAGAGTAAAAATCGCCCGGTGGCGCTGCGCTTACCGGGCCTACAACGGTTCAAACGGTGCGGGTTTTGTAGGCCGGGCAAGCGCAGCGCCGCCCGGCGTTTTTCAGGTCAGCTCCAGTAGCTGAACCCGCGCTGTTGCCCCCGGCATCAGCCGTTGCAGGTTGCTGACCAGCTCATCCCCGGCCGCTTCCAGCGCCGCTAACGGCATGGCGGGCAGGCTTTCGAGAATAAACCACATGGTCTGCGCCTGGCTGTCCAGCCGGGTGCGTACTCCCTGTCGCCAGTTCCAGCGTCGGCAGGTCACTCCCACGTCGTCGCGCCAGATAACCTCGCCCACCTCGGGATATTCCATGCCCGGCTGACCCTCTTTAACGGTATCAAACGGCTCGCTGCCGTCGGCCAGCGTCAGCCGCGGAGCCCCGGTATAGGTGGCAAGATTTTCCCCGCCCACCGGGATGGCGTAGCGGATACTGACCGCATTGTAGATATCCACCACCGGATCGAGCGGCGGCAGAGTGCCCTCTTTCAGCACCCGCTTGCGCAGAGCGCTGGCGGAGCAGGGGGTGCGTTTCGGTTTGGCGCCAAAGGCTTTAAACACCTCATCCCAGGCGGCGAGATGGTCTCCGGCCCAGGGAAAATCATCGTTTAACACCTGCTGGCAGGCCTGAGCTAATGCGGCGGAGGCCACCTCCGGGGCGGTAACGGGCGCGGCTTCAGCCACGATGCTCAGCGCGCGGAACCCCGGCGCGATCCCGGCAAGACGCGGATCTATTGACGGCGTAAGGAGGGACATAAATAATCCTGTATCGACTGTTTTATACCATGGTAATGACCAGTGACTGATAAAGTCAATATAATGACCGAGAGCGGCGCAGACGTGGCCCAGGTAAGCCTGGCGGTCGCGAACCGTATCCGCAACTGGCGGAAAGAGAAAAAACTGTCGCTGGACGAGCTGTCGCGCCGCGCCAGCGTCAGCAAAGGGATGCTGGTGGAGATCGAAAAAGGGGCCGCCAACCCCAGCATTGCGATCCTCTGCAAGCTGGCGGCGGCGCTGGGCGTCTCGGTGGCGGAGATCGTTAACGTCGCCAGCGAGCCGCAGGTGCATATTATCGAGGAAGCGGCGATCCCGGTGCTCTGGCAGGGGGAGAAGGGCGGTAGCGCCCGGCTGCTGGCGGGGACGGCTGGCCCGGATATGATTGAACTCTGGCGCTGGGAGATGCAGCCGGGGGAGTGCTTTACCTCACCGGGGCATCCGGCGGGCACCTTTGAACTGCTCCACGTGGAAGCGGGAGTACTCACGTTGAAAGTGAAGGAGAGCGTGACGCAGGTGGTCGCTGGCGCGTCGGCGGTGGCAAAAACCGAAGCGGCGCACAGCTATGGGAACGAAGGGGCAAACGTGCTGCGGTTCACCATGACGGTGGCGGAGTTTCATCGGTAAAAAAACGCCCGGTGGCGCTGCGCTTACCGGGCCTACAAAAACCAAAGCCGTTGTAGGCCCGGCGTGTTTTACGCTTCAGCCACGCTCACCCGCAGCGCCGCCAGCGCCTTACGGGCTGCTTTCAGCACCTGCTCACACTGCTCAATGGTCAGCGTCAGCGGCGGTTCGATGCGAATGGTTTTCGAGTTGTTGAGCGTGCCTGCCACCAGCACCCGCTGGCGGAACATCTCGCTGGCGAAGCTGTAGCCGGTTTCGTTGTCGACAAACTCAATCGCCATCAGCATCCCTTTGCCGCGCGCCTCCTGGACCAGGTCCGGGTATTCACGCCCCAGCTGACGGAAACCATCCAGCAGCATGTCGCCTTTCTGCTCCGCCTGGGCGGGCAGGTTCTGCTCCAGCAGCACGTTGATGGTCGCCAGCGCCGCGGCACAGGCCAGCGGGTTACCGCCAAAGGTGGTGGTGTGCAGGAAAGGATTGTCGAACAGCACCGAGAAGACCTCTTCGGTGGCGACGGTCGCACCAATCGGCATCACGCCGCCGCCCAGCGCTTTGGCCAGGCACAGAATGTCCGGCTGCACGTTCTCGTGCTCGCAGGCAAACATCTTGCCGGTACGCCCCATGCCGGTCTGTACTTCATCCAGGATCAGCAGCGCGCCAAACTCATCGCACAGCTGACGCACCGCGGGCAGATAGCCCTGCGGAGGCAGGATCACCCCGCCTTCGCCCTGGATAGGTTCGAGGATCACCGCCGCCACATCATCGCCGGTTTTATGGCATTCCGACAACATGGTGCGCATGGCGTTGATGTCGCCGAACGGCACATGGCGGAAGCCCGGCAGCAGCGGCATAAACGGCTTACGGAAGGTGGATTTCGCGGTGGCAGAGAGGGCCCCGAGCGACTTGCCGTGGAAGGCCCCGCTGGTGGCGATAAAGGTGAACTTCCCGCGCGGCGACTGGTACGCTTTGGCGAGTTTGATCGCCGCTTCGACCGATTCCGTGCCGCTGTTACAGAAGAAGCTGTATTTCAGTTTCCCCGGCGTCAGTGCCGCCAGCGTTTTTGCCAGCATCGCCCGCAAAGGGTCAAGCAGTTCCTGGCTATGAAGGGGTTGTTTTGCAAGCTGATTTTGTACGGCGGAAACCACTACTGGATTACGGTGCCCCACGTTGAAAATACCAAATCCACCCAGGCAATCTATAAACTCCTGTCCCTGAGTGTCGACAAGCGTATTCAAACTTCCCGCCTGCCACTCTACGGCTCCGTAATCCCCGCCTGCCGTTACCGATTTCCTGTATTCGAGAAAACCTGGATTGACATGCTCTTTGAAGTAATCAATCACCTCGCGGTTAAGTTGTTTCATCTCCTCATGATCAAGCGTTCGCTTCTCAATGAGATTCAAGGCGTGCGCGGTACAGGCAAGGGCCGACGCGCTGGAAGGTAACCTGTTCAAGATGTGCTCCCGGGGATGGCGTATCACATGATACTGGATTAAGTATTGCAGGCTTTACGCCACATCCAGGGCCTTAACAAAAATCGGGATAAACGCCAGGTTAAAATAATGTTACACAATATTTAATCATGCAAAAGCGCAGCCTGGCCGCTGCGGCAGGGAATTTTCAGAAACAGAGATGCCCGATAGCAGTGCATTTGCTCTGTTTTAGGGCGGAAAGAGAACAGATACGGATCCTCCTTCAGGAGTAGTTTCTCTGCGAAACCATTAGATATCAATAAATTATAAAAACACACAAAAAATGCGGTTTAGTGGCGTTTTGCGATCTCAGGCATGTTTAACAACTAAAGATATGTTCGTTACCGCCGTAAAATATTTACGCCACAAAAATAACATTCAAGTAACCTGCAAGGGATGCCTATGTCGCCTCAACCGTTTGTCACGCAGTGTGAATACCCGCTGCAAGATGACACCACCCTGATGTCCACCACCGATCTGCACAGCTACATTACTCAGGCCAACGACACGTTTGTGCAGGTAAGCGGGTATACGCTTGCCGAACTGTCAGGACAGCCGCACAACCAGGTCCGTCACTCGGATATGCCAAAAGCGGCCTTTGCCGACATGTGGTATACCCTGCAACAGGGCGAACCCTGGAGCGGAATTGTGAAAAACCGCCGTAAAAATGGTGATCACTATTGGGTGCGCGCGAATGCGGTGCCGATGGTGCGCAACGGCCAGACCACCGGGTACATGTCCATCCGCGTGAAGGCCACGCCGGAAGAGATCGCCGCTGTCGAGCCGCTCTATAAGGCGCTGAACGAAGGGCGCTGCAAAAAGCGCGTGCATAAAGGGCTGGTGGTTGCCAGAGGCTGGACCGGCAAACTCCCGTCGATGCCGCTGCGCTGGCGGGTCCGCGGCGTGATGACCGCATTATTTGCCGTGCTGGCGGCCACCCTGTTTGCCACCGGTGCGGGATGGGCAGCACTGGGCGCCAGCGCGCTGGTCATGCTGCTGGGTACGCTCCTGTTTGAGCAGCAGATTGTGCGTCCGGTCGAGAACGTGGCGCGTCAGGCGCTGAAGGTGGCGACGGGCGAGCGCAACAGCGTTGAGCACCTCAACCGCAGCGACGAGCTGGGGCTGACCCTGCGGGCGGTCGGTCAGCTCGGGCTGATGTGCCGCTGGCTGATCAATGATGTCTCCAGCCAGGTCGTCAACGTGCGTGACGGCAGCGAGCAGCTGGCGAGGGGGAACGATGACCTTAACGATCGCACCCACCAGACCGTCTCGAACGTGAAGCAGACCGTGGAGACCATGAACCAGCTGGCAATGACCGTACAGAACAACACCAGAACCGCCGTTGACGCTGATAAGCTCTCCATCGCCGCCAGCGATGCCGCCACCGAAGGCGGACACGCGATGCAAACCGTGGTCAAAACCATGGACGAGATTGCCGACAGCACCCAGCGTATCGGCTCTATCACCAAGCTGATTAATGACATCGCCTTCCAGACCAATATTCTGGCGCTGAATGCGGCGGTAGAAGCGGCCAGGGCAGGGGAGCAGGGCAAAGGCTTTGCGGTGGTAGCCGGAGAGGTGCGTCATCTTGCCAGCCGCAGCGCCACCGCCGCCAACGACATCCGCAAACTGATCGACGCCAGCGCCAGCAAAGTGCTGTCGGGCTCGGAGCAGGTCAATGCTGCCGGGCGCACAATGGATGATATTGTGGAGAAAGTGCAGAACGTCACCCGGCTTATCGCGGAGATCAGCCACTCGACCTCCGAGCAGGCGTCCGGGCTGTCGGAGCTGACCCGCGCGGTAGCGGAGCTGGATTCGATTACCCAGAAAAACGCCGCGCTGGTGGAAACCAGCGCTCAGGTGTCGGCGATGGTGAAACACCGGGCTAAACGTCTTGAGGATGCGGTCACCGTCCTTCACTGAGTCAGTAATGTTCTAAAAAAGCCGTTTACGCTTCACAGCGTAAGCGGTTTTTTTATGGGCGGATTGTCATTATTTTTATCATTTATTGTTACTTAAATATTAAATAATTAAAAAAAGCGCCGCGATTAATTCTCTCTGCCTGCGTCTGTTTTCCCTGTTGCGTTGTCAAAAAAAGTGTGCCGGTGGTTGTATAACGATCGATGAGTTAAAATTAATAGTCTGCGCCTATCCATTGTGGTGATTATGAAATAAAAAAGCGATCAAAGTCATAAAGTTAGCGGTAGAGTTACCGATAACGCTGATCGTCTGAGAAATAATCACATCGATGGAGTAAATATGTTCTTACACGACGTTAAAATCGGCACGAAATTATTTCTGGCGTTTGGATTCTTTATTGTCCTGATGGGGATAAGTGCGAGTTTATCTCTGTTGAGCCTGAACCGGGCAAATAACGGGATGCAATCCATCATCACCAGCGATTATCCCACGACCGTAAAAGCCAACCAGTTAATCGAAAATTTTCAGGAATTTATTAGCACTCAACAGCTGATGCTGCTGGACGATCAGGGCACTTACACGGCGCAATCAGAGCAGCATCTGAAGGCGATCAGCGAGCGTATCACTCTGATCCTTGGGGAGCTGGACAAGGCCCTACAGGATAAACAATCCCAGCAGGTGCTGGCCGATATCCGCGGCGTTCGCCAGCAGTATCTTGACTCCCGCTATCGTATTTTGCAGGCGGTGCAGAACAACGATCGGGCGGGGGCGATTCAGGAGATGATGACCAACACCCTCAGCCTGCAGCAGGCCTATAAGGCGAAGGTGCAGGCGCTGATTGCGATCCAGAACACCCAGATGCAGCGCGCAGGTGAAGAGGTGGAAGGCGATTTTAAAAGCAACCGTCTGGTGCTGATCCTCATCACGCTCTTCAGCGTGGTGGTGGGTAGCCTGATGGGCTGGTTTATCGTGCGCTCCATTACCCGTCCGCTGGGCGAGGCGGTGGGCTTTGCCCAGTCCATTGCCGAGGGCGATCTCACCCGCAACATTGCCTCGCACGGGAAAGATGAAACCGGCCAGCTGCTCACGGCGCTGATGGAGATGAAAGCCCGTCTGCTGGAGATTGTGCAGCAGGTGCAGACCGGTTCGGAGAGCATCTCCAGCGCCGCGGCGCAGATTGTGGCGGGTAATCAGGATCTGGCGGCGCGTACCGAAGAGCAGGCCAGCTCCGTTGAGCAAACGGCGGCGTCGATGGAGCAGATCACCGCGACGGTGAAAAACACCGCTTCGCATACCGGCGAGGCGACGAACCTCTCTGCGGACGCGGCCCGGGTGGTGAAACACAACGGCGAGATGATGCAGCAGGTCACCAGCAAAATGCGCCTGATTAACGAGACCTCCAACCGGATGTCCGACATCATCAACCTGATCGACTCCATCGCCTTCCAGACCAACATTCTGGCGCTGAACGCGGCGGTTGAGGCGGCTCGCGCGGGTGAACACGGTCGCGGCTTTGCGGTGGTGGCCGGTGAAGTTCGCCAGCTGGCGCAGAAAAGCGCCACCTCAGCCAGCGAAATTCGGCAGCTGATTGAAAGCTCAACCAGCCAGACCCAGGACGGGATGGCGCTGGTGGAAAAAGCCAGCGGGCTGATTAATGGCATGGTGGGTAACGTGGAGGAGATGGATGTCATCCTGCGTGAGATCCGCCAGGCAAGCCATGAGCAGACGGAAGGCATCTCGCAGATCAACAGCGCCATTGGCCTGATTGACTCCACCACCCAACAAAACTCCGCCCTGGTGGAGGAGTCCGTTGCGGCGGCATCATCCCTTAACGAGCAGGCGATGAATCTGAAAGCGCTGGTGAAAGTGTTCCGCGTCGCCGCTTAATCGAGCTGGGAGATCTCCAGCGCCGCGCGGTCGATCACGCCGATAATCTGTTTGATCTGCGCGTCGCTGGTCTCTCCCTGATTCACCTTCAGATCCAGCACCGCTTTAAAGTTATCCAGCGCCCGCTTCATCTGCGGGTTTTTGCGCAGCTCAAAGCCCACGCAACGCGCTTTGACGCGCGCCAGAATGTGCTCCAGATGGTCTATGTTTTCATCCAGCCACTGCTGTCCGGCAAGGGTAATCTCAATCTTTTTACGCCCGTTCTCCTCCTCGGTAAGCGTAATAAGCTGCTGATCCTGCAGAAAATCGAGCGTTGGATAGATCACGCCCGGGCTGGGGGTGTAGTTGCCCTGGGTCAGGGTCTCGATCGCCTTAATCAGCTCATAACCGTGGCTGGCGTTGCGGGTCAGAATATCGAGGATCACCAGCCGTAATTCGCCGTGACCAAAGAAGCGCTGGCGGCGACCGCCGCCGTGATGGTGATCGCCGCCGCGTCCGCGGTGAGCGTGATCGCGGTGATCATGATCGTGAGAGTGTCGCATCGTCTTTCTCCGTATTTTTGATATATCTAATTTATATCTAAATCTTAAAAACAAGCAACGTCATCGCACGTAATTTATTTAACTTACTAATATTTAAGGTTTTAAATGTATAAGGTTGGCTTTGGGATTGCGAAATATGCCTATATCAAAAAAATCTTGCAATTCTGCTTATTAGCAATCATTATCATTTAACTTCCATTTCCGATATATCGATTTCACTTTCACGAAGGCACATTATGACCACACCTCGCTATCCTCAACGTGTCCGCAACGACCTGCGCTTTCGCGAGCTGAACGTGCTCCGCGTGGAGCGCGTCAGTACCGGTTTTCAGCGCATCGTACTGGGCGGCGAAGCGCTGGAGGGCTTCAGCTCCCGCGGCTTCGACGACCACTGCAAAGTCTTTTTCCCGGAACAGGGCACGACCTTTATTCCCCCGGTAGTGACGGACGAGGGCGTGGAGTGGGGTGAGGGCGTGCGTCCGCAGGCGCGGGATTACACCCCGCTCTATGACGCGGCCCGACACGAGCTGGTGCTCGATTTCTTTATCCACGACGGCGGCGTGGCAAGCAGCTGGGCTGTGGACGCAAAACCGGGAGATACCCTCTCTATCGGCGGTCCGCGCGGCTCGCTGGTGGTGCCGGAAGATTATGCCTGGCAACTGTACGTCTGTGATGAGTCGGGCATGCCCGCCCTGCGCCGTCGTCTGGAGACCCTGCGCGCGATGCCGGTACGCCCGGAAGTGCACGCCGTGGTGACCGTGAGCGATGCCGCCTGTCAGGACTATCTGGCGCACTTAAGCGAGTTCAACATTAGCTGGGTGGTGGGGCATAACGAGCAGGCGGTGGCCGATCGTCTGGCGGCGCTCAGCGTGCCGGCAGACGATTACTTCATCTGGCTGACGGGGGAAGGGAAGGTGGTGAAAAATCTGAGCCGCCTGTTTGAAACCGACGCCATCGATCAGAAGCTGGTGCGTGCCAGCGCGTACTGGCACGCCAAATAGTCAGGCCACATCGTCGAGCTGCGCTTCGCTGACCTGATGCTCCAGCGAGGCGCGCACCTCGTGCAGGGCTTTCTCCTGCTGGGCGAAGTAGGCTTCCATATTGCTCAGCGAGGAGACCAGCAGCCAGGACTCCTCTTTTTCCAGCTCCGCCAGCTCGCTCACCAGGGTGTCGATCTGTTCGCGAACCTGGGCCATTTTTTTGCGGATACGCGTCAGATCGTTCAGCCGGTCGCTGGCCATCAGCGGCTCCAGCCCCTGATGCAGGCGGGCCACCAGGGAGCGGATCGCCTTCACGTCGCCACGCTGCTTCGCCTGGTTGAGCTGCACCATCATGGCGTTCGCCTCTTCTTTCAGCTCGTCCGCCACCAGATCCGGGTGACAGAGTTTGCTTGCCTGGCGCCAGAGCCGTTTTAACTCGTTCTGATCCTCTTCGGAGAGATCTTTGCCCCGGCGCAGGCGGATTTCCGCTTCGTGCTGCTGCTCGCGGTACTTTTCGTATTCATCGTTGGCCTCGTCCCGCGCCTGACGGGCGGGCTCCTCTTCGCGGGTTAAGCCGGTTTCCAGCTCCTGGGCTTCGGCCAGCAGGTTGGCGATCAGGTTGCTCTGCTGCTGCAGATGCTTGCGCGCCGCGGCGGCCTGTACCGAGTCGGCGGGCAGATCGCGCCAGTGCCGGGTCAGGGTCGTCAGCACCTCCACCGCCTGGGCGACATACTGCTGGCAGCGGCGGTAATCCGCTTCCCGGCGGCGCGCCTCCGCCTGCTGGCGACGCAGATTCAGCTCCGCCAAGGTTTTGCGCAGGCCGAGGATCTGGCTCATCAGTGGGCCGAGGCGCGTGAGGTAGAGGTCGTTAAATTCATCCAGCTGCTGGACGCGGGCGTTACGGCGATCGATAAGATCGCGCAGGCGCTCTTCCAGCGCTTTCAGCTCCAGCTTGCTGGCGGCCAGCTGCGGATCCCGCCATGGGGTAACGGCACGCTGGCTTTGTAGCCATTCGGTAATGGCCGCCATCGCCCCGGTGTAGTTTTTCTGCTCAAGCGCCACGACTATCGCCTGCAGCTCATCGTCAAAGGCTTCGCTTTTTAACCGTGCCAGCTGACTCTCGATGATGTCGTCATCTTCCAGTTCGATAGCATTTTTAATGATTTCCAGCCGTTTGATCGGTGTGCTCATGATGCTTTTCGCTTTTGCGCTTAAGTATTTGAGTTAAGGATAGTTGTCAGGAAAACAACAGGGAATAATACACATGTCTGATGAATGGCGCGACGGGGGAATGCGTTAATTTTGCGCGCGGTAAGCTCGCAGCGGAGGCCTCGCCAGCTAGGGTGCCACGCTGAACGGCAAAGCGCTGGATCTTACTCTCCGTGAAGCGGTCAATAATCTCATCACCGGGACTGGCATCCAGCAAATACATATTAAAAGGAAATGATGCTGGCAAATATTAAAAGGCTGCCGTGCACCCGCCATACTCACCCCTGTATCCTGCTTTTCATAAACCCCGCTTATAGTTTCCTGTCGATATTAAGCTTTGCGTGCTATATTTTTACTGGATTAATCTTTCGCCTTGGTGACATTGAGCGATATTTTATCTGTATGTTGGGGGTTACTGCTGGCAGAAAGTGGAGAAATTACGCGCTCTGTCGATAAGCTTGTACATAGTATTAGCTCTACGTAATATGCATTAGAATATTTACTAAGCAAATATGACTACCCGTAAAGGGAATGCTTTATGGCGGTTGTTAATCACTGATCCCCTTTACACGTTCGTATTCCCACAAAAATGTTGTCCCTGGCAAAGTCATGCAGGAAACAAAAAATACTGACTTGTAAATCACGAGTAATACCATGAAAAATTATGATGATTTGCAGCGTTTCAAGGATAAAACGCGCACCGGTGACATCAACTTCAAGGACTTGTCTGCGCAAAACAAGCAGGCTTCCAGTAGCGGCTGGGCGATCATCAACCAGCTGGCAGGTGTGAATAATGACGCGGCGCTGGCGAAAGCGGGCAGCGTCGCCGTACCGGTTCCCCAGGCAGTGCAACCCGGTGAGCTGGATGCTGCCTTTGCCAGTCTGACGAAGGCGCCTGCCGTTTCCTCGCCGTCGATCATGCAAAGCATGAATGGTGACCGCGCCGAAAAAGAGGCGCCGATTCAGCCTGCGCCCTCGCTGTTCGATCAGCTTAAACCTGAGGTGGCAAGCCAGCCGCCGGTGAAAGAGTCGCCTGCGCCGCAACCTGAGGTTCGTGCAACCCCTGCGCCAAAACCTGCAGAGCCGGTGCGCTTTGAGCTGCTGTTCGCCACCAAAGCGTCTGAACGTGCCAGCCATCCGGTAAAAGATCTTCCCTTACAACCGCTCCTGGAGAAAATCGCTTCATGCCGTTAGTGTGTATTTGCTCGCCAAAAGGCGGAGTCGGGAAAACCACGGTCACGGCCAACCTCGCGTATGCTCTGGCACGTTCCGGCAGTAAAGTTCTGGCCATTGACTTCGACGTACAGAACGCGCTGCGTCTGCATTTTGGCGTGCCGTTGTCTGACGGACGCGGCTACGTTGCCCGCGCCAATGAATCCGCCGACTGGAGCCAGTCGGTGCTGACGGCGGGCAACAATATGTTTGTCCTGCCCTACGGTGAAGTGACGGAAGAGCAGCGCCTGATCTTTGAACATAACCTCACCAGCGACAGCAATTTCCTGGCGCGTGGGTTAAGTTCTCTGCTGAACTACCCGGGGCTGGTCATTCTGGCCGACTTCCCGCCAGGGCCGAACCCGGCGCTGAAGGCGATCTCCCCGCTGGCCGATATGCACCTGGTGACCCTGCTGGCCGACACCGCCTCGCTGTCACTGCTGCCCCACATTGAAAACCACCGGCTGACCGGCGGCGAACCGCCGAACAACAAGGCCGGATACTATTTCCTGGTGAACCAGAGTGACAACCGGCGCCATATTAGCCGTGACGTCACCGCCTTCTTACAGCAACGCCTCGGCGATCGCCTGCTTGGTGTGATCAACCGGGATGAAAGCGTGCCTGAGGCCAATGCCTCACAGCAATCGATACTGGATTTCAGCGCCACCTCGGCGGCGGCGTTCGATATCGAGCTGGTGAGTAAGCGTATCGCGGGTATTTTGGGTATCCAGGTGGGGGACGGTGCCGTACACGCCAACCTGAGAACCTCCGGTTTCTGACGACAATTTCCAGGACGTCCTATGAAAAAGGCGCTGTTTTATCTACTGCTATTGGTCTTAGCACCCATCGCCGTATTAATTATTATCACCCCAATGGATAGCCAGAAGCAGTATATCTTCGGCTTAATCAGCATTGGGGCGCTGCTGCTGCTCGGCTTTAGCAAACATCACCGCGTATCGGTAATCATGATGATCGTGGCGGTGTTAATGTCCACACGATATATCTGGTTCCGGGCCACGCAGACGCTGCACTTTAATTCCGAAATTGAGGCCATACTCGGGATCGGGTTATTTCTCGCCGAACTCTATATCTGGATAACCATTATTTTGAGTTATCTGCAAAACCTCTTTCCCTTACAGCGCAAGATTGTGCCGCTGCCGGATGATATGTCGCAGTGGCCTACGGTGGATATCTATATCCCGTCCTATAACGAAAGCCTGGACGTGGTGCGCGATACCGTGCTGGCGGCGCAGTGCCTGGATTATCCGGCGGATAAGCTGAAGATCTACCTGCTGGATGACGGCAAGCGCAGCGAGTTCGCGGTGTTTGCCGCCAACGTCGGGGTAGGGTACATCACGCGTAACGACAACTCCCACGCCAAAGCGGGCAACCTCAACCACGCGATGAAGCTCACCAAAGGCGAGCTGATCTGCGTCTTTGACTGTGACCACGTGGCGACGCGTATCTTCCTGCAGGCGACGGTTGGGGCCTTCCTGCAGGATCCGAAGCTGGCGCTGATGCAGACGCCGCACTACTTCTACTCGCCGGATCCCTTCGAGCGTAACCTCTCCGCAGGCCGCGATATTCCTAACGAGGGTCAGCTGTTCTATGGGCAGATCCAGCGCGGTAACGATAACTGGAACGCCACTTTCTTCTGCGGCTCCTGTGCGGTGATCCGTCGCAGCGCGCTGGAAGAGATTGGTGGCTTTGCGGTGGAAACCGTTACCGAAGACGCCCACACCGCGCTGAAGATGCAGCGCCTGGGCTGGAAATCGGCCTATCTGAATATTCCGCTGGCCGCAGGGCTGGCGACGGAGCGCCTGGTGGTGCACGTGATCCAGCGTACCCGCTGGGCGCGCGGCATGACGCAGATTTTGCGGGTCGATAACCCGCTGCTGGGCCGTGGCCTGAAGTGGCAGCAGCGTCTGTGCTACCTTAACGCCATGCTCTCGTTCCAGTTTGCGTTGCCGCGCGTGGCGTTCCTCACCGCGCCGCTGGCCTACCTGCTGTTTAACCTGAACATTATCCACTCCTCGGCGAGCCTGATTTTCGCCTATATGCTGCCGCACCTGTTCCTCTGCATCTATGTGAACTCGCGGGTCAATGGGCGCTTCCGCTACAGCTTCTGGGGGGAGATCTATGATCTCGTGCTGGCCTTCCACCTGGTGCTGCCGACGGTGATTACCCTGATCTTCCCGAAACGCGGCAAGTTCAACGTAACCGATAAAGGCGCGCTGCTGGACGTGGGCTATTTCGACTTCAGCATTGTCCGCCCACACCTGATTATTGCGGTGCTGCTGGCGGCAGGCGTTGTCGCCGGGATCACGCGCGCCGTCGCGCATGACTATTTCAACGTCGATCCGATGGTTATCGCCCTGAACGTCGGCTGAGGTATCTACAGCCTGATCTTCCTGCTGGCGGCCATTGCCGTGGCGCGGGAAACCCGCCAGACGCGTAAGACGATCCGTATCGATGCCAACGTGCCGGTGGTGATCCACTACGCCAGCGGCATCTCCTCGCGCAGCCATACCCTGGATCTCTCCATGGGCGGCTGCCGTATTGCGGTGGTGGACGACCGCCATTTGACCGATGAGATCGAAGAGATTGAGCTGCAGCTGCAATCCGGGGCGATCAGCATTCCGGTCAGCGTCATTGCCCACGATGAGCAGTACATTCGCCTGATGTTTGCCGAGATCCCGCTGGAGCGCCGCCGCGAGCTGGTGCGCGTGGTGCTGGCCCGCGCCGATGCGTGGATCAACCCGCCTAAGCCGCAGGACAATCCGTTCCGCTCGTTGTTTATCATTATTCGCAGCGTGTTTGATCTGTTCTGGCTGACCTGGAAAGACCGTCGTAATAAGCGTCGTCAACGCCATGAGGATGCAGGGCGCAGGAATAACGCCACCGAGGATACCGCTGTATGAAAGGGATGACCCGCAAAGCCCTGCAGATGCTGTTTGTATTTGGCGTACTGGCGCAGCCGGTGACGGCGGAAGAGCCGACCACCGTGGAATCGCTGCTGCCGGTGGATCTCCCGCCGGGGACGGACGCGGCGCAGTCCGCTGCGGATGCGGCGCCGGCTTCCCTGCCTGCACCCGATACGCTGCCCGCTTTCCAGACCCCACCGGCGGCAGAGGCGGCTGCGGAACCGGCTGCCAGCCCGGCACCGGATGCCGTACCGGTGACGCCCGACGCCGTTCCTGCTTCTCCGGTGCCGATGGGGATCACCCCTGGCACCAGCAGCAGTATCACCGTTGCCCAGATGGGGCAGCCCAATGGCGTGGTGTTAAGCGGTGGCCAGCTACAGGGGGGGATCGATTTCACCCTCCCGGCGGACCAGGTGATCACCAATGCCCAGCTGGAGCTGAACCTGAAGGTCTCTCCGGCGATGGCGGCCCGTAATACCACCCTGCAGCTGATGCTCAACGGCCAGCCGCTGGGGACGGTGCCGTTGGGCTCTGCCGACAGCAACGTGTCGAGCTATCAGCTGGAGATCCCTGCGGCGATGGTGGTGTCACGCAATAACATTAGCTTCAAAATCAACGACGGCGATGCCCTGCTGTGCCAGCGGGATCTGTCGGACAATTATCAGGTCACCATCATGCCGAACACGCGTCTCGACCTGGAGGCGCAGCAGCTGAACATTGGCGCGGATCTGAGCCATTTCCCGCGTCCGTTCCTTGATGAGATGCAGATGACGCCGACCACGCTGACCTTCGCCTTCCCGGCCAAAACCCTGCCGGAGCAGGTGGGCGCGGCGGCGCTGATCGCCTCGTGGCTGGGGATCGAAGCGGACTACCGCGGTATTTCGTTTGACGCCCTGCATGACCAGCTGCCGGAGAAAAACGGCATCCTGTTCGGCAAACCGGGCGAGTCGATTGGCGGCCTGACGCTGCCCGCCTCTAACGGGGCGATGCTCCAGGTGGTGGATAACCCGGCCAACCCGATCTACAAACTGCTGCTGGTGGTGGGCAATAACGAGCAGCAGCTGAAAAGCGCCGCATGGCGTCTGACCCGCGGACAGTTCAGCGGCCAGACCACCAGCCTGCCGGTGGAGGCCCAGAACATCCCGGTCAGCAAGCCTTATGACGCCCCGCGCTGGATCGCCACCGACCGCCCGGTGCTGCTGAGCGAGCTGATGCGTAAAGACCAGAGCCTGACGGTGACCGGCATCTGGCACGAGCCGCTGACCCTTGGGTTCCGCGCCGCACCGGATCTCTTTATGTGGGATGGCGACACCATTCCGCTGAAAGTGGCCTATCGCTTCCCGTCCGAAAGCTGGATTGACGAGCAGCGTTCGTATCTGTCGATGACCTTCAACGGCGCGTTCCTGCGCAACCTGCCGGTCAACAAACAGGGTCTGCTCGAAAGCCTGTGGCACAAGCTTGGCGGCGATGCGCGTCAGGAGAATGTTGAGGTGCCGCTGGAGCCATACCTGATTTACGGCGACAACCAGCTGCAGCTCTATTTCAACATCCAGACCAAAGAGACCGCGCCGTGCAGCGTGTTGCTCAATAACAACATCAAGAGCCGTATCGACGAAGATTCCAGCATCGATCTGAGCAACACGCGCCACTTCACGCTGCTGCCAAATCTTTCTTACTTCGTTGGTGCATCGTTCCCGTTCACCCGTCTGGCGGACTTCTCCCAGACGGTACTGCTGCTGCCGGAGAACCCAAGCGAAAGCGAGATCAGCACCCTGCTGGATCTCTCTGCCCGCTCCGGGAACGCCACCGGCACACCGCTGAACAACAACCGCGTGATGTTCGGTCTGCCATCTGGCGGGGCGAACCTGCTGCGCCTCAGTGAAAGCGATGTGCTGGCGGTTTCCACGCTGGATCAAACTGCCTTCAACCGCGCGCTGCTGGCCCAGTCGCCGTTTATCAGCAACGAGCACACCTTTGGGGTGCGCGAGCCGAAGATGCTGGAAAAAGCGCAGCGCTTGCTGGAGGGCGACTGGAACGCATCGGGCGTCGATGCCGACCGCTACTTCTCGTCGAATGAATCCTGGCGCGGCTTTGTCAGCTTCCGCTCCCAGTGGAACCCGGAACGTCTGGTGGTGATGGCGATTGGCAGCAATGACCAACAGCTTTCGCGTCTGCATAACGATCTTAACTCGGCCCGCATCAACGCCGGGATCCGCGGCGATACGGCGATCATCACTGATGAAAACGGTGTGCGCAGCTTCCGCGTTGGCCCGCAGTTCCCGAGCGGCCAGATGCCCTGGTACATGATGGTGGTGTGGTATGCCACGCAGCACTCCGCCATGCTGGCAATCTTTGGCCTGCTGTTCGCGACGATTATTGGCCTGAGCCTCTACTCGTTACTGAAAAAACGCGCGCATAAACGTCTTAACCCACAGGATTCAGATCGTGAGTAAGGGTGGTAACACTATGGAAAATAAAAACAAAACCGCCAGACATCTGCCTGTGCTTTGCCTGTTCAGCGGGCTGGCGCTCGGGGGCCTTCAGGGCGCCCAGGCGGCGGATGCCGCGCAGTCGGCCAATAACCCGGCGCTGAAAGCGCTCTTCGACCAGGCGAACTACTGGCACGAAAAGTCTCACGATAACCTGGCGATGGAATCGCTGAAAAAAGTGCTGATGGTGGACCCCAACAACACCCAGGCGCTCTACCTGATGGCGCTGTGGTCACAGCAGGCTGGGGACATGAAAGGGGCCGCGCAGTGGCGTGAGCGCTTAACGGCGGTCTCGCCGCAGGATGCGAATCTGCAGGCGCTGGATAACGCCAAACAGATGCAGCAGGTGCCGCGTGGGCAGCTGGAGCTTGCCCGCCAGCAGGCGCGCAGCGGCAATATTCCCGCCGCGCTGAGCACCTGGCAGAGCCTGTTTACCGGCAACCAGCCGCCGCCGAGCCTGGCCCCGGAATACTATCTGACCATGGCGGGGGACAAATCCCTCTATCCGCAGGCGGTGAGCGAGCTGCGTCAGCTGCGCGTGCAGTACCCGCAGGATAACAACGTTAAAATTGCGCTGGGCAAAGTGCTCACCTATCAGGAGAGCACTCGCCGCGAGGGAATGGATATCCTGCAGGATCTGGCGAGCGGTAATCAGGATGCGGATAAATCTCTGCGTCAGGCTCTGCTCTGGCTGGGGCCGCAGGCGGGTGACGAAGCCTATTACCAGACCTACCTCCAGCGCCATCCCACCGATACCGCAGTGCAGGACTATTTCCGTAAAAGCATCGGCGGGGCGGCAAAAGGCGAAGGCTATGTGGCGCTGAACAGCGGTAATACCGACACCGCCCGCAGCCAGTTTGAGCAGGCGCTGAAGACCAACCCGGAAGATGCCGACGCGCTGGCCGGGATGGGCTACGTGGCCCTGCGCAAGGGCGACTACGCCGCGGGCGCGCAGTACCTGAACCGTGCGGCAAGCCTGGGCGGAAGCGCCTCTGAGGAGCGCAAGCAGCAGGCGCAGGATGCCGAGTTCTACGGCCAGCTGGCCCAAGCGCAGGCGGCCTACAAACAGGGTAACGTCAGCCAGGCGCTGGCCCTGAGCGCACCGCTCGCCCAGCGCAATGGCGAACAGGGGGCGGCGGCGAAGCTGTTCCGCGCCGACGTCCAGCGGCATAACAAAGATTACACCTCGGCGGAGCAGACCCTGCGCGGCCTGCTGACCGAGCAGCCGAACAACGGCGCGGCGCGGGAAAACCTCTACTACGTCCTGCGCGAGCAGAACAAAACCGCCGAAGCCCAGGCGATGTTGCAGACCCTGCCGGCCAGCCTACAGGCGAGGCTCCAGCCGCGCGTCTCCGGCGGCAACCCGACCGATCCGCTGCGTCGTCAGGCGCAGCAGGCGGCGGCCAACGGCGATCCGCAGCGCGCCATTGCGCTGTTGCAGCAGGGGACGGCCCGCTATCCGTCCGATCCCTGGCTGCGTCTCGATCTTGCGCGTCTGTTGCAGAAACAGGGACGCGACGCAGAGGCGGCCAACACCATGGCACCAGCTTTCCGCCCGAACGCCAGCAACAGCGAACTCTACGCGGCGGCCCTGTTCGCCAGTGAAAACAACGCCTGGCAGCAGTCGCAAACCCTGCTGTCGCGTATTCCGGCCTCCAGCCAGAACCGCGATATGCGCGAGCTGTCGCAGCGGGTCAACTACAACCTCCAGATGAACGTCGCCGAGCGCTATCTGGCGCAAGGCGATCGCACCGCGGCGGCCAACACCCTGAAAGCCCTGGCGGCGCGTCCGCCACAAAGCCCGGCGGATGCCGGCAAGCTGGCGCGGATGCTGGCCCAGAGCGGGGATATCACCACTGCGGTGAGCGTGGTTCACGACAACATGCGCCGCGGCGTGCAGGGTAACGCCGGGGATTATGCCGATCAGGTGGCGGTACTCAATCAGGCGGGGCTGGGCAGCGAAGCCCAGGCCTGGCTTGCCAGCCCGGAGCTGCAATCGCGCAGTACCCCGACCCAGCTGGCGAGCATTCGTAACGGCTACGTGATCAACGAGGCCGACCGTCTGCGCGTGCAGGGTAACTATGCGGCGGCCTACGATAAGCTGATCCGCGCCATGCAAAACGATCCGCAGAACACCGATCTGATGTTTGCGATGGCCCGCGTCTATCAGTCCGGCAAGATGAATAAAGAGGCAGGGGTGGTCTACGACTACCTGATGACCCGCGATACGCCGCAGCAGGATGCGCGGGCCGGGGCGATCGATGTGGCCCTGGCCAGCAAAAACGTCGATAAAGCGAAGCAGCTGAGCGCCGGGCTGACCAACGACGGTACGCCGGAGCGCCTGCTGATGCTGGCGCGGGTCTCCGAGGCGGAAGGCAATCATCAGCAGGCGATGAGCTATCTGCGCACCGCGCGCGGCAAGCTGCTCGGCCTGCAGAATAACACCGGTGAAACCGCCCCAATGCTGAGCGGCCTGGCACTGGCCGACAACCCGTTTGTAGGGACCTCCAGCACCGGCGAGGTGGCAGCGTCGCCGTCGCTCTACGGCCAGGCGATGCCGTGGCAGGTGGCCCAGCTGGCGCGTAATCCAGAGACCGCGCCGCCGGGTACCGTGCGCACCGATCTGCCGGTGGAAACCGCCCAGGCAGGTACGCTGCGCCAGGTGGATAACATGATGGAGATGCTGGTGGATAAAACCGCCACCTGGGCGCGGGGATCAACCTCCCTGCGCGCGCGTGACGGCGAAGATGGGCTCAGCAAGCTCACCGAGATCAAGGCGCCATTGCAGTGGTCCACCGTGCCGTTCGGGGATTCCCGCCTGGACGTTAACGTCACGCCGATTAGCCTCGATGCGGGTACCTCGTCCGATGAATCCAGCCGCCGGTTTGGTACCGGGGCGCTGATTCAGGGCGGCGTCGCCGAAGAGCTCTATAACGCCTCCACCACCACGCCGCCTGAGCTGCCGAATATCGACAAAATCAAGGTGCCGTCCCAGGGCTCGCAAAGCGCCCAGGGTGTGGAAGTGGCGATGGCGCTCACCGGGGATCAATACAAAATTGACGTCGGCTCCACGCCGCTGGGCCAGGATCTGAATACCGTCGTGGGTGGGATCCAGTGGTCGCCACAGCTGACCGATTACCTCAAGCTGGTGCTCACCGGCGAGCGTCGTGCGGTGGTAGACAGTCTCCTCTCCTATGTCGGCGTTGAGGACAAATACAGCGGCAAGAAGTGGGGCCAGGTCACCAAAAACGGCGGCAGCGCGCAGCTGAGCTATGACAATACCGATGCAGGTTTCTATGCCGGGTTTGGCGTGTATGACTACGTCGGGGAGAACGTGCCGAGCAACACCAGCGTCACCGGCTCTGCGGGGGTCTATTTCCGCCCTTACTACGCCGCCGACCGCGAGCTGAAAGCCGGCATCAACATGAACTACATGAACTTCGACAAAAACCTGAGCTACTTCAGCTACGGGCAGGGGGGCTACTTCAGTCCGCAGGACTATATCAGCGTCTCCTTCCCGGTGGATTACACCCAGAAATATGATAACTGGAACCTGGGGTTAGGCGCGTCGATTGGTTATCAGTCCTACTCCCAGGATGAGAGCCCGTACTTCCCGACGGACGCGGCCATGCAGCGCCAGCTGGAAGATTATGTCTCACGTGGTTTCGCCAAAGAAGCGTTCTACAAAGGCAACAGCGAAAACGGCCTGGGCTACAACCTGCGCGCGTCCACGGACTACAAACTCAACAAAGATATGACCATCGGCGGGCAGATTGGGTATGACACTTTCGGTGATTACAACGAAAGCACCGCAAGCCTCTACTTCCGCTACCTTCTGGGGAACAAGTAATGAACGATCAACAGCTTTTGCACTATTACCAGCATCAACAGTCCCAGTCGGGCTGGTTTGGCCTGATCCACGTGATGGTTGAGACGATGGTAGCGAACGTCGGCGAGGCGCAGAGTCGCGCCTTTCTCGTGCAGATGGGCGACGCCCTGGGCGAGCGCTTCCCGCTGACGCTGGCGCACACGGTGGGCGAACTCGAAGAGCAGATCAACGCCCGACTGGCGGCCTTTAACTGGGGCTATATTGATATTGATGCCAGCGACACGGCGATCCGCATCGTGCATACGGCATTGCCGGTGCCGCCTGAAGAGGCAAAGCAGATGGCCTGGAACCACGCCTTCAGCGCGGTGCTGGAGGGACTCTATGCCCGCTGGCTGCGCGAGCAGGGCGGAAAATCGCACGTTTCACTGTGGCGGGAGGCATCCCCCTCGGCTACGGTTATCCATTTCAGATATCAAAACAATCAATAAGGATCGGCCATGTGGCAGCGAACTAAAATCGTGGTTCTGGCGCTGGGGCTGTTGTTAAGTCATCAGGTTTTCGCTGGAAGCGCATGGGAGAGTTACAAGGCGCGGTTTTTGATGCCGGATGGTCGCATCATTGATACCGGCAACAACAGCGTGAGCCATACCGAGGGGCAGGGCTTCGCCATGATGATGGCGGTGCGCAACAACGATCGCGCGGGTTTTGACAAAATCTGGAGCTGGACCAAAAAGAATCTGCAAAACCCACAGACGGGCCTGTTCTACTGGCGCTTTAACCCGGTGGCCGCCGATCCTGTTATGGATAAAAACAATGCCACCGACGGCGATACCTTTATCGCCTGGGCGCTGTTGAAGGCTGGCACCCAGTGGAATGACAGCAATTACCTGAACGCGTCGGACGCCATCACCAAAGAGCTGGTGGCCCGCAATGTGATCAGCTTTGCCGGTTACCGCGTGATGTTGCCCGGTGCGAAAGGCTTCAACCTCAACAGCCATGTGAATCTTAACCCGTCCTATTTTATCTTCCCGGCCTGGGAGGATTTCGCGAAGCGCAGCCATCTGACGGTGTGGCGTGATCTGATCAATGACGGGCAGAAGCTGCTGGTGAAAATGCGCTTTGGCAACACGCAGCTCCCGGCGGACTGGGTTTCCCTTTATGCTGACGGCCATGTGACCCCGGCCAAAGAGTGGCCGGCGCGCTTTAGCTACGATGCGATCCGCGTGCCGCTGTACGTGAAGTGGTATCAGCCAACCAGCCCGCTGATGGCGCCGTATACCGCCTACTGGGGACGTTTTGCCCGTACCCAGACGCCAGCCTGGGTGAACATCACCACCAACGATTCGGCGCCTTATATGATGGACGGCGGCCTGCTGGCGGTGCGTGATTTGGCAATGGGGCAACTCCCGGCGGGCGAGCCGCAGATCACGGCGCAGGAGGATTACTATTCTGCGAGTCTGAAGATGCTGGTGTCGCTGGCGAGGTAAGTTTTATCTTCTCACAGTGAGATTCTGGAAAGCGCCTCGCAAGAATGACTTGCGGTGGCGCTTTTTGTTTTTTGGGGAATATTGTTTACCGGACCCTGGCAATATAAACAAAAAAGACTTAGCCAATTTCCTGTCTAAGTCCTTGAAATTTGGTGGCCCCTGCTGGACTTGAACCAGCGACCAAGCGATTATGAGTCATAAAATTGGCATGTTTTTAATTGTTCGCCATTGTCTCTATTTGTGTTTTTAATTGTCTATAATCAATCAGTTATGAGGTTGTTTTTGTTTCTGATTGGTTCTCTCATTTCCCCATTGTACTATCCTTACCTGACCCGTTACCTGACCCGAAATGGGCATCGGGTCAGGTAACGCTTATTCTCAGAAAGGTAAACTCATGGCCGCTAATCTTACCGAGACTGCTATACGTGGATTGAAGACAAAAAGCACGGCGTACTACGTGTGGAGCAACAGTGCTCAACGTGGTACTGGCAGGCTTGGCGTTAAGGTTCAGCCTTCGGGCAGCAAAGTTTTTTATTTCCGTTATTACATTGAGAAAGGGAAGAAAGAGAAGTTCATCCAGTTGGGCATCTGGCCTGAGATGAAACTGGTGACGGCCAATGAGCTGGCGAAAAAGTATGGTGCCTGGCTTGTTGAAGGAAAAGAGCCCCAGCAAGAGCTTGAGCAGCAGCGCCTGGCCGAACAGCACATCATGCAGTTGCATCGTTCTCAGGGATCGTTTGAAGAACTGGTGCATGGTTACGTCAATAAGATGAAGCTCGACAACAAACGGACGTGGGCTGATGTATTGAAGCGCATGGAAAGAGAGTGCTACTCGGTTATTCCTCGTGATACCAAAGCGAAGGACGTGACGCCTCTGCAGATCAAAACCATTCTCTCAGGCATTATCCAGCGTGATGCGGTGGTCCATGCGAACCGAATTCGTTCTTACCTGATGGCGGCATTTAACTACGGTCTGAAAGCTGATAACGATCCGATGAATACCAGCGTGGGTGTTACGTTCGGCCTTGAAGTTAACCCGGTATCGGCCATACCGAAACAGTCTTCGGCGGAAAAAGTTGGTGATACGTGGTTAGTGCTGGAAGAGCTTCGTTTTGTCATGGAACATTTCTCCGAGGCAACAGGAGTGGGTCCCTTGATGCAACACTTAATTCGTTTCTGTACTTACGTTGGCGGGCAACGTCCGTTCGAAATGATTGCCAGCCAGTGGAGCGCGATTGACTGGCAGCAAAAGACGTTACTGGTCATTGCCGATGTATCGAAAAACAAGCGTGAGCATCTGATCCCACTGACTGAATCGGCATTACAGGAATTAGCCTCAGTGAAAGAGCTGACTAAGGAAAGTAACAGTCCCTATATTTTCCCGCTATCAACCAACGGTGAGCGCCCGGTACGTACCGATAGCCTGGCCCGTTCCATCATGTATTTCCGTGCTTTTAATCCTGAGTTTAAAGTTTTCACGGCGCGAGATTTACGCCGGACCTGTAAAACGCTGATGGGGGAGGCGGGGATCAGTAAAGAGATCCGTGACCGTATTCAGAATCACGCTTTAAATGATGTCAGCTCGAAACACTATGACCGCTATGATTATCTGACTGAAAAGCGCAGGGCGCTTGAGATCTGGGAAGTTCGGGTTAATAACTATCAACGGCAGCAGGAAAACAACGTTGTTAACTTGTTTGGGCGGAGGTAAGAGCTTGTCAAAATATGAGCTTAATTCAGCGGAAGAACGGTATCAGCCGGGCTCTGGAGACTTGGTGCTGGCTAATAAGCTGGGAATCATTGATGAACAGGAAATGGATACACTGGAGTCTGGCTTGCTGCTGATGCTGTATGAGCAGCTATTTATTGAGAGCCAGCCGCCTGAGGCGCTGGCTTTTGAGCACATCAGTAGGTGGCATCGTCAATGGCTGGGGAATGTGTACGACTGGGCGGGGAGGTTGCGTAATGCCAACCTGACAAAAGACGGCTTCCAGTTTGCCGCTGCCGACAGGATTCCGCTTCTTCTTGATGGTTTCGAGAAGCAGTTTCTTTCCCGGTCTGGTGAACTGAAATTCTTAGCTCGTCCGGAGCTGGTTCGTTATCTGGCTGAATGCCATGTGGAATTTATTTTGATCCATCCATTCAGAGAAGGTAACGGGCGTCTGTCGAGACTGCTTTGCGATGTGTTGTCGGTTCTGGCGGGGAAGGGCTTACTGGACTACAGCCTGTGGGATGAGCACAAGCCATTTTATTTCAAGGCAATACAGGCAGGCGTATCAGGGAACTACAGCCCCATGATGCAACTGGTGAGCGATATATTGCCAGATTAACGGGCGAGGCCAACAGCTTTCGCCTGTGCCTGGTTTTGTTTGAGTTGCTGCTCAATTTTTTGCACAGAAACACCCGTTTCGATCGCGGTTGAGCTGGCAACGGAACGGTAGATTTGAGTTTTAGTGATCTGGCTGTGTGCTGTTTTTTTTGTCATTTTGAAGCCCTCGTTTTGCTGCACTGATTTTAGTTCGGATAGGGGCGCCCTACAAGCGGGCTGAAGGATAATGAACAATAGGTCAACGTTATGCCAGCATAAGCTAAGTAATCCGTGCCATTTAATTGTTGAAACTAAATAGCTGTGCGGAATAGTAATCCGCTTTCGACCAGCCCTTGCAGGGCAAGGTATTAGGGCTGTTTCCTATGTCTAACCATGTTGCATCGGGCTTGAAATATGTTTCCCATACGCAACATGTCGCCCATCATAAAACGGCAGGTGTAGCGGTATTAGGCGGACCTATTTAGGTGTTGCTTTTTTAGGTGTTGCTTTATTTGAGTTTAATTAAGTTTAAAATTTAAACAGAAAAATGAGTTCTTCACATCACCAAATCTATAAATAAGTACTTATTTTTTTATTCGGTTATGTGTAAAATGAGCATTTACACCTTGGATTTCAGGTAAGTGGTGCTATGGCAAGATCATATTATTCATTGAAAAAGTTTTCTGCACTTTTTGGTGTAGAAGTTGATGAACTTGTTCAGGCATGGCTTGATGATAAACTTCATCTGTACGTTAATTTCGGGAACGAAATTTTCCCATGCATACTTAGACGTTGCGTTTCTCCAAATATACATAAAAATACAATTCATGATATAAATTATGGTCGTGATTTCTATCAGAGCAAAGATAGTCCTGCTTATAGTACATTATCATTTATTCCAGAAATTCCATTAAATCCTCATTTAGATATACAGAAGCGGTTTGACACTGGTGGAATAGATGTTCCAGTCTCTGGGGAGTACTATGAATATAGATATCGAGGGTATGCCTATGGTTATTGGATTGCTAGACCAACTAAAGTAGCTCGTTTCAGCAGTGGAAAATACTTACTTACAGATAAAGACTCGGTGGAACAGAAAAAATCCCCACCCGGGGATGTGATGATTTTTTCCCATAATTCCTTCGATTTTCTTATTTTTCCTGAATCAACATATATAGATGAATCTTTTTTATCAATTAGAGAAGATCATGCATCTCTTTTTTTGAATGGCCTGAATATTGAAAAAACAAAAGTAAATAATATCAATGTTTCTTTCCTTGTACCTGAAGAGTATGTTGCATTATATATATTGATGCATGAATGTTGCAGAAGAACATATGGGAAGTTAGATGTTTCTAGCGTTTTTAAACCACTCAATAAACTTTATTCAGGAGACTTTAGTTTTGATACTCTAAAACGGTATGCAAAAAAACCTGAATTAAACCGTACTAAAGCATATCGTGTAAGTGAAAAACAGAAGAGGGCTTTATGTTATCTTATAACTGAGTTTTGCAAAAAATATGAAATTGAGCAGACAGTTTCTTCTGTAGTGAATAAATTAACAGCAGTTACACAATTAGAGCCTCACTCATTAAACTTTTCTTTTAGTGAGAGTAAGGTAAAGGAATGGATGGATATCTCAAAAGGAAAATGATTTTTGGTATATCGCATAATATCAGAAATCCCCGTGGTAGTAATGTGTATTACTATCCTTGTTAACTGTTTGTGTTTAAATATTTAATAATGGTATTGTAATGCACCAACGGATTTAAAAGTATATTAGCTAACAATATTCCATGTTGAATTCAGGGCATGACACAGATTTAGTGATAATGATGGATACCAGCCGATGACCAGCGTGGATTACCCTTAGGCCGCACGTAAGATAATTGTTCATCGACTTCACAGCGATGACGACCTCTGCGACCGGCTCATCGTTTTGTGCAACCTAGGATGGTGCAAGTTTTTAGATGACGGAGAACGGCATTGAGGCTTATTTTCAGTACTCTTGCCGTATCACGGCATCCAGAGCCGTTCATCTCTATATCAACAATGGTCTGATGGGTTTCGGTTTAGCGCCGTTGTAGCGATAGCTGAAAAGTTTTCAGGCAGTATTTACAGCGATAAAGTTGCGCACCTGAGCCAGAATGGCCGTTTCGGATCACCCCATTCGTTTCAGAGCAACGGGGACAAACCACATCAATATTTACCATCAGTAGACCAAAAAGACGAAAGAATACATCAACACTAATCAGCGTCACGACCTAGATTCAAAAGACTAAAACATCTAACTCTTCATTAGTATTCAATTCAACTCATTGTTGTATTGAGATTTACAAATGATACCTGATCGTTTTTTGACCTGTTTGCTTATTAAGATTTTCGAATGCTTAATAAGAACGCTTCGCATTTTTTGATTGCACAGTTTGATGCATGATGCCTTCACCGAAACAAAGGAGGCAACATGAAAACAACATTCAACTATCCAACACCACAAGAACGTTTACAGGTCCTGCGCAACTATGGCGAACCCCATGATCGCCTAGTACGTGAAAAGGAGCGTCAGTACATCACATCGGTATCTCGTTCAACGGCCTGGAAACTGGAGCAAGTCGGTCAGTTTCCGTTGCGTAAGTCTATTGGGTTGAAGTCCTGTGGCTGGTTGTTAAGCGATCTACTTTGCTGGATTAACGAACGTTAGCACCCAGAGATTTTGTGCATTTATTTTTTGTTTTTTTTCTGAGTACCCGTGTTCATCCTGCTATTTCTGCAATTAATAGCGGAATAGCAACTTGCGCGGAACTTTTTAACGTGAATTTTATTAGAGGTGTTGTATGTTTAACGGTAGTCCTTTCCCTGTAGATGCATTTCCTCAGATTATCAGAAATGCCATTTATGAAGTGGAACAGCATACGCAAGCCCCACAAGCTTTGATCGCAGCTTCTGCTCTGGGAGTTATTTCTCTTGCCTGTCAAAACCGGATTGATGTTTGCCGGCTGAAAAATCTGCGAGGCCCAGTATCACTTTTCTTACTTACACTGGCAGAATCTGGTGAACGGAAAAGTACGGTTGATAAATTGCTGATGGAGCCATTATATCAACTGGAGGAAAATTTATTTGAAAAGTACACCCATGATCTTACCGTCTGGCGAAATGATGAAGCAATTTTTAATATTGAAAAAAAATCTCTGATGTCAAAACTCAAGTCAGAAATTAGACGTAACAAAGATCATTTGCCAACAAATGAAAAGCTTAAAGCGCTGCTGGCATCGCATCCTAAATCACCGGTGAGATTCAAGCAGATATTTAGCGACGCCACACCAGCGGCCATTAAAGATTACCTCTGTGGCTACTGGCGATCTGTCGGCATTATGTCTGATGAGGCTGGCACTATTTTTAATGGTTACACGCTGAACGAACTACCTTTCATCAATAAGATGTGGGATGGTGCAATGTTTCCTGTAGAAAGGAAAAGTGAGCCTGAAAAATTAATCAGAGATGCCAGAATGACACTGTCACTGATGGTCCAGCCTGATATTTTTAAGGGTTATATTAAACGGAAAGGTGATATGGCAAAGGGAATAGGTTTCTTCGCACGATGCCTAATCTGCCAGCCTGGTTCAACACAAGGCAATAGACAAATTACTAGCCCGGTTGTTTCAACCGAATATCTACCAATATTTCATCAAAGACTTATGAAGATCGTTAACGAAAGTATTGCTGGAAATAATGAAAATGATCGTCTTTGCCTCCGATTCACTGTAGAAGCAGAAAAACGCTGGATCGCATTTTCTAATAATGTCGAGTATGAAATGGGGATTCTTGGAAGACTGTCAAACTTTAAAGATTATGCATCAAAAATGGCAGAAAATATGGCAAGAATAGCCGCACTATTGCACCATTTTAATGGTGATGAGGGTGATATCTCACTTTTAACAGTTGAGGCCGCAGTAGAGATAAGTACCTGGTATGTTCGCGAGTACGTACGCTTGTTTTCTAAACCCCAGGAATTCACGCTGGCAATCTCGGAGGCGGATGAACTTTATTGGTGGATAAATAATTATTGTATTCGACTCAAGGCATCTTGGATTACTAAAAATACAGTGCTCCAATACGGCCCTAATAAATTCAGGAATCGTAGCAAAGCAAATGAGTTGCTTAATACGCTATATTCTCAAAATAGAATACTCGCAGAAAAGAGAGGTAAGACAGTATTTATAGCCATAGCAGGCTCAATATTCTGACGCTCTACTGTTGAACAGATATTTAATTCAAGAGTAAAAATATAAACTGAGCCTATTACCAGTAAGGGCTTGTTATCTTGATAGGTAATATATCTGTAGTCCATTCAATACCTCAATATTACTTGGTAGGATACTATATGACATACGACAGTGAGTTTGGTTCACATGTAACCCTGTATAAGAATAGGATTAAACAGGTCATTGATGAAGCACTGAAAGAGCATCCTAATACAATGATTATACGTGTTGATTTACATGACCCAATAGATACGGAAAATCTGGATAATCCGTTCTTTCAACCCAGAATAGACTCTGGTGCAATATCTCGTTTTACCAGTGCATTAAAAGCAAAGCTTGAACACGATAAGCATATTAAAACTCAACGGAAAGACTGGCCTGATACTCGACATTCAATCTTACGTTACGCATGGGTCCGAGAATATACCAAAAATGGAAAGCGGCATTACCATTTGATACTGTGTTTCAATCAGGATGCTTATTATCATTTAGGTGATTACGACTTAAACCGTAACACGTTACGTACAATGATAACGACAGCTTGGTACAGTGCACTTGGCATCCCTATAGATAGCTCGGGGAAGTTAGTTAATTACCCGCCAAATGGCAAATACCTTCTCAATCGTAAAAGGGACAACTTTGAGCAGACTTATAGCGATTTGATGAACAGGGTGGATTACATGACCAAAGTAAGAACTAAAATAGTCGGTGATGGGGACCGTAATTTCGGCTGCAGTCGCGGGTAATTTATTTTTTACAACGATGGCCTTTCTTATGGATGGAAAGGCCAAACCCATCAGTTAAAGATGGTTGTTTTACTATAATCCAACGTCCTCATCCCCGATATTAGTCAAAATCATTAATTCTTTAATCTCTCGTTGTGCCAACTGTAATTCAAACTGCTCTTGAATTAACATCCACTTCGACCAACTTCCACCGACTACATGCGATAACCGGAGTGCCATAGCTTTCGTCAGTGAAACTGAACCGTTCAACAATTCAACTATCTCTTGCTCGCGACATCCCATGTAAACCGAAAATTTATTCAGTCCTATATTTGATACCGCTAGTATTTCGGCCAGTTTAATGCCGGGATGATCAGGAAGTAAGGTCATGCCGTATTCATCCTGATAAATTCCATAAATAGAACAGCCAGTTTCTCTCAGTTCTCGTAAATTCTTCCCTGCAAACTTCAGCTCGTGTGAAAGCCCGAGAAACTCACCAGTAAATTCATATTCTGCTTCAGGCCTATGGTGGCATTTGATCAATGCAAATGCCGCCCCTACTTTTTCAACTGTTACAGTAACCGACATTGAACCACCTCCGTCAAGATAATCGATGAACGTTTTAGACTGTCCAGCTGTTCGACACCACTTCTGCCTGCTTCAAAATCAGTTCCACGGCGCCCGGCGTTTTGTCCGGCGGATACTTATACTTACGCAGCGTCTGGCGCACCAGAATACGCAATCGGGCACGCACGCTTTCACGCACCTGCCAGTCCACGGTGGTGGACTGCCGCAATTTCAATGTCACTTCGATGGCCAGCTTTCTCAGCGTATCATCGCCCAGTTCACGCACTGCACTTTCATTTTCAGCCAGCGCATCATAGAAGGCGATTTCATCCGGGGTCAGCCCTAACGCATCATCACGCGCCATCGCCTCCTGGAACGCTTTCGCCATCTGGATCAGCTCTTCAATCACCTGCGCGGTCTCAATGGCGCGGTTATTGTATTTGAGCAGCACCGCTTTCAGTCGGTCGGAGTATTTCTTCTGCTGCACCACGTTATTGCCCGAACGGGCATGAATGCCGTCATTGAGCAGTTTTTCCAGCAGTTCCACTGCCAGATTACGCTGCGGCATTTCCCGCACTTCTTCCAAAAACTCATCGGACAGCAAACCTATGTTCGGTTTATCCAGCCCGGCGAGTGCGAAGACATCCTCAACCCCGGTCGCGACAACCGCGTTATCGAGGATCTTGCTCAGCAGAGAGTTTTTTTCTGACTGGCTAAACTTTGCCTTCGGATCGAGCTTGATAAGCCCCACCCTGACCGCCGAAAGAAACGCGAACTCCTCCTGTAAGGGTTTCGCCTCATCCAGCGTATTACACAGTGACCAGGCTTTACTCATCGCCAGCGAAACATCGAGGTAGCGTTTTTTACCATCATCCAGCCCCAGAATATAGTTCACCGCATCGCGTAAGAACGCTAACGGGTCGCGAGAAAAACCTGCGTAACTGAAGCCGGGTTTTCCTGCCGAGGGCGCAAACATCCCATGAATAATGTCGATTTTTTCCAGCAGAATGGCAAAGGCTTCCCGGGCATCGACCGTGGACTGCCCTTTGCCTTTTGAGTCGGTATAGGTTTTCAGCGCCTGCTTCAGCTCGTTGGCAATGCCGATGTAATCGACCACCAGCCCGCCGGGCTTATCGCGGAACACGCGGTTAACACGCGCAATGGCCTGCATCAGGTTGTGGCCACGCATCGGCTTGTCGATATACATGGTGTGGCAGCACGGCGCGTCAAACCCGGTCAGCCACATATCACGGACTATAACCAATTTGAGCGGATCGTTTAAATCTTTAAACCGAGTTTCAAGGCGCTTTTTAGTCTGCTTGTTGTAGATGTGTGGCTGGAGATGGTCTTTATCCGATGCCGAGCCGGTCATAATGACTTTAATAGCCCCTTGTTCGACATCCGTGCTGTGCCAGTCTGGGCGGATCTCGGTGATGGCATTGTAGAGCTTCACACAGATATCACGGCTCATGGCGACTATCATCGCCTTGCCATTCATCGCCGCATTGCGTGTTTCAAAGTGCTGAACCAGATCGGCCGCGACCTGTTTGATGCGTGGCTCAGAACCTACCAGCTTTTCCAGACGGCTCCAGTCACCTTTGGTTTTCTCCTGCTGGCCGGTCTCTTCATCTTCCACCAGCTCATCCACCTGATCGGAGAGCGTTTCCAGCTCCTCATGGTTCAGGTCGAGCTTTGCCAAGCGGGATTCGTAGTAAATCGGCACCGTCGCGCCGTCATCCACCGCATCCTGAATATCGTAGATCGAGACATAATCACCGAACACGGCACGGGTATCTTTATCTTCAGACGCAATCGGTGTACCGGTAAAGCCCATAAACGACGCATTCGGTAGCGCATCGCGCATATGCTTGGCGTAGCCGTATTTATAGGCCCCGGTTTGCCGGTCCAGCGTGGCGCTCAGGCCATATTGGCTGCGGTGCGCTTCATCGGAAATCACCACGATGTTGCTGCGGACGTTAAGTGCCGGATGGCTCTGTTCACTGTCCAGCGGCGCAAACTTCTGCACGGTGGTAAAGATAATGCCGCCGGATTCACGGGCGTTGAGCAGCTCGCGCAGTTCGTCGCGGTCGTTGGCCTGTAACGGCGTTTGCTTGAGTAAATCATGCGCCTGGCAAAACGTGGCGTAGAGCTGCCCGTCAAGATCGTTACGGTCGGTCACCACGACGATGGTCGGATTATTCATCTCTGTTTGTTGCAGCAGCTTTCCGGCGTAACAGCACATGGAGATACTTTTGCCGGAGCCCTGGGTATGCCACACCACGCCCGCTTTTTTACTGCCGGGGGTAATGTTGCTGCGCAGCGGAAGATGTTTACCGGTAGAGGCCACAATCGTTGCCGCAACCGCTTCACGCACCGCGTGGAACTGATGGTAAGCGGCAATCTTTTTGATAAGCCGTTTGCCATCGTTTTCAAACAGCACAAAGAAACGAATGTAATCGAGCAGCAGTTCGCTATTAAAGAAGCCCTGCACTACCGTTTTAAGCTGCCAGTGAAACTGCGGTTTATCATCTTCGTTCGCCACCGTTTTCCACGGCAGAAAACGCTCTTCATCAGCGGTCAGAGAGCCGATACGCGCATTTTGCCCGTCGCTCACCACCAGCGCTTCATTGCAGATAAACAGGTCGCTCAGTTCGTTTTTATAGGTCTGCAATTGGTTAAACGCCGCCCAGATATCGGCACTGGCATCAATCGGGCTTTTCAGCTCAAGCACCGCCACCGGCAGGCCGTTGATATAGCCAATCACATCCGGGCGACGTACCTGTTTTATGCCCTGAATCGCCACCTGATTGACCACCATAAAGCGGTTATTGGCGGTGCGGTTAAAATCCATCAGCAGCGCTTTATCGTGGATAACCTTGTCTTCCTGCTTGTACTCAACGGGCACACCGTCGAGCAGCAGATGATGGAAGGCTTTGTTGCTGACGACCAAGTCCGGGCTTTGAGCATGGACGATACGCAGTATCACCTCTTCCAGCACGACAACAGGGAGATGGGGGTTGATGGTTTGCAGCTGCTCCAGCATCACCGGGCGCAGAAACACATCATGAAAGGAGGCACGCAGCGGGTTGTCGCCATCCGGCGCTATATCTAGCCCATGCAGCACTTCCCACCCCTGTTCAGCAAACCATTGCAGGCACTGCTGTTCTAAATCGTCTTCGCTCAGCATCAGGCTTCCTCTGTCGCAGGCTCTTCCACTTCTTCCGGCGCGTTTGAAATCTCTTTCAGTGCCATATTCAGTGGGGCGATAAAAGGATCGAGCGCTTTTTCAAACGCCGTCAGGTTGACCAGCAGCCAGTCGATCATCGCTGGCCAGTTGCTTTCATCGAGGCTGGTAGCAGGTGTGGCAAAGGAGATTCGGCAGGATTTTTTGCCTGGCAGCGGTTCCCACTTCAGCGCATGACCAAATGTCTCTTCAATCGCCGCTTTACGCTCATACAGCCAGTTAAAGGCAAAGGTGTTGCTCTCCGCTGAGGATTTGGCAATCCAGAACTCAACGCGGGTTTCTTTCTTACTAAAAATCATATTGTAAGAAAGTGCGCTGATACCCGAACCGGCGCTAAGCCAGTGGTCTGTTGACGGGCTGATATTCTTGTACAGCGTGCAGGAACTGGCTTTCAGACGCTCCAGCATTTTAGTCCAGAAAGCTTTGCGCAGCAGATGGCGGGTTTTCAGCTCGCCGCTGGTGGACTGCTCTTCGGCTTCCTTCTGCGCCATGCCGATCATGAAAGATTCCGCTTCCGGCGTCGGGATCACCTGCCGGATATCAACGAACACATCGTCATTGAATTTGTATGGTTTCACCTTAAAGCACTGCACACGCAGGCCAAACTGCATCAACCATAGCGCGGTATTGGTGACCTCTTTGCGGAAGCTCGCCGCCACCATCATCACCCTCTGGGTGCGGCTCTGGTTAATTTGCACTTCATCCAGGCTTTCACACTCCAGAAACTCCGCCATCACGTCCGCCGCCGGTCGGGTCTCTTCCGGTTCGTATTTATCGAGATAGAGCTGGAAGATGTCGAGGATCTGCTCTTTACGCAGATTGGCGCAGTAACCTGCATATTTCAGCGCCTGCCATACCACATCGCGCCCGGAGTCATCGAGCTTGTTTTCGATGATCACCAGGTTGCGCTGTTTATCGATAGCCAGCAGGTCGAGCCGCTCTTTGGTGTCGTCAAAACCGGCGAATTCTTTCTGAATAATTAGCAGTTCGTCGTCATTATCGCGGGTCAGTGCTTGGGGGTTTTTTGCCAGCCACTCCTGCAGGTGATAGCGCTCGGTATAACCGAGGCTGCTAAACGACACCTCTTGCAAAGAGTGCAAGCTATTGGTCGGCTTATCGACTTTATACATTTGCCACCTCGCTTACCGCCTGCTCGGCGTCCGGCAGGGTGATTTCGCCCGAGAGGAGTTTTGGGAGCAGGGTGTCGCGGAGTTGGGTTAGAGTTTCTGTTGAACTCTTATTTCTCTGAATCATATTTCTCAACGCAGACACATGATTATTGAATTCATTCAAAATAGCTATTTCTGGATTTATGGTTTCCAACCGATAAACGTTATCCCGATTTAATCCAGGAACAGCAGCATCAGTGTTCATACTTGAAAGATTTAATGTCCCCATTAAATAATAGAGATAGGTTAGTGGAACACCTTCTTTATTTTCGACATAATAAACGGTATCAATTGGATGGAACTTTCCATCCTCCCAATACAGAGTGCCGATAGAACCTTTTCTGCCAACTATAATACCTGGACCTTCAACGAGATAACTGTTGTGTGAGCCAGTGATGCCACCTGAACCATAAACCGAATAAGGTCCTTCTATACGTTCTGTTTTTTTAAGTGCTTTTCCGTAATGAAGTGTCGCAATATTAGAAAATCGTTGTAAATACCACCCTTCAGGAATATCTCCCAACTCACTGTCCTGCATTGCAGACGGAAAAAGTTCTGCCGTGGCTTTTAGCTCGGCATATTGCTCAGGGTGTTCACGCTCAAAAACCTCCAGCGCATCAGTATCTTTCCCGGAAATCGCTGACATGGCCGCAAGCGTCGCGTCTGCCTGCGAACCGCCCGATTCCAGCACTGCCATTTTGGCTTTTACCGGTTCAAAATCGACAAACCAGCTTTTGAACAGGGCTTGTGCCATTTGTTCGAGGGTTTGGTTGATTACGCGGTTTATCTGAACCTTATCAACAATCGCCCCTATTATTTCCACGATCCTATTTTGTTTACTTAAAGGGACGACAGGTAATACAAATTTCTTAAGATCTCTCGCTGGTAACTGAGGAACGGCAGATCCAGAAGTTAGAGCCAAAATTTGCTGTATAACTAAATCTGAATTCAATAAAAAATAGAGAAACCTTGGATTCCACATCGTTGTGTTTGGGCGCAAAATAATCATGCCAGAATTAATTCGGACATTACTTATGCTGACAGACTCATCATAGAGAGCCAAGTTTCCTATCGTTCCTCTAGTAGTAAGAACAATATCATTCCGTTCTAATTTTCCAGCTCGCAGTTGATGATCTTTTTCCATTGAAATAAAAGAGCAATCTGTGAACTCAAAACCATTTTTAGTGACATTCTTTGCAGATAAAAAGAGGCAATCACTTCTATCAAAAAAGTCAGATTGCTTTGGATAGTTCTTACCTCTATCACCATCAATTAGTTTTATTGATAAATTCTCAAGAGTTTCAAAACTCATAACCCAGCCCCCCCAGGTTCGCCTTAATCTGCGCTTCCAGCTTCGCGCTCTCTGCCAGCTGTTCTTTAAGCTGAGCCGTCAGTCGCGCCATCTTCTCGGCAAAGGGTTCAGTATCTTCTTCCTGCTCGGCAGCACCCACATAGCGCCCAGGGGTCAGCACAAAGTCGTTTTTCTGAATATCGTCCAGCGTGGCCGAGAAGCAGAACCCGGCTTCGTCTTCATAGTCTTTATCCGCCTGCCAGGCGTGGAAGGTGTCGGCAATTTTGGCGATATTCTCACGCGTGAAATCACGCAGCACGCGATCTTTCATATAACCAATCTGGCGCGCGTCGATAAACAGCACTTCGCCTTTACGGTGTGCTTTGCCGTCGCCGCCGGATTTGTCTTTGGTCAGGAACCAGATACAGGCGGGGATTTGGGTGTTGGTAAACAGCTGACCCGGCAGCGCCACCATACACTCCACCAAATCGGCTTCGATCAGGTTGCGGCGGATCTCACCTTCGTTGTTAGTGTTAGAACTCATCGAACCGTTAGCCAGCAGCAATGCCATCGAACCTTTAGGGGCCAGGTGGTGGATCATGTGCTGCATCCATGCGAAGTTGGCGTTGCCCTGCGGCGGCGTGCCGTATTTCCAACGCACGTCGTTTTCCAGCTTCGCGCTCCACCACTCTTTCATGTTGAACGGTGGGTTAGCCATAACGAAGTCGGCGCGCAGATCCGGATGCTGGTCGTCCAGCAGGGTATCGGCATTTTTCGTACCAAAATTAAAGTCGATGCCACGGATTGCCATGTTCATCGCCGCCAGCTTCCAGGTGGTCGGGTTGGATTCCTGACCGTAAACGGAGATTTTCTGCTTCTGCTCAGCGGCGTTGTACTGCTTCTCGCCCGCGTGCTCTTCAATAAAACGGTCACTGGACACGAAGAACCCGCCGGAACCCATCGCCGGGTCATACACACGGCCGTTATACGGCTGTAGGCATTCAACAATCAGGGTCACGATGCTTTTTGGCGTGTAATACTGGCCGCCCTGTTTGCCTTCCGCCAGCGCGAACTGGCCGAGGAAATATTCGTACACGTGACCGAGAATATCTTTGCTCTTTAAGTTGAGCTTCTCGCCGTTATATTCCGGGTTGCTGAAGTTGGCGTCAGAGAAAGTATTAATCAGCCCGGTCAACACTTCGTTGCCCAATTGATACTGGCTGATACGGTTCAGAATACCTTTCAGCTTCGGGTTGGTTTTTTCGATTTCATCGAGCGCGTTATCCACCAGCCAGGACACAGAGCGCAGCGTCACATCCTTGCCGGTGGTTTCATCCACCCACAGCACGGTGCCGGTCGGCAACATGGCTTTGTTTTTCAGCGTGTCCCAGCGCGCGGCTTTCGGCACCCAGAAGATGTTCTTTTCGGTGTAGTAATCTTCCACCTCCAGTTCATCCACAATCGCCTGTGCGTACTCTTCATCAGAGTCGTAACCGTCGCGCGACATGGCATAGATGTTGTCCGGGTTGCCGACATCGCGGAACAAGGTGATTAGCTCCTGCTGACGCGCCTCGAAGGCATCGGACACATACTTGAGGAAGATAAGCCCCAGCACCACGTGCTTGTAGTTGGCGGCATCCATGTTGGCGCGTAGCTTGTCGGCGGCTTTCCAGAATTTGTTATCCAGCTCGTTCAGGAACTGTTGTTCGGCGTTGTTCATGAAAATCCTCAGGGGCGATCGCAGCGATAGTGCAAACATGCCTATCTTAAATTTGGTTTTGGAATGCTAATCGCAAAATGATACCCGGAATGACTAGGTTCATAAACGAGATAGCGCAAAGAAGTGGAAGATGGGCTATGGCTAAGTTGACATTAAGTTCCGGGCCTCAAGCAGACGTCTCAACGTTGTCTCGCGAATATGCCAAATTATTCCGCAGCAGATGCTCAGCCCTACGGATTGACAGTCTATATTACTCTCCAAACAGTCTTCATTTACCTTCGGTTTTACGATACATGTCTGGTCGGTTGATCTGCCAGACAAAGTCTGGTCGGTTCAACGGGAGATACCCCATTTTCTGGTATAGCCAAGGGGCGCTGTCAGTGACCAGCATTATCCGTCGCAGGCGTGACATCAATGGATGGGCGTGACAGCATTCAATCAACCAACGACCGAGGCCACTTTTCTGATAGTCGTTCAGCACGTAGACGTCGCACAAATAACCAAAAGTGGCAAAGTCTGTCACCAGACGGGCGAAACCGATCTGTCTTGTGCCATCCAGTAGGCCAAAACAAAGGCTGTTCTGGATAGATACACTGACCGTTTCTATATCAATACCAGGAGCCCAGGACGATTGCGAAAGGTAATCATGAATGGCTTCCAGCTCAAAAAAGGCGGGATCGGTTGTGACCGTAAACAGGTCTTTAGTAAAACTGAGATGCGGGTTATCCACTGATTAACTCCTTGTAAACGAATATGTGACGAGACAGGACCGAACGGTATGTTGGGTAACTCTCAGGATGATTTCTCATGTACCGTCATGATGAACACCAATGGGCTCGCTCCTCGGTTTTCATAGCAATGCGCAACGTCTGTTCTCGCGGTTGCCGAACAGTTGGTGTTCACTTGATACAGGTGATCTTGTACACCCAGTGTGAGTGTGCCTTCCTGGACGTAAAACAATTCAAGCGTTCCATCTGTGTGGCCGGGGGAAGCAAACTTTTCCCCCGGTTGCATTTCCCACATCCACATCTCGGTCATATCAGGGCCACCTGATCCTGCAAGCAGTCTGGCTCGTCCGCCTTTTTCGCCTTGCCATAATTCGGGGATTTCCTCTTCAGCGATGAGATGCACCGTTGGTTTCGAACTGACATCCACAAAGTCTGCCACCGAAACCCCCATCGCGACGGCCAGGCGGCACAACAGAGCAATACTGGGATTTGCCCGGCACCCCTCAATTTCAACCAGTGCACCCTTGCTGACGCCCGCCCGGCGGGAGAGTTCATCAAGGGAGATTTTTTTTTGTTTGCGATACAGCTTAATCCGCTGAGATACAGCTTCATTTACTGTGCTGGCAATCGAACCAGCATCGGTCATTAAATTGCTTTTTTAGTCATTGGTCATTATCATGATTTAAATTGGTCATTACAGGATTATTCCGTGTTAACAGTATCTCCGTCAATTGCCCCTGAAATTTATCGTATTGCACCCGGTTTCCGGGCACTCAGTATCTATGTAAACGCTGCGCCGGTGCTGAACCCTGATATTGGTGAAACAGCGCTGAGAGAAGCTTGTGAAGCGGTTCTTGTCGGTGAGCCTGAGTGGGCAGAATCGCATTTAGCTGCATGGGCTGAGATTTTTCAGACGTTTGGCGCTAAGCCTAAACGCACCCCTTGTTCAGCTGATGCGTTACGTAAGCGTGTATTACGTGACGGCGCGATGCCAGCACTTGACCCCATCGTTGATCTCTATAATGCCGTTAGCCTTCGCTACGCCGTGCCGGTGGGGGGCGAGAACATTGCTGCCTATCAGGGGCTACCACGCCTCGTTGTGGCAACAGGCACTGAGCCGTTTGATACGGTAAAAGAGGGTGAAATCGCCGTTGAATATCCTTCGCAAGGTGAAGTTATCTGGCGTGATGATGCCGGTGTGACCTGCCGTCGCTGGAACTGGCGACAAGGAGTCAGAACCCGCTTAGATGTGGAAGCACAGTACATGTGGTTTATTCTGGAGAGTCTGCCGCAAATGCCACTGGAAAAACTTCACGAAGCCGGGAAGATGCTGACCGATGGCCTCGAAGCAATGATGCCAGGTCTGCGGGTTGACGTAACTCTCATTGAAGAGCAACAACCGTAATACCATTGAGGAGAAACACCATGTTCACCGACTTGTCTGCTTTCCCTATGACCCCTGTTACCGCCAACGGCGTCGATGAAAAGGGATTCAATAATATTTTGGCCCGCCTTACGACGGCACGGGTGGATTCAATGGGTATTCTGGGGTCTACCGGTAGCTACGCCTATCTAACCCCGGAGCAGCGCAAACGTGTCGCGACTCTGGCAAAACAGGTTGCTGGGGATATCCCTGTTATGGTGTGTGTGGGGGCAGTCAGGGAAGGTGCGAATAAGCAGGTCATTTCTTCCCAAGCTGACTCGCTGATTAAAATTTCGCGGATCTGGGCCGATTTTTTTCCCGCAAACACATCGAATCAGCCTATTTAGGCTATTTTTTCCACCATTTCTGGCGTTATTTCCGGTTTTTACTGAGATCTCTCCCACTGACGTATCATTTGGTCCACCCGAAACAGGTTGGCCAGGGTGAATAACATCGCCAGTTGGTTATCGTTTTTCAGCAGCCCCTTGTATCTGGCTTTCACGAAGCCGAACTGCCGCTTGATGATGCGAAACGGGTGCTCCACCCTGGCACGGATGCTGGCTTTCATGTATTCGATGTTGATGGCCGTTTTGTTCTTGCGCGGATGCTGCTTCAAGGTTTTTACCTTGCCGGGACGCTCGGCGATCAGCCAGTCCACATCCACCTCGGCCAGCTCCTCGCGCTGTGGCGCTCCTTGGTAGCCGGCATCGGCTGAGACAAATTGCTCCTCTCCATGAAGCAGATTACCCAGCTGATTGAGGTCATGCTCGTTGGCCGCGGTGGTGACTAGGCTGTGGGTCAGGCCACTCTTGGCATCGACACCAATGTGGGCCTTCATGCCAAAGTGCCACTGATTGCCTTTCTTGGTCTGATGCATCTCCGGATCGCGTTGCTGCTCTTTGTTCTTGGTAGAGCTGGGTGCCTCAATGATGGTGGCATCCACCAAAGTGCCTTGGGTCATCATGACGCCTGCTTCGGCCAGCCAGCGACTGATGGTCTTGAACAATTGACGGGCCAGTTGATGCTGCTCGAGCAGGTGGCGGAAATTCATGATGGTGGTGCGATCCGGCAGGGCGCTATCCAGGGATAATCGGGCAAACAGGCGCATGGAGGCGATTTCGTACAGGGCATCTTCCATGGCACCGTCGCTCAGGTTGTACCAATGCTGCATGCAGTGAATACGCAGCATGGTCTCCAGCGGATAGGGCCGTCGGCCATTGCCCGCCTTGGGATAAAACGGCTCGATGACAGCGGTCATATTCTGCCATGGCAAAATCTGCTCCATGCGGGAGAGGAAAATCTCTTTTCGGGTCTGACGGCGCTTAGTGCTGAATTCACTATCGGCGAAGGTGAGTTGATGGCTCATGATGTCCCTCTGGGATGCGCTCCGGATGAATATGATGATCTCATATCAGGAACTTGTTCGCACCTTCCTTAGCGACTGTGTAAAACTGGCTTGTGAGGCTCTCGCCTGGAAATCAATGTAATCACTCAATCTTGAGCTATCGCTGGCGATAATGAGCGGAACAGACGCTTCAAGATTTAGATTGAATACAGGTGAAAGGTTGTACGATGGCGCACTATTGGTACTGGTTAGGGATGATGTAGCAGAATCACGAAGCGCTCCCGCTTGCAGAGAATCACCATTCAGGCTGTATTGTTCTACCGCTGTCCCTGTATGAATGAGCCTGTTTACCATTCTGTGTAAATGCCTTTCTCAGAAGTGACCGTCAAGGCGGTCACCGAACTCGATAATAAAGCGACTCATGGCTATCCGCCAGTCCTGAAGTGGCATCGTCCATTTCTGTGAGGCTGACTGGATAGCCAGCCTCATCACTTTTTTCACCGATTCATCTATCGGGAACACTTTCCGTTTCTTTATCGCATGTCTGATGACGCTATTCAGCGATTCGATTGCGTTAGTGGTGTAGATAACCTTGCGGATCGCCTCCGAATACACGAAGAAGGTGGCAACATTCGGCCAGTTTGCCCGCCAGCTGCGACTTATCTGCGGGTACCGTGCATCCCATTCCTTCCCGAACGCATCCAGCGCCTGCAACGCGCCTTCTTCCGTGGCTGCGCGGTAAACCTGTTTCAGGTCACGGGTTACCGCTTTATAGTCTTTCCACGCCAAGAACCGCAGGCTGTTGCGTGCCATGTGTACTATGCACAACTGGATCTGCGTCTCCGGGTAGACGGCATTAATCGCTTCCGGGAAGCCTTTCAGGCCGTCCACACAGGCGATAAGGATATCGTTCAGCCCGCGATTTTTCAGTTCCGTCAGTACATTCAGCCAGAACTTTGCACCTTCATTTTCGGCCAGCCACATACCTGGCAGCTCTTTCTGACCATCAAGGTTAATACCCAGAGCCAGGAACACCGCTCTGTTGATAACCCGGCTGTCCTGCCGTACTTTCAGGACAATACATTCAAGATAAACAATGGGATAAATCGCATCCAGAGGACGGTTTTGCCATTCTACAACCTGGTCGATTGCGGCATCGGTGACTTTCGATATCAGCGCCGGAGAGACGTCTGCATCGTACATTTCTTTGAAGACTGAGGTAATTTCGCGGGTAGTCATCCCTCTGGCATACAGCGCCAGGATCTGGTTGTCCATGCCGGTAATGCGGGTCTGATTTTTCTTCACCAGTTGTGGTTCGAAGGAACCATCACGATCACGTGGAGTACGTAATTCCATCGGCCCGTCGGTAGTGGTGACGGTTTTCGTGGAATAGCCATTACGGGAGTTGGTTCCCGATTTGGGCTGATTTTTATCATGTCCCAGATGGTGAGTCAGTTCAGCGTTGAGAGCAGCCTCAACACTGATTTTCTTGAGCAGGCGATCGAACTGACTGAGATCTTCAGGGGTTTTGAGATTTTTGGCCAGTTCGTTAGCCAGAGCCTGCAATTGTTTGTCGTCCATAATTTAACCTTCATTTGATGTTGAATTGAACATATCAAAATCAGGCAATTACACAAATATATGTACAGGCTCGCACCTGGGCTTGCCTGACTGACCGCAGGCCGGCGACGACAAGGTGGAAAAGTTCGGCGTGTGGCTCTGGCGGCAACGATCCCGCGAAGGGCGGACGGTGCTTGAGCTGTTGAACGTAAGCATGCGGGCAAACCATCTTGCGCGACTATGCCGGATGCCACCTATGCGGCAGCAGCTCTGCAATCTCACTAGCTCGCTGCGTCGGCAACCGTCTCAGCACATCCTTGAGATAGGCATACGGATCGTGCCCATTATTACGGGCCGACTGGATCAAACTCATGATCGCAGCAGCGCGCTTGAGCATGCGAACCCGCGCCGAGCATTTGAGAAGGCAACGGGATGAACGCTGGCTGGATAGCCGTGGTTTTCTGGGTAAGCAGGCGAATCCATTTGTGGACGAGGTTGGCATTGAGGCTGTAGCCCAAGGCGATGTTTGCGATGGAGGCACCGGGTTCAGAACACTCCTGAATGACCTGGGCCTTGAAAGATTTGCTGTAGGTACGGCGCTGAGGGCGCATGGAAAATCCGCTTGATGGGCCATGGCCTTCGGCGGCGGTGTCGGGAAGGTGTGTTGGCCGGACGGATACTGTTGAACTACGTTGTCTGGGGCAACGGAAGTGTTTCGGCCCGACTCTGGAACGCCATCCGCAGCGACGACTGGGCAATTCCGCACGTTGGCCTGAGCAGCCTCGGGGAAATCGTCGTCTGGGCGCGCCCAGACGAGTTTCCGCCAAGGAACATGCAGACAAGCAAGGGGCTGCGGGCACTCGGCTACAACGTGAGGATCGGTGTTTGATCGAGGCACCTGTGGCACACGCAGGCTGAGGAGCCAGGCGCTGTCCATTGCCTGATCAGGCCGCCCCCCTGTGCCTTGCCTGAGCAGTTGACCTGCATCAATGGGGCGGGAGAACGCTGCACATTGACTCTTGACTCTTGAAGTTTTTCATGGTAGGCCTAGTATTGCAAGGATTTCCTTGGCCGGAACCGCAAAGCGACGCGATTGGAGAGGGTGAGATGAAAGCGCACCTACAGGTGATTTTCACGCTCGATGAATTGGCTGTGTACTTGAAAGTCGGCAAGCGGACGCTTTATCGGCTCGCCGCACACGGGGAAATTCCGGCTTTCAAGGTGGGCGGGACGTGGCGGCTTCGTCAAAGTGAAATCGATCAGTGCATCAATGATCAGACCCGAGCCGGAGCAAAGAAGGAGGTGATGCGCAAGCGTGAACAGCAGAAGTCATCCGAGCAGCCCGTGTCGCCTGGGCGCACTGCCCGTCGCAGCAGGCAAAGGGCTTGAGTAACTCGTTTTCCAATTTTTCTGGAGGTATGACATGGACATCGATTTCAAGAAGTTGGCTCCCTGGAACTGGTTCAAGAACGAGCAGCAAGAGCAGCAGACCGCCTCTTCCCTGCCGGTGCAGCGCAATGACCTGCCAGCGGCGAGCGGGCCAGTCAGCCCGATCCTGCAACTGCATCGGGAAATCGACCGGCTGTTCGATGACGCATTCCGGGGCTTCGGTTTTCCGGCGTTGAACATGCCGCAGTGGCCATCCGATTGGTCGGGCATGCTGAAGCCGGCCCTGGACATCCAGGAAACCGACAAGCAGTACAAGATTGCCCTGGAAGTGCCCGGTGTCGAGGAGAAGGACATCCAGATCACCCTCGACAACGACGTGCTGATGGTGCGTGGCGAGAAGCGCCAGGAACAGGAGAAGAAGGAAGGTGGCTTCCACCGTGTGGAGCGCTCCTACGGCAGCTTTCAGCGTGCCTTGAACCTGCCTGACGACGCCAACCAGGATTCGATCAAGGCATCGTTCAAGAACGGGGTGCTCACGGTCACGATCGACAAGCGCGAGGTCAGTGCGCCGAAGCAGGGACGCTCGATCCCGATCAACGGCTGACGTCGCCGGCTCGTTCGTCACAAGAAAAACCCGGCCCGAGACGAGGTGTCGCGGCTCGCGATGCCTCGTCGCCTCAACCTTTTCAACCTTCTAAGGAGCATCAGCATGGCCAGAAAACAATGCCAGGTCTGCGGCCAACCCGCCACCGTGCGGGTGGAAGCCAATCTCAACGGTCGTCACAGCACCATGCTGTTGTGCGACGACCATTACCGGCAATTAGTGCGCCAGCAAAAGCGCACCGTTTCGCCGCTGGAAGCCTTGTTCGGTTCGCGCAGCGGCCTGTTCGAGGACTTCCTCGGCAGTGACTTCTTCCGCATCGGCGACGACGCGACGCCAGTTGCCGCCGATACCGATGACGTGGTCGATGCCTCGTTTGGCGAGCCCGCCGCCGCAGGTTCGGGTGCACCGCGCCGTCGCGGCAGTGGGCTGGCCAGCCGCATCAGCGAACAGTCGGAAGCCTTGTTGCAGGAGGCCGCCAAACACGCTGCCGAATTTGGCCGCTCCGAGGTGGATACCGAACATCTGCTGCTGGCGCTGGCCGACAGCGACGTGGTCAAGACCATCCTGGGTCAGTTCAAGATCAAGGTCGATGACCTCAAGCGGCAGATCGAGTCTGAGGCCAAGCGCGGGGACAAGCCCTTCGAGGGCGAGATCGGCGTGTCGCCGCGCGTGAAGGATGCGCTCAGCCGCGCCTTCGTGGCCTCCAATGAACTCGGCCATTCTTATGTCGGTCCAGAGCATTTCCTGATCGGTCTGGCCGAGGAAGGCGAAGGGCTGGCCGCCAACCTGCTGCGCCGCTACGGCCTGACGCCGCAGGCGCTGCGCCAACAGGTCAGCAAGGTGGTCGGCAAGGGCGCCGAGGATGGACGCGCAGAGACGCCGACCAACACGCCAGAACTCGACAAGTACTCGCGCGACCTGACCAAGATGGCGCGCGACGGCAAGCTCGACCCGGTGATCGGCCGCGCGCAGGAGATCGAAACCACCATCGAGGTGCTGGCCCGGCGCAAGAAGAACAACCCGGTGCTGATCGGCGAGCCGGGTGTGGGCAAGACCGCCATCGTCGAAGGGCTGGCGCAGCGCATGGTGGCGGGTGAAGTGCCCGAGACCTTGCGCGACAAGCGCCTGGTGGAACTCAACATCAACGCCATGGTGGCCGGCGCCAAATATCGCGGCGAGTTCGAGGAGCGCGTGCAGAAGGTGCTGAAGGAGGTGACCGAGCACCAGGGCGAGCTGATTTTGTTCATCGACGAGGTGCACACCATCGTCGGTGCCGGCCAGGGCGGTGGCGAAGGCGGGCTGGACGTGGCCAACGTGTTCAAACCGATGATGGCGCGCGGTGAACTCAACCTGATCGGCGCCACGACGCTGAACGAGTACCAGAAATACATCGAGAAGGATGCCGCACTGGAGCGGCGCTTCCAGCCGGTGACGGTGCCCGAGCCGACGGTGGCCCAGGCCATCATGATTCTGCGCGGCCTGCGCGACACCTTCGAGGCGCACCACAAGGTCAGCATCTCCGAGGACGCGATCATCGCGGCGGCCGAGTTGTCCGACCGCTACATCACGGCGCGCTTCCTGCCGGACAAGGCGATCGACCTGCTCGACCAGGCGGCCGCGCGCGTCAAGCTGTCGGCCACGGCCCGGCCGGTGGCCGTGCAGGAGCTGGAGTCCGAACTGCACCAGCTGCGGCGTGAACAGGATTACGTGGCCGCGCGCAAGCAGTACGACCAGGCCGCCGAGCTCGGCAAGCGCATCGAAGCCAAGGAGGCCGAGCTCAAGAAGCTCGTCGAGAACTGGGAGCGGGAGCGGGCCTCCGGCAGTGCCGAGGTCAAGGCGGAACACGTGGCGCAGATCGTCTCGCGCCTGACCGGCATCCCGGTCAACGAGTTGACGGTGGAAGAGCGCGAAAAGCTGCTGCACTTGGAACAACGGCTGCACGAGCGCCTGGTGGGACAAGACGAGGCGGTCCGTGCCGTGGCCGATGCCGTGCGGCTGTCCCGCGCCGGCCTGCGCGAAGGCAGCAAACCGGTGGCTACCTTCCTGTTTCTGGGCCCGACCGGGGTGGGCAAGACCGAGCTCGCCAAGGCATTGGCCGAATCGATCTACGGCGATGAGCACGCCCTGTTGCGCATCGACATGTCGGAATATGGCGAACGCCATACCGTGGCGCGGCTGGTGGGCGCGCCTCCGGGCTATGTCGGTTACGACGAAGGCGGTCAGCTCACCGAGAAGGTGCGGCGCAAGCCCTACAGCGTGCTGCTGCTCGACGAGATCGAGAAGGCACACCCTGACGTCTACAACATCCTGCTGCAAGTGTTCGACGACGGTCGCCTCACCGACGGCAAGGGCCGGGTGGTGGATTTCACCAACACCATCATCATCGCCACGTCCAACCTGGGTTCGGACATCATCCAGCGACGGCTGAAGGCGCGTGGGGCGGCCGACGAGGAGTACGAAAAGACCAAGGCCGAGGTCATGGACGTGCTGCGCGGCCACTTCCGGCCCGAGTTCCTCAACCGCATCGACGAGATCATCGTCTTCCATGCGCTGGGCAAGGAGGAGATCCGCCACATCGTCGGCCTGCAGCTCGATCGCGTGGCGCGCAGCGCCGCCAGCCAGGGCGTGACGCTCACTTTCGATCAGACGCTGATCGACCATTTCGCGGAAGAAGGCTACAAACCCGAGTTCGGTGCGCGTGAACTCAAGCGCCTGATCCGCAGCGAGCTGGAAACTGCGCTGGCGCGCGAGATGCTCGGTGGCAGCATCGGCAAGGGCGATCACGCCAGCGCACGCTGGGACGACAAGGCCGAACGCGTGGTGTTCGAACGCAAAGAGCTACCGCAGACCCCGGCCGAGCCGGAGCAGCCGGATGTCGCGAAGGCGACCGAGACGCCGCACGGCGACGCTGGCAAAGGCTCGCGCAAGAAGAAGTCGGCGAGCGACGCATCGTGATGGGCGTGTTCGAGCACGCCTACCGGATTCTCGACATCAACCGCGCGGTGCTGGAGCGCTGTGCGCGCGAGCTGCTGGCGCGGGAAACGCTCGACGAAAGCGATATCCGTCAATTGACTCAAGGACTTGTTCGGAACTGAAAACAGTAGTAGGTGCCATTCAGAGTAAACTGACGGCTCTGTTCAGTGCGTCATCCAATTCGTCGGCATTGTTCAAGGAGAACCGATATGTCTGCATTGACTCCGTGGGACCCCTTCCGGGAACTGGATGAATTGCAAAACCGCCTGGCGACGATGTTCGGACGAATACCCCAGCGACAGGGCGCCCGTACCGGCAACGAAGCCATGACCACGGCGGACTGGGCACCAATGGCGGACATCAGCGAGGATGAGAACGCATTCCTCCTCAAGCTGGATCTGCCGGAGGTCCCCAAGGATGCCGTGCGCGTCAGCGCGGAAAACGGTGTGCTCACCATCAGCGGCGAGCGCAAACTGGAAAAAGAGGAGCAGGGCAAGAAGTTCCACCGCATCGAACGTGCGTATGGCCGCTTTGTGCGCAGCTTTGTCTTGCCTGACAACGTTGATCCGACCAAGGTGACGGCTTCCATGAAAGACGGCGTGCTGGAAGTGCGGCTTGTCAAGGCCGAGCAAGCCAAACCGAAACAGATTGAAATCTCAGTCAACTAACTTCAACCAAGAGCCCAAGATCATGAATATCAAACAGCCACAATACACCTTCTCCGCACTTGCCCTGGCGGTCGTCGTCGGACTGAGCGGACCGGCTCTGGCCCAATCGGCGGCAGGTTCTAGCCCAGGTGCTGCAGCACCCTCTGCCGCATCCAAGGCGGCACAGCCACAGGTAGATGACAAGGCCGCCCGGGAAGCCGATAAAAAGCGTGCCGAGCTCACTCAAGACGCCATCACGGCGCTCACCAAGACCCAGGAGGCTTTGACCCTCCTTGATGCAAAGAAGACCAAGGAGGCGCTTGCTGCGCTGGAACTGGCCAGCGGAAAGCTGGAACTGGTATTGGCACGCGACGCCAAACTTGCTTTAGCGCCGGTCGATGTACGCGTCATCACCCACGATATCCACGCCAACGTGGAATCGGTAAAGAAAGCGGTCAAGTTGTCTCGGGAGTTGTTGGGTGATGGCGAGGTGCAAAAGGCCCGGCCCATCGTTGCCAATCTGGCCAGCGAAATCGTAATCCAAACCGACAACCTTCCGATGGCAACGTACCCGGCAGCGATCAAGTCGGCCGCACGGCTCATCGACAGCGGCGAGATCGACAACGCCAAAGCGGAACTCGTCCGAGCACTGAACACGCTGGTGGTGACCTCGGTCGCCTTTCCTCTGCCCGTGCTACGGGCCGAAGCCGCGATGGCAAAAGCTGAAAAGCTGGCCGAGACCGACAGGCGCGATGCCAAGCAGAACGAGGAGCTCAGCACCTTGCTGTCGTCCGTGCGCACGGAGATCGAGATGGCGCAGATCCTGGGTTATGGCAAGAAGGCGGACTTCAAACCCATCTTCGATCAGGTGAAGTCCATTGAGCAAAAGTCGGCTGGTGGCAAAAGCGGCAAGGGATGGTTCGACGAGTTGAAGACGCGCATCCAAAAGCTGTTTTGAGGTGATGAAGGGGCTGACTGCTCTGCCGGTCAGTCTCGCGATGTTCGCATTCAGCCCCAATAGATTCGCCTATTTTCACTATCTCATACGAGGCATATCACCATGAATGAGCAAACACCGAATCCCAATGCGACGAACGAAGGAATAAACGAACAGGCCGCGGTAAGCAGCCTTCCTGTCAGTCCAGAGTCCAAGCCTGAAGTCGTCACGGAGGTACAGCCTGAGGTTCAGAAAGAAACGGACTCACAGGCGGCAGACAAACGTAAACAAGTCCTCGATGAGGCAGTCTCGGCCTTGTCGCTGACCAAATCCGCGCTGGCCGCACTTGACGGCAAGGACACTGCACGCGCATTGGCAACGCTGGCCGAAGTGACGGGAAAGCTGGAGCTGATCGTCGCGCGCGAACCCACGCTCGCCCTGGCCGGCGTTGATGTGCGCACCATCGTGCACGACTTGTTCGCCAACACGGAAACCATTGAGGCGATGACCGACGAGGCGCTGGATGCCCTCAAACATGGCGAGGTGCAACAGGCTCGCCACGTGCTGGCTTTGCTGGCCAGTGAAATCGTGATCACGGTCACCAACATCCCTTTGGCGTCCTATCCCGCAGCCGTGAAGGCAGTCGTGCCGCTGATCGATCAGGGCAAGATCGAAGAAGCCAAAGCCGCGCTGCAGTCAGCGCTCAGCACGCTGGTCGAGGAGCGCAGCGTGCTTCCGCTGCCCGTCCTGCGTGCGAAGCTGCTCCTGAAGCGCGCCGAGCCCCTGGTAGAAGATGGTCAGCGCAGCGAAGCATCCAATGAGCGCCTGGAGACATTGTTGAACGAAGCCCGGCAGCAGTTGGAAATGGCAGAACTGCTGGGCTATGGAAAAAGGAAGGACTTTGAGCCCCTGTACGCTGAACTCAAGAAAATCAAGGAAAAGACGGGAGGGGGAGGCTGCGGAAAAGGCTGGCTCGATGAAGTCAAGGCAAAACTGTCCAAGTTGTTCTGAAACCGCTGGAGAGGGGGCGCATAGCGCCCCCTCTCTTGTCCCATGAGTGTTTGATTTTTTATTTTGTATAGATCTTTAGGAGATATTGCATGAACACAGACACCATCGCCAATTCCAATGCGGATGACCCCACCAAAGCACTGTGTTCGCTGAGCCAAAATTGGTGGCTTTTTGTGCTGCGCGGTGTCTTGGCATTGATTTTTGCAGCCCTCGCGTTCTGGATGCCACAATCGGCTCTGTTGGCCATGACCATCATGTTCGGCGCATTTTCCTTGGTCAATGGCGCGTTCAACTTGTTTGCAGCGGTGCGCCATATCCAGAAAAAAGAGCGCTGGGGCTGGCTGCTGTTCAGCGGCATTGTCGGCATACTTACGGGCGTCGTCGTCCTGGTTGCTCCTTGGGTCGCCACGATAGTCTTGGCTTCTTTTTTATGGGCTAGCGTGGGCTTCTGGGCGATTTTCACCGGTGTGCTGGAGATATCCGCCGCCGTTCGGCTGCGTCGGGAAATCAAGGGTGAAATCTGGCTTGCCCTCAGTGGACTGCTCTCGATTATCCTTGGTGCTATCGTCTTGTGGATATTTTTTACCCGTCCGGTCGAGTCATTCGTGGCCGCAGGCTGGCTGTTGGGTTTCCATGCGGCAGTCTATGGCGTCACGCTTTTGTTCTTGAGTTGGAGTCTTCGCAAAACGCGCCTGGGGTAAGAGCGTGCCAAACCAAAATCTATGGATATGAGCATCCTCGATTCATGCCTCCGTAGAAATGACATCGAAGGAGTCATACATGCAGATACAATATAGCTATCGAGCTATCGACAAAGAGTTTCATGAACCTTGGCAGAGAGCTTTGGGAAATGTGATCGAGCACGCCCTCAAGCCATTGCTCGACAAACACACTAAAGATTCAGCGCGACTTCAAATCGTCCTTGATCGCGACAAGATCAAGCGGCAATTTCTGGCCAGTGGCTATATGCACCTGCCCGGCAAAAAGATTGTCAGCGTTACTGCATCACATAACGAGCTGACGCCCCTCGCGCAGATGCTCGCACAGTCGTTGTTCCGTCAGGCCAAGAAGCATTTTGACCGACTGCATGCTCAGGATCAAATCAAGCGCAAAGCACGACGCGAGCGCTTGCGCGAGCTCAAGGTGCGGATTGCCGCAAAACCCGCATCAGCCGCCCATGAGGCCGAGGTGACCCGAATGCCTCTACTGTCGAAACTTGAGGCTGTCGCAAGGCGTGAGCTGGCTTATCTGCGGGCCGTCGGCGATTTACCGCGCGATTATCCGACGCTGCGCGACGTGGTGGATGAAGCGATTGTCCGAGCTAAGGTGGAATGGCAATCCGTGCCGGGGGAAAAAGAGGCTTACACCGGTCTTTTGAAGCATCTGTTCGCCGTCCTGGATAACGAAGTGGCAAGCAGCCGGCAATTTGGCGAATCCGTTTCTCTGGACGCGCCGGTCGAACCGGATGCCCAAGACGTGGCCGAGGCCATGGTGGAAGAGGAAATCTTCGAATTTTATCAGCACGATGACACACTCAAGCTGGCCGATATTTTCGCTGGCAGTCAGCATCCCGATGTCGCAACGATCGCGGAACAGGAGGAGCTGATTGATCGGTCGAGCGAGTTCGCTTTTGCATTTGACCTGCTGAAGGACATGCCGCGTTTGTGGCGGCGCATTTTTCTGCTTATCCGTGTGGACGGGCTGAATGCCAGCAGCGTCTCTGAAATCCTGCTGATTCCTAGTAAGGAAGATGCTGCCCGAAGGTGGCTCATGCAGGCCGAAGCATTCATCGCTGCTCATCTGGAAGAGGCCGGAGTAAGCAAAAACGGGAACGATTGGCTCCAAGGCGTTGATTGGTCAGCATTGTCTGTGACCCGAAGCGAGGCAGCCTCACTGTGGTCCAAGGAGGCGAACCATGAAGAATGATCTTCACCTCGTCTGCCCGCATTGCCAGTCCATCAACCGCGTACCGACTGCGAAGCTATCGGAACATCCCAACTGTGGCCGCTGCCAGCAGCCCTTGTTCACGGGCGAGCCCATCGAGTTGACCACGGCGACGTTCTCGCGCCACGTGGAGCGCAGCGATCTGCCGCTGCTGGTCGATTTCTGGGCGCCATGGTGCGGGCCGTGCAAGATGATGGCGCCACAGTTCCAGCAAGCGGCGCACCAGCTCGAACCGAGGATCCGGCTGGCGAAGGTGAATACCGAGGCTGAGCCCCACCTGGCCGCGCAGTTCGGTATCCGCAGCATCCCGACGCTCGCCCTGTTCCAGGGTGGGCGGGAGATCGCCCGTCAGGCCGGCGTGATGGGCGCGCAGGACATCGTGCGCTGGACGTCGACGCAAGTGGGACGCTGACCGATGCAGGGCTTGCTCGGCACTACGCTAATCCTGCTGGCGGCTTGCAGCCTGGCGGCGATGGCGACAGCGGCGTTCAGAGTGCCCGCCTTGCTGGGGTATCTCTCTGTCGGCGTTGTACTGGGCCCCTCAGTCATCGGCGTGATCGCGCCGGGGGAGACGCTGAGCTTTCTGTCCGAGCTGGGCGTGGCGCTGCTGTTGTTCATGGTCGGACTGGAATTCTCCCTCGGAGACTTCTGGCTCGCCCGCAGGACGGTGCTGATGGCGGGCGCTCTGCAGATGATCGCCGTGGCCCCGCCGCTGATCCTGCTATTGATGTGGCTGGGGCAGCCCGGCCAGAGCGCCGCGCTGCTCGGCACTGCGGCGGCCATGTCGTCCACGGCGCTGGTCAGCCGACAACTGGCCGACCAAGGCGAGCTCACCACCCGCCACGGACGCAGTGCCATCGCCGTGCTGGTCTTTCAGGACCTGGCCAGCGTGCCCCTGCTGGCCTTGCTGGCGATCTGGGCGCGCGGCGAGTCGCCGAAGATCGAGCATGTGCTGCTCGAAGTATTCGGTGTGCTGCTGCTGTTCGCAGCAGCGGCCCTCGCCTCGCGCCGTCTGTTGCATGGCCTGCTGGGCTGGGTGGCGCGGCGGGGCCACGAGGAATCGTTCGTGCTCGTCTCCTTGTGCGTGGTGGTGGCCGCCGCCGCCGCTGCGCACGCGGTCGGCGTATCTGCCGCCCTGGGGGCCTTCCTCGCCGGGATGGTGCTGGGCGAGAGCGACTTTCGGCACCACATGGAAAGCCACCTCAGGCCGTTTCGCGATGTGTTGTCGGGCGTGTTCTTCGTGACCATCGGCCTGCAACTGGACGCAGCACAGATTCTTTCGGCACCGCTGGCGGTGCTGGCGTGGCTGGTGGTGCTGGTACCGGTCAAGATCCTGCTCAATACGCTGGCTTTGCGGGCGACGCGCCTGTCCGCCCTCGATGCCTGGCGCACGGGCATAGCGTTGGGGCACGGCGGCGAGTTCGCCCTGCTGTTGTTGGGCACGGTCTTGCAGCAGCATCTGATCCCCGCGACCGTCGTCCAACCCATGCTGGTCGCGCTGGTGCTCAGCATGGCCCTGGCACCGCTACTGATCCGCCATCACGATGTACTTGCCCGGTTCTTGAGCCGCACCGGCGGCGTCATTCAGCCACCCCAGGCTGAAGAAGTCGAGATCGCCGCGCAGACGACGCGATATCGAGACCATGTCATCATTTGCGGCGCGGGCGAGCTTGGCCTGACAGTCAGCGAGATTCTTCGCCACGCCGGCGTGGCGCATCTGCTGCTGGAGGCGGACGCGCAGAAGGTCGAGGCCGCGCGTGCCGCCGGCGCGCCGGTGTTCCATGCCGATGCCAGTCGGCCCGATACCTTGCTGGCTGCCGGCTTGACGCATGCGCACTTGGTGGTGCTGACGTTCGCCCATGCCCAGCAAGCGTTGCGCATCGCCCAGGCGATTGCCGAGCACCGTCCGGCGCTGACCTTGTGGGTGTCATGCAGAAGTACGACCGCGGCCGATGCATTTCGCGCCATGCCCAACGTGCGCGTGTATCAGCAATCCTTTGCCGCAGCTATTGGGCTGGCGGAACAGGTGATGTCGACGCTTGGCATGTCGACCGAGCTGATTGAAGGACACATCAGCGCAATGCGCCGCCGTCTCGACAGCAGCCGTTTTCCAGGGAGTTCATCGTCATGAAATCAACACGCCTTAACCCATTTCAGGTCTTACGTGACCAATTGGCCATCATGAGTTTTTACGAGCGCTTCGAGCAGGTCGTCGCCCTCGTGCTGTCGGCGGTGATCGCCGTCATCATCGTGGTGTCGCTGTTCCAGCTCATCTCCATCGTCTTCACGCTGCTGGTTCTAGATGCCTTCAATCCCCTGGACCACGAGGTATTCCAGAGCGTGTTCGGCATGATCATGACGCTCTTGATCGCGATGGAGTTCAAGCATTCCATCGTGCGCGTGGCGCTGCGTCGGGACAGCATCATCCAGGTCAAGACGGTGGTCCTGATCGCGCTGATCGCACTCTCCCGCAAGTTCGTGATCCTCGACTCCGACGCGAGCCCCGCAAAGATAGCCGCGCTGGCAAGCGCCACGCTGGCTCTGGGTGCGACCTACTGGCTGCTGCGCAAGCGCGGCGACCGCGCCGCCGAGACCTCTGAGCATGACCCGTCATCATCCCAGTGATCCGCGCACGGCGCTCTTGCAACACCGCTGGCTCAACCGCCTGCAGACCGGGCTGTTGGTCCTGACCCTGGTCGGGATCGCAGCCGCAGCAGGGAGACTGCCGTTTGGGGAAGGCTGCCTGTGGCTCGCGCTGTTTGCCATTGCAGGTGCGTTGCTGCTGGAACCGGTAGCCGCGTCGGCGCTGAGCTTGCGCCTGTACCGCGTACGGGCCTTGCACCCGCAAGAAGCCCACAAGATGTGGGCCCTGTTGCGCGAGCTGCCCGCCCGTGCCGGTTTGCCCGCCACGCCGGTGCCGCACTATGTGCCCAGTGCCGTCGTCAACGCCTTCGCCACCGGATCGAAGCAGGAGGCATCGATCGCCCTCACCGATGGCCTGCTGCGCAGCCTGAGCCCACGCGAGCTGGCGGGTGTGCTCGTGCACGAGGTCGCGCACATCGCTAATGAGGATCTGCGTGTCATGGGGCTGGCGGATTCCGACAGTCGCCTCACGAGCCTACTGGCCCTGATGGGACAGATCGCGATCCTGCTCAGCCTGCCCGCGCAGCTGGTTGGCGCGGCGGAGGTCTATTGGCCTGGTCTATTGTTATTGGCCGCATCGCCCCAGCTGGCCCTGCTCGCACAGCTCGGCTTGTCTCGCGTGCGTGAGTTCGACGCTGACCGCCTTGCGGCGGAACTGACTGGCGACCCGCAGGGGCTGGCGTCCGCGCTGGCGAAAATCGAGCGGGTCAGCCGCTCCTGGCGTGCCTGGCCATGGTCGGGATGGGGCAATCCCGAGCCCTCCTGCTTGCGCACGCGTCCGGCAACGCAAGAGCGCATCGCACGCCTGCTGACGTTGGCGCCTGGGCCAGCATCAGCGTTGCCACTCCGCGCGCCCCATTTTTTGCCGGAATCCGCTTTGGCGACGCGCCCACCGCGCTGGCGCCCGAGCGGGCTGTGGCGCTGATTGCCCATCAACAGGAGACGTCTCATGGCCTATCTCGACCCGTACCAACGCCCCGCGCCGGACCGCTTCGTCCGGCGCGGGCTCTTCATCACCGCCTGCATTGCCGCGCTCATGCTGCTGTGGCAGTTTCTGCCCGCCATCGAGGCATGGTTCAGTCCGCGCGAGGCAGCAGAACGCACCGTGATGGCGCGTGGCGATCTGGCGGCGGACGAGAAAACCACCATCGAACTGTTCGAAAAATCGCGCGCCTCGGTGGTCTACATCACCACCGCGCAATTAGTACGCGATGTCTGGACGCGCAACGTGTTCTCCGTGCCGCGCGGCACTGGCTCGGGCTTCATCTGGGACGACGCCGGCCACGTCGTCACCAACTTCCACGTCATCCAGGGCGCGTCCGAAGCCACCGTCAAACTGGCCGACGGCCGCGACTACCAGGCCGCGCTGGTGGGGACGAGCCCCGCGCACGACATCGCCGTGCTCAAGATCGGCGTCGGTTTCAAGCGCCCGCCGGCCGTGCCGGTCGGCACCAGTGCCGACCTCAAGGTGGGTCAGAAGGTGTTCGCTATCGGCAACCCCTTCGGCCTGGACTGGACGCTCACCACTGGTATCGTCTCCGCGCTCGACCGCTCGTTGCCGGGAGAAGCGGGCGGCCCGGCCATCGATCACCTGATCCAGACCGACGCCGCCATCAACCCCGGCAATTCCGGTGGCCCGCTGCTCGATTCGGCTGGGCGGCTGATCGGAATCAATACCGCCATCTACAGTCCGTCTGGCGCCTCGGCCGGCATAGGCTTTGCGGTGCCGGTCGATACCGTCATGCGCGTGGTGCCGCAACTCATAAAGACCGGCAAGTACATCCGTCCGGCACTGGGCATCGAGGTGGATGAGCAGATCAACGCGCGTCTGCAGGCGCTGACCGGCAGTAAGGGCGTATTCGTATTGCGCGTGACGCCGGGCTCGGCGGCGCACAGGGCCGGGCTCGTCGGCGTCGAGGTCACCGCAGGCGGCATCGTGCCCGGCGATCGCGTTATCAGCATCGACGGTATCGCCGTCGACGACGTCACCACATTACAGGCCCGGCTAGACGACAAGAACGTTGGAGATGTTGTGGTCTTGTTAGTGGAGCGGGCCGGCAAGACTCGCGAGATGCTTGTGGAACTACAACCGGGAGTTTGATGGAAAGTGGGTCATGGATCTGCACAGCGAAGCAGCCAAGCGACTTCAGCCTTGCGCCGAACTACGAGCCCTAGCTAGGGATGGTCTGAAGTAGCCCTGTATTTCCGGCTGACTTCAGCCACTGCTGATTTTGAAAGCGGTGAACCGATCAAAAACGATCGGATCACCCGCTCATTTCGGTGCTTTCAGCCGTCGCGAGCACCTTGCGACGGCCATTTTCCGCATTACAGGCGCACCTCTCCTGCGCTTGCCAGCAAATGTCGGCGGGCCATCCATAGGTTCGACAGGGCAAACAGCGTCACTAGTTGTGCAGTGTTCCTCACCAGCCCTCGGAAACGTACCTTGGTGTAGCCGAACTGCCGCTTGATCACGCGAAACGGGGGCTCTACCTTCGCTCGCACTTGCGCCTTGGCTTTCTCGATCTTGCGCTTGGCTTTGTACAGGGCGCTGCGTTTATCGAGCATCTTGTAGGTGCTGCGGCGTGCTGCGACCTGCCAGATCACTTCTCGGTGGCATGCTCGGAGCGCTTTTCGACGCCGGTGTAGCCGGCATCGGCGCAGACGACGTTCTCGTCGCCGTGCAGCAGCTTGTCGACCTGGGTGACATCCGCCACGGTGGCTGCCGTGCCCACCACGCTGTGTACCAGCCCCGATTCATCATCAACGCCGATGTGCGCCTTCATGCCAAAGTAATACTGGTTCCCCTTCTTGGTCTGGTGCATTTCCGGGTCGCGCTTGCCGTCCTGGTTCTTGGATGAACTGGGCGCGTGGATCAGCGTAGCATCGACGATAGTCCATCTTGATAATATCGGGCCGCTCAACGCTCGGGTACGGCACGAAATCCAGCTCGACGATGCGCGTCCACTGGATGTCGTTATCCTGTCGTTCGTTGGCTTGTGGCTCCTCGTCGAGCAATGTTGGTGCTTCGATGCGGGTGACGACGAAATCCCGAAACTCTCTACTCTTGCGATCAAAGGGACGTGCCAGCGCATGCCGGTATCAACCAAAGCAAAGGGCACAATTACCCGCTCGGACTCGCCGCTGCTCATCGAGTAGTAGCGGATGGCGACGGGTCGCTTAGCGTGGATGCCTCGGCAAATCGTGGCTAACACATCCATCTTGGGAATGCTTAGGGCTGCGGGGGATTCGCATGGTAGCAGCGCCTGCATTGAGCCGTTCACGCCATCGCCAAAACCGAGAGACAGCGCCGACAGAACGCGCAGCGATGCGTGCTCGAACAACGGTGAGAACTCCTGCCCGATGCGATAAATCTTGTTGCTACCATCGAAGGTGATGTTATGCGGCGCAATTTCCCGGTACAAAGCCAAATCGCGTGTCGCCCCTGCCGGAGCCACACCGAAGCGCTCAATCAGATCAGGGCGTCCGATCTCACCGAAGAAATAGAGCCGAAAATCGATGTAGGCCAACCTCTCGCGCTGGACCAAACTCAAGTCCTCAAGCCGCTTAGAAAGGGAACCAAGCATGAATCATCACTATAGGGAAAAAATGAATATTTAATACGGTAATCCATAAAGTGCCATGATTATAATCAAATTGATGATAATCAGCATTAATACTTATGTAACAGCAAGAATTTATGTCTTAAACGTAGACAGTCATCGTATGGGCTGATGTTTCTATACCGTTAAATTGATGCCATCCAACTATAAAACCTTGCTGCCCAATGCCCTATAGCTCCCTCAGGCAATTTGCCCTTATCCACTGTTCTGGTCTGGGGATGAGGGATATCAGAATAACCTAACGACTCAGGGACTGGGATCACAGGCAACCGTGGCTCGTCGCTTACCTTAATTCAAATTATTTTCAGATAGATATCATTCTTCTGAACATACCCGATTAACGGCAGAATCTCACGATTCTGCCGTTTTTGTATAATTTTTCAGAGGAGTAGCTAATGAACAATTCTGAAGGTTTGAAGTCGTTTCAGCAATCGCTTGCTGGCCTGCCACAGTGGGTGTCTGAACGTATATTGCAGCAGATAAATCAGTTAACCCATTACGAGCCAGTAATCGGCATTATGGGTAAGAGCGGTGCCGGTAAATCCTCACTCTGCAATGCCCTGTTTGCCAGTGAGGTATCACCGGTCAGCGATGTGGCGGCCTGTACACGTGAGCCACTGCGCTTTCGCCTGCAGGTTGGCGACCGCTATATAACGCTGATGGATCTGCCCGGCGTGGGCGAAAGTGGCGCTCGCGATACCGAGTATGCTGCGCTGTACCGCGAACAGCTTCCTCGCCTCGACCTGGTACTGTGGCTGATTAAGGCCGATGACCGGGCGCTGACGGTGGATGAACATTTTTATCATCAGGTGATTGGAGAGGTATACCGGCATAAGGTGCTGTTTGTTATCAGCCAGTCGGATAAGGCCGAACCTACCAGCGGTGGGGGACAGTTGTCCACGGCGCAGAAGCAGAATATCAGCCGCAAAATCTGCCTGCTGCATGAGCTGTTCCAGCCCGTCCATCCGGTGTGTGCTGTGTCGGTCCGTCTACAATGGGGGCTTAAGGTGATGGCCGAGCGGATGATTAAGTGCCTGCCACGTGAGGCCACCAGCCCGGTGGTGTCGCAACTCCATCCTTCCTTTCGCACGACGGTAGTCCGGGAACAGGCTCGTAGCGATTTTGGTGAAACCGTCGGGGCCGTACTCGATAGCATCAGTGCCTTTCCCCTGATACCCGCCCCTGTGCGGGCCGTCATTCAGGCCGTGCGCACCACCGTGGTCTCTGTGGCCCGCGCCGTCTGGGATTTCTTCTTCTGAGTATTTAATCCATCCCTGTTATTTCCCTGACCCTGTCGCCGATGCGACGGGGATCCCCTTTATTTGTTTTCCCGTTATGAGGAGTCTGCTTATGACCCGTCTGGCTTCGCGCTTTGGCGCTGCAAACATTATTCGTCGTGACCGTCCGTTAACCCGCGAGGAGCTGTTTCGCGTGGTGCCCAGTGTGTTCAGCGAGGACAAACATGAATCCCGTAGTGAACGCTACACCTATATACCCACCATCTCCTTGCTGGACAGCCTGCAGCGAGAAGGCTTCCAGCCATTCTTTGCCTGTCAGACCCGTGTGCGTGATCCGGAGCGTCGCGAACACACCAAGCATATGCTGCGTCTACGGCGTGAGGGACAGATAACCGGTAAGCAGGTGCCGGAAATAATCCTGCTCAACTCTCACGATGGCAGCAGTTCGTACCAGATGCTGCCGGGACTATTTCGTGCGGTTTGTCAGAACGGGCTCGTCTGCGGTGAGTCGTTTGGCGAGGTGCGGGTGCCACACAAGGGGGACGTGGTGAGTCAGGTGATTGAAGGCGCGTATGAGGTGCTGGGGATTTTTGACCGGGTGGAGGAGAAACGGGATGCCATGCAGTCGTTGCTGTTGCCACCCCCGGCACAGCAGGCACTGGCAAAAGCCGCCCTCACATACCGCTTTGGTGAAGACCACCAGCCGGTGACTGAATCGCAGATCCTCTCCCCTCGCCGCTGGCAGGATGAGAGCAATGACCTGTGGACCACGTACCAGCGTATTCAGGAGAACCTGATTAAGGGCGGGCTCAGTGGCCGTAATGCCAAAGGAGGACGGTCACATACCCGTGCCGTTCGCGGTATCGACGGGGACGTGAAACTTAACCGGGCACTGTGGGTGATGGCGGAAGCCCTGCTCACGCAACTGCAGTGACCGTTTAATGTTGCTGCTTTGTTAATATCGGACACCACCTGTCCGCATCGCACCGTGCTGACGGTCCTCACTCACCGAGGGAAGGCCTGTAACCCCCGCTGCCTCTGGCTTTTGCAGAAATGAAAAATAGTTTCTGTGGTGTCCATACCCTGTCCGACCCCCTCTTTAAAGTAATCACATCATTTTCAGTCAGTTAACTTTCACGGAGAACGTCTCATGACACAGGCAGAACGCCGCCATGACCGGCTGGCTGTCAGGCTGTCACTGATAATCAGCCGTCTGGTGGCAGGGGAAACGCTGAGTGTGCGTAAGCTTGCCGCTGAGTTTGGTGTGTCGGTGCGCACGCTGCGGCGTGATTTTCGTGAGCGGCTGATGTATCTGGACCTGGAGTATCAGTCCGGATATTGCCGCTTACGCACTGCGGGCAGTGAGACGCAGATGGTGCCCGACGTGCTTATCTTTGCCCACCGCAGCGGGATGGCCGGTCTTTTCCCTGGCTTTGACCGTCGTCTGGTAAACGCACTGCTGATGTGCGATGAGTCTCCCTGCGTAATCGCACCCGCCAGTCCGGCTCCTTCGCCATCAGGCGCATTGTCTTTCTGGCGACTGATTCAGGCCATTACCGGGCGCAGGCGGGTGACTCTGATTGCCGAGGGGCAGCGCTGTGAGCGGCTGGCTCCCTGCCGGTTACTTATCCACCAGCAGGCCTGGTATCTGGTGGCAGAGCACGACGGACATATCGCCGTATTCTCCCTGGATGAAATCCATCTGGTTCAGCCCCTGCAGGAGACTTTCCGGCGTAACGACAGTCTGTGTCGTCTTGTTGAAGACCCGGGCTTTATTCAGTCCTTACCCCATTTTCGCTTTATCCAGCAGTCACTGCTTACGTTTGTTCCGGCCGACAGCCCACCAGAATAGCGTAAGCGTTGTTATCAACCCGGCAACAGGGAGGAGCCCTATGCCCGTTATTGCCATTATCGCCATTGTTGTCATCGTCATCATTCTGAACAAAACCGGGGTGTCCGACAGTCTCGCGGCCCTGACCCTTGCCACTGTTGCCGCACTGCTGACGGGAGGTGGCGCAGCCGGTGCTGCCAGTGTCGCGCTGACACCGTTCGTCGGCGTGCCGGTGGGTATTTTCGTGGGCATTTATGTCTTTGCCAAAGTGGTTCGTCTGATTTCAGGAAAAAAATAATGAAACGTAAAACACTGCCTCTGCTGGCGCTGGTTGCCACCACTCTGTTTCTCATCGCATGCGATGACAGAAGTGATGACCTGAAGGCCATCAGTAAATTTAAGGACCTCACCCCACCGCGTTTCAGTGATGTGGTCAGCCACCAGGATGATGTCAGCGAAGAATGGTCACAGGTTGACTACTTATCCGGTCCCACCTTGCAGGTTTTACGTACCCGCCAGTCGCCCGATGGCTGCGAGGATGGCAGTTACTACTACCTCGTGGATATGCAGGAAAAAACCGTCCAGCCACTGATGAATGCGCTGTGTATTGCCGATAACATCAAACTGGAATACCAGGAGGTGACGGACCCGTATACCAAAGAAAAATACTTTGAGTACGCCCATGACGGCAAACTGATGGGGCGACTGCTGATACCCTCAAACCCTGAGAACTAGGAATAAAACAACGACAAAGGAGACAAGAATGACAATACTTTCACTAAGTCGGTTTATGCTGGCGGGTGTACTGCTCGCGAGCTTTAATGCCTCTGCTATCCCGGGGTTCTGGCAGCAGGGTTACGGTCAGGGCAATACGGAATACAGCGTGACCGAAGCCAGCGGAAAGACGTTTACCATCAACTGCACAGGGAACCCGGACCAGAATGGTTTCTATCAGCATTCAGTCTTTCTTACCCTTGCCGATGACAAGATGGTCAGTTCGCACGATGACGACACTACTATCACCGTAGTGATGGATCACCAGCAGTACATTATTCCGTCCAGCCTGGGCTGGCGTAACGGCGATAACGCCTGGTTTGACTTCATCAGCAATATCTCTGAGGCCGGGCAGTTCGACGTCTACGTCAATGACCACAAAGCAGGGACCTTCACTGCGGACCGGAAGAACGCTGAGAAAGTTCTGTCCACTCTCGGAGACTGCAGCAACGACTGATAGTAGTATCTTCCCCAGCAAATCCACCCCGACAGCTAGCAGGCTGCCGGGGTTTTCTTTTATCAGGAGCCCGAAAATGACCCAATCCGTGTTGCTGCCACCGGGGCCTTTCACCCGGAGACAAGCGCAAGCGGTCACTACCACGTACAGCAATATCACACTCGAAGACGACCAGGGCAGTCACTTCCGTCTGGTGGTTCGTGATACTGAAGGCCGGATGGTCTGGCGGGCATGGAACTTTGAGCCGGATGCCGGTGAAGGTCTTAACCGCTATATCCGCACCTCAGGCATCCGTACAGACACGGCCACCCGCTGATCGCGAAGCATTTACCCGCATTCACCTCCCCGAACACACTTTATATCCCCATACGCCAGCCATCGCCGCTGGCGTTTTTATTGACGGAGACATACCCATGACAACACAGACGCAGCACGACCTCGCACCCGCTAACCAACCCGAATTTGAACTGACCGTCACGCCGGTCCCCGATGAACAGCGTATCGATTTCTGGCCACAGTACTTTGGCGCTATCCCGCAGTGGCTACTCCTGGAGCCGCATATCTTCGCCTGGATGGACCGCTTCTGTGAGGGCTACAGCGGTGGTATCTGGTCGTTCTACACCCTCAGCAATGGCGGCGCATTTATGTCCCCCGAGCCTGACAACGATGAGACATGGCGTCTGTTTAACTGCCTGAACGGTAACGATGCCCAAATGAGTGCAGAAGCAGCAGGTATTGCTGTCTGCCTGATTGCGTATAGCCACCATGCCTGCCGTACAGAATGTGACGCGATGACCGCACACTATTACCGCCTGCGGGAGTATGCCATGCAACATCCAGAGGCTCACGCCATTCTGCGTATTATCGACTGACCGAAGGAGCAACAGATGAAACAGCTTTCCTTTTTACCCGGCGAGATGACGCCACAGGACCGGCGTCTCATTCAGCGGGCGCTCAGGGCTCTGGACCGCCACCTGCATGAGCCCGGCGTAGCCTTCACCTCTACCCACGCCGTACGTGAATGGCTGCGACTGCATATGGCCGCGCTTGAGCGGGAAGAGTTCCGGGTGTTGTATCTGGACAACCAGAATCAGTTGATTGCCCATGAAACGCTCTTCACCGGCACGATTAACCGCACCGAGGTGCATCCCCGGGAGGTGGTCAAACGTGCTCTGCACTTCAACGCGGCGGCGGTGATACTCGCGCATAACCATCCTTCCGGCGAGACGACACCTAGCCAGGCCGACAAAACCCTCACGCAGCGACTGGTTCAGGTGCTTCAGCTGGTGGATATCCGCGTCCCTGACCACCTGATTGTCGGTGGCAGGCAAATCTATTCGTTCGCAGAACACGGTCTGTTGTGAGGTATGACATGAAAATTATCAGTAAACGCCGGGCAATGACGATATACCGCCAGCATCCTGAGTCCCGGATCTTTCGCTACTGCAGTGGAAAATATCAGTGGCACGGTAGCGTCTGCCATTACACCGGCAGGGATGTGCCGGATATCACAGGAGTCCTCGCGGTATACGCCGAACGCCGCCAGGACCGTAACGGGCCTTATGCCTGCCTAATGAGTATTACCCTGAACTGACAATAAAAGGAGAGCCGCCATGACCCACATCAACTGGGGCCTGCAGCGGGCTATCACGCCGCGCCTGGGAGCCCGTCTGGTGCAGGAGGGTAACCGACTGCACTATCTGGCTGACAGGGCCAGCATCACCGGCAGGTTCAGTGACACCGAATGCCGGAAGCTGGATGAAACATGCCCGCACTTTATCCGCCAGATGGAGTCGATGCTAACCACCGGTGAACTCAGTCCCCAACACGCCCACTGCGTCACCCTGTACCACAACGGTTTCACCTGCGAAGCCGATACTCTTGGCAGTTGCGGCTACGTATACATCGCCATTTACCCCACTCAGAGTTAATTACCTTCACGAGAGTAAACATGAAAACTTTACCTGCAACAACTCAGCGGGCGGCGAAGCCCTGCCTAGCACCCGTGGCTGTCTGGCAAATGCTACTGACCCGCCTGCTGAAACAGCACTATGGTCTCACCCTCAACGACACACCGTTCAGTGAGGAACGTGTTATACAGGAACATATCGATGCCGGAATCACGCTGGCTGATGCCGTGAATTTTCTGGTGGAAAAATACGAACTGGTGCGTATCGACAGGAAGGGATTTAACTGGCAGGAACAATCCCCTTATCTCCGGGCTGTAGACATTCTGCGAGCACGGCAGGCAACTGGCTTGTTGCGGCAAAGCCGTAAAAATTCGGTACGGTGAATATTACAGGCAGTGCTACTGGCTTTCATCACTATCCGGGGATGCTGGCAGCGAGATGAAGAGGGCAGGGTAGCAATTCCTTACCTGACCCATTACCTGACCCAAATTGCATCCAAAGAAAAAGGAGTTAGACGATTTCTCATCTAACTCCTTGTTTTATCTGGTGGCCCCTGTTGGGTTTGAACCAACGACCAAGCGATTATGAGAACCATAACGACCAACTTAAAAACAATAACTTAGTTTAAAATCAGTAATATAGGAAACCAATATCATCCTATATTGTCCAATAAACTTAAGCTGCTGCGACACTTTTGCGACATTTTAGAGGGTTGAGCTTTAACGCCTCCTCCAGGTGGTTCGGAGCAAAGTGAGCATAACGCATGGTCATTTTAATGTCGGTGTGACCGAGGATTTTTTGCAGAACCAGTATGTTTCCCCCGTTCATCATAAAATGAGATGCAAAAGTGTGTCGGAGTACGTGCGTCAGCTGCCCGGCCGGTAATTCAATTCCTGCTCTTTCGAGTGCCGATCTGAAAGCGTAATAACATGGGCTAAAAAGAGCGCCGTTTTTCTTTGGTAGTTCAGCAATGAGTTCTGAATCTAGCGGGATGGTGCGGTTGCGCTTCCCTTTCGTTTTTATAAAGGTGATCTTACCTGCCGTGATCTGGCTGCGTTTGAGCTTTTCAGCTTCTCCCCAGCGCGCGCCAGTAGATAGACAAACCCTCACTATCATTTCCAGGTCTTTTGCGGAACTACTGCGACATTCTTCTAAAAGCTTATCGATCTGCTCACCAGTCAGGTAAGCCATCTCGCTTTCTTCGGTTCTGAACTGGCGAACGTTTTCTAATGGGTTCGGTGCATCCCATTCACCGAGCCGCTTCAATTCATTAAAAACCGCGAGAAAATAAGCGTGCTCAAGGTTCATGGTGCGGGGTGAAACCTTAGTGACGCGCTTAGTTCGGGCAAAATGACCATCCAGCCTTTTAGCCCTGTAAGCTGTGAAAAGTTGGGCTGTAAATTCTGTAGCTAGGGGCGAACCCATGCACTCATTAGCCCAGAGCATGGTGCTTTTACGCTTCTCTCCATCACGTAAAGTTATCCCGTGACGTTCAAACCAGAGATGGATTAGATCCGAAAGGCGACGTTTGTCTTTACCTTGCCCAAGCCAGGGCGCGTCCTCCACTTTTTGAAGGGTGTAGGTTTCAAACGCCAGCGCCTCGCCTTTGGTGGCGAATTTTTTGCGAACACGCTTACCGTCTTTTCCGTTGCTTCTGTCTACAGTGTAAAAATCAGCAACCCATTGGCCATTGGCTAATTTTCTAACTGTCATAAATTAACCGTTAAGAATGCGCTGTTTTTGCTGCTGAAATTCCTCTTCCGTCAATATCCCTTCTTCTTTCATTTCGGCAAGACGTTCAATTTTTGACATTTGCTCATCAAAAGATTGAGTGGCTTTAGTTGGTTCTTGTTGTGGCCGCGCCGGGGTGTGAAGGGTATTTCTTGTCTCATTCACTAAATTGGTGAAAGGAATTACCGATCCCTTCATTACATTTTTAATAGTGTAATTTTGGCCGCTGGTTGAAATCATAATTTCACCTAATAACAGCCCAGTTTTACCCCCGACACTCACAATATTGCTGAGATTGATGTCAATTTGTTTAACTCCAAAAAGCATCCCCTTATCAAGGAAAATCACTCGTTTATTGGTAAGCGTAATAAGCCAGGTGTTTCCGTCCATCATCCCGCTAGCAATTGCTAATGGTTGCTCACCGGAGTTTAAAATCTCTGGAAGGTGGAAGAATTCCTTTTTTGTGCCAAACGGTACGTCAGATACCGTAGCCGCTAAGCGCTTCATCTCTTCTTTCAGTTGGTCTTTTGATGCTGTTTTGTAGTCAATCATCTTCAAATCCTTATTGTTATTTTATGGTTAGTACAACTCTGCCAAGAACTTTTATATCTTCAATTGAACAGTCGAAGGCCATTCCAACGCCACTAACCCTTACTTTTTTGATTGGTATGCGGGTAAGGGTACGAATGCTCGTTTTATCCTCGACTTCAACTAACCACTGATCGTCGTAGACCTCTGTGAAGTTCGTATCAACGATAAACTGGGTATTACCTTCAAGCACGCATATAGGTGCTGACGGTAGGGGCATGCCTGGTAAAAACGAAACTTTGTCCAGCATGTACACGCCAGATTCATAAAGCAGGCCATCGACAATCTTACGGCGCGGCATTTTCAGAATGTCGATCTCTTCATTTTCATACTTCCTTCCTTGCCCAGTGGTCAGCCATTCAAGCGTTGCCCCTGTTTCTGCCATACATCTCACAACGATATCTGCAGGGAAAAAATCACGCTTATACCGGTTAGCCAAGCTGCTGCTCGCTATTTCGAGATGATCGGCTAGCGCAAGTTTTGTGCTGAATCCATACGCCTGAATAACACGATCCAGAACGGCGGCTCCACCTTGAGAAAAGTCGATTTGTAGGCTCACGAAAGTTTTACCTTGCAAGTTTTCGCGGAGTGAGTTTAAACTTCGCTTTGTAGGTTAAAGTGAATATTGGTTAATAACAGTGGATATTGGTGTATCCCCAACCGGAGGAGTTTGCATTATGCGTCCCAACATTACAATCGTGATCCCCGATCCATACATCCCACTTGATGAATATTGTCGCCGTACTGGCATGTCCCGTAGCACTGCTGAGAACCTGATTTCATACGGAAAATTGCCAATCAAACCTAAAGGTGCACAAAAAAAAGGCTTGGTGGAAGTGAACATGGCCGCCTTAACCGTCATGGCGTTAAGCGAATGTGAAGTTTCGCTTAACGCGTAATCCAGGCTAGCAATTAGGAATTCGTGAATCATGTACGATTACAAGGTGTCCATACACAATCAACTTGATAGCGCCTGCCGGGCTTTCGCTCAGTCCCATAACCTCGAACAGCTGGCTAAATCGGTAGGGATGCGCCCGGCAACCTTGCGTTGCAAGCTGAATCCGGATCAGCCGCACCAGTTGACCCTTATCGAACTTATTGCCATCACAGACGCGACAGAAGACCCGCGCATTCTTGATGGCATGCTGCGCCAGCTGCACTGTCAGCCCTCCGTCCCGGTTAACAACGCCACTATAGGCAACATGCAATTTTGCGCACTCACCGCTGCTGCCAGCGTGGGCGCAATTGCCGGGGAAGCGGTTTCCACAGAACAGATGACCCAGGCGCGCCGAAACCAAATACTTGATCGCGCCAGTGATGCCATTCGCAGCCTCTCCCTGATCGTCTATTCCGTAGAGGCTCGTTTTCAGTCTGCCCCTGTCTTTGCTGCTGCCGTGGATATCGTCACGACAAACGCAACAGGGTTGATGTGAGGGATGACAATGAAAGCTTTCGTTACGTACCTGAAAGAGCAATCACCGGCTATGCAGCTGTCCAGCGGGACTACTGGCTGGATTGAGTTACCAAACGGACAGCGCTGGAACCCTGGACACCAGTACAAATTCAATGGTCGCTTGCCTCGCCGTCCGTGGTGGCAGCGTATTAGCCACCGTCTGACTGGGGGAAGTTATGGCCATTAATACCGAGCAGCAAAAACGCGGGCTGGAGCAGTTGAGAAATATCCGCCGCAAATATTTCAGTAGCAGCAGTGAGGCTGCTGATTGGTGGGACAAGCTGAACCCGGAATGGCGCGGCGTTGTTTTGCATGCGGCTGCAGTCGCTTCCGGTTTGGACGTTTTTAAAGCCCACTTGTGTAAGTGCAGCTGGCGGGAATTGTTCGAACGCCTCGACTACCGGTCAATGATCCAGTTGCGTCAGGGTATTTCCAGGGCGCGAATGACGTTTGAGGGTTTCGGCAGTTTGCGTGACAGCGATTTTTCATCACGAACAGCAAGCCGGCCAATCAAAAAAGCCCGTCCTGTCAGCAGTGGAAACGGGGTTCAGATGATTATCGCACCACACATCGTTCAGAAGATGCAACAGCAGGGGAATCACTAATGCCAGTAATTTCAGTAGATAGCGGAATTTTTAACAAGGAGCTGAATGCCTGGGGAGTTCCGCATAATTACACCCAGCTTTTTTTATCTAAAAGCGTTGTTAAACATGGCCGTGTCGCACTACATCCGTTTTTCTTTAACGACACTGAGCACTTGACCATCCAGCGTCACTGGCTCGCTATCAATGCCGCGTTCTGGTGCAGCGTTTACCGTGAAGCCGAAAGCCAATATGCCCAGATGGAGGCGTTAGCCAGTATCCGATCCGTTTTTTACATGGCGGGTGCTTTGGGAGTTGGTGAAGTTAAGGCGCTTATCCAGGAGTGGTGGCGCAAAACCTACGAGCTGCATCAGATTCCTGCGCCGAGCTATTCAGCCGCACCCGTTACCGTTTCTTACCACTAAATAAACCTCTGAATTTTTGGCCACCTTACCAGTGGCCGGGGATTCTTTTGCCTTAAGGAAACCAAAATGCACATGACACGTAATGATTCACTCGTCGCAAAAAGCAGTTCTGACCTGCTTTCCATGCTGGCAAAAGCCACGAAAGAAGGTAAGGCCGCAGCTGCTGATCTGTGTTCTACACGTCTGGATAAGCTGGCCACACATGCAGCCAACGAAGGTTTAAGCGCGGCGGAGATTGTTGAGTTGCTGCGTGAAGAGGCCGCCGCCATTTGCAGCAAAGGCGGTGCGGCATGGCAATAAAAACTCCTTTGAAATGGGTTGGCAGTAAAGTTCGCCTCATGCCGCAACTGCGTCACCATCTCCCGGAAGGTAAGCGCCTGGTTGAGCCGTTCGCAGGTTCGTGCGCCGTCATGATGAACACGGACTATGACGAATATCTGATCGCTGATGTGAACCCGGATTTAGTCAACCTGTATAAGGTTATGGCTTTCGACACTGACGCGTTTCTTAGCGAGCTGGAGATCCTGTTTTCTGCCGGGGCGCTGGGTGATACAGAGAATCGTGCTGTTTATTACTACGCGGTTCGGGACGCTTTCAATATGTCTAGCCGGGCTTTTGGTGACGAAAGAGTGGATGCTGCGGCGCGTTTCATGTTCCTGAACCGCCACTGCTTCAATGGCCTGTGTCGTTACAATCGCCGCGGTCAGTTCAACGTGCCGTTTGGTAAGTACAAAAAGCCCTATTTCCCTGCTGATGAAGTGCGTGCGTTCGCTGAAAAGGCGAAGCGTGCAACGTTCATTGCCGCTCACTATGCCGAAACGCTGGATTTGGTGCGTGATGGTGATGTGGTCTATTGCGATCCCCCATACCTGACAGAGGCGGGGAATTTCACCGCTTACACTGAGGGCGGTTTTTCTCACATGGATCAGGGCAGGCTGGCGCGCAAGCTGCGTCGCCTTGCGCGGAAGGGTATCAGTGTCGTGGCATCCAACAGCGATGTGGAGGCTGTGCATTATCTCTATGCCGGTTTTGAGGTTATCCGCCTTAATGCCCCTCGCAGTGTTGGTGCAGCAGCTGCAAGCCAGAAAGTCGCGCCAGAGCTGATCCTAAAGTCACCGCTTGATTCTATTGCGAAGGCTTGCGCATGACGCTGGCAGTTAATGGGCAACACCACGCCGTCGATGCCTGGCGGCGTGAAACCTTTGCGCCGGGCACGCCAGCGGATGCGACGATAACAGAGCGGCGCCTGTGGGCTGTTAACCCTCATGATTACGATTTCCGATCACAATACCTTCACGAAATACCCGACTGGCTGGCCGGGTATTTTGGCAACCGCTACGAAAAAATCTTTAATGGAAAAGACGGCCGTCGCCGTGCCAATGCGTTTCTGCGCCGTACTATCGGACAGAACGTATTGCCACGCCTGCGGAAAGTTACTGCCAGGTACGCACTGGCCGGTGATGCTCTCGATCTCCCCTTCGGCAAATCACTCTCACGTCTGCCGTCCCTTGACCGCCCGGAGCTGAAAAAGTTGGCCGGGCGTGTTTCTTCCTGGTTGTCTCAGGCGTTCTGCGACTTTAGCGAAACGCTCGACGGTGCCACAAAGGATGATGCTGAGGTTGCGCGGCGTGTTGGCCGGGCATTCGTTCACCTGGGTGAGCTGGTGCAGACCATCAATTTCACCGCGCCTTACTGGGGTTCCTTCAAAGCGGATAAGCTGACGGAGCGTCAGGCTTATTCCGGCATCCTTCGAATGATGGCACCAGAGTGGTGGTATCTGCGCCTCAAGCGCGCCCGTGATCTACAGCGCGAACATCTGGCCATTGCCGTAGGGCAGGTACAGAAAACGGCGAGTGCGTATGTTTCACGTAAGACCCTGGGCGAATGGATAGACCAGAAAAAGCGTAATACAGAGTTCTTCAAAAAGTTCGACCTGATAAATGAGGACGGGGATCGTGTTTCGCTCGCAGACATGGTTTACGGCAGCGTGGCCAATCCGGCCATTCGTCGCTGTGAACTGATGGTGCGGATGCGCGGCTTTGAAGATATTGCCAACGAGCAGGGGCTTGCCGGGGAGTTTTACACTATCACCGCGCCGTCCCGTTACCACGCGGTACACAGCAAGGGTGGCTTTGTCGGTCAGTGGAACGGCTGTAATCCTCAGGATACCCAGAAATATTTATGCGGGGTCTGGGCTAAATGCCGGGCAGCGATCTCCCGTGCTGGCATTCACGTTTTTGGTTTCCGGGTGGTAGAGCCTCACCACGATGGAACACCACACTGGCACATGCTGCTATTCATGCGCCCGCAGGACGTCGATGCCGTGCGCGATATTCTTTGCTATCACGCCCGTGCAGCGGACTCCGAAGAACTGCAATCACTCAACGCGCTAAAGGCGCGTTTTCACGTTGAGCCTATCGATCCAGAGAAAGGCAGCGCCACGGGCTACATCGCCAAATACATCAGTAAAAACATCGACGGTTTTGCGCTGGATGGCGAGCAGGATGAAGAAACCGGGGAGAGCCTGCGTGATATGGCTAAATCCGTTTCTGCGTGGGCTTCCCGCTGGCGTATTCGACAGTTCCAGCAAATTGGTGGTGCCCCGGTGACTGTATGGCGTGAACTGCGCCGCCTGGGCGATCAGCGCCTGACTGATAGCCGGATGGATGCCGTACTTGCTGCTGCTGATGTGGGTGACTGGGCTGCGTATACCCAGTTGCAGGGTGGTGCGCTGGTTGCCCGTCGTGATCTGGTTGTTCGCCTGGCATATGAAATCACCGAGCAGGGCAACGAGTACGGGGAGGATGTGCAGCGCGTTCAGGGTATCTATTCGCCTTTGATCCCTGAGTCTGAGGTTTGCACACGTCTGATGAAGTGGCAGAAGGTTGCGAAGTTGGCCGAAGCGCCAGCGGAGGCTGGTTTTTCTGGCGGCAGCGCCGCCCCTTGGAGTTCTGTCAATAACTGTACGGAGGGTGGAACCCGGAGGCGATTAAAGCTGGAACTGAATCAGCGGGGTTTCGCTGGAAGTGATGAGGAAGTGGACATTTTGCTGCGCGGTAGCGGGTTAATTTTTGGTGCGACAGCACTGATTTACCGACACGAAAGGTTGCAGGAGAAGCGAAGTAAGCCAGAGCAAGAAATGTGGCCTGGCTGGGGTTAGAAATTGTAAGTCGTTGGTTAATAAAATTTAACTTTACAACGTGCCTAAAATTTTATTCACAAAAGATGCTTTAGAGTGTACTGTATGTTTATACAGTTATTTCTGCAGGGGTAAGCTGATGGAGCTGGTAGAAGTTGCAGCACGTGCCGAATTTATAGAGTTATTATCGAAGGTTGCATTGATTGAGAATGTGACTCGTCGGGAGCAGCAAATTGCGTTGGTATTGATCGGTGAATGGGCTGGAGAAATTAGCAAAGAAATAAAAAAGCCCCACGTTGGGGGCTCAGTTGGAAGCGGTTTTCAGTAGGTCCAGTGTCATTTGCTTTTGCTGTGGTGACAGTTTGCTGATCAGCTGCTGCAACATAGCATCACCCGATTTTGCGCTTGGGCTGAGCGTATGGGAGAACGTCAGGTTCATCACAAAAGTGTGGCCACACTCTACGTCAGCGCAAGCGCAATAAATATCAGCAATTTCCCTGTGTTTTCTATTCGTTTTTTTGATTATTGCTTTAGAACCGCAGTCGGGGCATTCAATTTTCAATACGCGCACTTTCCATGCTCCAAACGATTTCGGATGCCTGGATTTTAAACTGTTTTTCCTCATGCCGCACCGTTTCCCGTTCCGTTAGCAAAATTAAGTCGCAGATTTAGCGGGATTTCCTTGTCGCTGTTGATCGCCTCCATAAAACGACGTTGCAGCGGGATAACCTCACTGCGTTTGTAAATCAGTTCGGCCTTTTCCGGGTCGCCCAGTCCTCCGGCATTCTGCGCTATCTGCCCGGCCAGCCCGGCGGGGAAACGGTGGGCGTTGAGAATGTCCTGGGCGCTGATGTTCTTTACGCTGGCAAACTCATCCTTAGCTGAAATATCCCCCATCTGGATAAACTGCACTCCCTCTTTATCACCGCCTGGAATGTTCACCAGGATGGTTGAGAAGTTCCCGATCCCTTTGCTGTCACGCAGCTGGCGCTCAATCTCTTCTTCCACCTCATCGGTCATGCTCGGGTCACGGGTATAGAGAATGCCGCCCGTGTGCGCACCGTTATGGTAGTAACGGCGGCGGAAGATGACTGCTTCGCTGTTGAGTAGTGCGGAGTGGATGCCGCCGATGTAGTCCGGCAGACCGTAGATGTGCTGCTGCGGATCGTACATCCGCATAAAAATGACGTCCTCCGGCTGATAAATCAGCGGTTCGCCCTGCTGCAGTACAGCAAATTCCCCTGTTTTGCGGCGGCGGGTATACAGACCTGGCATCGGTGCGATGGATTCAACTTCACCCCAGCCGTTGCGGATTTTCACAAAGCCAACGTCGCCAAACGTGATGAAGTCAAACACGGCGGCTTCCATTTCGTCGCGGCTAAGCCCGCCGCCCTGATAGTCGCTCATCACCAGATTCTTGCGCGCATGGATGATGCCGCCGTGCTGGCCATTCAGGTTAATCAGCTGCGCCAGCGCCAGGCGGTCAATGGGAAGCGTGTAATGGTTCGCCTCGTTGTCGTACCACACATCGCTGTAGTCGGTGCCGGTAGTCAGTACCGGTTCCGGCTTGCCGAAGCGCAGAACGCTCATTTTTTTGGTGGGCTGCGGTGTGCTTTTGTCGCGTTGCCCGGCATATTTTTTCTTTCTGGTCATGCTGTTTTCTTAAGCCCCCATTTGGATTTTGGCTTGTTCTCATAGTTGAGCGGTTCGTTATGCAGGGCGTGAGTGATCGCCCAGAACGCTTCGGCGTGTCCGGTTTCCTGCGTGCGGTCTGCGACAAACGTCATGGCATTGCCGCTCTGCGTACTGGTGCGGCGAATGGCCATAAAACTGGCCGGGATCTCTTTCTGGTCTTTGTCCCATTCAATACGGCTGCTCTCCACCACGTCGCAGGCTTTGAGTACCAGCTGGTCTTTAGTGTTACGGTCATAGCGAATCGGTTTGGCCACGCGCAGGGCGAAGTGCTGGATATTTTCAAACACCCCCTGGCCTATCCCGGTAACGTCCACGCCGATATAGGTGAAGTTGTACTGCTGGAAGAGTTTCTCGATCTGCTTTGCCTGCCAGCGGAAGTTCATTCCTTTCCAGCTGAACACCCGCAGCACGCGGTATTTTTCAGGTGCCAGAATGGGTGGGGCAACGATGACGAAACACGACAGGTCGCCGCTGCGCGCAGGGTCGAATCCGCCCCAGACCGGGCGATCACCAAATGGCCGGGCAGCGTCCGGGTTGTGATCCTGCCAGGTATCCGTTTCCACGGCGCAGGCTTCCAGGTCGGAGAACCTGAAAACGCTGTCTTTGCTGTCAACGAATACGCACATATACAGCATGCTGAACGTGGTTTCGTTGTACCGGTTGCGCAGGCGGTCAATGCTGGCCAGGTTAAACCCGCCGTTGATCGCATCTTCCAGTGTGATGACGTAGCGCCACTGGCCATCGGGGCAGGAGCGGCCACCGTCGCGCAGTTCGTCGAACGTCGGGAACGGCACGTGGGCGCGTTTCTTGCTGCCCTGTTTCCACTCTTCGCCCGTCCAGAACGGGTACGCCTGGTGCGTTTTGGCAGATGGTGTGGAAAAGTAGGTGGTGCGCCATTTGTCGTGGGTGGCCATTGCGGAAGCGACTTCGTTCAGCTTCGCAAAGTTCGGCACCCAGAAATATTCATCACAGTACAGGTGGCCGCTGTAGGACTGCGCGGTGTTTTTATTGGTGGAGAGGAAGCGCAGCTCTGCGCCGTTGCTCAGGCGGATCGGGTTGCCCGTCAGGGTGATGCCAAAATACTGCTGCGCAATGTTGACGATGTAGCTGCGGAACACCTCGGCCTGCGGGCGTGACGCTGACAGGAAGATTTGCGGATCGCCCGTCATAACGGCATTTTCAAACGCCTCATACGCGAAATACCAGGTCGCCCCGATCTGGCGGCTTTTCAGGATATTACGGATTTGCTGGGCGATATTCAGGCGCAAATGCTTCTGATAGCCGAACAGGTTTTCTTCTGCAAAGGCGTCGAAATCTTCCTGCGTCAGCCCCGAAATATCATTCTTACGGTACTGGCGCTTTTTCCGTGGCTGGTCGTCGTCCTCATCGCCGCCGCCCTGGTCGCGGCGTTTACCCTGGCTTTCTGCCAGCTTCTCTTTGTGCTTATTACTCTGGGCGCGCAGCTTCGTGGCGTGAGCAATCAGCATGTCCATTTCTTTGAGTTCGAGATCGGTCTTTTCGTTTCGCCCGGCAAGCAGCTGGTAGCGGCGCTCAATCGCTTCCTCGGTGCTTTCATGGCTTAGCAGGTCAGCCCATTGGTATTTCTCCGCCCAGTAGTAAATGATCCGCGCATTCGGCAGATTTAAATCAGCAGCAATTTCTTTTGGGGTGGCACGGCGCAGATAAAGTGCGCGGGCAACGCCTTTTAATTCTTCGGAGTATTTAGCCATAGATTTAATTATGCCGTGGCTGATTATAAAAAACGGCGGCTTTAATTCGCAGGTGTTCGTTTATTACCGCTTATCCGAACTGACCAGAATTAATCTGGATGATGCCCGGTTATTTATTCGTAATAATCATCTGGCAATTACGGCGAGGCGAGGGGATATGTCCCATTTAAAAACTGACTGGCTGTGTATTGCCACCGAAGGGGATACGGTCGATGAGCGGCAGATTTATCGCGAGTGGATCATTGATATGGGGGAAACCTATAACGCTGAACACTACGGCGCAATGATTTGGCCGGAGCATTCACGGGACTGGGGAAATTGTGGCGAAGTTGCAGCGGCCATGTGGCAGGACGGAGAGGACGGACTTGCCCGGTTATACGCAAAGCTCACCCCCAATCTGAACCTGATTCATGCGAACCGCGAAGGCCAGATGGTTTATTTCTCCATTGAGCCAGAAGAGAACTGGCGCGGCAGCGGCCGGACGTATCTCAAGGGGCTGGCGGTGACTGACCGCCCGGCAAGTGTTGGCACTACACGTCTGCGTTTTTCAGAAAAACGCAAGTTAACGAAGCAGGGATATTACGCGTGCGCAATGTCCTCTGATGGAAAAATTACGCAGGAAAAGAAAATGAAAACTCCGTGGCAAAAGCTGTTCAATATTGAACCCAAGAAAAAATTTGAAGAGGTGTCGGGCGATGACCCGACCAGTGACGACAAATTACAGGCTCTGGCAGAGGCGCTTAATGGTATTGAAGAGCGCCTGGCAAAAGTCGAAGAGCAAATTGCAGCGGCGCAGGGCGATATTGAAACCATTGCGGAAGTGGTCGATACCGAAGAATTTGCCAGCCTGCGCGATAGCCTGCCAACCATTCTGGCAAATTTCAGCAAGCTGGATAAAAAAGTGACCACAATGCCGCAGCGTCAGTTCGGCGATAAAAATAAAGGTAAAGGATTCAAGTTCCTTTAATCGCTTTTAAATAAACCTTTTCATTATTAATCGCGTCAACGCGGGGAATATCTATGTATTTAAATGAACGTGCGCGCCAGTTGATGAATGCGTTTTGCGCGGGCATGGCGAAGGATTACGGCGTTGCTGATACCGAACGTTATTTCGCCATGACCGACCCGAAAGAAACTGCATTGCGCCTGGCGCTGCTGGAATCTGTTGAGCTTCTCAACATGATTACCTGCCTGGACGTGGATCAGCTTTCCGGCCAGGTGATTAACGTGGGTGCATCCGGTCTGTATACCGGGCGCAGTGAATCCGGGCGCTTTACCCGCCGTGTGGGTGTGGACGGTAACGACTATAAGCTGGTTGAAACCGACTCCTGTGCGGCGCTGCGCTGGGATCTGCTTTCTGTCTGGGCTAACTCCGGGAAGACTGAAGACGAGTTCTTCCAGCTGGTACAGACCTTCTCTAACCAGGCCTTTGCGCTGGATATGCTGCGTATCGGCTTTAACGGTAAGAGCGTCGAAAAAACCACGAATTACGAAACTAACCCGAACGGTGAGGACGTAAACAAAGGCTGGCACGCCATCATGAAAGAGTGGGATAGCGGCAAGCAAATCATCACCGATCCGGTCACGCTGGATGAGCAGGGTGATTACCGTTCCCTGGATGCAATGGCGTCCGATCTCATCAACACCAAAATTCCGCAGCAGTTCCGTACTGACCCGCGTCTGGTGGTGCTGGCTGGCGCTGACCTGGTGGCGGCTGAGCAGTTCCGTCTGTACCAGGGCGCTGACAAGCCAACGGAAAAAATCGCCGCGCAGATGCTGGGTAACACCATCGCCGGACGTCCTGCAATGGTGCCACCGTTCATGCCGGGTAAGCGTATGGTCGTGACCATGCTGCCTAACCTGCATATCTACACCCAGCGCAATACGCGCCAGCGTAAAGCTGAGTTCGTGGATGACCGTAAGCAGTACGAAAACAAATACCTGCGAAACGAAGGTTACGCCGTCGAAGTGCCGGAGCTGTACGCGGCCATTGACGAAAACGCCGTGACCATCGGTGAGCTGGCCGAGCCTTCGGAGGGCTGATAAATGGCACTGTCACCTGCGCAACGCCACAACCAGAAGATTGCCTTACAAAAGCAGTTGGAGCGCCGCCAGGCCGTTGAAAGTCTCGACAGTCTGCATGTGCAAATCCAGGCGCTGAATCAGGATGTGGCCTGGCTTCGTACCCTGCCGACGATTTCCGACCGGGTTGCGTATAAGCGTGACGTACTGCTGCCGAAGTGGATGCCGACAGTAACGGCGTATCTGGAAAGCGGCAGCGTGTTTGCTCACCCGGTCTTTGCCTGGTGCGTGATCTGGCTGTTTGATGCCGGGGATCTGGATAAGGCGCTGGAGCTGGCAGATATCGCCATTGCGCAGCAGCAGCCGACGCCGGACAACATCCGCAGCACCTTCCCGGCATTCGTGGCCGATACGGTGATGGCCTGGGCGGAAAGCACGGCGGCGGCAGGGGAAAGTATCGAACCGTATTTCTCACGCACCTTTGAGAACGTCACCACGCGCTGGCGGCTGCACGAAGAAATCACGGCGAAGTGGTTCAAGTTCGCCGGGCTGCTTCTGCTACGTGATGACAGTGGCCAGACCCGCGCCACGGCAGTGGAGGACGCGGAAACGCTGGAAAAAGCCGCTGTACTGCTGGCGACGGCGGAGAAGCTTTATAAGCGGGTGGGCGTAGGAACGATGCGAAACCAGATTGCGGCGCGCCTGCGCAGCCTGGCAAAAGAACAATAACGACTACCGCAAGCCGGGCGGGCGCGGATGAGGGCAACGCACGATGTGCTTTGTGCCGTGGACTCCGGTCAGCCCGCCTTTTTCGGGGGAGCCATGTTTAGCGGGAATCCGATCAACTACAACGATGAGCCGTTGACCAATAACGGCTTCTGGCCAGACCTGAACCTGAAAGATTTTCAGGCGGCGCGCGCCATTCCGCCCGATATGGACGCGGGAACCGTTGGCCAGGCATTACTGGCGGCGGTAACAGAGGTGAATGCGGGGCTGGCCTCTGTGGAGGAAAAGCACCGGGCGGCAGGTCATGCCACTGCGGCCAGTGTGCCGGGCGTCAGCCTCGGCGGGATTAACGGGCTTTGTGCGCAGTACACCAAAGCGGTGTTTGCCCGCGCTAAGGCCGATTTGCTGGGAGAGTTCGCCACCATCGGGCGGCGTGACACCCATCCGGGGCAGGAGAGCGAGGAAACCCGCGCCGGGTTACTGGCGGAGTCCTCCGTCACCATCCGGCTGATTAAAGGGCTGAAACGGGTAACGGTGAGCAAGGTATGAGTGAAACGCAGCTGGAATCACTGACCGCCTTTTTCCGGGCAAATGTGCCTGAGCGCGCCATGCAGGGCTTTACCAGCCTGATTGATGAAATGCGCATTATTCCGGCCGCAAAAGATTTGGGGCTGGGGCAGTACCGCCAGGCGGTGATTCGCTACAGCGCGCAGCTGGCCTGGGAGCGTTTCCCGTACCGGCTTTGCCCGCCGCAGCTGCTGGTTTCGCTGATGGAAGCCTGGCTGGATGACTACGGCAGCACCGTAATGGATGAGCTGGGTATCACGGATGCCGAACCGGACTGGGATGTATCCCCGGAGGATGAGGAAACCGCCGTGGTGGTGCTGACGATGCCGCTGGTTGAAGAACTGGTGATCCGCCAGGACGAAAACGGCGCTATCCCGTGGCGCGGTGAACGCTGGTCGCTGGTTGACCCGGAGGTACTGACGGCATTCAGTGCGACGGTATTCAGTACCGATCCCGCTGGCGCACCTGTGGGTGACGCCTGATGTTTGCAGGCGGTGAGCTGAATAAGAAACAGCTGGCCGAACTGCGGCAGGCGCTGTCCAGTCTGGAGTTGCCACCCAAAAAGCGCCAGCGGTTACTGTGGCGCCTGGCGAAATACGGACTGATTGCCGCGGCTAAGCGCAACGTCCGTAACCAGCAGTCACCGGATGGCCTGCCGTGGCCGGGGCGCAGGACAAAGCGCAGGGGAAAGATGCTGCGCAACATGCCGAAGCTGCTGCACATCCGGGAAATGCCGGAAATCGCCGCTGTCCGGGTGTACCTGCAGGGGGGCGGATACCGCAACGGTGAATCACCGGTTCCGGCCGGGGTGGTGGGGTACGCGCAGCAGAACGGCATGACGATGCGCATTAACCGCAGCGGTAAGGCGAGGGGGAGTAACAGCGGCAAGATGGCCACGGTGTCGCAGGCCAAAAAACTGCGGTCACTGGGTTATCAGGTGAAGCGGGGCAAGCGGATGGTTAAGCCCACGTACAAGCAGCTGATGGAAACCATGAGTTACGACCAGGCCGGATTGCTGATCCGCAAGCTGCTCGGCAAAACGGTGAAAAACAGCTGGACGATTGATCTGCCCGCCCGTGCCTTCCTCGGCATGAGCGATGAAGAATTTAACAAGGCGCTGGCGCGCCAGCTGCAGGCCATCGGCTTTGGCTGGGACGTGAACGCGCAGGACATAAGGGGTAATTCATGACCTGGCCGTTAGTGGATGTGAACCAGGTAAATCAGTTGCTGGGCGAGGTGACGGAAGTCGAACGCGCGGCGCTGTTTATCGGGAAAGGTACGACCAACACCGGAAAAACCATCGCGGTGAACGCGCAGACGGATTTTGATGCCGTGCTGGGTGAGGAAGATTCGCCGCTGAAAAGCGATCTGATCGCAGCCCAGGCGAACGCCGGGCAGAACTGGTGGGCGTTTGTTCACGCCCTGCCGGCAGACGCGGCGGAAAAAGACTGGGTGGATGCCGTCATCGCGGCGCAGGTTTCCTGTTCGGTTGAAGGTGTCGTGCTCTGCGATGACGTCAGTGAAAAGGCAACGATCAACGATGCCGCCACGCTGCGCTCAAACCTGATTGCGAAGTTTGGGCGCTGGGTGTGGTTCGCGCTGGCCGTCGAAGGATTCCAGCCTGATGAAGACCAGGCGGAATATCTGGCGCGACTTTCCGCGCTACAGGCGGGCATTGCAGAAAAGGCGGTGCAGCTGGTTCCCCGTATCTGGGGCAACGAGCCGGGTGTACTGGCCGGGCGGCTGTGTAACCGGGCCGTCACCATTGCCGACAGTCCGGCGCGCGTAAAAACCGGGGCGCTGCTGCGTCTGGGCAGTGACGATCTGCCGAAGGATGGCACGGGCAAAACGATTGAGATTGCGACGCTGCAGGCGCTGGAATCGCAGCGTTTCAGCGTGGCGATGTGGTATCCCGATTACGACGGCATTTACTGGTCTGACGGGCGCACGCTGGACGTTGAGGGCGGTGATTACCAGTCGATTGAAACGGTACGTATTGCTGATAAAGCGGCGCGCCGGGTTCGTCTGCTGGCCATCGGCAAAATCGGGGATCGTTCGCTGAACAGCACGCCGGGCAGTATTGCCGCGCACCAGACGCTTTTTGCGCGCCCGCTGCGGGAAATGTCGAAAGCCGCTGAGATTAACGGGGTGTTGTTCCCTGGCGAAACGAAGCCACCGCAGGACGGGGATGTGCAGATCGTCTGGAAAACGAAAAAGCATGTCGAGATTTACATCGTGGTTCGCACGTATGAAGTGCCGCTGCAAATCACGATCAGTCTGCTGCTAGACCAGAACACGGAGGCCAGCACATGAGCAAACGTATTTCAGGTATGTCGTTTGACGTCTATGTGGACGGCGATCTGGTACACGTCGAGGCGTGTACCCTGGACATTACCGACAACACGACAGCGGCCACCACGCACGGCGTGCCGGATGGTTACGTTGACGGTGACGTGACGGCAGAGGGTGAGCTTGAGCTGGCAACAAAGGCCGTTGCGGTGCTCAAGGCGCGTGCGCAGCAGAACGGATCATGGCGCGGTATCCCGCCGCTCGATCTCCTGTTCTACGCAAAAGCGGGGGATGAAGAAATCAAGGTGGAGGCGTTCGGCTGCAAGCTGAATCTCTCCAGCCTCCTGAACATCGACCCCAAAGGGGGCGCGGTATCCACACGCAAATTTAAGTTTGTCGTGACTGACCCGCGTTTTATCAACATCGACGGTATCCCGTATCTGGAAGCGGAAGCCACAGAAAACCTGATCGGGTAAGGCACACCATGCAGGAACATGAAAAAAGTCTCCTTTCACTGCTGTTAATCGGAGCCCTGATTGCCATCGGCAAGGTGCTGTCTGGTGATGACCCCATCACGCTGCGCCATTTCGCAGGGCGCGTGATCCTGGGCAGCTTTGTGTCGGTGATGGCCGGAGCGGTACTGATTCAAATCCCGAATGCCAATCCCCTGGCCATTCAGGGGGTGGGGGCGGCGCTGGGTATTGCAGGTTATCAGGCAGTTGAATTGTGGTTGCGCCGTCGCGCAGCCGGGAAAAAGGAAGGGAGCGAAGCACAATGACACTGAGCGAAAAGCAGCAGCTGTTCACCATCATGGTGGCAAATCTGGTGCTGTGGGCTGAAAGCCACGGATACCGCCTGACGTATGGCGAGGCATACCGCACGCCGGAACAGGCGGCACTGAACGCGAAAAAGGGCAGCGGTATTGCCAACAGCCTGCACACCCAGCGTCTGGCCGTGGATTTTAACCTGTTCATTAACGGCCAGTACCAGGACAAGAGCGAAGCGTATCTGCCGCTGGGTGAATACTGGGAGTCGCTGGGCGGCAGCTGGGGCGGGCGCTTCAAGTCCAACCCGGACGGCAACCATTTCAGCCTGGAACACAACGGGGTGCGCTGATGACAACTGGCCAGTGGTTAATTGTGGTTGCGGTAGCGTTCGTCTGGGGCTGGCTTACCGCTGACTGGCGGCGCGACAGTCTGGAATTATCGATCTCCACGGCGGCAACGGCAGCGGCAAATAAAACCCGCGCCACCACGCAGACCATTGCCAGCGAGTCAGCGCGCAGTATGGAAAACAAACTGGAGGCGCTGGCCAATGCGCAGCCGCGTGAAATTCGCACCGAAATGGTTAAGCCGGTTTTTACTAACGTGTGCGTGTCTGATGAGTTTGTCAGCATGTTCAACGAAGCCGCAGCCAGAGCCGGGCGTGCCTTATCAGGAAAACCTCAAAACAAAGTGCCCGGAGGAACTCCCGCGCCTTGAGGGAGTCACCGGGGCATTGGTCGCCGGGGCGTTACTTAATTATCAGAATTTATATTCCGTCTGCGCGGCGCGACATAACACGCTCGTGGATGAAATTAACCAGAGAGAAAAATTAAATGAGCGAGAAAATTAAATTAGCTATTGCAGGTGTTGAGCTGGTATTTGAGCCAAACGTGACCGCCTATAACAAGTTCATTAATGATATGTCGATGGATAACAAAGTCGCCCCGGCGGTCAGTTATTTAAAACGTATCGTGGCAACGGAAAGTAAAGCGGAGCTGGAAGGCTTTATTACCCGTCCGGGCGTGCCGCTGCAGCTGGTTGCGAAAGTAAATGAGATTTACGCGCCTGAACTGGAAATCGAAGTAAAAAACTAACGGCGCGAGTCCATGCGATTGAATCAAATGGACTCAGCCAGTACGTAATATTACGCCGCCATTACCTCCCCCACGGGGAAGATAATATTGATGATATCGCCGCTGCCGTCTGGCTCGATAACCGCTACTGGGAAAATATGAAAGTAGCGGTGGCCAATGGAATTGGAACCGCGTTTAAAGGCTCATAATGAGACAACTGGATTTTACATTAAGCCTGATCGACAAATTAACGCGCCCGTTAAAACAGGCGCAGACGTCGGTGACGGATTTTGCAGATAAATCAAAGGATGCGTTTAAACGTATTGGCGTGGGCGCGCTGGCCATGTGGGGCGTCGCGCAGACGGTGCGCGGCGCACTCTCCCCGGCCATTGAAATGTTTGATGCGCTTAACGAGGCCTCCGCGCGGGGTATCGACAGCACGGCACTGGAAACTGTCCGGCGTGATGCGCTTCTGTTCAGCGCCACTTACGGGGCAAGCGCCATCGAGTTCGTTAACTCCACGGCGCAGATTAACGGGGCGATTGATGGTCTGACGGCGACAGAGCTGCCGAAGATGACCAAAGTCGCCAATACCCTGGCCTTTGCGATGAAAGCCACCTCTCAGGATACCTCTGAGTTTATGGGGCAAATGTTCGCCAACTTTAAAAGCGACGCTGACCGCCTGGGCAAGGTGCAGTTTGCCGAGCAGCTGGCAGGCAAAATGACGGTGATGCGCCAGCGGTTCGGCGCGGAAATGGGGTTGATTAAAGACCTGATGGAAGGGGCGCGCGGCGTCGGGAATAACTTCAATATCGGGATCGATGAGCAGCTGGCCGTGCTGGGACAACTGAGCCGCAGTCTGGGATCTGAGGCCAGCGGTGCGTATGAGTCGTTTATGAACAGCGCGGTGGACGGCGCTAAAAAGCTGGGGATGTCCTTCCAGGATGCGCAGGGGAATATGCTCTCGATGCCGGACATGCTCATCAAGTTGCAGGGCAAATACGGAAAGAGCCTGGAGGGAAACCTTAAGGCGCAGAAAGAGCTCGATGACGCGTTCGGTGACAGTTCGGCGGTGGTGAAGCAGCTGTACGGCAATATTGATTCGCTGCAGCGCAACATCACTGAGCTGGGCGGTTCTGACGGTCTGAAACGTACCCAGGAAATGGCCGCGAAGATGGTTAAGCCGTGGGACAGGTTTGTGGCCATCCTGAATGCTGCGCAGACCGTTATTGGCCTGACGCTGCTGCCCGTGCTGTATCCACTGCTGAATAAGCTGGCCGATATGGGTGCCACCTTCGTGAAGTGGATGCAGATGTTTCCCAACATCGCCCGCGTCGTGGGGTATGTGACGCTGGCAGTGTTAAGCATGGCCGCTGCCGGTGCGCTGGCAAATATCGTGATGGGTGTGTCGTTCTTCGTGATGACAGGCTTGCGCGGGATCTGGGTGGCGCTGACATCCGTCACGAAGATTTACACCGCTGCTGTCTGGCTATCGACGAAAGCTGTTGCGGTCTGGAATGCGGGGCTTGCCGTTCTGCGGGGTATCCTGCTGGCCGTGCGTATGGCGGCGGTGATGGCCGGGATCGGCATCAATCTGATGAGCTGGCCGGTACTGCTTATCATCGGCGCGATCGCCCTGCTGGTTGCCGGGTGCTGGTTACTGGTGAAGAACTGGGAGGCCATCAAAGCGGCGGTGATGAATACCGCAGCGTTTAAGGTGCTGGCCGAAGCCGTGGGCTGGGTGGCCGGGGTGTTCCAGAGTGCCTGGCAGACTATCGCCGATGGCTGGAACAGTTTTGTGGCACTGCTTACCGGTTTTTCTCCGCTGGATTCACTGGCGGGAATGGCAAGTGGCATTGTGGGCTTATTCGATAATGTCTGGAATACCATCAAGGCAACGTTTTTAAATTCATGGAACTGGATTGTAGAAAAGCTGAATAAAATTCCGGGCGTGAATATTTCCCTTTCTGGAGAAACTGGCGAAAAGCCAATAACGCAAAATACGTTATCCACGGGCGGGAAATTAACGGGCGTTGAAAAAGGCGGTATCAGCAAAACCATTAACAGCAACGCTAAATCTGTTACTGACCAGAGTAAGCATTACGGCCAGGTAAATATTTATCCGAAAGAAGCAATGACGCCGGGACAACTTGCGGAATGGAGCGAACTGCAATGAGTGAGCTTTTATATATTGATTTACTGATTGAGGGGTGGAATTTCGTTCTTAACTCCGGTAATGAGCCTGTGCTTTGCAATAACAAGCAAAGTATTGGTCAGGACATTGTGCATTCAATTCTGGAAAGTGGTCTTGCTACTGAATTAATTGCCGAACGCAGCCCGACCATGCGCGGAGATATTTTAACCCGGCTGGAATTACTTATTGAAAGTGATGAACGAATAGAGCCGGGAACGGTGGTGATCACAGAGGAAAGCGCGAAGCGCCTGTGGATCACCGCAGGCACATGGGATTTTGGTTCGGTATCGGTTAGGGCGGAATTATGACAACGAAGCCGGAAGTTGATTTTAACGAAGTGGTGAAAAAAAGCGGGATGCCGACCACGGCGGAGGAGCTGCGCACGCAGTTCAACGCCATCGCGGCAGAAGAGGGGCTGATTACCAATACCTCCCGCATGTCGCCCTTCTGGCGGCTGATCACTGCCATCGTGACCACGCCCGTTCTTTGGCTCAAAGACGTCCTGGTATCCACGGTGCTGGCAAACATGTTCGTGGCCACGGCATCCGGTCAGCTGCTGCGCCTGCTGGCGTGGGCGGTGAACGTGACGCCGAAACCCGCCGTTGCCGCCCAAGGTGTCATTCGTTTTTACAAAATGGATGCCCGCGCTGTGGTCACGGTGAAGGCGGGAACGCGTATTCAGACTGAGCGCATTAACGGGGTGGTGTACGAGCTGGACACCACGGCGGACTTTACCATCACCGCCGATATGGCCAGCGCCCTGATCCCGGTAACAGCTTCCGCTACGGGCGGAGCATGGAACCTTGCCCCGGGCTATTACCGTATTTTGCCTGTGGCCGTGGCGGGTATCAGTCGTGTGGTGAACGAGGATGACTGGCTGACCACGCCGGGCGCGGATGAAGAGAGCGATGACGAGCTGCGTGAACGCTGCCGGAATCAGTTCAACCTGGTGGGCAATTACCACACTGACGCGGTGTACCGCTCAATGATTGCCAGCGTGGCCGGACTGAGCATCGACCGCATTTATTTTGAGCATGACGCACCACGGGGGCCAGGTACGGCGAACGCCTATCTGTTGCTTGATACGGGCGTGATTTCTCAGCCGTTTATTGACGCAGTGAATGACCACATCACCGGACAGGGGCACCACGGACATGGCGATGATATGCAGTGTTTCCCCATGCCGGAAACCCTGCATCAGCTGACTGTGACCGTGTACGTGGAGAACCTGGCGAATCTTGCTGTGGATGAATACACCGCCCTGCAATCGGGCGTTGAAAACCTGATCCGCAGCGCGTTCCGGGAAAACAGTGATTTTGACGTGAAACGCACCTGGCCGTATGACCGGTTTTCATTTTCAAACCTCGGGCGGGAGCTGCACAAGGCCTACGCCGTGATCGACTCCCTGGCATTTTCGCTGGCCGATATCGTCAGCGATCTGAATGTCCCGCGTTTGTCCGATCTGACCGTGGAGCTGAAAGATGCCTGATTTTCTGAAAAAGCTGGCGTCACTGGCGCTGCCGTTCTGGATGAACGAAGGGGAGCCGAAAAAGCTGCTTGCCGCCGCCCGGCGATTCTGGGCGCGGGTATATGGCTGGATCACCTGGCCAGTTAACCAGTTTGATCCGCTGACCTGCAATGAGTCACTGCTGAACCTGCTGGCGTGGGACAGGGATATCACCCGGTTTAAACATGAGCCGCTGACGTTGTTCCGTAAACGTGTCGCGTATGCCTTTGTGAATGCCCGTGATGCCGGGTCGGTTGCGGGGTTTATTGCGATTTTTGAGCGACTCGGCATCGGGTATGTGGAGCTGGTCGAGCGTCAGCCTGGTATTGACTGGGACATCATCTCGGTTCGCGTTTCTGACAGCCAGCTGGCGGCGAATACGGAGCTGATGATCCAGATAATCCGCCAGTACGGGCGTACCTGCCGCCGTTATCAGTACGAAGTGATGACGACGCTGAAACTTTTTATCAATGCCGGATGGGATGAAGGGGAGCTGATTTGCTACGGCGCCCGTGAATCGGTGTCCGGTACTGACAGGGAATACGGGGAGTACATGGTATTTCCCGCTGTAACACAAAACGAAAATAACGCCGTCTTTGGCGCAAAAATATAGGTGCTTTTATGAGTCAGACCGTTATCACCCAGGCCTTTGAGGCACTTAAAGCGCAGGAAGCGGCCAACGGCGGCGTACTTACGCTGGATGAGTTCGTGTTCGCCAGTGTGCCGAACCTGAATATCACCGATCCCATTGACCGTGCCGAAGGTCTGCCGCCAGAGGCGCAAATCGTGCATCGCCAGGCCGTCAGCAAAACGGGCATGGTAAACAGCAATGCCGTGGTGTATTCGGTGGTGCTGGGCGCAGATGTGGGCGACTTCGAATTTAACTGGGTAGGTCTGCTCAATAAAGCCAGCGGCGTGGTGGCCATGATCGTGCATGCGCCGTCGCAGAAGAAAATCCGCACCCAGTCCGGCCAGCAGGGCAACGTGTTAACCCGTTCCTTCCTGATGGAATATAACGGTGCGTCGACGCAGACGAATATCACCACACCTGCCGATACCTGGCAGATTGACTTTACTGCCCGCCTGAATGGCGTAGATGAGCGCATCCGCCTTGAGAACATCGACACTTACGGCGTCGCCTCCTTCCTGAAAGACGGGTTTCTGGTATCGGGCGCGAACGGCAGTTATCAGGTTAAAAAGGGAGCTGCGTACATCGAGGGATTACGCGCAGAGCTGCTATTTGATCAGACCTTGGCGGTTGCTACAAGACCGTCAAAAATTTGGGTCGATGTTTGCTGGCGCGGAACGATGACCAGTATCTGGGCGACTGCTACTAAAATCACTGTTGCGGAAACCCTGGAAAGTTACGTTACCGGTGATGAGCAGCACTATGTTTTTGCCATCGCCGATGTTCTGGCAGATGGCACCGTTGTCGATCTGCGCCAGGCAAGTTCGTTAGCTCAAATGGCAGGGTTGTCAGCTGAACCAGATGTTGTTCCTTATTTCGATAAAGATTCATTACTTAAAATGTCGGCAGTAAGTGACTTTGGTAGGGATATTTTAGCAGTGCCTGATTTGGAAGGTGCTCTATCAAAGCTTGGTCTGGATGATAGACCGGAAATTAAGTCTGTTACCTGGAAGGGCTTTTCAGGCGGGGCCGATCCGACAGGTGTAAAGTCTTCTGTTCCAGCATTAAAATCTGCTTTCGAATATGGAGGTGATATCCATATTCCTGAAGGAAATTATTTCATACCGAATGAAGGGACAGACGCAGGCGGAGTGCTGGCTACGTTGACTAAATCACTTAATGTCATGTGCTCTCCGCGCGCTAAATTTTTTACGGATGGTGTTGATAACGACATGATCCGGCTTGAGATGCCATTAGATGGGGTTGGCCTGCCAGATGAGGGCATCACAATTGATTGGGATGGTGGCTTCTTTGATCAGAGAAATCAAAAGGGCTCTGTTACCATGCCCTTTATCACAGAGTATCCCCCTGCTCATCCAGGGAAGTCACCAACGTGTGACGGGCTTTCTATCCGGGGTGATTACACGGTAGGAGGGGTAGTCAAATCTGGAGTAACGCGCGCAACCGTCAGCCGCGTAGTAACTCTTGCGGGCCAGCACTGGCAAAGCGCCGGTGGTGATAGTGGTATCTTTATCGGTGGAGTTCTGGAGCAACATGTTGAGCGCTGCTACCTCAAAGGGAACCGCGATCTTGGGATATACCTGTCAGCAGATGAAAGTGGAACGCTAAAATGTTCAGCTACTGCGACGGGAAACATACTCGACACTTGTTTCCACGGATCTTCCCTTAAGCGTGGATTTGAATCGGCAAAAATATTCGCCAACACATTCCGTAACTGTGTTCGTGGTGCTCAGTCTGAGTTTCTTGCGGTTCGCAATAAGGCTGTTGATGTATGCAATAACACATTTACCAGTTGTGGAATTACCGTTCGCTATCAGCAAACTGATGGTGGGGTTATTTCTGGTAACAGTGACTACAACCACGGCGCTATGCTTTCTAATGGAGCAATTGAACCTATTATCGGGTTAAGAGGATATCTGCTGGAAAGTTGTGTAGGCGTCACAGTGGAATCCAACAATGCCTTCCCGGAGAATCCCCTATCAGTTACCGCATATCCCGGCGGTGGGTTTGGCGTGAACATTGCGCCGGGATCATCCAATTGCTTAATCCGTGACAATCTTTTTAAGGGTTGGCGCAGGCTTGGTTCCGATGAAACGATCGGGGGCAAAAATCGCTGGAAGGGAAACTCGTGCCCGGATGGTACAGCCAAGAGCGTAACTTTTACGGACGTGAATGGCGGCAGTGAGGAGCGTGTTGCGGATTTGCTGGGGAACAATCCCTGGATCAGAACACCGACTTACGTGTTTTTAACGGATGAGGAAACGCCTCTTATTCGGGGTTATGCCAGCGGCGCGACCGCAAGTAACGCCGGGATCTATTTCAAGGGGCCGGATATTGGTCTGGCTGGCCCAAATGTGCTCATTCAGGGGAGCCTTTATCCTGTAACAGCTAACAATACGGCGTTAGGAGCGGCGACCTCTCCGCTTTCTGGCGGTTTCACGCAGTCGGCCTTTAGCGTCACATCAGATGATACGCATAAGCCTATTCAGGAGCTCATAACCGATAAATTACTGGATGCCTGGAGTGAGGTGAACTGGTGCATGTTTAAGCTCAAGGACCGAATTGAGGCCAAAGGTGTTGACGGTGCGCGCTGGCACTTCGGTGTAATCGCGCAGCGGGTGCATGAAGCATTTGCGAGGCACGGCCTTGATGGATTCGAGTACGGATTAATTTGCTATGACCAATGGGACTACAAGCCTGCGGAATACCGGAATTTGGCGCAAGAGGAGATTGATAGCGGTATCTATCCACTAATGCAGACAAAGATTTTGGTGTCAGAGGAAGTGCAGGCCGGAGATAAATGGGGCATCCGATACGAAGAAGCGCTCGTTATAGAAGCAGCTTTTCAGCGTCGTAAATATGAGCAGCTAAGTAGCCGTATCGAAGCTATTGAGGCGCGTATATCTTCAGACCAGAAAGGTCTTTAGGAGAAAGGCCGATGTGGAAAAAAAGTGTTATACAACTGACAAACACGATTCAGAAAGAACATGTTGCGATGATCGCTGCTCATCCGTGGGTTTACGGGCTGGGACAAAAAACGGAAAACGGCGTATACCTTAGCCCGGAAAACGCCGTGACCTGGCTGGCTGAAAAGATGGCCAGCCTGACGGATAAAACAGAAGTGGTGATCCTCATGGTGACCGGGCAGGCCCATGAAGAATTTATGGCAAATCTCGATCCGCTGACGGCTGTTTTCCCTGTGCCGGCTTTTACCCAGGTGTCGCGTCTGGCACGTTCGGCGGCGGAACTGGACACGGTAAAAATGCAGATACCGGCGAAAGTCCCGAGCGGTCTGCCGTTAGCTGCTCCGCTTTCCGTACCGACAACGCGAATCATGAGCAGCGCGGCAGCAGTGGCCAGCGCAGCTGCACCCGGTTCTATGAGTCTTTCCGGCCTGAAAGCCAGCCTGGCAGATTTTATGGCGCAGCGTGCCGGGCTGCTGTCAGAAATTGCGGAGGCGGCGGGCGAGCTGGCGGGTAAGAGTGCCAGCGCCTGGGTGTTCACATCCACTGGAAGCGGTACCGGGTTGGTGCGGGAACTGCTCACTGATATCCCGGCGGTGTCGTCAATTTACACCGCTGCCATCATGCTGACCGGTTCCGATCTCAGCAGCATCAGGGGGATGATCCATGACCGCGATCACACTGGCGCTTAACGGCGAATCCATCCGGCTTAAAAATATGCGGGTCACCGTTTCCCAGCAGTTCCCGGATAAAGACCAGTCGGGCGGTACATCGTCCACGGCCAAGTCCGAAGAAGGCGCAAAAGGTAAGGAGCTGCGTGTGTCCGGTGAAATCCCGTTTAAGGATATTGCCATTCTTACGCGCCTGTTTCAGCTGGCCAACGCCACGGAAACAGGTGGCGCGCGCACCGTGTACCGGGTGGCAAATAATGTTGCCCGGGCAGTCAATCTGCGTGAAGCCTCGTTTTCCGGAACGATTGATGCACCGCAGCAGGAAGGACGCATGTCCTGGCTTGTCACGTTTACCCTGACCGAGTTCCTGAGCGTGGCAGAGAAAAAAGAAGCCGCTGCAACCTCCCGCGCAACCAGTAAAGTGCAGGGTGCTGGCGCTGGTACAGGTGGCTCTGGAGCCGCAAGCGCGGGCGAATCAGACGAAAAAATGACGTGGTTTGAACGCAAGGTGCTGAAACCCGTAAACGATGCCCTGGAGTAATGAGTGAAACCAGTTAAACGTCTGTATTTGTCCACTGACGAAACCCATGTTGCCGATGTGAATCTGGTGCTGGAACTGAACAGCTGCGGCCGGGGCTTTATTACTGCCCAGACCGATCAGGACTACACCGGGAAGATGGTGCGCCTTGATGTGGGCTATTCCGGTCAGCTGCTGCGCTGGTTTACCGGGTACGTTGAACGTGCGCAGCCCGCTGAAAAAGGGTTTATGCGTCTGTTCGTGCGGGAGCTGGCAGGCGTCTTTGACAGGGCGTGGCCATGTTCCTTTCAGCATCCGACGCTGCGCGACGTCGCGGCCTGGCTGACGGAAAACAGCGGCATCACTGTGTCCGTCCCTGATGCCAGCTACAGCAGGACGCCGATCCCGCATTTCACCCATTCAGGTACGGGATTCCAGCTGCTGAGCAATCTGGGTAAAGCGTTCGGTATTAACGATTATGTCTGGTATCAGTTGCCTGACGGGTCGATGTACGCAGGCGGTGCAGAGGCGGCGCTGTTCGCCGGGCGTCCGGTTGAAATCCCGCACGAGTTCAGCCAGGGCGCAGCGGGCGGCAATACGATGACGCTGCCGCTGATCCAGTCCCTGCGTCCAGGTGTGGAGGTGAACGGCGAACGCCTGACACGGGTTGCGCTGACCAGTGACACAATGGCGATCACCTGGACGCCGCGCAACAAGGCTACGGGGAAACCACTGCAAAAAACACCGATGCAGCGGCAGATTGAAAGCCATTACCCGGAGCTGGCCAGCGGCCTGCATGTGCCGAAGATGGCGCGGGTGGTCGCAGCCAGCGAGCCCGTTACCAGCGGGAATTTTGCAAATCCCTATCGCCCACGTTATGCGGTGGATGTACAGCTGCTTGACGCAGACGGCACCCCGGACAGCACAACCCCGGTTTACTCTGCCGTGCCGCTGCCGGTTCCGATGGCCGGGAATGATTCGGGTATGTTTCAGTTTCCGCCGGAAGGCACGCTGGTTGAAGTCGGTTTTACGGGCGGACGCCCGGATAAGCCGTTTGTGCGCCAGACCATGCCGGAAGGGACGAGCCTGCCGGACGTGAAGCCGGGCGAGCAGCTGCAGCAGCAGCGTGATGGTGTATCGCAGCGCGTTACCCAGGGCGGAGACTGGGAGCGGCAGACCGATCAGGCTATCCGTGAGACGTCGATGACGCGTACCGTTACCGCCGATACGGAAACCCGTGAACTGGTGACGCGGGAAACGACCATTAAGGCCACGGATAAAACAACGGTGATCGGCACGGCCACGCTGATGGCTGGAGTGATCCAGCGTATCACCACGGGCGATTATGCGATGGCTGCAGGCGGGAACTATCTGGCCAGCATCAAAGGTAATGCTGAAACGGATATTGAAGGCCGGCAGTCCAGCAAGGTGGCCGGGGATATTGATATTGAGTCGGGCGGTGCGCTGACAGAGAAGATTGCCGCCCTGCGTAAGAGCGTGGCCGCAGGTCAGCAGATTATTGGCGATACGGTGCATATCGGCACCGGGAGCATCAACACCCTGACCATGCTGCTGGATACCATCGATCTGCTGGCAGAACTGGCGCAGCAGTGCGCCGGGCATACGCACCCGGGAACAGGCGCGCCAAACCAGGCCAGTGCCTTTACGGAAACGGCCAGCAAGGCAGGCGTAACGCGAGGGAAGTACGAACAGATAATTGCCTGAATGAATGCACCTTTTGCCCGCCAATGCGCGGGCTTTTTTACGCCCTCTAACCAGACGCACCAGAACGCGCCCTGAGCGCATCAGCAGACAGCCCACCCGCACGGAACACCACGAAACGATCAGACGCACACCGCAGAGCTGGCGCAGCGGCGCAGCCACAAAATAAACGTGTCGCAGACAAAAACGGCACTACACCGCACCCGCCTGCGGTTTTTGGATCGTGGAAATTTTTCAGTTTTATTTTTCTACAAACCAGACCGCCAGGGCGCGCCACCGCTGGCACCTTTGCGGAGAACCAGAACTGAAAACATTGAAAAGAATTTCAGTTTTTTTCAGTAAAAAGGATCTGCGGGGGATCGGTAAAAATTCATAACCATCAGAAAAATAATAGGAAAAAAATTTTTACGTGGCTTTGGGTAGATCGTTTGGGTGGTGCGCGCAGGAGTAAAGATTACAGGCGAGTCCAGAGCTGGCGAGGCCTGCAGGATTACAGGTTAAAAACAGAGAACTGAAAAAGCCGCTTTGGAATATACTGTGAAAATATACAGCACTAAAGGAGGGCGCATGCGGTACGTATCCATTAACGGGGCGGTTTTCATTTTCCTGCAGCGAGGTGAGAAGCTGAAAGATAACGAGGGGCTTCCGTTGAACGGCTTTCCCGATCGTCGCTATGTTTTATGGCCACGCGGCGATTACTGGGACGTTCGGGAGAAGGTGTTTCAGTTCGGCGGAATGAGTTGGGAGCCTATTGCGAGTGCTCCCTTTCCCGATGAAAGCGCAGCCTGGCTAACCGCCTATGCTCACTGGATGGGGATGTCAGGAGTACAGCCGTCGCATAAATCAAAATATGCCTGCGACACTTTTGCGACACTCATGACGGTTAAATAAAAAAGCCACCTGTAAAAGGTGGCTTAAGTAGCTGGTTTTAAAGATAAAATTTGGTGGCCCCTGCTGGACTTGAACCAGCGACCAAGCGATTATGAGTCGCCTGCTCTAACCACTGAGCTAAGGGGCCGTGGCGGAGGATTATAAAGTAACTGCTCGCTGCAATCCAGCCATACGTACCTGCCTGCTGTTTTTATAAACAACGCATTTTCAATCTTTTATACTTAAAGCCTGAATCAATAAGCAGGAGTAATAATGATCAGCGATATCCTGGCGCCAGGCCTGCGGGTGGTGTTCTGCGGCATCAATCCGGGCAAGTCTTCCGCCCATACTGGTTTTCACTTTGCGCATCCCGGTAATCGCTTCTGGAAAGTGATTTATCAGGCCGGGTTTACCGATAAATTGCTCAAGCCGGAAGAGGAGCAGCAGCTGCTGGATACCCGCTGCGGCATCACCATGCTGGTGGAGCGGCCTACGGTGCAGGCGAGTGAGGTAAACCTGCATGAGCTACGTAGCGGCGGGCGCGAGTTAGTTAAAAAGATGGAGGACTATCAGCCCGCGGCGCTGGCGGTCCTCGGCAAGCAGGCGTATGAGCAGGCTTTTAGCCAGCGTGGGGTGCAGTGGGGAAAGCAGAAGATCACCATCGGCGTAACGCAGGTGTGGGTGCTGCCCAATCCGAGCGGCCTGAACCGGGCAACGCTGGAGAAGCTGGTGGAGGCGTACCGGGAGCTGGACGAGGCGCTGGTGGTGCGGGGGCTTTAGGCTCTGAAGCGTCAGCCATAAAAAAAGCTCCCCGTAGGGAGCTTTTTTACATCAGGACGAATTAGTCGTCCAGGAAGCTACGCAGCACTTCAGAGCGGCTCGGGTGGCGCAGTTTACGCAGCGCCTTCGCTTCGATCTGACGGATACGTTCGCGGGTTACATCGAACTGTTTACCCACCTCTTCCAGCGTGTGGTCGGTGTTCATATCGATACCGAAACGCATACGCAGGACTTTCGCTTCACGGGCGGTCAGGCCAGCCAGTACGTCGTGGGTGGCGGCACGCAGGCTCTCGGTGGTGGCAGAGTCCAGCGGCAGCTCGAGGGTGGTATCCTCGATGAAGTCACCCAGATGCGAATCTTCATCGTCGCCGATTGGCGTTTCCATGGAGATTGGCTCTTTGGCGATCTTCAGCACCTTACGGATCTTGTCTTCCGGCATCAGCATGCGCTCGGCCAGCTCTTCTGGCGTCGGCTCGCGGCCCATCTCCTGCAGCATCTGGCGAGAGATACGGTTGAGCTTGTTGATGGTCTCAATCATATGCACCGGAATACGGATGGTGCGCGCCTGATCCGCGATAGAGCGGGTAATCGCCTGACGGATCCACCAGGTTGCGTAGGTGGAGAATTTATAACCACGACGGTATTCGAACTTATCAACCGCTTTCATCAGACCGATGTTGCCTTCCTGAATCAGATCCAGGAACTGCAGACCGCGGTTGGTGTACTTCTTGGCGATAGAGATAACCAGACGCAAGTTCGCCTCAACCATCTCTTTCTTCGCACGGCGGGCTTTCGCTTCACCGATGGACATACGACGGTTGATGTCTTTTACCTGCTCTATGGTCAGGCCGGTCTCTTCTTCAATCTGCTGCAGCTTCTGCAGGCCACGATGTACTTCTTCAGCCACGTCGCGCAGTTTTTCAGACCACGGCTTGTTCATCGCGATAGCGGCGTTGAACCAGGTCTCGCTGGTTTCGTTACCGGTGAAGAGGGTGATGAAGTTCTTCTTCGGCATTTTGCACTGTTCAACGCACACCTTCATGATGATGCGTTCCTGGGTACGTACGCGATCCATCATCACGCGCATGCTGTTTACCAGGTAATCGAACTGTTTTGGCACCAGACGGAACTGTTTAAACACTTCAGATAGCTTCAGGATCTCTTCCTGAGCGGCTGCGTGGCTGCGGCCTTTCGCTTTGATCGTGTCGCGGGTAACGACATACTGCGCGCGCAGTTCAGCGAACTTCTCGCGAGCCAGTTCAGGGTCGATGCTGTTGTCGTCATCGCTGCTGTCGTCATCGCCATCTTCGTCGTCTTCGTCTTCGTCATCATCCATCTCTTCCTGAGAGAGTTCAGAACCGACGTGCGTCGCCGTTGGGGCCATGTCTTCTTCTGCGTTCGGATCGACAAAACCGGTGATCAGATCGGACAGGCGGGCTTCTTCTGCCTCAACGCGATCGTACTGCTCCAGCAGATAGGTGATCGCTTCCGGGTATTCGGCAACGGAACATTGAACCTGGTTGATCCCGTCTTCGATACGTTTAGCGATGTCAATTTCGCCTTCGCGGGTCAACAGTTCAACGGTACCCATTTCGCGCATGTACATGCGAACCGGGTCGGTGGTGCGGCCGATTTCAGATTCAACGCTCGACAGAACCTGTGCAGCAGCTTCCTCTGCATCTTCGTCGGTGTTGTTTGAGTTTTCAGCAAGTAACAGATCATCGGCATCAGGGGCTTCTTCCATCACCTGAATACCCATGTCGTTGATCATTTGGATGATGTCTTCGATCTGATCGGAGTCGACGATATCTTCCGGCAGATGGTCATTGACCTCGGCATAGGTCAGATAGCCTTGCTCCTTACCACGTTGGACAAGAAGTTTCAGCTGTGACTGCGGGTTTTGCTCCATAAGACGGTATCCACACTTATTCGTTTGATTGGTGTCGGCGATACGGCTGCCAACCTTTAAAGCGAGGGCGTACTTGTATTTTTGCCGCTGCCTCTCAGTGCGGCTGTCGGGATCTACCCGATCGATATTCGGCACTTAAGCCGTTAAATACTTTTATCTTTCTGTTATTTCTTTGCCAGCTCCTGGCTAATCATCCAGAGCTCCCGGCGTTCTTCGCTGCTTAAACCGTGTGTGCGCTCGCGAGCAATCAACTCTTCCTGGCGCAGTTCAAGCATCGAATCAAACATATGGTTGAGCGAGTCGGTGAAGGTTTCTTCAGCAATCTCTTTATCTGCTATATCGTCCCACATCGACAGTTTTTCAAGGGTTGCGGACGCTTTTGTTCCGCGATAGTGCTCTAAAAGTTGTCCGGTGGTCAGACCTGGCTGTGACAAACAAGTGTTGACCAGTTCTGCAAATAAGCCAAGTCCGGGCAGCTTTTCGTGGTCTAAACCCGCCAGAGAAGGCACGCGTGGGGCCAGCTCCGGGTTTTGCACCAACAGTCCTATCAATATACGCATGGTTGTGCGTTTTAGCTGAGGCGCGGGGCGAGCCGCTCCGCTTTCAGCCAGTTTTGGCATTAAACGTTCAAGCTGGCTGTCATCCAGAATGCCGAGTTTTTTACCCAGCTCCTGACGCAGATAGATGCGCAACGTTTCGCCCGGCACCTGAGTAATCAGCGGTAGCGCCAGCGTGCTCAGCTGGGCGCGGCCATCCGGGGTGCTCAAATCTACCTGCGGCATCAGGCTGTTAAACAGAAACGTGGAGAGCGGCTGAGCCTGCTCCATCCGCGCTTCGAATGCCGCTTTGCCCTCTTTACGCACCAGCGTATCCGGGTCTTCGCCGTCGGGCAGAAACATAAAGCGTAACTGACGCCCGTCGGTCATATAAGGCAGCGCCGTCTCCAGCGCGCGCCAGGCGGCTTCGCGTCCGGCCCGGTCACCGTCGTAACAGCAGACGACCGTGTTGGTCACCCGGAACAGCAGCTGGATATGGTCGGCAGTGGTAGAGGTACCCAACGACGCCACGGCATAGTTAATGTCGAACTGCGCCAGCGCCACCACATCCATATAGCCTTCGACCACCAGCAGCCGCTGCGGTTCAGCGTTATTCTGCTGGGCTTCATACAGGCCATACAGCTGGCGGCCTTTATGGAAAATATCGGTTTCCGGGGAATTGAGGTATTTCGGCAGGGCATCGCCCAGCACGCGGCCACCAAAACCAATTACCCGGCCACGCTTGTCGCGAATGGGAAACATCACCCGTTCGCGGAAGCGGTCATAGCTACGTCCCTGGTCGTTGGTGACCAGCATGCCCGCGTCGATGAGTGATTTACGATCTTCGCTATTGCCGCCAAAACGCTTCAACACGTTATCCCAGCCGGGAGGGGCGTAACCAATAGCGAAACGCGCAATAACATCGTCGCTCAGTCCGCGCTTGTTCAGATACTGACGCGCAGGCTCAGCAGCAGGTTGCTTGAGAGACTGTTGGTAAAACGAATTCAGGCCATCCATCAGCTGATACAGCGTTTGTCGTTGATGACGCTCTATCTGGCTGGGGCCACTGCCTGCTTCATAAGGCACTTCAAGATTGTGCATGGCAGCCAGCTCTTCGACGGTTTCAACGAACTCGAGCTTGTCGTAGTTCATCAAAAAGTCGACGGCGTTGCCGTGCGCGCCACAGCCGAAGCAGTGGTAGAACTGCTTTTCACCGTTTACGGTGAAAGAGGGGGTTTTTTCGTTATGAAATGGACAGCACGCGTGATAGTTCTTGCCCTGCTTCTTCAGCTTTACCCGCGCGTCGATGAGATCGACAATGTCGGTTCTTGCCAGCAGATCGTTGATAAATACGCGTGGAATTCGTCCAGCCATAGGCCCCAGAAATTTTTAGGAACTCATAAACGAAAACAAGCCGCGCATTCCTTCCGGAAGCACGGCCTTACGACTACTACTCTGTCTGACAACTGAGGACGTGCGTCCTCAATAGATTAGTACAGACGAGTACGGCGTGCGTTTTCGCGAGCCAGTTTCTTCGCGTGACGTTTCACAGCAGAAGCTTTAGCGCGCTTACGTTCGGTCGTTGGTTTTTCATAGAACTCACGACGACGAACTTCAGCCAGAACACCTGCTTTCTCGCATGAACGCTTGAAGCGACGCAGTGCTACGTCGAACGGCTCGTTTTCACGTACTTTAATTACCGGCATGTAACTCTCACCTTTATAAATTCGGTTTGCCGCTGGCATCAACGCCAGCTTATTTCAAAATGGTGCGGAATTTTACTGCAATTGCTGCTGCTTTGTAAAGCACCGCGGCCGTTTTTGAAAGGGGACTTTTATAAGGGTGAGGAGTATACACGAAGTGAACTCCAGGGGTGAGGAAAGTTTTACATCAACCCGCCCAGGCTCTACACTGCGCGGTATCTGAGTGAGGTAAAACAAGTCATGCGTGTACTGGGTATTGAAACATCCTGCGATGAAACCGGCATCGCGATTTACGATGATGAAAAAGGGCTGGTCGCCAACCAACTGTATAGTCAGGTGAAATTACATGCTGACTACGGCGGCGTGGTGCCGGAGCTGGCCTCCCGCGACCATGTGCGTAAAACGGTGCCCCTGATTCAGGCGGCGCTGAAAGAGGCGGGCTTAACGGCAAAAGATATTGATGCCGTGGCCTACACGGCCGGTCCTGGGCTGGTCGGCGCGCTGCTGGTCGGCGCCACCATCGGGCGATCGCTTGCGTTCGCGTGGGATGTACCGGCAATCCCGGTTCACCATATGGAAGGGCACCTGCTGGCGCCGATGCTGGAAGAGAATCCACCGGCATTTCCGTTCGTGGCGCTGCTGGTCTCCGGCGGCCATACCCAGCTGATCAGCGTCACCGGTATCGGTCAGTACGCACTGCTGGGCGAATCCATTGACGATGCGGCGGGCGAAGCCTTCGACAAAACCGCCAAGCTGCTGGGGCTCGATTATCCCGGCGGTCCGATGCTGTCAAAAATGGCGTCTCAGGGGACGGAAGGGCGCTTTGTCTTCCCGCGCCCGATGACCGACAGGCCCGGTCTGGATTTCAGCTTCTCGGGGCTGAAAACCTTCGCCGCGAACACCATCCGTAATAATGAAGACGACGATCAGACCCGGGCAGATATCGCCCGTGCCTTTGAGGATGCGGTGGTGGATACGCTGATGATCAAATGCAAACGCGCCCTGGATCAGACCGGTTTTAAGCGTCTGGTGATGGCCGGTGGCGTTAGCGCCAACCGGACCCTGCGCGCGAAGCTCGCGGAGATGATGCAAAAGCGTCGCGGGGAAGTGTTCTATGCCCGCCCGGAATTTTGCACCGATAACGGGGCAATGATCGCCTATGCCGGGATGGTGCGTCTCAAGCCCGATGCCACCGCCGATCTGAGCGTCTCCGTACGCCCGCGCTGGCCGCTGGCGGAACTGCCTGAAGCCTGATGCGCTCTCGCCCGGATGTCAGATAGCGATATCGAACATCCGGGTGCTCGCCAGCAGGCTGTAAAGCTGGCAACTGTTGTTCACCCCCAGTTTTTCCATCGCCCGCATTTTATGCGCGCTCACGGTTTTGATGCTCAGGTGCATGCGCCGGGCGATATCCGTCAGGCTCAGCCCACGACAGATGTAGCGCAACACTTCGTTCTCGCGCAGCGACAGCGTTTCACGGGGCGTTTTGCCGCCGTGAAAAAGGGCCCCCATCAACGCGTGTTCAACGTAAATTTCGCCGTGAATAACCGAATCCAGCGCCTGGTTCAGGGTCTTCTCATCCGCGTGACGGCTGAGCCAGGCTTTGGCACCTGCCTCCAGCGTCATGCGGATCAACAGCGGATTTTTATCGGATGACAGTACGATCACTTTTAGCGCCGGGTAGTGATGATGCAGCCATTTCATCAGCGCCAGCCCGTCCATCGTATTGAGCGGGTTTGCGCTCTGCTGGCCAGGAAGCATCCGCCCCAGCAACAGAATGTCGGGCGTATGCTGCGACAGCAGCGCCAGTAACTCGGCGGTGGAGGCCGCTTCGCCGGTGAAAGAGAGCGGCTGAGCGCCCGCATCATTTGCGAAGGCGGGGCGGCAGTGGGTGAGCATGGCGTTCACTCCCCGGCGGATAATCGTGTGTTCATCCGCAATGGCAATCCTGAGTGGCATCGTTTTTCCTCAAACCTATACTGTATGTTAATTTTTATTGGTGCAGGCAGACGGTATTTTATATTAAGGCGATAAGAGCCTATTGCTGTTGTAAAACCATTTTTATAGTAAAGTGTCCTTGCCTTACCTTTTTTATATCGCGTACAGGCCATTTTGGTTATTTTTATCCGCGATTGCATTTGACTTATTTAATAAGTCATTAAGTTACCCGCTATTAATTTAACCCCGGGAGGATTCTCATTCTTTAAAAAGAGAGGTCTTATAGGCCAGCGCACATTTTTAATTCATGCTGCAGGCAGGAAGCATGTTTATTAATGTCATAAAGGAACGTTGGCTAAAATGAAAAAAAGAATTTTAACACTGCTCATCTGTGCGATAGTCTCAGGTTCGGCCTGGGCTGAAACGGCACCCGCACCACAAGCTATGCTGGCACAGGAGGGTGTAACTTACGACTCCATTGTCGTTAAGTTGAAGTCCGCTCCAGACGCCGCATCCCAGCACCTCTTAGCGCTGAGCGATCCCGGTCTGAAGGCCACCGTCATGTACCCTGTAGATAAGAACGCTGACGAGGCGGCGGCCAAAGAGATGGCGGCCCTGAATAAGCGCTACGGTTTCGACCGCTATATGCGTATCGCTCTGCCGGATAATAAAGGGCAGGATAAAAACTACATCAATAATATTATTACCGAGCTGGAACATAATCAGAATATCGAATCCGTTTATCCTGAGTCGCTACCTGTTTCGTTGGAAGAGACCACTGAAGGTACCACGCCCGTTAAGCCAAAATTAAAATCCACGGTAAACAGTAATCTCGGTGCGGTATCCGTTCCAAATTACCGCCATCTTCAGGATTATTTAAAATCGCCTTCAGATAAGCGTACCGGCTATTATATGGGTGGGGTTAACCGCGACAGTGTGAATCAATATGCCGGCAACGAGGGTGAGGATATCACTATCGTCTCTTCCGAGAACTGTGCCTGGAACGTAAATCATGTGAATTTACCGCCTATTGCCTTCAGCGACGGGAGTACCAGTCAGACCTGTAACAGTCGGGAGCATAATACGGCTTCGGTTGGCATTCTGGCCGGGCGGGATATCGGCGGCGGCATTCGCGGGCTGAGCTGGAAGAGCAAAGTCGGCTATGCTGCCTGGCCTTCGGTTCACCTTTATAACCTGATCCCGAAACTGAAAGCCGGGGACGTGGTCTCGCTGAACATGCAGATGTACGGAGCTGAAGCCGTGGCCACCACCTGCAAACAGGATTGCTATGTCCCTATCGAATATGATCCGGGCTATTACAACGTGATCAAAGCGCTCACCGATAAAGGCGTCTTTGTGGTGAGTTCTGCAGGGAATGGCGGCATTAACCTGGATCTGCCGGGCTTCAACGGCATATGGGATACCAATGTCCGCGATTCCGGGGCGATTATTGTCGGCGGGCTCTGTGCAAGCACCGGCAATAAAGTCTGGTACAGCACCTACGGCAAGCGGGTGACCAGCGCCTCCTGGGCCTGCAATGATGTCTTCAGTACCGGTTATGGCACGTACAACAGTACGACGAATGCCAACTATACCCAGGGCTACGGCGGCACCTCCTCGGCGACGCCAATTGTCGCCGGGGTGGTCGCCAGCCTGTCAGGGATCGCCAAAGCCCACGGCATTACGGTAACGCCGTTGCAGATGCGCCAGATCCTGCAGGAGACCGGTACGCCTGGCGCGGGCAGTACCTCCACGCTCATCGGTACGCAGCCGGATATGGCGCGGGCTGTCGCCAGAATCCTTGCGCTGAAAGATAACGGCAAAACCGTGCCAGCGCCGACCGCAGAAGCCGGGGCGGATTACACCATGACCTCGTCAGCCACGGGGGTCAGTACCTATCCGCTGGACGGCAGCAAGAGCCTGAACGCGAAATCGTACACCTGGAGTGTGACCAAAGGGACCGGCACCTTCTTTGTGCAGGAGAAGCTGAACGGCACGCTCGCTAACAGCGTTAACAGCGCCCATGCTTACGCGGTGATCCCGGCGAATACGGAAGGTGAAGCGACCTTCACCCTGACCACCACCGGCGAAGATGGCCGCACGGCGCAGGACAGCATGACCATCAAGGTCAGCAAACCGGCGGTTCCGGCGAAGGATGAAACCCCGGAGAAAGACGAAACTCCGGCGAAGGATGAAACTCCGGCGAAGGATGAGGCGCCAGCTAAGGAGAGCGTCCCGGCCTACAATCCAAAGATTGCCTATCCGGTGAAATGCACCAAAGTGTCCCATAACGGCAAAATCTGGTTCAACCAGTGGTACGTTAACCCAGGCCAGGAGGAGCCGGGTAAAGGCTTCAGCAACTGGGGCGTGTGGCGCGAGCAGGCATCCAAGTACAACACCTGTAAATGATCGGCAAGCCTGGCGAAAGCCAGGCTTTTTTTATACCTTCAACATGCCTTTCTCTTCCAGGAAGCGAATGATTGTCGCCAGCCCGTCACCCGCTTTCAGGTTGGTAAAGGTCCACGGACGCTCGCCGCGCATGCGGTTGGTGTCGCGCTCCATCACCTCCAGCGAGGCTCCCACGTAAGGGGCGAGATCGGTTTTATTGATCACCAGAAAATCGGATTTGGTGATCCCCGGCCCGCCTTTGCGCGGGATCTTCTCCCCTTCCGCCACGTCGATCACGTAGATCGTCAGATCCGCCAGCTCCGGGCTGAAGGTGGCGCTCAGGTTATCCCCGCCGCTCTCGACAAAGATCAGATCCAGGTTGCCGAACTTCTCGCTTAACGCTTCTACCGCCGCCAGGTTCATTGAGGCATCTTCACGAATGGCGGTGTGCGGACAGCCGCCGGTTTCCACGCCCACAATGCGCTCCGGCTCCAGGGCGCCCGCCTCGGTGAGAATGCGCTGATCCTCTTTGGTGTAGATATCGTTCGTCACCACCGCGAGGTGATAGGTGTCGCGCATCGCTTTACACAGCGCTTCCAGCAGGGCGGTTTTACCCGACCCCACCGGGCCGCCGACGCCCACACGCAGGGGGTGTTTGTACTCAGACATAGAGACTCCTCAGGAACGGAATAATCGTGAATATTGGGTTTCGTGACGCGCCGAAGCGATGGCGGAGAGCGGCGTGGCCGCCCCCAGCTGGTCATCGCGGCGCAGAAGCGCCTGCGCCAGCCCGTCGGTAAAGCGATCGCAGAGTTCAATGATCAACAGCTGGGCCGCCTGCTGACCAAAGGGCACCAGCTTGACGCCCGCCATTACCGCGCTCTCTATCCAGCTGTAGCCAAGGCTTAACGCCATCTCGCGGAGATCGATCCCCCAGCGCACACCGAGCCACGCCATACCGCACAGCTGGCTTTGCGGGAACAGCGCCAGCCAGTCAGCTGGGCAATCCGCCTCCCAGCTTTTGATCAGCCGGGTAAACGCCGCCCCGCGGTTGCGCTCCTCCTCCCGCAACTCGCGGGTCTCCCGGCAGGCCAGCAGGTACGCTGTCCAGTGCGCGGCGCTCGCCAGATCCTGCTGTTCGCAGGCGCGGTAGAGGCGGGAAAAGAGCGGCAGATCGACGCAGAAAAAGCTCTGCTCCATCTGCTGACATTGCCAGGCTTTGAATGCCGCCGGGGTAGTGACCCAGCCCGCTTCCACCGCCCATTCCAGCCCCTGCGACCAGGTAAAAGATCCCACCGGCAGGCTGCTGCTGGTGAGCTGCATCAGGCGCAGCTGGCGGGAGGGCTCCATCAGCTCATCAGCGCCAGCAGGGCAGAGGCAATCAGCCCGCCGCCGAAGGTTTTACGCAGCCCGTCGTGACGGCGCAGCAGCATACCGGCGGCAAAGCTTGCGCACAGCACCGCGGCGCTGGCGAACATAAAGCCGCTGGTGAACAGCCAGAAGCTGTGGCCTGCCGTCTCCACGCCGTGCGCCCAGCCGTGGAACATCGCCAGCGCCGGCACCGCCAGCAGCAGGCGGTTTTCGGTTTTAAACATCATCACACCACACACCGCCAGCGAGGCGACAATCAGCATCTCCATGCCGCTAAAGCCCCCCAGCAGGCTGCCTGCGACAGCGCCGGTGAGCATCATGCCGAGGGTGGCAAAGGGCATCAGCAGCCTGCGGCCGCTCAGGGCGGCGAGCACGCCTGCGCCGGTGAGCATCAGGAGATGATCAAGCCCGGTCAGGGGATGGAAAAAGCCCGCCTGAAAACTGTCGCTGCCGTGTCCCGGGTGGGCCAGCGCGGGCAGGGAGAAGGCCAGCAGTAGTAGAGGTAACAACTTACGCATGATTAATCCTTAATGTGAATGAGCGTGAGAGTGTGAATGGGAGTGACCTTCGCTGGCGTAGGCACCCGCTTCCGGTTCGAAGGGCAGGCTGGCGAAAGTCACCTCGAGATCGAACAGGTGCAGCATCTCGTCCAGCACGTGATCGTGGTGATAGCGCAGCTCGCCGGGCAGAATTTGCAGCGGGACGTGACGGTTGCCCAGGTGATAGCAGGCGCGCGCCAGCAGGAACGGATCGGCGCAGCGCACCACCGACAGCGGCTCGGGTGCGGCAATAACTTCCACCACTTCACGCCCATCGTCACTGGCAAGCAGGTCGCCGCCGCGCAGCAGCAGGCCGCGCGGCAGGATCAGCCCGGCATCGCGACCGTCGTCCAGCACCACGCGGGCGCGGCTCTTTACCCGCACATCAATGGGCAGCGTGACGTGTGCGGTAACGGGATGGGGATGATCAAGGCGTTGGGTTAAGGTGATCATGAGTCCTCCTCAGAACAGGAAATAGCGTTGCGCCATCGGCAGAACCTCTGCCGGTGCGCTGGTAATCAGTTCCCCGTCAATGCGCACCTCATAGGTTTGCGCATCGACGGTAATGTTCGGCTGCAGGCCGTTGTGGATCATGTCGGCCTTTTTCACCGTCCGGCAGCCTTTGACCACTGCGGTGGCGCTCTGCAGGCTCAGCTGCTGCGAAATGTTGTTATCGGCGGCAGCCTGCGAGAGAAACGTCAGGCGGGTGGCGTGGCGGGCGGCGCCCAGCGCGCCAAACATGGGCCGGTAGTGCACCGGCTGCGGCGTGGGGATCGAGGCGTTGATGTCCCCCATCGGCGCGCAGGCGATCATCCCGCCTTTGACGATGGTGGCTGGCTTGACGCCAAAGAAGGCGGGGGACCAGACCACCAGATCCGCCAGTTTCCCCGCCTCAATCGACCCGACCTCATGGGCGATGCCGTGGGTCAGCGCCGGGTTGATGGTGTACTTGGCGATATAGCGCTTCACCCGCAGGTTGTCGTTATCGCCCGACTCCTCCGCCAGCGGGCCGCGCTGTACCTTCATGCGGTGCGCCACCTGCCAGGTGCGGATGATCACTTCTCCCACCCGGCCCATCGCCTGCGAATCGGACGAGGTGAGCGAGAAGGCGCCAATATCGTGCAGCGCGTCTTCGGCGGCGATGGTCTCCCGGCGAATGCGTGATTCGGCAAAGGCCACATCCTCGGCGATATCCGGGTCGAGATGGTGGCAGACCATCAGCATGTCCAGATGTTCGTCGATGGTGTTGACCGTATAGGGCAGGGTCGGGTTGGTAGAGGAGGGCAGAATGTTAGGGTGCGCGCAGGCGGTGATAATATCCGGCGCATGGCCGCCGCCCGCCCCTTCGGTGTGGAAGGTGTGGATGGTGCGCCCGGCGATGGCCGCCAGGGTGTCCTCGACAAACCCGCCTTCGTTAAGGGTGTCGCTGTGCAGCGCCACCTGGATATCCATCTCGTCCGCCACCGTCAGGGCGCAGTCGATCGCCGCAGGGGTGGAACCCCAGTCCTCATGAATTTTCAGGCCAATCGCACCCGCGGCAACCTGCTCGCGCAGGGCATCCGGGTTGGAGCCGTTGCCTTTACCCAGCAGGCCAATGTTGACCGGCAGCGTGTCGACCGCCTGCAACATGCGGGCGATATACCACGGCCCCGGCGTGCAGGTGGTGGCGTTGGTGCCTGCGGCAGGGCCGGTACCGCCGCCAATCATGGTAGTCACCCCGGAGACCAGCGCCTCTTCCGCCTGCTGCGGGCAGATCCAGTGGATATGGGTATCGACCCCGCCTGCGGTCACGATCTTCCCTTCGGCGGCGATCACTTCGGTGGCCGCGCCAATGGGGATCGTTACGCCGGGCTGAATGTCCGGGTTACCCGCTTTGCCGATAGCGAAGATCCTGCCATCCTTCACGCCGATATCGGCTTTCACGATCCCCCAGTGATCGACGATCAGCGCGTTGGTCAGCACCAGATCCACGCACGCCTGCGCCGTCATCTGCCCCTGGCCCATACCGTCGCGGATCACCTTCCCGCCGCCGAATTTGACCTCTTCACCGTAGATGGTCAGATCGTTTTCCACCTCGATCCAGAGCTCGGTATCGGCGAGACGGACTTTATCCCCGGTGGTGGGGCCGAACATGTCGGCATACGCCTGACGTGAAATCTCAGCCATGGTTGACCTCACCCATCACCTCGCCACGAAAGCCGACAATGCGCTGTGCGCCTGCCACCTGTACCAGCGTCACGGCGCGCTTCTGCCCCGGTTCAAAGCGCACGGCGGTGCCAGCGGCGATATTCAGGCGGTAGCCTCGGGTCGGCTCACGATCGAATTTGAGTGCTGGATTAACTTCGTAAAAGTGGTAGTGGGATCCGACCTGGATCGGACGATCCCCGTGGTTCTCGACGATCGTCGTCAGCGTGTTGCGTCCGGCATTAATAACGATCTGCCCGGGTTGTATCTGGTATTCGCCTGGGATCATGTTGCCCCCTTACAGGATCGGATTGTGAACGGTGACGAGCTTGGAGCCGTCCGGGAAGGTGGCCTCCACCTGAATATCCGGGATCATCTCCGGCACGCCTTCCATTACCTGGCTGCGAGTCAGGACGTGACGGCCCGCTTCCATTAATTCCGCCACCGTCTGCCCGTCGCGCGCCCCTTCCATAATGAAGGCGCTGATCAGGGCCACCGATTCGGGGTAATTGAGCTTCACGCCACGGGCGAGACGACGCTCGGCGACCAGCGCGGCGGTAAACAGCAACAGCTTGTCTTTTTCTCTGGGGGTCAGTTCCATCGTGCTTCTCTCAGGTGTGCCAGATTCGGGGCGAACAGGGGGCTTTGGCGGTAAGCTGCGGACGCAGGCGCTGCCAGATCTCACGCATCGCCTGCTGGCAAATCAGGTTGTCATGGGCCAGAAAACGCACCGACAGCAGGCCGTCGGTGAGGGTCGCGCCAGCGAAATGCTCCAGCGGTGCCAGGGCTTCGCGGGCCTCCTCCAGCTGCGTTTCGCTCGCCGGGTAAAACAGCAGGGTGCCGATCCACGGATGTTCCGCCACGGGGGTCAGATCGCCGTCGGCCAGGTGCTGGCGCTCGATCAGCAGCGGCTCACCCTCAAGCCAGACCTCAAGGCGGCTCTCAATACGGCCGTGGCTGAAGGGCTCATTGATCACCGGGCGGCCCAGGCAAAACAGCTCCCAGGCCAGCAGGGTGCTGCTGCGCTGCAGATGGAACACCGAGCGCAGGGTAGCCTGTGCGCCGGGGAAGAAAAGGGTGTCCTGCGGCAGCCACTCCAGAATGGCGTTCTCCTCCAGTGTGAAATGCTGATCCAGCCGTGCCAGCGCGCCATTGCTGCGATAGAACTTGCTGGCGCCGGGCATGGTGATCAGCGCGTGGCTATGGGCCGCAAGGTGGACGTCGATCGTCAGTTCATCCCCGCCGACAATCCCGCCCGGCGGGTGCAGCAGATAGAGGTGGCAGGTCTCACCTTCGGGATAAAAGGGGCGCTGCACGGTGAGTGGCCCGACGTGGCGGGCAGAGTGGAGGAGGGTTTTTTCAGGCGAGTAGGAAAAGTGCAGGGCAAGGGATGCCTGCCAGCCTTTTACTGTTTTTTCATGCGCCTGAGTTGCTGACATGCTTTATCCATCTGCTCGCCGTCGGGTTTTTTTAGTATGCCCTGGCGGAAATGAAGGCTGTCATATGAGTCGCTTATGGATGGGGGCGGTTGCTAAGCGCCCACTTATTTTCTGGAGTGGTGGAATTGTTCCGTTCACTATGACTTCTCTGCGTTATGTACGCCCCGCTGCGGTGGGGCTGCCGCCGCCCCCTTAACAATCCCGGCTCCCGGCAAAGAAAATCGCCGCTTCGCGGTCCCTTCGGCTTATTCCCTCCGGCTATCGGGTCGGGCGTGATCCTACATCCATGTAGGTCACGCCCTCTCGGCGCATCCCTGCGCCTCGCCCCGGCCTGCGGTCAACGCCTCAGCGATTTTCAGCCGGACTCACGCTCCCTCAGCCTTCGCTGCGGCCTGAATGAAACAGAACGTCATTTCTCTGCAAATTCTTTTATTGCCGGAATGTGGCACGGGTGTTGAGTCCCCGCTGAAATCGGCGAACCGGAGACCGGATGACAAGGGCTGGACGCCAGGGATGGCGGCCAGAGGCGAATCGAGACAGGATGTCGAGTTGAGCCGACCGCAGGCAGCAGGTCGTGAGGTGAGCGCAGTGCGAAGCACCGATTTCGTCGCGGGGCCGCGGGGATTGATAAGGGGGCCGCGGTGGCCCCCTTATCACGTTCACGGGTTCCGGAACGTCATATTCTGTTGGTCGTAAAGTGAACGGAACGATTCCACTAAACTCAATATAAGCTACCGCGTCTCTTTCTTCTTCCGCTTCAACCGCGCCCAGATCTTCGTCTCCTGATGCCGCCATAACCGCTGAATATTGTCATGGTGACGCAACAGGATCAGACAAGAGAGCATCGACACCGGAAAAGTAAACTGCGGCTTAAACCACCAGACATAAAACGGTGCAATCAGCGCGCTCACAATGGCGCCAAGCGAAGAGTACCCGCTCAGCAACACGCTGAGCAGCCAGGTGCCGGCCATCACGCCGGTCAGATCCCAGCCAATAGGGGCGATGGCGCCAAACGCGGTGGCGACGCCTTTTCCGCCTTTAAAACCGAAGAAAACCGGCCAGATGTGGCCCAGACAGGCGGCAATGGCAATCAGCCCCAGCCAGAACGGCGTGACGCCCAGTGCATACGCGCCCCAGACGGGAAGCATTCCTTTCAGAACGTCAAAAATCAGAACCGCTACGGCTGCTCCTTTGCCGCCAATTCGTAGTACATTGGTCGCTCCCGGATTCCCGGAACCGCTCTCGCGTGGGTCAGGCAACCCGGCGATACGGCAGACCAGAATGGCGCTGGAAATTGAGCCGCAAAGGTAGGCAAGGAAGATCATTCCAGGCGCGATTGCACTCATAACGCTGTTCCGTTTTGAAAATGTCGTTTTGTACTTAGCATCTGTGGATAATACGCATAATTCGCCGGGAGTGGTATCCGGTTTAGCCAAAAACCAGGCAGGTCGTGATGGATATAGTATTTATAGAGCAACTTTCGGTAATCACCACTATCGGGGTGTATGACTGGGAGCAGACCATCGAGCAGAAACTCGTGTTCGATATCGAAATGGGCTGGGATAACGCCGCCGCGGCAAAAAGCGATGATGTGAACGACTGTCTGAGCTATGCCGACGTGAGTGAAGCGGTCATCAGTCACGTGGAAGGCCAGCGTTTTGCGCTGGTGGAGCGCGTGGCGGAAGAGGTGGCGGAGCTGCTGCTCAGCCGCTTCAATTCTCCGTGGGTGCGCATCAAAGTCAGCAAGCCGGGAGCGGTTGCGCGGGCGGCCAATGTCGGGGTCATTATCGAACGTAGCCAAAATCTGAAAGGAAACATTTAAAGGTATAATAGTTAAACCAATTCCTGTTAAATCAGTCTTAGAGCTGTTCCTTTTACGGTTACCCCCTGGGTAGCCCTTTTTTCTGTCTTTTAGGGGTTAATTGATGAGCGATATGCACTCCCTGCTGGTGGCAGCAATACTGGGTGTGGTCGAAGGATTGACAGAGTTTTTGCCGGTTTCCAGTACAGGCCATATGATCATTGTCGGCCATCTGCTGGGGTTCGAGGGCGAAACGGCGAAAACCTTTGAAGTAGTGATCCAGTTAGGATCCATTCTGGCGGTGGTGGTGATGTTCTGGCGTCGCCTGTTCGGCCTGATTGGCATCCACTTTGGTCATCCGCCGCATGAAGGTGCTGGTAAAGGGCGTTTAACGCTGCTGCACATCCTGCTCGGCATGATTCCGGCGGTGGTGCTGGGTCTGGTGCTCCACGACACCATCAAGTCGCTGTTTAACCCGATTAACGTGATGTATGCCCTGGTGGTTGGCGGTATCCTGTTAATTGCCGCCGAGCTGCTGAAGCCGAAAGAGCCTCGCGCGCCGGGTCTGGACGACATGACCTACCGTCAGGCGTTTATGATTGGCTGCTTCCAGTGCCTGGCGCTGTGGCCGGGCTTCTCTCGCTCTGGAGCAACAATTTCAGGCGGGATGCTGATGGGCGTGAGCCGCTATGCGGCCTCTGAGTTCTCATTCCTGCTGGCGGTGCCGATGATGATGGGCGCCACGGTGCTCGATCTCTACAAGAGCTATCACTTCCTGACCGCGGGCGACATCCCGATGTTTGCCGTGGGCTTTATCACCGCCTTTATCGTGGCGCTGATCGCCATCAAAACCTTCCTGCAGCTGATCAAGCGCATCTCGTTTATCCCGTTCGCCATCTATCGCTTTATCGTGGCGGCCGCGGTATACGTGGTCTTCTTCTGATTGCCCGCCCTCAGTCTTTCGGCTGAGGGCAATGCTGTTCCTTCCAGGCTGCGACGGCCCGGATCCGCCGTTTTGTTAACTCTTCCCGGATCTCTGGTCCTTTAAATCCAGCCTCAACCACCGCTTTTGTCGGCACCGCTTTCGCAACGATCCAGGCTTCACGCAGCAACCGCCCCTGCGGATAATCGTTGGCTTCAAACCCGGCGCGTCCGCGCACGTCGGCTTCGCTGGTTAAGGCGATCTGCTCCACGCGCTGCGGCTTGCGCCAGGCGTCAATGCTGTCGAACAGCTTCACGATAGTGGCCGGTTTAAGGATCGGGAAGGTGTGGATCAGGTCGTGGAACTCGGCGACCAGCTTCGCCAGATCGCGGATCTCGTTAGGGACCCGCATCCGCTGGCAGACCCGTTCAACCAGCCGCACGCCCGCCGGGCCGTGGCCGTGGTGGCGCGGCCAGAGCTCGGGCGGCGTTAAGCCCTTGCCGAGGTCGTGACAGAGCGTGGCAAAGCGGACATCCACCTCCGGGCTCAGCATTGCCGCCATGCTCAGGGTCATCAGGGTATGGATGCCGGTATCAATTTCCGGGTGCCACTTCGCCGGAGCCGGCACGCCAAACAGGGCGTCCACTTCCGGGAACAGCACCTTCAGCGCCCCGCAGTCGCGCAGCACCTGGAAGTAAACCTGTGGATTACGCGTGGTGAGCGCATTCTCGGTCTCTTTCCACACGCGCTCGGGGGTAAGGTGTTCCAGCTCGCCCGCTCTGGTCATGGCGCTCATCAGCGCCATCGTTTCATCGGCGATGCGAAAGCTCAAGTGGGCATAGCGGGCAGCAAAGCGCGCCACGCGCAGCACGCGGAGCGGATCTTCAGAGAAGGCGGGGGAAACATGGCGCAGGATGCGGTTTTGCAGATCCGACTGGCCGCCATACGCATCAACGATATGGCCATGTTCATCCTGGGCGAGGGCGTTGATGGTCAGATCGCGGCGCTGCAAATCCTCTTCAAGGGTGACGTCCGGTGCGGCATGGCAGGTGAAGCCGGTATAACCGACACCGGATTTGCGCTCGGTACGCGCCAGGGCGTACTCCTGGCGGCTTTGCGGATGCAGAAAGACAGGAAAATCGCGGCCTACCTGCTGGTAGCCCGCATCGAGCATCTCCTGAGGTGTGGCGCCTACCACCACCCAGTCTTTATCTTTGACCGGCAGACCTAACAACGCATCACGAACCGCACCACCGACCAGATAAATCTTCACGCCTCACTCTCCCGTATCAAAAATGGCAATAATACGTAAGTGTGGCAGAGATAGCGATTTAGTTCATCCAACGGTCTTTACGCTTACGGCTCGGCACCAGATGCGGCAGTACCAGACCCAGCAGCAGACCCATACCCAGCACGCCGCCACCATACATAAACCATTGCATAATGATGGTGCGCTGTTTGTCATCCAGCTGCAGGTTGGCCGCGCTCACCTTTTTCTGGGCGACGATCAGCTCGTTTTTCAGCTTCTGGTTTTCGTCTTTAAGACCGTTGATCACCCCGTCGCTCTGGGCCACTTTCTGCTGCATTTCAGCCGTGCGCTGGTTCCAGGTGGCATCGATATTGGTCAGTTTGTCGGTCAGGGTTTTGACCTGGTTTTCCAGATCCGGCACGCGAGTGCGCAGGCTTGGGCTGGTGCTAAGCTCTTTTAACGGGATCCAGGCGATACGGCCGCTGCTGTCGCGCACCTGGCCATAGCTGGCGTCTGCGTTGCTCTGTAACAGCGCCACTTCCTCGCCGGCATTAATCGTACCCACGAGGCGATAATTGTCACCCGGTCCACTACGTACCCAGGTATTCAGTTCGTCAGAAACGTAGCGTTTCTCTTCAGCGTGAACCGCTGTTGCGGCGCTAAAAGCAAGTAATGTCAGTCCGATTAGGCGTAATTTAAGCATCAGGCAGTCGTTATTTTCATAAAAAGTGGAACGATAGTAGTGGTAACGGCTTCTCCACGCAAAGGATTCGTCAGCATTCGGAATCCTCCGTGTTCTGTTTGCCACTTTAACAAACTTTACGCCCGTCAAATTGCTCATTGCGTGGCAATCTGGCGCAAAATACTATCTACTGACAAAAAAGTGGCGAGTAAGTTCGCCTAAATTTACCCCGCAGTGCTGCAATCAAAAGAACAAGGCCATGGCTCAGGAAATCGAATTAAAGTTTATCATTGAAAATGAGAGCGTCGACGCGCTGAAAAACCATCTGCACCAGCTGACAGCTGAACATCACGAGCCGGTGCAACTGCTCAACATCTATTACGAAACCCGGGACCTGTGGCTGCGTCGCCATGACAGGGGGCTGCGCATTCGCGGCGTCGATGGTCGCTACGAGATGACCATGAAAATTGGTGGCCGCGTGGTGGGCGGTCTGCATCAGCGCCCGGAATACAATATTGAAATTGACCAGCCTGCGCTGGATCTGGCGCGCTTCCCGGCGGAAGTGTGGCCGGAAGGACAACTGCCCGAGGGCCTGGAAGAGAGCGCCAGCCCGCTGTTCAGCACCGATTTCTGGCGCGAAAAGTGGCTGGTGAACGAAGGTAAAAGCCGCATTGAGATCGCCCTCGACCGGGGTGAGGTAAAAGCGGGCGAGTTCCAGGAGCCGATCTGCGAGCTGGAACTTGAGCTGCTGGAAGGCCACGCTGATGACGTGCTGAAGCTGGCGCGTAAGCTGGTGACCCAGAGCGGTCTGCGTCAGGGGAGCCTGAGCAAGGCGGCCCGCGGCTATCATCTGGCCCAGGGCAATGCGCCGCGCACCCTGAAACCGCTGGAGATTATGCGCGTCGCGCCGAAATCCTCCATCGAGCAGGGGTTTGAAGCCTCGCTGGAGCTGGCCCTGAGCCAGTGGCAGTATCACGAAGAGCTGTGGGTCCGCGGCGTGAAAGGAGCGAAAGCCGAGGTGCTGGCGGCGATGGCGCTGGTACGTCACAGCCTGACGCTGTTCGGCGGCATTGTGCCACGTAAAGCGAGTGCTCACTTACGCGATCTGCTGACCCAGACTGAAACCCTGATGGCGTCGGATGTCTCTGCCGAGACGGCGGTCTACAGCCCGCAAACCGCCACCGCGAAACTGGCGCTGACCGAGTTTCTGGTGACACGCGGCTGGCGTACCTTCCTCGACGCGAAGGCGCAGAGCAAAATAGCGGATAACTTTAAGCGCTTCGCCGATATTCACCTCTCCCGTCACGCCGCTGAACTGAAAACCACGTTCGCCCATCCGCTGGGGGATCAATATGGCGATCAGCTGATTCGTCTGGCGCGTAACATCGACAGCATGCTGCTGCTGGCAGGGGCCTATGACGGCCCGGTGGCCCGCGCCTGGCTGGAAAACTGGCAAGGTCTGCTGCATGCCATTAAGACCCGCCAGCACATTGAAATTGAGCATTTCCGCAACGAAGCCATTTCGCAGGAGCCATTCTGGCTGCACAGCGGAAAACGTTAACGCAGGCAAGGAACCCCAATGATGCCGCTTTCTTCACCCTTACAGCAGCAGTGGCAGACGGTATGTGAGCGTCTGCCGGAAGCATTACCCGCCTCGTCATTAAGCGAGCAGGCCCGGCAGGTGCTGGCGTTCAGCGACTTTGTGCAGGAGAGCGTTACGGCACATCCTGACTGGCTGACCGGGCTTGAGGCCGCGCCGCCGCAGGCGGATGAGTGGCAGCACTACGCGCAGTGGTTACGCGACGCGCTGGCAGATGTCAGCGATGAAGCCGCGCTGATGCGCGAGCTGCGCCATTTCCGCCGCCGGGTGATGGTGCGCATCGCCTGGGCGCAGGCGCTGATGCTGGTGAGTGAAGAGAGCACGTTGCAGCAGTTGAGTCACCTTGCGGAGACGCTGATCGTCGCCGCCCGCGACTGGCTGTACGACGCCTGCTGTCGTGAATGGGGGACGCCATGCAGTGAGGATGGCACCCCGCAGCCGCTGCTGATTTTAGGGATGGGCAAACTGGGCGGCGGCGAGCTCAACTTTTCCTCGGATATCGATCTGATCTTCGCCTGGCCGGAGAAGGGGGCCACCCGCGGTGGACGCCGTGAGCTGGATAACGCCCAGTTCTTTACCCGCCTGGGGCAGCGGCTGATTAAGGCCCTGGATCAACCCACCCAGGATGGCTTTGTCTATCGCGTGGATATGCGCCTGCGTCCGTTCGGCGACAGCGGCCCGCTGGTGCTGAGCTTTGCCGCGCTGGAGGACTACTACCAGGAGCAGGGGCGCGACTGGGAGCGCTACGCGATGGTAAAGGCGCGGATCATGGGCGATAACGACGGCGCCTACGCCAGCGAGCTGCGCGCCATGCTGCGCCCGTTCGTCTTCCGTCGCTATATCGATTTCAGCGTCATCCAGTCGCTGCGCAACATGAAAGGGATGATTGCCCGGGAAGTGCGGCGTCGCGGCCTGAAAGACAACATCAAGCTGGGGGCGGGCGGCATCCGCGAGATCGAGTTTATCGTCCAGGTGTTCCAGCTGATCCGCGGCGGGCGCGAGCCGTCGCTGCAATCCCGCTCCCTGCTGCCAACGCTTGCGGCAATTGCACAGCTGAATCTGCTGCCGGAAGGGGATGCGCAAATCCTGCGTGAGGCCTACCTCTTTTTGCGTCGGCTGGAGAACCTGCTGCAGAGCATTAACGACGAACAAACCCAGACCCTGCCGGGGGATGAGCTTAATCGCGCCCGTCTCGCCTGGGGAATGCGCCTGGACCACTGGCAGGCGCTGACCGAGGCGCTGGATGCGCACATGGCCGCGGTGCGGCGGATTTTTAACGACCTGATTGGCGACGATGAGAGCGAGTCGCAGGATGATGAGCTGTCCGAACACTGGCGCGAGCTGTGGCAGGATGCGCTTCAGGAGGACGACACTACCCCGGTGCTGGCCCACCTCAGCAATGATGACCGTCACCGGGTGGTGGCGCTGATTGCCGATTTCCGCCTGGAACTGAACAAGCGCGCCATTGGCCCGCGCGGACGTCAGGTGCTCGATCACCTGATGCCGCACCTGCTGAGCGATGTCTGTTCCCGCGCCGATGCGCCGGTGCCGCTGTCGCGTCTGACCCCGCTGCTCAGCGGGATCATCACCCGCACCACCTATCTTGAGCTGTTAAGCGAGTTCCCGGGCGCGCTCAAGCACCTGATTTCCCTCTGCGCCGCCTCGCCAATGATCGCCAGCAAGCTGGCGCGCTATCCGCTGCTGCTGGATGAGCTGCTCGATCCCAACACCCTTTACCAGCCGACGGCGACCGACGCCTATCGCGATGAGCTGCGCCAGTATCTGCTGCGCGTGCCTGAGGAGGATGAGGAGCAGCAGCTGGAGGCGCTGCGTCAGTTTAAGCAGGCGCAGCTGCTGCGTGTGGCCGCCGCCGACATCGCCGGAACGCTGCCAGTGATGAAAGTGAGCGATCACTTAACCTGGCTGGCGGAGGCGATTATTGATGCCGTTGTCCATCAGGCGTGGGTGCAGATGGTGGCGCGTTACGGCCAGCCGAAGCACCTGGCCGATCGCGAAGGACGCGGCTTTGCGGTGGTGGGTTACGGCAAGCTGGGCGGCTGGGAGCTGGGCTACAGCTCCGATCTGGATCTCATTTTCCTTCACGACTGCCCGGTGGATGTGATGACCGACGGCGAGCGTGAGATCGACGGGCGTCAGTTCTACCTGCGCCTGGCCCAGCGAATCATGCACCTGTTCAGCACCCGCACGTCGTCGGGCATTCTGTATGAAGTGGATGCCCGCCTGCGTCCGTCCGGGGCGGCGGGCATGCTGGTCTCTTCCACCGAGTCGTTTGCCGAGTATCAGAAGAACGAAGCCTGGACCTGGGAGCATCAGGCTCTGGTGCGCGCCCGGGTGGTCTATGGCGATCCGCAGCTGAAGGCGCAGTTTGATACCATTCGCCGCGACGTGCTGACCGCCACGCGCGAGGGCCCGACGCTGCAGACCGAGGTGCGCGAAATGCGTGAAAAAATGCGCGCTCACCTGGGGAATAAGCACCGGGATCGCTTTGATATTAAAGCCGACGAGGGCGGTATTACCGATATCGAATTTATCACCCAGTATCTGGTGCTGCGTGATGCCCACGCCAAACCGAAGCTGACCCGCTGGTCGGATAATGTGCGCATTCTGGAACTGCTGGCGCAGAACGACATTATGGATGAACAGGAGGCGCTGGCGCTCACCCGCGCTTACACCACGCTGCGCGATGAACTGCACCATCTGGCGTTGCAGGAGCAGCCCGGCCATCTGCCGCTCGACTGCTTTAACGCCGAGCGGGAGCTGGTGCGCGCCTGCTGGCAGAAGTGGCTGGTGGAACCGTGCGTAACAAAACAAGTGTGATATTATCGCGCGCAAATTGTGAATCTTTCTGGAGTCAGGAATGAAAGTAACACTGCCAGAGTTTGAACGAGCTGGAGTTATGGTAGTTGGCGATGTGATGCTGGATCGCTACTGGTATGGGCCAACCAGCCGCATTTCCCCGGAAGCCCCGGTCCCGGTGGTGAAGGTGGATACCATTGAAGAGCGTCCTGGCGGCGCGGCAAACGTGGCGATGAACATTGCTTCTCTTGGCGCGCATTCGCGTCTGGTCGGTCTGACCGGCATCGACGATGCAGCGCGGGCGCTGAGCAAGACGCTGGCGGATGTGAACGTTAAATGTGATTTCGTTTCTGTTCCAACGCACCCGACCATTACTAAACTGCGCGTGCTGTCGCGAAACCAGCAGCTGATCCGCCTCGACTTTGAAGAGGGCTTTGAAGGCGTGGATCCGGAGCCGCTGCACGAGCGTATCAACCAGGCGCTGGGCAACATCGGGGCGCTGGTGCTCTCCGACTACGCCAAAGGGGCGCTGGCGAGCGTCCAGCAGATGATTAAGCTGGCGCGCGCTTCCGGTGTGCCGGTGCTGATCGACCCGAAAGGCACCGACTTCGAACGCTATCGCGGTGCGACGCTGCTGACGCCTAATCTCTCCGAATTTGAAGCGGTGGCGGGCAAATGCAAAACCGAAGATGAGATCGTTGAGCGCGGCATGAAGATCATTGCCGACTTCGACCTCTCCGCGCTGCTGGTGACCCGTTCCGAGCAGGGGATGACCCTGCTGCAGCCGGGCAAAGCGCCGCTGCATATGCCAACCCAGGCGCAGGAAGTGTATGACGTTACCGGTGCGGGCGATACGGTAATTGGCGTGCTGGCGGCGACGCTGGCTGCCGGTAATACCCTTGAAGAGGCCTGCTACTTTGCCAACGCTGCCGCAGGTGTGGTGGTCGGCAAGCTGGGGACCTCAACTGTCTCCCCCATCGAGCTGGAAAACGCGGTGCGTGGCCGCGCCGAAACCGGTTTTGGCGTGATGAGCGAAGAGGAGCTGAAAGTGGCCGTGGCCGCCGCGCGTAAGCGTGGTGAGAAAGTGGTGATGACCAACGGCGTGTTCGACATTCTGCACGCGGGCCACGTCTCTTATCTTGCCAACGCGCGCAAGCTGGGCGATCGCCTGATTGTGGCGGTGAACAGCGATGCTTCTACCAAACGGCTGAAAGGTGAAACCCGTCCGGTGAACCCGCTTGAGCAGCGTATGATTGTGCTTGGCGCGCTGGAAGCGGTGGACTGGGTCGTCTCCTTTGAAGAAGATACGCCGCAGCGTCTGATTGCCGGGATCCTGCCGGACCTGCTGGTGAAAGGCGGTGACTATAAGCCTGAGCAAATCGCGGGCAGCGAAGAGGTCTGGGCCAACGGCGGGGAAGTGATGGTGCTCAATTTTGAGGACGGGTGTTCAACCACCAACATCATCAAAAAGATCCAGAAAGACAGCGAGAAATAAAAAACGGGCCGAAAGGCCCGTTTTTTTGCGGTGAATTATTCCACGTTATCAACCGGTGGGATCGCTGGCGCCGGTTTCACTTCGTCGACAACGTTGCGGTTTTCCAGCTCGGTGAGGCGCTGCTCCAGCAGGGCAATCTTCTCACGGGTGCGCAGCAGAACCTGCGTCTGCACGTCAAATTCTTCACGGCTGACCAGATCCAGACGCATCAGCTGCGCCTGCAGCACCTGGCGGATCTTCTTCTCAACATCATCACCAAACTCACGTACGCCTTTTGGCATGGATTCATGGACCTGGCGGGCAAGTTGTTCAATTTTTTTTGGGTCGATCATCATAGTTCCCTTGAAGTAAAGATGTTTAGAATCATTGTAGCGCGTTACGGAGATCCTTAAACCAGAATTGTGTGAAGCTTATGCGTTGCCGAACATAATCATTAGCGTTATAGTTATCCCGCTTATTCTCAGGGCGGGGCGAAATTCCCCACCGGCGGTAAATCAACACCATGTTGAAAGCCCGCGAGCGCTTTGGGTGCACACTCAAAGGTCAGCAGATCCGGTGTAATTCCGGGGCCGACGGTTAAAGTCCGGATGGGAGAGAGTAACGAACCAGTCGGGCGAGGCCCGCTCACGTTATTTTTTTGCCGTACTCCGGCGCTCCTAAGACTGCCCTGATTCTGGTAACCATAATTTTAATGAGGTTTTTTTACCATGAATCAGACGCTCCTTTCCTCTTTCGGTACCTCTACTGACCGTGTTGAGCAGGCGCTTGCTGCGCTTCGCGAAGGCCGCGGCGTGATGGTGCTTGACGATGAAGACCGTGAAAACGAAGGCGATATGATTTTCGCCGCCGAAACCATGACCGTTGAGCAGATGGCGCTGACCATCCGTCACGGCAGCGGTATTGTTTGCCTGTGTATCACCGAAGATCGCCGTAAACAGCTGGAACTGCCTATGATGGTAGAGAACAACACCAGCGCCTTCGGCACCGGTTTTACCGTCACCATCGAAGCCGCCAGCGGCGTGACCACCGGCGTGTCGGCTGCTGACCGCGTCACCACCGTGCGTGCCGCCATTGCTGATGGTGCAAAACCTTCTGATCTGAACCGTCCGGGCCATGTCTTCCCGCTGCGCGCGCAGCCGGGCGGCGTATTGACTCGCGGCGGCCACACCGAAGCGACCATCGATCTGGTCACGCTGGCAGGCTTCAAACCTGCCGGTGTGCTCTGCGAACTGACCAATGATGATGGCTCTATGGCCCGCGCGCCGGAGTGCATCGACTTCGCGGTGAAACACAACATGGCTGTGGTCACCATTGAAGATCTGGTGGCGTATCGCCAGGCGCAAGAGCGCAAAGCCAGCTGATAACGCAGCATAAAAAACGCCGGGTTAACCCGGCGTTTTTTTTAACCTATTCCTGCCGTCTGGAGCAGCACCAGACTGAGCCCCATTACCGACATCCCGCACAGCACGCCGTAGCTGGGATTATTATTAGGGTCGATCTCTTTGGCGAGCGGCATCAGCTCGTCCACCGACAGCGCCACCATAATGCCCGCCACTGCCGCCATAATCGCCGCCATCACTACGGGTGAAATCAGGCTGCCGAGGATCAACCACGCCAGCACCCCGCCGAGGATCTCTGCCATGCCGGAAATGCCTGCCCAGAATACCGCCTTACGCTTAGAACCCGTTGCGGCATAGACCGGGCCTGCGACCGCCAGCCCCTCCGGGATATTGTGCAAAGCCACCGCCAGCGCAATACCGAATCCTAACTCCAGATTGTTACTGGCGGTCACATAGGTCGCAACGCCTTCCGGGAAGTTATGCAGGCTGATGCCCAGGGTCAGCAGCAGCGCGGTACGTCGCAGGTTGCGGGGCAGGGGCTGACTCCCTTTCTGCATCAGATCCTGCGGGTGCGCGTGGGGCAGCATTCTGTCCAGCGCAAAGTAGCCCAGCAGGCCAAAGACAAACATCCCGTAGCCGAGCACCGGCGACATCCCTTCCGTGCCGAGTGCCGCGGGCAGCATCTCCATCAGAGAGATGAGCAACATGATCCCGGCGGCAAAACCGAGCGAAAATGCCAGCACGCGGTTCGAGGGCTTCTGGCCCAGCACGCCGAGCAGGGCGCCGATAAAGGTGGCGGCGCCTGCGAGAACAGTCAGAATCAGGGGTACTGACATTCACCTCTCCTTATGATAATGATTATCATTCATATTAAAGGCTAAGCGCGCGTAAAGCGAGCGGGTATAATCGCCTTTACAGATCCCTTACATTCAAATTTCCTGATGATCTTCATCATGGTTATCAGAGTTCATCTTATCCTGTTAACGGGTAAGGTAAAGCTATCAAATCGACAGCTTGTGTAAGGATATCATCATGACATCTTCTCGTATGCCAGCACTGTTTTTGGGCCACGGCAGCCCCATGAACGCGCTGGAGGATAACGTCTATACCCGCGCCTGGCGTCATCTGGGAGAGACGTTGCCGCGTCCGAAAGCGATCGTGGTGATTTCTGCACACTGGTTTACCCGTGGCACCGGCGTTACCGCGATGGAAACGCCGAAAACGATCCATGATTTTGGTGGCTTCCCGCAGGCGCTGTACGACACGCACTATCCGGCACCGGGATCACCGGCCCTGGCGCAGCGGCTGGTAGAGCTGCTTGCGCCTCTCCCGGTCACCCTTGATAAAGAGGCGTGGGGCTTTGACCACGGCTCCTGGGGCGTGCTGATCAAGATGTACCCGGATGCCGACATCCCGATGGTGCAGCTGAGTATCGACAGCACCAAACCGGCGGCGTGGCACCTTGAGATGGGCCGTAAGCTCGCCGCGCTCCGTGACGAGGGCATCATGCTGGTAGCCAGCGGTAACGTGGTGCATAACCTGCGCACGGCCCGCTGGCACGGAGAAAACACGCCCTATCCGTGGGCAACGTCGTTTAACGATTACGTGAAAGCAAACCTGACCTGGCAGGGACCGGCTGAAGAACATCCCCTGGTGAATTATCTGGCGCATGAAGGCGGCTCGCTCTCGAACCCGACGGCAGAACATTTCCTGCCGCTGCTCTATGTTCTGGGGGCGTGGGATGGTCAGGAGTCCGTTTCCACACCGGTGGATGGCATTGAGATGGGCAGCTTGAGTATGTTGTCGGTGCAGGTGGGGTAAAGTGCCCGGTGGCGCTGCGCTTACCGGGCCTACGGAGTTATGTAGGCCGGGTAAGGCGAAGCCGCCACCCGGCACCACAGGCTACTCCACGAAGATATGCGGATAGAACCTTGACAGATCCTGGGTGATCAACGCCCGATCCTCACGAATACCAATCCCGGCTGGCTGATCGTTGATCAGCCAGCTGCCGATCAGCATGTAGCTGTCGCCATACTTCGGTAACTGGCAGAACTGCTGGACGATCATCCCTTCTTCGCCATACGGACCTTCTACCGCTTCCACGGTGTTACCGTTTTCGATAATCGATACGTTGGCACCCTCGCGGGAGAAAATCGGCTTTTTGACATACTTATCCATCTGCGGATGGTCATCTTCCGCGAAGTAAGCGGGCAGCAGATTTGGATGGTCCGGGAACATCTCCCACAGCAGCGGCAGCAGGGCTTTGTTGGAGATAATGCTCTTCCACGCCGGCTCCAGCCAGCGCACGCCCGCATCTTCCAGCTTGGTGGAGAAGACTTCGCGCAGCATATATTCCCACGGATAGAGCTTGAACAGGTTACTGATTACCTGGTCCTGCAGATCGGTGAACTGGCCTTTTTCACCCAGCCCGATATCTTCTATATAGAGGAATTCAGTGGCGACTTCGGCTTCGGCAGCGCAGTCCTGCAGATACTGTACTGTGCCGCGATCTTCGACCGTGTCGCGACAGCAGGCAAAGTGCAGCAGGTTAAAGCCGTGCTGTTCGCGCAGCTCAGTGAAACGCGCGATCAGCTTTTCCTGCAGGCTGTTGAACTGGTCACTGCCTTCCGGCAGACGGCCTGCGTTCTGCTGATCTTCCAGCCAGATCCACTGGAAGAAGGCTGCTTCATACAGGGATGTTGGCGTATCGGCGTTGTTCTCAAGCAGCTTCGGCTCGCCGGTGCCATCCCACGCCAGATCGAGGCGGGAGTAGAGCGACGGCTGATGGGTCTGCCATGACTGACGTACAAAGCCCCAGGTGTGCTTCGGAATGCGGAATTTGGTCAGCAGCTCATCGCTGGCAATCACCTTCTCCACCACCTTCAGGCACATCTGATGCAGCTCCGCCGTCACCTCTTCCAGTTTTTCAACCTGGGCGAAGGTCAGCTTGTAGTAGGCATCTTCACACCAGTACGGCTCGCCGTACATGGTGTGGAAGTTGAAACCATATTCGGTGGCTTTTTCGCGCCAGTCCGGGCGCTCAACAATACTGACTCGTTCCATTATCAGCCGCCCATTGAGCGCGTTGAGGTGCCGGTCGCGCTGCGCTGCATGGTGTTCTGTTTGGCAACAGATTCACCAAAGCCGCCGCGGGTAACGGTGCTGGTGGTCGCCGGTTTTGGTGCCATGGCGGTCTTAGGTACGTTCATGGTGCGGCCAGGCTGTGCGGCACCGTAACCTTTGCCGCTGGCATCGGTGTACTGACCGTAAGCCGGGCTGGCTGGGTTCTTCGAGCTGAACAGCGGTTGCTGTTGATAACCCGCGCCGCCGCCCATCAGTCGGCCCATCATGTAACCGGCCATGAGTGGCATCCAGAAACTGCCGCTGGATTGCGCCTGCGCCTGGTTTTCTGGCGCCGTGCCCGCCTGAGCCGGAGCAGGTGCCTGCTGGCACTGGCCTTCGCCAAATTCCGCTACGCAGTCTTCACGGCTGGCATATTTCGGCGCGGTACGTTCGGCCTCTTTCAGGGCATTGTTGTAGGCGGTGGTACACTCTGCCTTGTTGCCGGTGGCGGAGGCACAGTCGTCGGCATTCTGATAGAGCGAAACCGTTTCGTCGCTTTGCTCACAGCCTGCCAGCATAAACACGGCGCCCAGCGCCAGGGCGACAGGAGTGAGGTGACGCGCGTTCCAGCTTTTGCGGAACGTGGCGTGATTAATGGATTTTGTCCGTTTCATGATCGTCTTCCAGGACCCAGTGGTAAAACACAGAAAATAACGCTCAGAATAGAGGATGAGTGGTGGAAATTGAAGCGATGGGGGCGAAACTGGGGGATCTTTACGTTGGCTTACGTTTTTTTGTCGGACAGCTCGATAATACCCGGCCAGGATAGCCCTGGCCGGGTAACAGCATTAGTTGCTGGTGGTACGCGCAGCGGCGGCGGTTAAGCCATCAGCAGAGGCAGCCTGCTGTGGATTTTCCGGGGCCACAACCTCTGGGGTCGTGGAGATAGGTTTACCCAGGGCGCCGTTCAGCGCCAGCAGATCCTGCTCGTTCAACGTACCCAGCGCTGACTTGATGTTCAGCTGGTTAATCAGGTAGTTGTAACGGGCGTTGGAGAGCTGTTGTTTGGCGTTGTAGAGCGTGGTGGTCGCATCCAGAACGTCAACAATGGTACGGGTACCCACCGAGTAACCGGCTTCCGATGCATCCAGAGAGCTCTGGGCAGAGACAACGGCCTGTTTGTAGGCGTTGATGCTGCTGATAGAGGCGTTCACGTTATTGAAGGAGGAACGCACGGTCTGAACCACGCTGCGGTGCGCGCTTTCAAGCTGTTCGCTGGCACCGACAAAGTTGTACTGCGCCTGTTTAACCTGCGAATTGACCTGACCACCCTGATAGATCGGCAGGGAGAAGCTCAGACCAATTTTGTTCTGGCCGACATCGCTGTCGCTGTACTGACCACCCTGGGCACCGCTGGTTCTGGAGCCGCTGTAGCTGGTATTCGACACGCTGGTAGAGGCGTTCAGGCTCAGGGTTGGCAGGTGGCCATCCTGTGCCTGGCGAATTTGCTCGCGCGCCAGATCCTGATTCAGACGGGCCTGCAGCAGGCTAAGGTTACGGTTTTCCGCTTCTTTCAGCAGGGCATTCACCGCCTGCGGCTTGTCAGTTTTGAAGCGTTCAACGTTCAGGGAAGCCAGTTGCGGGTAGTAGTTACCGGTGACCTGACGCAGCTCTTCAACGGCGTTATCCAGATCGTTACGCGCGGTCACTTCGTTCGCCAGCACGCTGTCGTATTGTGAACGGGCGTTCTGCACGTCGGTAATGGCGACCAGACCCACGTTGAAACGCTGGGTCGTCTGATCGAGCTGACGGTAGATGGCTTGTTTCTGCGCTTCAATATAGGAGAGCGTATCGATGGCGCTCAGCACTCTGAAGTAAGCGGTAGCCGTGTTAAGGATCAGCGTCTGCTGGTCGGTCTGATAGGTGACATCCTGAATACCGGCTGCTTTTTCCTGCAGGCTCAGGGTACGCCATTTAGACATATCAAACAGCGTCTGGGTTAACTGGAGTGAACCGCTGGTCACATTGGAGTCGATGCCATTCGCATCACGATAGCCGTTGTTATAGGTATAATCAGCACCTAAACCCAGCTGTGGTAATAATGGACTGCGTGCTTCATTAATTTTTTCAAATGCAGCGTCACGATCGGCAGCGGACTTGCGCAGTTCCGGGTTGCTCAGACGTGCCTGCTTATAAACCTGTATCAGGTCTTCTGCCTGACTCAACGCGCTGAAGCCCGTCAGGCTCAGGCCGATGAGGATGGGGAGCAATTTCTTCATTTGCTTTCCTTGTTGTGAAGCTTTGTTAGCGCTGATCTAATTAAAAAAATATCTACCGATTCTAGCAGACTTCGCCACTGCAAAAGGTTGGCGTTCCGTGCCATGCGGCAGTAACTTGCACCAATTTACCATACTGTTGTAGAAACCGCAGTTTAGCAGATTGGAATTTCACCTTAACGCCACCATAAATAACAGGACGCAAACATGGAAAAACCAGAGAAGATGCCAGTGACATTCACAAAAAACGATGTAGAAATTATTGCACGAGAAACGCTCTACAGCGGATTTTTTTCACTGGAATTATACCGTTTTCGCCATCGTCTGTTTAACGGCGAAATGAGTGGCGAAGTGCGGCGCGAAATTTTTGAGCGCGGGCATGCTGCAGTCTTGCTACCCTTTGACCCAGTGCGTGATGAAGTGGTACTGGTAGAGCAGATTCGCATTGCCGCGCTGGATACCAGCGAAAGCCCGTGGCTGCTGGAGATGGTGGCCGGGATGGTTGAAGCAGGCGAGACCCCGGATGAGGTCGCCCGTCGCGAGGCGATGGAAGAGGCCGGGCTGATTGTTGGGCGTACAAAACCGATTTCGAATTATCTGGCAAGCCCTGGCGGCACCAGCGAGCGTTTATCGGTTCTGGTAGGCGAAGTGGACGCCACGACCGCGCAAGGGATTCACGGTCTGGTTGATGAAAACGAAGATATTCGTGTTCATGTGGTAAGTCGGGAGCAGGCTTATCAATGGGTAGAAGAGGGGAAAATCGACAACGCGGCTTCTGTCATCGCTTTGCAATGGCTACAGCTGCACTATCAGGAATTAAGAAACGAGTGGAAAAAATGAAGCGTTATACACCTGACTTCCCTGAAATGATGCGCCTGTGCGAAACCAATTTCGCCCAGTTGCGCCGTTTGCTGCCGCGTAATGACGCGCCCGGCGAAACAGTGAGCTATCAGGTGAGCAACGCGCAGTATCGGTTAACGATTACGGAATCAACCCGTTACACTACGCTGGTGGAGATCGAACAAACGGCACCTTCCATCAGCTACTGGAGCCTGCCGTCGATGACGGTGCGGCTGTACCATGACGCGATGGTCGCTGAAGTGTGTTCAAGTCAGCAGATCTTCCGCTTCAAAGCGCGTTATGATTACCCAAATAAAAAGTTGCATCAACGTGACGAAAAGCATCAAATTAATCAGTTTCTGGCTGATTGGCTAAGATACTGTTTAGCACATGGAGCGATGGCGATTCCGGTTTGTTAGCGTCGTGAAACCTACCTAAGGACACCATTTGGAAAGCCTGTTGAACCTGACTGTTGCTGGTGGGGCGCCAGTCAGGGTATTACAAATTACCGATACTCACCTGTTTGCCAATAAGCATGAAACCCTGTTAGGTGTGAATACCTGGGAGAGTTATCAGGCTGTTCTGGAAGCCATTCATGGCCAGAAGCGCGAATGCGATTTGATTGTCGCAACGGGCGATTTGGCGCAGGACCAAACCGCCGCGGCTTATCAGCATTTCGCTGAAGGTACCGCGAGATTTCACGCGCCCTGCGTCTGGTTACCGGGAAACCACGATTTTCAACCGGCGATGTACAGCGCACTTCAGGATTCAGGCATTTCGCCCGCTAAACGGGTCTACGCCGGCGACCACTGGCAGATTCTGCTGCTCGACAGCCAGGTCTTCGGCGTGCCGCACGGTGAGCTGAGCGATTTTCAGCTGGAGTGGCTGGAAGCGAAACTGGCGGCTGAGCCGGAGCGCAACACGCTGCTTTTACTGCATCATCATCCGCTGCCGGCAGGATGTAGCTGGCTCGATCAGCATAGCCTGCGCAACTCCGCCGCCCTGGATCAGGTGCTGGAGAAATTCCCGCGGGTGAAGCACTTGCTCTGCGGACATATCCATCAGGAGCAGGATCTCGACTGGAACGGTCGTCGCCTGCTGGCTACGCCTTCTACCTGCGTGCAGTTCAAACCGCATTGTGCGAACTTCACGTTAGATACCATTGCGCCAGGCTGGCGCTGGCTGGAACTGCATGCCGACGGCTCGTTGACCACCGAAGTCTGCCGTCTGGAAGGCACCCGGTTCCGCCCGGATACCGCGTCAGAAGGCTACTGATGTCTGCGCTCCTTTATCTGCACGGGTTTAACAGCTCCCCGCGCTCGGCAAAAGCGACGCTGTTTCGCCAATGGCTGGAGGTTCATCATCCCGACGTCGAGATGATCGTCCCGCAGCTGCCGCCGTACCCGGCAGATGCCGCTGAGATGCTGGAGACCATCGTCATGGCGCACGGCGGCGAGCCGTTCGGTGTGGTGGGCTCTTCCCTTGGCGGCTACTACGCCACCTGGCTCTCCCAGTGCTTTATGGTACCCGCCGTGGTGGTGAATCCGGCGGTGCGGCCTTTTGAGCTGCTGGTGGGCTATCTTGGGCACAACGAGAACCCCTACACCGGACAGCAATATGTGCTAGAGTCTCGCCATATTTACGACCTCAAAGTGATGCAGATTGATCCGCTGGAAGCGCCAGATCTTATCTGGCTGCTGCAACAGACGGGTGATGAAGTGCTGGATTACCGCCAGGCAGTGGCGTATTACGCCTCTTGCCGCCAGACTGTAGAAGAGGGTGGTAACCACGCTTTCACGGGCTTTGAGGATCATTTCACCCAGATTGTCGATTTTCTCGGTCTGCACAGCCTCTGACAATCGCTGCGAATTGCTAGTTTAAATCATGACGCAAACCTATAACGCTGATGCCATTGAGGTACTCACCGGGCTTGAGCCGGTTCGCCGCCGTCCGGGGATGTACACCGATACCACGCGCCCAAACCATCTGGGCCAGGAAGTAATTGATAACAGCGTCGACGAAGCGCTGGCGGGTCATGCCAGACGCGTTGACGTTATTCTGCATGCCGACCAGTCGCTGGAAGTGATCGACGACGGGCGCGGCATGCCTGTCGATATCCACCCGGAAGAGGGTGTGCCGGCGGTTGAACTGATCCTCTGCCGCCTGCATGCGGGCGGGAAGTTCTCCAATAAAAATTACCAGTTCTCAGGCGGTCTGCACGGGGTAGGTATCTCCGTGGTGAACGCCCTGTCCAAACGTGTGGAAGTGACCGTTAAGCGCGACGGCCAGGTCTACAACATCGCCTTTGAGAACGGCGATAAAGTGCAGGATTTGCAGGTGATCGGTACCTGCGCGAAACGCAATACCGGCACCAGCGTCCACTTCTGGCCGGACGAGAGCTTCTTCGACAGCCCGCGTTTCTCGGTCTCACGCTTAACGCACATTCTGAAAGCGAAAGCGGTGCTCTGCCCTGGGGTAGAAATTACCTTCAAGGATGAGGTCAACAACAGCGAGCAGCGCTGGTGCTACCAGGATGGTCTGAATGATTACCTGGGCGAAGCGGTTAACGGCCTGCCAACCCTGCCGGAAAAACCGTTTATCGGTAATTTTGCCGGTGATACGGAAGCGGTGGACTGGGCGCTGCTGTGGCTGCCGGAAGGCGGCGAGCTGCTGACCGAAAGCTACGTTAACCTCATCCCGACCATGCAGGGCGGCACGCACGTGAACGGCCTGCGCCAGGGTCTGCTGGACGCGATGCGTGAGTTCTGCGAATACCGCAACATTCTGCCGCGCGGCGTGAAGCTGTCGGCGGAAGATATCTGGGAGCGCTGCGCCTACGTCCTCTCCGTGAAGATGCAGGATCCGCAGTTTGCCGGTCAGACCAAAGAGCGACTCTCTTCACGCCAGTGCGCGGCGTTTGTCTCCGGCGTGGTGAAAGATGCCTTCAGTCTGTGGCTGAACCAGAACGTACAGGCCGCAGAAATGCTGGCCGAAATGGCCATCTCCAGCGCCCAGCGCCGTCTGCGCGCGGCGAAGAAAGTGGTGCGTAAAAAGCTCACCAGCGGCCCTGCGCTGCCGGGCAAACTGGCGGACTGTACCGCGCAGGATCTGAACCGTACCGAGCTGTTCCTGGTGGAAGGGGACTCTGCGGGCGGGTCGGCCAAGCAGGCGCGCGACCGTGAATATCAGGCGATCATGCCGCTGAAGGGTAAGATCCTTAACACCTGGGAAGTCTCTTCCGACGAGGTGCTGGCGTCGCAGGAGGTGCATGACATCTCGGTGGCGATCGGTATCGATCCGGACAGCGAAGATCTCAGCCAGCTGCGTTACGGCAAGATCTGTATCCTCGCGGATGCGGACTCCGATGGGCTGCACATCGCCACCCTGCTGTGTGCGCTCTTTGTGAAGCACTTCCGCACGCTGGTGAAAAACGGCCATGTCTATGTGGCGCTGCCGCCGTTGTACCGTATCGATCTCGGTAAAGAGGTCTATTACGCCCTGACGGAAGAAGAGAAAGCGGGTGTGCTGGAGCAGCTTAAACGCAAGAAGGGCAAACCTAACGTGCAGCGCTTTAAAGGGCTGGGCGAGATGAACCCGTTGCAGCTGCGTGAAACCACGCTCGATCCGAATACCCGCCGTCTGGTGCAGCTCACCATCAGCGATGAAGATGAGCAGCAGACCACCGCGGTGATGGATATGCTGCTGGCCAAGAAGCGCTCGGAAGACCGCCGCAACTGGCTGCAGGAGAAGGGCGACCTGGCGGATATCGAAGGCTGATAAAATGCCGGTCGGCAGGGATCGTGCGGGCTATTTGCCCGGCGGCGCTTCGCTTGCACGGGCCTACGAGACTTGCGTGGGCCGACGGGTTTTGTAGGCCGGGTAAGGCATCGCCGCCACCCGGCATCTCCTCAGGCCGCATGATTCTTCCGGTACTGCAAGGGCGTCTCTCCGATGCCCTTTTTAAATGCGCTGATAAAGTAGGTCACGTCCGAAAACCCCACCCGCGCGGCAATCTCCCGCACGCTCGCCTCCGAATGCAGCAGGCACTCACAGGCTTTGCGTAATCGTAACGTATTCAGGTAATCGTGAATTTTCTCCCCCGTTTCCGCATGGAATTTCCGTGACACATAGCTGCGGGATTTCCCCAGCTCGTCTGCCAGCGCATCAAGGCTGAACTTATGCTGATAGTGCTCATCCAGCCAGAACATTACCTGGCTGGCGATACCGTGGCTGTTGCCGGGTTGGCCTTCGTCATCGTGCGGCAGCATGGCGAACAGGCTAATCAGCAGGCTGGCGATGCGCTCGCTGTTCAACGGCGGCGGGTAGCAGCTGAAGAGATGATCGAGATGGCTGTGGCAGTGGGCCATGTCCGCTACCCAGGCTTCTCCTCCCCGTTGGGATAGCTTCTGGAGTCGTTGTTGGGTCTGGGGGAAATCACGCAGGGCTTTCATTACCGCATGCTGATCGAGATGAATAATGGTCCGGCGGTAGTTCGCTTCGGCCTGGGGATCGACCATCACCTTGTGCAGGGTAAAGGGCGGGAAGAAAAACAGCCTCCCCGGGCGCATGGTGTAGTGACGATTATCGACAATCGCCACACCAAAGCCCTCTTCGACATAGAGGATCTCCAGGCACTGGTGCCAGTGGTGATAGCGCACGGTGTTGGCGAACAGGCGACTGAACGACACCAGCGTATCGTTCAGGGTGATGAGCTCAAGGTGTTCCGCCGTGGGGGTCTCGCGCATAGTGCAATAAAACTCAACTTTTCCCTTTTCTTTCCCCTTTATAAACCACCTTTTTAAATTTCCTCAACTGCGGGTTTATTCATCTCTCACTCCTGTGACCCAGCTAACATTTCTGCACCTTGCTGATTAACTATGCTTTGCCGCAGTTGATTGCGAGGACGAGCGTATGTGCGCGGCAAATAAAGAAAAATCAAATCCGTTGTCATCCCGCCAGGATCTGGTGGCGGCCCTTAATACCCTGCTGGCCGCGGTGGATAAGCAGTTCCCGGCGGGTAGCTCCCGTTTTTCACTGGGCGATACCAGCGCCCACTACGCCACCGATGTCGCGCAGATGGAGGGGCTCTCCCGGGTCTTGTGGGGGCTGTTTCCGCTGATGGCCGCAGGCGACAGTACGCCGTTCAGCGATAAATACCTCACCGCCATTAAGCAGGGGACCGATCCGCAAAGCGCAGGCTACTGGGGCGAAGCCGGGCCCTATGACCAGCGTCTGGTGGAGATGGCGGCCTATGGCCTCGGGCTGGCGCTACTGCAGGACAAACTCACTGAACTGTTTAGCGAACGTGAGCTGATGAACCTGCACGCCTGGCTGAACCAGATCACCGACGCGACGATGCCGGATAGCAACTGGAACTACTTCGCCATCATGGTCCAGCTTGGCTTTAAGCGCGCCGGGCTGCCCTACGATCAGCAGGCCATCGATCGCCGCTTCGCCATGATGGAGACCTACTATCTGGGTGACGGCTGGTACTCCGACGGTCCGGGTCGGCCAAAGGATTACTACATCTCAATGGCGTTTCACTTTTACGGCCTGATTTACGCCACCCTCAGCGGCGATGAGGGGCGGGCAGAGGTACTGCGCCAGCGTTCGCGCCTGTTCGCGGAAGATTTTATCTATATGTCCGCTGCCGACGGCGCCTCGGTGCCCTTTGGCCGCAGCCTGACCTACCGCTTCGCGATGGTCGCCTTCTGGAGCGCGGTGGCTTTTTCCGGGCTGGAGGTGTTTACGCCGGGGATCGTGAAAGGGATCATCCTGCGTCATCTGCGCTGGTGGCAGCAGCAGCCGATGACCGATCGCGACGGGATCCTGACGCTGGGTTTCGCCTACCCGAACCTGGCGATGTGCGAGGACTATAACTCCCCCGGCTCGCCTTACTGGGCGCTGAAAACCTACCTGATTCTGGCCCTGCCGGAGAGCCATCCGTTCTGGCAGGCAGAAGAGCAGCCATTACCTGCGCTTGCCGAAAAGCGCGTCATTCCCCATGCCCAGCAGATCCTGATGCAAGCGGATCACGTCACCATGCTTACCGCCGGACAGCTGGAGCTGAACAACTACGTTAACACCGAGGCGAAATATACCAAATTTGCCTACTCCAGCCGCTTTGGGTTCACCATCGAGCGCGGACGCTTCGGCATCAAGCATGCCGCCTGCGACTCCATGCTGCTGCTGGCCGATGGTGATAACTACTTCCGCGGACGCCGTGAATGCGAGGCGGTCCGCGTCGACGAGAACTTCATCTTTTCGCGCTGGTCGCCGTGGCACGACGTCCACATCGAGAGCTGGCTGGTGCCGTTTGGCGAGTGGCATCTGCGCCTGCACCGCATTAACAGCGCCCGCACGTTGCAGACGGTGGAGGGCGGGTTTGCGGTAATGAAAACCGACCACCAGCTTACCGGGCGCGGCAGTTATCTGAATGCCGCGAACGGCAGCAGCGCCATTGTCGATCTGTCGCCTGTCATCAGCCGTCAGCCTGACAGCGTGGTGACGCCACCCAACAGCAGCATCATGTTTGCCGAATGCGCCGCTATTCCGGTGCTGACCATCACTCTCCCGCAGGGGGAGAGCTGGCTGTGCAGTGCGGTATACGCCTCCGGGAAAGCGCGCGCAGAGGCAAACACACCACTCCTGGAAATAGAAGATAACCGGGTCGTTATTTGCGCGCCCGGAAGCGAACGTAAGCTGTCGTTCATTTTATAAGAGCCTTACCCTGGATATCGGCGAGGATGGTATGAGCAACAAAACTGAATATTACAAAATCAGCAGTTTTATTTTTCTCTATTTCTTTACCTGGTCGGCCAGTATTGGTTTGCTGGCGATCTGGCTCGGGCAAAAAGCCAACCTGAGCGGCTCGGTGATCGGCACCGTATTTGCGGTAAACGGTGTCTTCTCCGTTATTCTGAAACCGATCTATGGCTACATTCTGGATAAGATCGGCATGAGCAAATACCTGCTCTATTTTGTGGTGGCGATGTCCGCCCTGATGGCACCGTTCTTTATTTATGTCTATCAGCCGCTGTTAATGTCCAACACCATGCTGGGGATTATTATCGGCGCGCTCTATTTAAGTTTCGCCTGGTATGCGGGCGTTGCGGCGTGCGAATCCTATTCCGACCGTTTCAGCCGTCTGAACGGCATGGAGTTTGGTCAGATCCGTATGTGGGGCTCGCTGGGCTGGGCGGTGGCATCGTCGTTCTCCGGCCTGCTGTTTAACCTCTCTCCGGCGTACAACTTTATTATGGGCAGCGTGGCGTCGGTCATTATGCTGATTGTCCTCCTGAGCCTGAAGGTGAACACCAACTCGGCTCATGCGGGTGAGGTGCTGACCAAAGAGAAAATCGTTCCAGCGGATGTTTACGCCCTGCTGCGCAGCCGCAAATTCTGGGCCTTCTGCCTGTACGTGGCGGGCGTGGCCTGGATGATGTTTATCGCCGAGCAGCAGTTCTCGCGCTATTTCGTCACCTTCTTTGATGACGTGCACCAGGGCAACGCGGTATTTGGCTATCTGGGCACCGTGCAGTCCGGGATGGAATTTGTCATGTATATGGTCATCCCGCTGTTCGTGAATTTTATTGGTGCCAAGCGTGGGTTATTAATTGTCGGCCTGATTGTCGGGGCACGCCTGATTATTTCCGGGATCTGCGATTCGCACCTGCTCATTTCGGTTCTCAAGCCGCTGTACGGTCTGGAGATCTGCCTCCTGCTGGTGTCGGTCTTTAAATATATCGCTGAGCATTTCGATAAACGCGTGAACGCCACCATGTATCTGCTGGGCTATCAGGCGATGCTCTACGTCGGTAATGTCGTGGTCTCTTCCCCTGCCGGTTATATGTATGACCGCATCGGCTTTGAGCAGACCTATATCATCATGGGCGCCACGGCGCTGACCTTTACCCTTATTTCCGCCTTCACGTTATCCGCCTGCCAGAGCAAATGGCGCGGCGCAAAAACGCTGAACGTTGTTGAACATCACTAATTTACGTCGTCAAAGAAGGAATCGAATTATGTTAAGTCGTATCACCGAGGAACGTCTGGCCGATATTCCCGTGCCCGTGGATGAACGCGCCTTTAGCGATGAATTAATCTCGGCGCGCAGCCATATCCTCGACCTGATTAGCCGTCATTTAACGGAATTCGGTGACAAATTCCCGGCAGAAACCTGCAAAGAGGGGTTTTATCCCCTGACCGATAACGTCGAATGGACCACCAGCTTCTGGACCGGGCAGCTGTGGCTGGCCTGGGAGATGAGCGGGGAGGAGAAATTCCGTGAGATGGCCCAAAAACACACGCGCTCGTTTGGTCTGCGCATTGCCGGGCGCAGCGACACCAACACCCACGATCTCGGCTTCCTCTACACGCTCTCTTGTGTGGCAGACTGGCGGCTGACCGGCAGTCGCGAGGCGCGCGGCTTCTCGCTGCTGGCCGCCGAAGCCCTGCTGGAACGCTTCCACGAGAAGGCAAAGATCATCCAGGCGTGGGGCGATCTGGCCGATCCGGAACAGGCCGGGCGGATGATCATCGACTGCAACATGAACCTGCCGCTGCTCTACTGGGCGACGGAGCAGACCGGCGATCCGCGTTTTGCCGAGGCTGCTAAAGCGCATGTGATGCAGGCCGCAACGTACCTGATCCGTGACGATGCCTCCACCTTCCATACCTACTATATGGACGTGGTCACCGGCGCGCCGCGCTACGGCAATACCCAGCAGGGCTATGCGGACGACTCCTGCTGGTCGCGGGGCCAGGCGTGGGGGATTTACGGATTTCTGCTGAGCTATATCTATACCGGCGACGAGACGATGATCGCCCTGTCAAAACGGCTGGCAAACTACTTCCTCAACCGCCTGCCGGAGGATTATGTCTGCCACTGGGATCTGGCGCTGGTGGGCACCGACGCGCTGCGTGATTCATCGTCAGCGGCGATTGCGGTATGCGGCCTGCTGGAGCTGGTGAAGCACCTGCCGGTGACTGACCCGGATCGCGAGCGCTATCTGGCGTGGGCGAAAGGGATCATGTCCTCGCTGACCAGGCACTACCTGATGGGGAAAGAGGAGAAGGGCAACGGCGTGCTGAAACACTCCGTGTATCACCTCGCCAGCAATAAAGGCGTGGACGAGTGCGCCAGCTGGGGCGATTACTTCTACGTTGAAGCCCTGGTGCGCTTTACCCAGAGCTGGAAACTGTACTGGTAAGAAAACGCTGGGGTGGCATTGTCACCACCCCAGCACCTCTTTGATGACTCGCCGATAAGGGGTGTCGATCTGCTCCGGCACCTGCTTGATATAGTCCCGCGCATGCTGGCGGGCCTCGCCGCTCAGGCTGTCCAGATACACAATGGCTTCATCCACGGTGGGCACGCGGCCCTCCAGGGAGGCGCTTCTCGGCGGTAGCCCGGTCCAAATCACCGCCTCGATGCCTCTCTCAACCGCCCATTTAGCAAGCAGGCCGGTATGGCGGCCTTCGATCAGCAATGAACCTATACCGTCACAACGATCTTCCGGGATCCCCTCGCGTTCGCGCAACGCCTGACAGGCCAAGCTCAGCGTTTCCGCATTAAGCCATGCCCAGAGCACCGGTACGGCAGGCGCATTCATACAGATGGCGGTTGCCAGTTCACCGCCGTCGCTGACCCGGCAAAACTCGACAGGCAGCGATGGTCCGTCGGTTTTCCACTCCCCGGCGACGGGGAGTGAGCCGCTTTTCCAGACCAACGAGCCCAGCCCAGACAGGCTATCTTCATCATCTTCCCTCTGTGCGGTGCTATCAGACTTCAGGAATACGCAGCGTCTGGCCAGGATAAATTTTATCGGGGCTGGAGAGCATAGGGCGGTTGGCTTCGAAGATTTTGTTGTACTGCGAGGCATCGCCATACACCGTTTTGGAGATAGCGCTCAGCGTATCACCCGATTTGACCGTGTAGTAGGTGGCTTCATGTTGGGTATCGGTGGCGGTGATGCTGTTTTCCACCTCGCTGACGCCCGCGATGTTCCCTACCGCGACCTGGATTTTTTCCTTCTGCTCCTGGGTGAGTCCGTCACCCGTCACCACGGCCTTACCGTCGTTGACGTTGACCTGCACTTTGTCGGCGCCCGGTATGTTGAGTTTTTTAAGGTGTTCAGTCACCTTATCGCTCTGACCTTTGTGATCGGTCAGGTTATCCCACAGCTTTTCACCTGCTTCTTTAACGAAGTTAAAAATACCCATTCCTTCCTCCAGATAACAATGAAATCAGAAATAAGCATAGCAGGTGCGTTTCGAGGTGATAAAAAAAGCCCGGAAACGCTATGCGTACCGGGCCTGAGATTCGGTGCTGTTGGTATTGCCGGGCGGCACTTCGTTTGCCCGGCCTACGGTTTTGTAGGCCCGGTAAGCGTAGCGCCACCGGGCAAAACAGGGGTTAAACCCCGTTTTCCAGAATACGGATATGCGTTTCCAGAACGTCACCCTTCACCGCCTCGCTCCACGCTTTCATGTGCGGGGTCTGCAGATGCGCTTCAAGGTGCGCCACGGTTTCCCACTGCTCAACCATCACGATGGAGTCGGGGGCGGTGGTCTGGAAGCTGACGCCTGCAGCGGTGTCCACCATCGGCGCGTAGCCGTGGCAGCCGGCTTCTTCTAAAACGGTCGGGATAATTTTAGCGAACTGATCCAGCACCGCCTGACGGTGATGTTGGCCAGGACGGGTACGAATTTCAGCAATAACGGTAAGCATGGTCATTTCTCCTGATAACATGCAACCAGTTAAGCAAAAATTTCAGCCAGATGCTTGCGATATTCTGCGATATAGCGTGGCACGTCTGGCATTTTAATCACGTCGTTGGTGATAAAGGTCGGCAGCGCCTCCATTCCCAGGAACTGGTTGGCTTTGTGGAACGGCAGATAAACACCGTCCACGCCCACGCCGTGGAAGAACTGATCTTCTTCGGTGAAGGCTTCTATCGGGGCGTTCCAGGTGAGGGAAAGCATGTACTTTTTCCCCTGAATCAGACCGCCGGAGCCATATTTTTTCGAGGCATCTGAACGGGTGCGGCCATCGCTGGCATACAGCGCGCCGTGGCCTTCGGTAAAGACATCGTCCATGTACTTTTTCACGGTCCACGGCGCGCCCATCCACCAGCCAGGCATCTGCCAGATCACCACGTCAGCCCAGAGGAAGTTCTGCACTTCGGCCTGGATATCGTACTCACCGTCGGTGCGCACGACCTTAACATCATGCCCGGCGTCGCGCAGGAAGCCGTCCGCGACCTCGGTCAGGGTGTCATTCAGTTGGCCATTGGAGTGGGCGAATTTTTTTGCGCCGTTGATAATTAGGATATTGCTCATTAAGTTGTCCTCAGAGTAGCGAGTCTGAGGGCTATTCTACGCGCGACAGCGGTGCGGTGAAATTAGCAAAATGTGCAAAGTCTTTTGCTATAACAGCAATAATACCCTACCAGCCGACGGTGACGACAAAGCCGCCCTCCGGCGCATTCCCGAGTGTAACCGTCATTCGATGCAGGGCGGCAATCCGTTTGACGATAGATAACCCCAACCCGCTGCCGGTTTGCTCCTGTCCTGGCGGGCGATAGAAGCGTTCGCCGATCCGCGCCAGCGCCTCGGGGGCGATGCCCGGTCCGTTGTCACGGACGGTAAAACTGCGGCTATCCAGCGTAACCTCCACCACACTGCCGCGCGGGCTGTAGCGGACGGCGTTATCCAGCAGATTGCGTACCAGCAGGCTCAGCAGCAGCTGCTGACCGGGGCGGGTGACCTGCGGGGCGTTGATGTTCAGGCGCATCTCGATCCCGGCCTGCTGCGCCGAAGGGTAGATCTCCATCACCGCCGACTGGAGAACATCGGCCAGCACCAGGGATTCCACGTCATCGAGGCTCTCCAGCGAATCCAGGCGCGACAGGGTCAGGAGCTGCTCAACCAGCCGCGATGCCCGGTCGATACCGGCGTGTAGCTGGTTCAGCGCTTTGCCCTGCGCCTCAGGATCGTCCAGCGACAGCTGCGCCACGTCGGTCTGCACCTTCAGGGCGGTGAGGGGGCTGCGCAGTTCATGGGCGGCATCGGAGGTAAAGCGGCGCTCGCGGGCCATCATCTCCTGGGTGCGGGCGAACAGATGATTCAGCGCATCGAGCAGCGGGCGAACCTCAACGGGCACGCCGTGGGTCGGCAGGCGGTCAGTGGCATCCGGTGAGCGGAGGCGCAGGGTTTGCGCCAGCTTTTTCAGCGGGTGCAGTTCCCGGCTCAGCAAGACGATAAGCAACAGCAGCATCACCGGCAGCGCCACCAGCCAAGGCGTGAGCTGCGATCGCACCACGTCCAGCGCCATCTCCTGACGGTACTCCCGCTCCTGGCCGACCACCACCCGGTACTTGCCGTCCGGGGCGGTGAGCCAGAGGAAGCGCCATTCGTCGTTATCGTCGTTGAGCTGGCCGTTATCAAACCCTTCCCGGCGATAGTGATACGGAATGTCGCGCCCGTTTTCGCCGTCGTTAAGCACCATTTTGCCCTCGGGGGTGTAGATGGCGAAGGCCAGCGCATCGTCATCCAGATGGCCGTGACGGGCTTTTTTCGGCACCTCGCGCATGCGTTCCGGGGCTTTGAGCTCGTCAAGATCCATGGTCAGCAGCCGTTTGGCAAACAGCATCTGCTGGGTGTCAAACAGCTTATCGAGCTTATCGGTGGTCTGGTGCCAGGCGACGATGCTCGCGGCAAACCACGCCGTCAGCGACAGGGCTAAGAACAGCAGCGTCAGGCGCAGCTTGAGGCTGAGGCGTTGGGTCAGTTTCATGCGTCACCCAGGGTATAACCGATGCCGTGCACGGTGCGGATAACATCGCTGCCGAGCTTGCGGCGCAGATGGTGTATGTGGACCTCTATGGCGTTACTGGAGACGTCGTCATCCCAGGTATAGAGCTTCTCTTCAATCAGCTTCCGCGGCAGGACGCGGCCTGCGTTGCGCATCAGGAGTTCCAGCAGGGCAAACTCTTTCGGCTTCAGCACCAGAGTTTCGCCGTTTAGCGTGGCGACGAGGCTGGTAGGATTGAGCGTGATCTTACCGTGGCGCAGTTCGCTGTGCGCCTGCCCGTGGCTGCGGCGCACCAGCGCCTCCAGGCGGGCGGCCACCTCAATCAGGGCGAAGGGTTTACAGAAATAATCGTCAGCCCCCAGGCGCAGCCCCTCGACGCGCTGATCGAGCGCATCCCGCGCGGTTAATATCAGCACCGGTTCGTCGCGCCCCTGTGCCCGCCATTCGCGCAGGATTTGTAGCCCGTCGAGGCCGGGCAGCGTCAGGTCGAGTACCACGGCGTCGTAGGGGGCGCTGTAGAGCGCCGCGCGGCCCGTTTCGCCGTCGGTGAACCAGTCCACGCAAAAGCCCATTTTCGTCAGCCCGGCTTTAATGCCGTCGCCAATCAGCCTGTCATCTTCTACCAGTAAAATGCGCATATTTCCCTCCCTGATGCCGTCAGTAAACCCTCTGTTACGCACAGCTGTACAGTAAAAAAATTTAAATTTTCCGCTTAAGAAGTTGTTAAGGTTTACCCTGTTTAATGGATTGCGAAACGACATTAAAGGGAGAGTTAAGATGAAAAAAATTGCTGCTATTGCTGCCATCATGATGATCACCTCCGCGCCGGTGTTTGCGGCACAGGGTGGATTTAATGGCCCATCCGCGACGGCAACCCAGACGCAAACCCAGCAGGGTGGGTTTGTCGATAATGACGCTAACCTCACCACGGCACAGAAGGTCAAGGATATGAAGGATGACAGCTGGGTGAAACTGCGCGGGACGATTACCGAGCGCCTCTCTGACGACCGTTATACCTTCCGTGATGAGAGCGGCACGGTAACGGTGGAGATCGACAATAAACACTGGAACGGCCAGACCATTACGCCGCAGGATAAGGTTGAGCTGCAGGGCAAGGTCGATAAAGAGTGGAACGATTTCGAAATCGACGTGAAACAGGTTATCAAGCTGAATAAATAACCCATCAAGGGGCCGCTATTCCGGCCCCTTTTTCTTTGTGACTCGACTCGCCAGATAAGGTAGTATCTGCGGCAATATTGCCTGAAACCAACTGGTTTCTGAGTTGAGGAATCCCATTTAATGAGCGATATGGCAGAGCGCCTCGCGCTACATGAATTCACGGAAAACGCCTACCTGAACTACTCCATGTACGTCATCATGGACAGGGCGTTGCCGTTTATCGGAGATGGCCTGAAACCCGTTCAGCGCCGCATCGTTTATGCGATGTCTGAGCTGGGTCTGAACGCCAGCGCCAAGTTTAAAAAATCCGCCCGTACCGTGGGTGACGTGCTGGGTAAATACCATCCGCACGGCGACAGCGCCTGCTATGAAGCGATGGTGTTGATGGCTCAGCCGTTCTCCTACCGCTATCCGCTGGTCGACGGCCAAGGGAACTGGGGTGCGCCGGACGATCCGAAGTCGTTCGCGGCGATGCGTTATACCGAATCCCGTCTCTCTAAATATGCCGAACTGCTGCTCAGCGAGCTGGGCCAGGGCACCGTGGAGTGGGTACCCAACTTCGACGGTACGCTGCAGGAGCCGAAAATGCTGCCTGCGCGTCTGCCGAACATTTTGCTGAACGGCACCACCGGCATTGCCGTCGGGATGGCGACGGATATCCCGCCGCACAACCTGCGTGAAGTGGCGAAAGCGGCCATCACCCTGATTGAACAGCCGAAGACCACGCTGGACGATCTGCTGGATATCGTGCAGGGGCCGGACTTCCCGACCGAAGCGGAGATCATTACCTCCCGCGCGGAAATCCGCAAAATCTACCAGAACGGTCGCGGCTCGGTGCGTATGCGCGCGGTGTGGACCAAAGAGGATGGCGCGGTGGTGATCACCGCGCTGCCGCACCAGGTTTCCGGCGCGAAGGTGCTGGAGCAGATCGCCGCCCAGATGCGTAATAAAAAGCTGCCGATGGTGGACGATCTGCGCGATGAATCCGACCACGAAAACCCGACTCGTCTGGTGATCGTGCCGCGTTCCAACCGTGTGGATATGGAGCCGGTGATGAACCACCTGTTCGCCACCACCGATCTGGAAAAAAGCTATCGTATCAACCTGAACATGATCGGGCTGGATGGCCGCCCGGCGGTGAAAAACCTGCTGGAGATCCTTACAGAATGGCTGACCTTCCGCCGCGATACGGTGCGCCGTCGTCTGAATCACCGTCTGGAGAAAGTGCTTAAGCGCCTGCACATCCTCGAAGGTTTGCTGGTGGCGTTCCTCAACATCGACGAAGTGATTGAGATCATCCGTACCGAGGATGAGCCGAAGCCGGCCCTGATGTCGCGCTTTGGCATCAGCGAAACCCAGGCGGAAGCGATCCTTGAGCTGAAACTGCGCCATCTCGCGAAGCTGGAAGAGATGAAAATTCGCGGTGAGCAGAACGAGCTGGAAAAAGAGCGCGATCAGCTGCAGGCGATCCTCGCCTCCGAACGCAAGATGAACAACCTGCTGAAGAAAGAGCTGCAGGCTGACGCCGATGCCTTCGGCGATGAGCGTCGCTCTCCGCTGCACGAGCGTGAAGAAGCGAAAGCGATGAGCGAGCATGACCTGCAGCCGTCCGAGCCGGTGACCATTGTGCTGTCACAAAGCGGCTGGGTGCGTAGCGCCAAAGGTCATGATATCGACGCGCCGGGTCTGAGTTACAAAGCGGGCGACAGCTTCAAAGCCGCCGTGAAGGGCAAGAGCAACCAGCCGGTGGCCTTTATCGACACCACCGGGCGCAGCTACGCCATCGACCCGATTACGCTGCCGTCAGCGCGCGGGCAGGGCGAGCCGCTCACCGGCAAGCTGACGCTGCCGCCAGGGGCGACCATTGAGCATATGCTGATGGAAGGCGATGAGCAGAAGCTGCTGCTGGCCTCCGATGCGGGCTACGGCTTCATCTGTACCTTTAACGATCTGATCTCGCGCAACCGTGCGGGCAAGGCGTTGATTAGTCTGCCGGATAACGCCCGGGTCATGGCCCCGCTGGTGATTGAAGACGAGAACGACATGCTGCTGGCGATCTCCGCCGCGGGCCGCATGCTGATGTTCCCGCTCAGCGATCTGCCGCAGCTGTCGAAAGGCAAAGGCAATAAGATCATCAACATCGCCGCGGCGGATGCGGCAAAAGGGGAAGACAGCCTGGCGCACCTCTTTATTCTGCCGCCGCAGAGCACGTTGACCATCCATGTGGGTAAACGCAAAATCAAGCTGCGCCCGGAAGAGCTGCAGAAAGTGGTGGGCGAACGTGGACGCAAAGGATCGCTGATGCGTGGCTTGCAGCGCATTGACCGTGTAGAGATCGACTCTCCACACCGCGCGACATCGGGCGACAACGAAGCGTAACAGAGCACCTCCCCCTCCGCTCAGGAGGGGGACTCGTGAAAAACATCCGTTATAGAAACAAAAGAGTTACCCGCTAACAGTTGCAGTATAATCGTCAACTGTCAGGGGTTTTTGAGGTCGCTATGCTATTAATTGTTCGTACCATTCTTGCCGTTATCTACTGCATTCTGGTCTGTATCTTCGGCTCTGTTTACTGCCTGTTCAGCCCGCGTAATCCAAAACACGTTGCCACCTTTGGCCACATGTTTGCCCGTCTGGCGCCGCTGTTTGGCCTGAAGGTGGAAACGCGTCTGCCGGAAGGGGCAGAGAAATTTGGTAACGCTATCTATATCGGTAACCACCAGAATAACTACGATATGGTGACCGCAGCGAAAATCGTGCAGCCGCCAACCGTCACCGTGGGCAAGAAAAGCCTGCTGTGGATCCCGTTCTTCGGCCAGCTCTACTGGCTCACCGGCAACCTGCTGATTGACCGTAACAACCGGGCCAAGGCGCACGGCACGATTGCCGAGGTGGTGAACCACTTCAAAAAACGCAAGATCTCTATCTGGATGTTCCCGGAAGGGACCCGTAGCCGGGGTCGTGGCCTGCTGCCGTTCAAAACTGGCGCATTTCATGCCGCAATTGCGGCAGGCGTACCGATTATTCCAGTGTGTGTTTCCAACACATCGAATAAGATAAACCTGAATCGTCTGCGTAACGGTCTGGTCATCGTAGAGATGCTGCCGCCGGTCGATGTCAGTAAATATGGCAAAGACCAGGTACGCGAGCTGGCGGCACATTGCCGCGAATTAATGCTGAATAAAATCGCTGAGCTCGATAAAGAAGTCGCAGAGCGAGAAGCTGCTGGCAAGGTTTAAGCCGGCTTAAAGGGAAAACGAATTCCCGTGTGTTAGTGCGTTTATAGATGGAGCCATTATGTCACTCAGTCGCCGTCAGTTTATTCAGGCATCGGGGATCGCCCTTTGTGCAGGCGCGGTTCCGCTGAGGGCAAACGCCGCCGGGCAGCAGCAGCCGCTGCCCATTCCGCCGTTACTGGAATCCCGCCGCGGGCAGCCGCTGTTTCTGACGCTACAGCGCGCCCACTGGTCGTTCACTCAGGGTACCCGGGCTTCGGTCTGGGGCATCAACGGACGTTACCTCGGCCCGACGGTGCGCGTCTGGAGCGGCGATGACGTCAAACTGATCTACAGCAACCGTCTGGCGGAGAACGTGGCCATGACCATCAGCGGGATGCAGGTGCCGGGCCCGCTGCTGGGCGGTGCCCCGCGCATGATGTCCGCAAGCGCCGACTGGGCACCAGTTCTGCCGGTCCGCCAACGCGCCGCCACCCTCTGGTATCACGCCAACACCCCGAACCGCACCGCGCAGCAGGTCTACAACGGTCTGGCCGGGATGTGGCTGATAGAGGATGAGGTCAGTAAATCCCTGCCGATCCCGAACCACTACGGGGTGGATGACTTCCCGCTCATCATTCAGGACAAGCGGCTGGATAATTTCGGTACGCCGGAGTACAGCGAGCCGGGCAGCGGCGGTTTTGTGGGTGACACGCTGCTGGTCAACGGCGCGCAAAGCCCCTATGTCGAGGTGTCACGCGGCTGGGTACGCCTGCGTCTGCTGAATGCCTCCAACTCGCGTCGCTATCAACTGCAGATGAGCGATGGCCGCGCGCTGCACGTCATTGCCGGGGATCAGGGCTTTTTACCGGCTCCGGTGTCGGTTAAACAACTGGCGCTGGCGCCGGGCGAGCGACGCGAAATTCTGGTGGATATGACCAACGGCGAAGAGGTGTCGATCACCTGTGGCGAGGCGGCGGGCATCGTTGATCGTCTGCGCGGTTTCTTTGAGCCGTCGAGCATTCTGGTCTCGACGCTGGTGTTAACCCTGCGTCCAACCGGTCTGCTGCCGCTGGTGACCGATACCCTGCCGATGCGCCTGCTGCCGGAGGAGATCCTGAGCGGTACGCCGGTGCGCAGCCGGGATATCAGCCTTGGCGACGACCCGGGCATTAACGGCCAGCTGTGGGATGTGAACCGCATCGATATTACCGCCCAGCAGGGCTCCTGGGAGCGCTGGACGGTGCGCGCCGACAGGCCGCAGTCGTTCCATATCGAAGGGGTGAGTTTCCTGATCCGCAACGTCAACGGCGCCATGCCGTTCCCGGAAGACAGAGGCTGGAAGGATACCGTCTGGGTCGACGGGCAGGTGGAACTGCTGGTCTATTATGGGCAGCCTTCCTGGCCGCACTTCCCGTTCCTGTTCCACAGCCAGACGCTGGAGATGGCGGATCGCGGCTCGGTGGGGCAAATGTTAATCAATCCGGCACCGTAAAACGTGCCGGGTGGCGGCTTCGCCTTACCCGACCTACAGGCCGTAGGCCCGGTAAGCGAAGCGCCACCGGGCATTAACATCCCCCGCACAATACTCCTTCATTTCCCACAATGATCCAGCGTATAATCCCGCTCCTTTTGTCTATTTTTTCTTCGGAAGCATTATGAGCGCAATTTCCCTGATCCAGCCGGATCGTGACCTCTTCTCCTGGCCGCAGTACTGGGCGGCCTGCTTTGGACCGGCGCCTTTCCTGCCGATGTCTCGTGAAGAGATGGACCAACTTGGCTGGGACAGCTGCGACATTATCCTGGTGACGGGTGACGCTTACGTCGATCACCCGAGCTTTGGTATGGCGATCTGCGGTCGCATGCTCGAAGCCCAGGGCTTCCGCGTCGGGATCATTGCCCAGCCTGACTGGAACAGCAAAGATGATTTTATGCGCCTCGGTAAGCCGAACCTCTTCTTTGGCGTTACCGCGGGCAACATGGACTCGATGATCAACCGCTACACCGCTGACCGCAAGCTGCGTCACGACGACGCCTACACCGCGGATAACGTGGCGGGCAAGCGTCCGGATCGCGCAACCCTCGTCTACACCCAGCGCTGCAAAGAGGCCTGGAAAGATGTACCGGTTATCCTGGGGGGTATCGAAGCGAGCCTGCGCCGTACCGCGCACTACGACTACTGGTCTGATACCGTACGCCGTTCGGTGCTGGTGGACTCCAAAGCCGACATGCTGATCTTCGGCAACGGCGAGCGTCCGCTGGTGGAAGTGGCGCACCGTCTGGCGCAGGGCGAACCGGTGGGCGATATCCGCGACGTGCGTAATACCGCGATCATGGTGAAAGAGGCGCTGCCGGGCTGGAAAGGGGTGGATTCCCGTATCATCGATATGCCGGGCAAAATCGACCCGATCCCGCATCCGTACGGCGAAGATCTGCCGTGTGCGGATAACAAGCCGGTTGCGCCGAAGAAAGCCGAAGCAAAAGCTATCGTGGTGCAGCCGCCGCGTCCGAAGCCGTGGGAAAAGACCTACGTGCTGCTGCCATCCTTTGAGAAGGTAAAAAGTGACAAGGTGCTCTACGCGCATGCGTCCCGTATTCTGCACCATGAAACCAACCCGGGCTGTGCCCGTGCGCTGATGCAAAAGCACGGTGAGCGCTACATCTGGATTAACCCGCCGGCGATCCCACTCTCTACCGAAGAGATGGACAGCGTGTTTGCGCTGCCGTACAAACGCGTACCGCACCCGGCGTACGGCAACGCCCGTATCCCGGCGTACGAGATGATCCGCTTCTCGATCAATATCATACGTGGCTGCTTCGGGGGCTGCTCTTTCTGTTCGATCACCGAGCATGAAGGGCGCATTATTCAGAGCCGCTCTGAAGACTCCATCGTCAACGAGATCGAAGCCATTCGCGACACGGTACCGGGCTTTACCGGCGTCATCTCCGATCTGGGTGGCCCAACCGCCAACATGTACATGCTGCGCTGTAAGTCGCCGCGCGCGGAGCAGACCTGCCGTCGTCTCTCCTGTGTCTATCCGAGCATTTGCGAACACATGGACACCAATCATGAGCCGACGATCAACCTCTACCGTCGTGCCCGCGATCTGAAAGGCATCAAGAAGATCCTCATCGCTTCCGGGGTGCGTTATGACATCGCCGTGGAAGATCCGCGCTACATCAAAGAGCTGGCGACCCACCACGTGGGCGGCTACCTGAAGATCGCCCCGGAGCATACCGAAGAGGGGCCATTATCGAAGATGATGAAGCCGGGGATGGGGAGCTACGATCGCTTTAAAGAGCTGTTCGATACCTATTCGAAGCAGGCCGGGAAAGAGCAGTACCTGATCCCATACTTTATCTCCGCACACCCGGGCACGCGTGATGAAGACATGGTGAACCTGGCTCTGTGGCTGAAGCAGCGTCGCTTCCGTCTGGATCAGGTGCAGAACTTCTATCCGTCGCCGCTGGCGAACTCAACCACCATGTATTACACCGGCAAGAACCCGCTGAGTAAGATTGGCTATAAGAGTGAAGATGTGGTGGTGCCGAAGGGGGACAAACAGCGTCGCCTGCATAAAGCCCTGCTGCGTTATCACGATCCGAAAAACTGGCCGCTGATCCGCCAGGCGCTGGAAGAGATGGGCAAAAAGCACCTGATTGGCTCACGCCGCGACTGTCTGGTGCCTGCGCCAACGGTTGAAGAGATGCGCGAAGCGCGCCGCCAGAACCGCAATACACGTCCGGCCCTGACCAAGCACACGTCAATTGTGCATCAGCGTTCGAACGGTGGGGCGAGCACGAAGAAGAGTGTAAAACGTAAGAGCGGTTAAACCGCATTGCCCGGTGGCGCTGCGCTTACCGGGCCTATGCTCTGATATGTAGGCCGGGTAAGGCGAAGCCGCCACCCGGCTTTTTACTAACCGCCAAACTGGTCCGGATCCGGGCCTAAACGCTTGCCTTTATCCAGCTTCGCAATTTCACCCAGTTCATCTTTATCCAGGCGGAAATCCCACACGTTGAAGTTCTCAGCGATGCGCGACGGGGTGACCGATTTCGGGATCACCACCAGACCGCAGTCCAGATGCCAGCGAATGACAATCTGTGCCGGGGTTTTGCCATACTTATCGGCCAGATCGCGGATAATTTTCTGATCGAATACCCCTTCGCCGCCCTGGGCCAGCGGGCTCCAGGATTCGGTCTGGATCTTGTGGGTCGCATTCCAGGCATGCAGCTGGCGCTGCTGCATCAGCGGGTGCAGCTCAATCTGGTTGATCACCGGGGCGACGCCCGTCTCATCAATCAGGCGCTGCAGATGGTGAACCTGGAAGTTACAGACCCCGATGCTTTTTATCAGCCCGGCTTTTTGCAGCTCAATCATCCCTTTCCAGGCATCGACGTAATGGTCGATAGCCGGAACCGGCCAGTGCATCAGATAGAGATCGACAAAATCGAGCTGCAGCTTGTCCAGGCTCTCCTGCAGGGCTTCTGCCGGACGCTTCTGGTCGTCATTCCACAGCTTGGTAGTAATGAACAGCTCTTCGCGGGGTACGCCAGCGCTGGCAAGGGCCTTGCCGACGCCCTCCTCATTTTTGTAGGCGGCAGCGGTATCAATGGAGCGATAGCCGACTTCCAGTGCTTTATGAATGGCGGAGACGACCTCGTCGTTACCGGCTTTCCATACGCCGAGCCCCAACTGGGGCATTACGTTGCCATCCTGAAGCTTGATTACGGTTTGGTTTGCCATTTTTCCTCCTTCATTGGACATCCACCAGGAGTGATCCCCTGGTGGCGTATGTGCATTAAGCCTGGCCTAAATGCCGAAAAACGGAAGGCAATCGCGTAAAATCAGTTAGCGAGCGGCCTCGTAAATACGGCGGCTTACATCGAGAGTAATGTCATGATGTTCCCCGATTTGCGTCATGCCGTGCTCCTCAAGTTTTGCCAGCAGGGCAGGGATGGAACTGCCGTCCAGACCGTAGCCGGAGAGACGCGTCGGAACACCCAACTGCTCGAAGAAGTTGCGGGTGGCAGCGATAGCCGCATCGATACGCTCATCTTCAGAACCGGCAGTAATACCCCAGACGCGCTCAGCGTACTGCAGCAGCTTGCCACGCTTGGTGTCGCGTTTTTCATTCCACAGTGCAGGCAGAACCACGGCCAGGGTCTGGGCATGATCGAGGCCGTGCATCGCCGTCAGCTCATGGCCCAGCATATGGGTTGCCCAGTCCTGTGGCACGCCTGCGCCAATCAGGCCGTTCAGCGCCTGGGTGGCAGCCCACATCACGTTGGCGCGCGCTTCGTAGTTTTCTGGCTCTTTCAGCGCCAGCGGGCCATCTTCGATCAGGGTCAGCAGAATGCCCTCAGCGAAACGATCCTGAATCTTAGCGTTCACCGGGTAAGTAACGTACTGCTCAACGGTGTGGACAAAAGCATCCACTACGCCGTTCGCCACCTGACGCGGCGGCAGGGTGTAGGTGTAGACCGGATCCAGCACCGCAAACACCGGCTGCACGTGCTCGTTCATAAAGGCCTGCTTGTCGCCGGTGGTTTTACGGGAGATCACCGCGCCTTTATTGGACTCGGAGCCGGTCGCCGGCAGGGTCAGGACGGAGCCCATCGGAATGGCGCTCTTGATGTCGCTGCCGCCGGTTTGCAGGATGTGCCACGGATCAATGCCGTCAGCATAGTGTGCCGCCGCGGCGATAAACTTGGTACCGTCCAATACCGAACCGCCGCCCACCGCCAGCAGGAAGGTGATCTGCTCGTCACGGGCGATTTTCACCGCCTTCATCAGCGTTTCGTAAGAGGGGTTTGGCTCAATGCCGCTGAACTCGCGCACGTCCATGCCTTCCAGCGCGGAGTAAACCTGATCCAGGACGCCATTCTTCTTCACGCTACCGCCGCCATAGGTAATCAGGACGCGGGCGTTGGCCGGGATCTGCTCGCGCAGATCGGCGATGGCGCCTTTACCAAACAGGATGCGGGTTGGGGTATGCAGATTAAAATTGTTCATTGTTCGTTCCCTTTGGTGGGTGAAAAAACAGGGCGGCACAGAGGGCTGCCTGATGGTGCTCATTGTGGCGAGCGTACGCGCTCCTCTCAATGCACATTCCTGCCGTTGTCTTGCCCATTTCTACACAGTGCTGGAGAAAACGGGAAAAAATGCGCACACTGCAGGCGTCGGAAAACGTACCCGGAGTGAGAGAAGATGAAACGTGAAGCGGTCTGCCTGCAGCTAACGGAACAAATTAAGAAACTGAAAGATAATGAAAATTATCTTGATACGCTGCTGCCGGATGTTCGCTTGTTGTACGGGACTCAGCCCTACGCCCGCACGCCGGTGATGTATCAGCCGGGTATAATTTTTCTCTTTTCTGGCCACAAAATTGGCTATATCAATGAGCGGGTATTTCGTTATGACCCCAACGAATATCTGCTCCTGACAGTACCTTTACCCTTTGAATGTGAAACTTTCGCGACAGAGGCGGTGCCGCTGGCAGGTATTCGCTTAAATATCGATATCCTGCAACTGCAGGAGCTGCTGATGGACATTGGCGAGGACGAACTGTTTCGCCCGTCGATGGCGGCGAGCGGCATCAACTCCGCCACGCTGACGGATGAGATACTCTGCGCCATTGAACGTCTGCTGGACGTGATGGAGCGGCCGCTGGACGCGCGGATTCTGGGTAAGCAGATCGTGCGCGAGATCCTCTACCACATCCTGCTGGGGCCGGGCGGCGGGGCGCTGCTGGCGTTGGTCAGCCGTCAGACCCATTTCAGCCTGATTGGCCGGGTGCTGAAACGCATCGAGAGCCAGTACACTGAAAACCTGAGCGTGGATCAGCTGGCGGCTGAGGCCAACATGAGCGTCTCGGCGTTCCACCATAACTTTAAGTCGGTAACCAGCACCTCGCCGCTGCAGTATCTCAAGAGCTACCGCCTGCATAAGGCGCGGATGATGATGATCCACGATGGCATGAAAGCCAGCGCCGCCGCGCTGCGGGTAGGCTATGAAAGCGCCTCGCAGTTCAGCCGCGAGTTCAAGCGCTACTTTGGTGTGACGCCGGGGGAAGATGCGGCGCGGATGCGGATGATGCAGGGGATGTGATTGACATGTAGGCCGGGCAAACGCAGTGCCGCCCGGCGCTTTTCCCCGGAGGCGCTACGCTTACCGGGGCTACAACGACAGCAGCGCCTCAGGCGTTGCAGTACTTCTTACGGATCACCACCACAATCGTTCCCACCAGCCCTGCGACCAGCAGGAAAATCGGCAGGATCATCAGGAAGGTCATGACCTGATCTTCATGGCGTTTAACGAACGGGATCATGCTCAGGGCATAGCCAAAGGTAGTCACTACACCGACCCACAGCAGCGCGCTCAGCCAGTTAAAGAACTGGAAGCGGCGGTTAGAGAGCCCGGAGATGCCAGCCATGGTTGGCAGCAGCGTACGCACAAAGGCCAGAAAACGCCCAACCAGCAGCGCCAGCAGGCCATGACGATCGAACATGCAGTTCGCCCGCTGATGGTATTTATGCGGCAGCTGCGCCAGCCAGCTTTTGACCACCCGCGTATTGCCGAGCCAGCGGCCCTGCAAATAGCTGAGCCAGCAGCCCAGGCTGGCGGCTGAAGTAAGGATCACCATCGTGGGGGTAAAGTCCATGACCCCTTTACCGATTAACGCCCCTGCCAACAGCAGCAGACTATCCCCCGGTAAAAAGGAGGCGGGCAGTAACCCATTTTCCAGAAACAGCGTGGCGAACATAACGAAATAGACAATCCCAACCACGTGCGGATCCGCCAGTGCTGCAAAGTCGTGTTGCCAGAGTGCAGCGATAATATCTTGAATAACAGCCATGGGCTTTCCTGTGGAACAGCATATATAAAGCTATTGTACTCCCTATTTCGTCGGCGGGCTTTGATCGCAGACGCAACAAATCAGACTTTTCTGCACTTAACGTGGAGAAAAGTGTCCGCGGACTGTTTTTGTGGCCCTGCGCTATTCGATACGCGCAAACCCGGCCTCTAAATCGGCGATCAAATCATCGACGTTTTCCAGGCCGATATGCAGGCGGATCAGGGTGCCGGTAAAGTCCACGTTGCCGCCCGGACGCAGGGCCGCAATCTGCTCTGGCTGGTTCGGCAGGATCAGCGACTCAAAGCCGCCCCAGGAGTAGGCCATGCTGAACAGCGAGAAGTTATCCAGGTAAGCGGCAAGTTCGTCATTGCTCAGGCGTTTATTAAGCACGAATGAGAACAGGCCGCTGCTGCCCGTGAAGTCACGTTGCCAGAATTCATGCCCGACGCTGCCCGGCAGTGCCGGATGGTTAACCCGCGCCACCTGGGGATGCTGCGCCAGCCACTGCGCAACCTGCACGCTGCTTTCATGATGTTGACGCAGACGCACACCAAGGGTACGCAAGCCGCGGCTGGTCATATAGGCAGTGTCGGCATCCACCATCTGGCCCATCAGATAGGCGTTCTCACGCAGCTGCTCCCAGCAGCGGGCGTTGGAAACCGCGGTACCAATCATCCCGTCAGAGTGGCCAATCAGGTACTTCGTCGCCGCCTGAATCGAGATGTCGATACCAAAATCGAGCGCCTTAAACAGCACACCCGCCGCCCAGGTGTTATCAATCATGATGATAGCCTCCGGCGCTTTGCTGCGTACCGCCTGCACAATGGCTGGCACATCATGCACTTCCATAGTGATAGAGCCGGGTGATTCCAGGAACACAATCCGGGTGTTGGGCTGGATCAGATCGGCGATGTTCGCGCCAATCAGCGGATCGAACCAGTCGGTAGTGACCCCCAGCTTGCTGAGAATTTTGGTGCAGAAGTCCTGGCTTGGCTCGTAGGCGGTGTTGGTCATCAGGATATGGTCGCCCTGCTCAACGAAGGCCAGAATGGTGTTGGCCACCGCCGCTGCGCCGCAGGGGAAGAGTGCACACCCCGCGCCGCCCTCCAGCTCGCACATCGCTTCCTGTAGCGAGAAGTGGGTCAGCGTGCCGCGACGCCCGTAAAACAGCTCACCGTTGGCCCGGTTACGGGTAGCGTGCTTTTTCGCCTCAACGGTATCAAACACCAGCGACGAGGCGCGCTGGATGACGCTGTTCACGGAACCAAGGGTATATTTTTTACTGCGTCCCGCCTGGACAAGGGTGGTATCAAGATGCTTCTCTTTCATGTCTGCGCAACCTGTTTTTATACGTCTGGACGTCCACACTACCACGAAAGTAAAAATGGTCACGTTAGCGGTAGTGGGTTCAGCGGAAAATTTTTTAAAATTTGTTTCCGGGAAATTTTTCCTGCGTAAGCGCAAGGAAAATGAAACGAATTTACGGCACTATGTAAATACTAATGAGAACTACTATCAATTCGACGTTGTTTTGATATTATTATGCTCAGATTTTGTGATTTGCGTCCTGGAGATACCGAGTGGGTAATAATTTGATGCAGACGGACCTCTCCGTCTGGGGTATGTATCATCATGCCGACATCGTGGTGAAGATTGTCATGATCGGCCTGATTCTGGCGTCTGTCGTCACCTGGGCTATTTTCTTTAGCAAGAGCGTAGAGCTTCTTTCCCATAAACGTCGCCTTAAGCGCGAGCAGCAGCAGCTGGCCGAAGCCCGCACCCTGAATCAGGCGAGCGACATGGCCGCCTCTTTCCAGGCGAAGAGCCTGACCACCCTGTTAATTAACGAAGCGCAGAACGAGCTCGAACTTTCTGCAGGCAGTGAAGACAACGAAGGGATTAAAGAGCGTACCGGCTTCCGCCTTGAGCGTCGCGTTGCGGCCGTTGGCCGTCATATGGGACGGGGTAACGGTTACCTGGCGACCATCGGCGCGATTTCGCCGTTCGTCGGTCTGTTCGGTACTGTCTGGGGCATCATGAACAGCTTTATCGGCATCGCCCAGACGCAAACTACTAACCTTGCAGTTGTGGCGCCCGGCATCGCCGAAGCACTGCTGGCAACGGCCATTGGTCTGGTGGCAGCAATCCCGGCAGTCGTTATTTATAACGTCTTCGCCCGTATGATTGGCAGCTACAAAGCGACCCTCGGCGACGTTGCCGCCCAGGTTCTGCTGCTGCAAAGCCGCGATCTGGATCTCAGCGCCAGCTCGGCTAAGCCGATTCGTTCTGCTCAGAAATTTCACGTAGGTTGATTCGTCATGGCAATGCGTCTTAATGAAAATCTGGACGATAACGGCGAAATGCACGAAATCAACGTGACGCCGTTTATCGACGTTATGTTGGTTCTGCTGATTATCTTCATGGTGGCGGCGCCGCTGGCGACCGTAGACGTGAAGGTGAATCTGCCTGCGTCATCCAGTCAGCCGCAGCCGCGCCCGGAAAAACCGATTTATCTCTCTGTCAAAGCCGATAAATCTATGTTCCTCGGCAACGATCCGGTGACCGATGAGTCGGTGATCCCGGCGCTGAACGCCCTGACCGAAGGCAAGAAAGAGACTACCGTCTTCTTCCGGGCTGACAAGACCGTCGACTACGAAACCATGATGAAGGTAATGGACACGCTGCACCAGGCGGGTTACCTGAAAATTGGTTTAGTCGGCGAAGAGAAAGCGGCGGCGAAATAAAGAGAAACGGCAACCTCAGGTTGCCGTTTTTGTTTTTGCCCGGTGGCGTTACGCTTACCCGGCAACAATTACCCCAGATGTTCCCCACCGCATACGCCGTGCACTTCTGCCGTCACGTAGCTGGACTCCTGACTTGCCAGATAGACATACACCGGCGCCAGCTCCGCAGGCTGCCCTGCGCGCTTCATCGGCGTCTGCTGACCAAACTGCGGGAGCTTCTCCTGAGGCTGACCGCCGGAGACTTGCAGCGCCGTCCAGATAGGACCAGGGGCTACCACGTTGACGCGTACGCCGGTCTCTGCCACCTGTTTCGCCAGCCCGCGGCTGAAGTTGAGGATAGCCGCTTTAGTGGAAGCATAGTCCAGCAGGTGCGGGCTCGGCTGATAGGCCTGAATTGAGGAGGTGGTGATAATGCTCGACCCGGCGGGCAGCAGTGGCAGCGCCTCCTGGGTAATCCAGAACAGGGCCAGCACGTTCACGGCATAGGTCTGCTTAAACTGCTCGGTGGTGATATCGGCAATCTTTTCCACCGCCACCTGCTTACCGGCTACCAGCGCCAGCACGTCGAGCCCACCCAGCTCCTGATGGGCTTTATGTACCAGCGAGCGGGCAAACTGTTCATCGCTCAGATCGCCAGGGATCAGCACCGCTTTGCGCCCGGCCTCTTCAATAAGCTGCTTAACCTGCTGGGCATCCTCTTCTTCGTCGGGCAGATAGTTAATGGCGACGTCTGCTCCTTCACGCGCGTAAGCGATGGCGGCAGCGCGTCCAATCCCGGAATCGCCCCCTGTCACCAGTGCCTTACGATCCTGTAGTCTGCCGCTGCCTTTATAGCTCTTTTCGCCGCAGTCCGGCACCGGGTCCATCTTGCTCTGCAGCCCCGGTACAGGCTGTTTCTGCTTGGGATATTCGCCGGTGTAGTACTGGGTTGTCGGATCCTGAATTTTGCTCTGAGAGTTTGCCATAGGTGTTCTCCTTGAGGGGTTAATCAGACTTTAAGCTTAGGAGAATCAACTAGGCTGTGAGGATTATTCAGGATAATCCTTAAAAAAAATGGGCTGAGGAGAAACAGGCGAGACGGCAGGGTTCGGCGAGAGGTTACGGCTTTTGCGGTGGGATGTCCGCTTTGGCGGCCAGCACCTCTTCATTCAGCGCAACGGTGGTCACGCTGGTGGTGCGATAGCCTTCATCAGCCAGCTTACGGGTGACGCGCAGGGTCGCGGTTTCACGTGCCAGGATATATTGATAATTGGTTTCCAGGCGCGCCAGTATTTTTTCTTTTAAATCCGGGCGCTGTTGCATAATGGCGTTTATTGTCGCGCCGTAGATCTCTTCTTTTACCTGCAACGGATAAATTTCACGGCGATTCTGCCATTTCAGACGCACCAGGCCGGCCGGAATGGAGAGCAGATCTTTAGCAATTCTTTGGATTTCAGCGTTTTTAATCTCTTTAAGCGCGGCAAGGTTTTGCTCTAAGATAAATTCATCGCTTTTTTTGTCATCTAAAGCCAAATAAACGTTGTTGTTATCAACATCCTTCACGTTATTCATCCTCTAGCGTATAAAACACAGGCGTGTTTTTTTCGCAGGTAATAAGATTCAACCAGATTTCATTACCGGCTTCGTTAATCTCATCGGTTTTTTCCGCCAATATTTGACTTAGTGCCTGGGCATCTATTTCCCCCTCCGCCTGCAAATCATTCAACAGCCGGGCGAACACCTCGATTTTAACTACCCGAAATAAGCGGTCTTTAATATGCCGATCGTGCTCTTCAAGCAACATATTGCGGGAGTTACCGGTACGGGTAACGCCAATTAATATATCTGGCGCATAATCAGCGAGTGTTCTTTTCCCCTTAGTGAAATTGGCATTGCTTTCTGCTTCTGGCGGTTTTGGTTCCACGGAAGACATGTGAAACTTGGCCGGAACCAGATTGTCGGGCAACATTTTATATTTCCTTTAATTTCAACGGGGTAGGGTTGTCTGGAGTGTGAGATTCGTTGACAATAACATGAGGCAAATTTAAAATCAAAAAAAATGGAGCCTGCCTATATGAACAGCATTTTTTATACTGTCATTACTTTGTTATTGCTTACCGCCGTGGTTCTTTTATTGATGCGCGAGTTCAATAAAAGTAGCGATGTGGGAAGCACGCACGTCCCGCCTCAGCCGGAACGGATGTCAAAAGAAGAGGGCGAAGACCATTTTTCAGTGTTAATGAATGCGATTACGCCGGTTTGGTACTGGCGTGTTAATCATGAATATATTGATTTCCTCCATGCCACAATTAAACGAATGAATATGGTGGAAATAAATAGCATTCCTGACCTGTTTGAGGCACAACGCCGTTGCAGCGATCTTAACTCGGCGGTCTACAAATATTACGACAATATCAAGAAGCGCTGCCTGAACGGCGAAAAAGTGTCGCACACCGATCTGGAGGTGATGAACCTGCGGCAGTGTTTTCGCGAGTTCAGCCTGGAGGCGTATCCATCGCTGGTGGAGTTGGTGTGGCCTGAGTATCAGCGCCCGGTGGTAAAGACTGAGCAAGTGTAGGGGATCTGTTGTTTAGTTGTTGCAAACAATTTGGGCCATTGCGATATACTGCACACTGGTTTCGTTTGCAGACAGGACTCTATGGAACGCTTTTTTGAAAACGCAATGTATGCCTCCCGCTGGTTGTTAGCCCCGGTCTATTTTGGCCTCTCGCTGGCGCTGGTGGCGCTCTGTATTAAATTCTTTCAGGAAATTTTTCACGTTCTGCCGCATATTTTCAGCGTCGCTGAATCCGACCTGATCCTGCTGCTGCTGTCGCTGGTGGATATGACCCTGGTGGGCGGCCTGCTGGTGATGGTGATGTTCTCGGGCTATGAAAACTTTGTCTCGCAGCTGGATATCTCCTCGGATAAAGAGAAGCTGAGCTGGCTTGGCAAAATGGATGCCTCGTCGCTGAAAAACAAAGTGGCAGCCTCGATTGTGGCGATCTCTTCCATTCACCTGCTGCGGGTGTTTATGGATGCCAAAAATATCCCGGACAACAAGCTGATGTGGTACGTGATAATCCACCTCACGTTTGTGCTGTCGGCGTTTGTGATGGGGTATCTGGACAAGCTGAGCCGCAAATAAGACAAAACGCCTGATGGCGCTGCACTTATCAGACCTACGGGGATCCTGTAGGTCGGGTAAGCGCAGCGCCACCCGGCCCTTTTCCTGAAACTACTTATCCGAAGAGGCCTGCCACAGATTCAGCTGCCCGTCGGCCACATGCTGGTCAATCCGCTGCAACTCCTCTTCGCTAAAGTGCAGGTTATTCAGCGCCTGCACGTTCTCCTCCAGCTGCTCCGTCCGGCTGGCGCCAATCAGTACCGAGGTGACACGCTCATCTTTCAGCAGCCAGCTCAGGGCCATCTGCGCCATCGTCTGTCCGCGCGCCTGGGCCATCTCATTGAGCAAACGCAGGCTGTTCAGGTTGGCTTCGGTCAGCATGTTCTCCGTCAGGCCGCGTGCCTTTTTGCCCTCACGCTGCATGCGGGAGCCGTCAGGGATGCCGTTCAGGTATTTTCCGGTCAACAGCCCCTGGGCCAGCGGCGTAAAGGCGATGCAGCCGGTGCCGTTAGCGGCCAGGGTATCCAGTAAACCGCTCTTGTCCACCCAGCGGTTAAGCAGGTTGTATGAGGGCTGGTGGATAAGCAGCGGGATTTTCCACTCGCGAAGCAGCTCCGCCATTTTCTGGGTCCGCTCCGGCGAATAGGAGGAAATGCCGACGTACAGCGCTTTCCCGCTCTGCACCGCCTGGGCCAGCGCAGAGGCGGTCTCCTCCATCGGCGTGTTCTCATCGACCCGGTGCGAATAGAAGATATCCACGTACTCCAGCCCCATCCGCTTCAGGCTTTGATCGAGGCTGGCGAGCAGATACTTGCGCGAACCGCCCGCACCGTAAGGCCCCGGCCACATGTCATAGCCCGCTTTGGTGGAGATAATCAGTTCGTCGCGATAAGCCGCGAAATCATCGCGCAGCAGGCGGCCAAAATTTTCCTCCGCACTGCCCGGCGGTGGGCCATAGTTATTGGCGAGATCGAAATGGGTGATGCCGCAATCGAAGGCTTTTCGCAGCAGGGCGCGCTGTGAGTCGAGGGCGTGAACGTGGCCGAAGCTGTGCCACAGGCCGAGTGACAGGGCGGGTAAACGCAGGCCGCTTTTACCGCAGTAACGGTACTGCATCGTCTCGTAGCGGTCAGGGGAGGCGTTCCAGGGCATGATGTCTCCTTTCTTAGTGATTGATTTTCGAAACAGCGTTTCTATTCTAACCTTAGTTCGTTCACAATTCATGGAGATATGCGATGACGCGTATGACCGCCAAAGACTTTCCTCAGGAATTGCTCGACTACTACGACTATTACGCTCACGGCAAAATCAACAAACGTGAGTTCCTCAATCTGGCTGCCCGCTATGCGGTTGGCGGCGTCACGGCGCTGGCGCTGTTCAATATGCTTAAGCCTAATTACGCCCTCGCGGAGCAGGTGAAGTTCACCGATCCCGACATCCTGCCCGAATACATCACCTATCCCTCGCCGGACGGCCATGGCCAGGTGCGCGGCTATCTGGTGAAACCGGCCAAAGCTACCGGCAAAGTGCCGGCGGTGGTGGTAGTCCACGAAAACCGCGGGCTCAATCCCTACATTGAGGATGTGGCCCGTCGGGTGGCCAAAGCGGGCTACATCGCGCTGGCGCCGGATGGCTTAAGTTCGGTGGGCGGTTACCCCGGCAATGATGAGGAGGGGAAAATCCTGCAGCAGAAGGTCGATCCAACGAAGTTGATGAACGACTTCTTTGCCGCCATCGGGTTTATGCAAAAACATCCGGATGCGACGGGCAAGGTGGGGATCACCGGCTTTTGCTACGGCGGCGGAGTGTCTAATGCCGCAGCAGTCGCATGGCCAGAGCTGGCCTGCGCAGTCCCTTTTTATGGCCGTCAGCCACCAGCGGCGGACGTCGCCAAAATTAAGGCACCGCTGCTGCTGCATTACGCCGAGCACGACAAGAATGTTAACGAGGGGTGGCCTGCTTATGAGGCCGCGCTTAAAGCTAACGGTAAGGTGTATGAAGCCTGGATCTATCCTGGCGTAAATCACGGATTCCACAACGATTCTACCCCGCGTTACGACGAACCCGCAGCCGAATTAGCGTGGAAAAGAACCCTGGGATGGTTTGAGAAATATTTGAGTTAACAAAATACCCGGCAGCCTGAGGCTGCCGGGTAGGCGTGGTCATCAGAAGCTGTAGCTCATACCTGCCTGAACACTGGCGTCGTTATCGACATCGCCTGTGCCATAGTAAATGCCGGTATTCAGCGAGAAGTTGTGCGCGATAGTGGCATTCACGCCCGCAACAAACATTCCCATGCTGTTGTTATGACCTGCGGTGTTGTGATAATCCGCCGCCTGGATATCGGTATCATCGCTGAACTCTTTCTGCATGCGGGCATCCAGCCATGGCATGATCTGCACGTTTTTGTTCAGATCGGTCAGGGTGGTGGTCAGACGCAGACCCGCGCCGCCGTTCCATGAAGAGACCTGGCTGTCAGCAAAGGTCACTTCTCTGTCGGAGAAGCCGTTAGCTTTGGTCTGATCCCAGCCGAGGATGGCGTACGGTTGCAGCACGGTTTCGCCCGGCAGCATCACGTTCACCCCGGTACGAGCCTGAGCCATATACAGGCTACCGTCAGTAGAGCCGTGCAGCGCTTCGGTCATTCCGCTGGTGTCGCCGGTGACGTTATGGGCGGAGAGAGAGTAGCGCATATCGCCATAGCTGAAGCTGGCGTCGGCGAACATGCCCCACTGACGGCCGTTCAGCGCCTGCTGCCAGCCGCCGTACAGGCTGTAGTAATTGCCATAGACGGTGTCCTTGAAGCTGTCCGGGCCGTTGGCGGTATCTTCAACGCGGCTGCGGGTCCAGGCCAGCGCCACGCCTCCGGTTACGCTGTCCCCGTTAGCGAGGTATGCCGTCCAGTCAACGCCGCCCTGTGCGCCCTGAGTGATGCTCTTGTAATCCACATCGTTGCTGAAGTTACCGTTCTGATAGAGGAAATCACCCCACAGCTGGGCCCCTTCCTGCTGTTCACCCGTCAGGCCAGCAAAGTGCAGGCGATCCAGGTGGCTGGTGATGTCATCGGTGACCTGATGGCCCGCCTGTTCGGCCGCATCCAGCCCGGCGACTAACCCCTGGACATCGCTGGCCAGTGCGCCACGTGAGCTGCTAAAGACAATATTCCAGTTCTGGCTACTATCGGCGGTGAGCAGGCCCTGCGGCGCGGTATCAGCGGCCACAATGCTCAGGTCATTGTTGTAGTTGTAGGCTGCGCTGCGGTTTTCAACCTGCTGCTGGCCGTTGCTGAAGGTCGCGTTGGCGGCCGTTTGCGGCGTGGTGGTTGCCGTAGTCGTGGTAAAGGTCCCCAGCACAATATTTTGCTGATTGATCGCCGAAGAGGTAATGTTATTGACCACTACGGCGTTACGGGAGCCGGTGATCTGGCCGAAGTTGACCCGGCTGTCGGTGCTCATGTTCACTACGGCATTACTACCGGTAGTGTCGGCGGTCAGGGTGGAGCCGTTTTGCAGACTCCATGTGGTGGAATCGTTAATGGTGTCGAGGCTGATGCTGTTGTCGCTGGTGGTATTTACGGTTTCAAACTGATTAATTTGTCCGGAAATAGAGCTGCCCGCATCCATCGACAGGGTATCGTTGCCGTCCCCGCCGGTGACATTACCGGTGACGTGAGAATCATTCACCAGCACCACGGTGTCATTGCCTGTGCCGGTCGTAATATTGCCGTCAACGTTAGCACCGTTTTGCAGGGTGATAGTGGTATCGCCGCTGTTCTGGCTGGCGTTCAGGTCGCCATTAATGGTGCTGTTATCCACCAGAACGGTATTGGTGGAGTTACCGCCCAGCGTAACATTGCCATTTACGACGCTGTTATTGGTGAACGACAGGTTGGTCTGGCCTTTTTCGTTAATCACGCCAATGTCGCCGGTCACGGTGCTGTTGTTCAGCGCCAGCGTATCCTGAGTGGTACCGTACATGGCCACGGCCAGGTCGCCAAAGGCATCAACATTGATATCCTGGAAAGGTTTGTACTGGCTCAGCGTCTCTACGATGGTATCGAACTTTTGCGCCACCTGGCTGTTGGTCGCATCCACGATGGCGTTAGTCAGGGTAAGGGAGGTATCGGATTTGTCGCTGCCGACATAGATACCGCCATTATCCATGATGCTGTCGCTCATGGCGATGGTTTGGGTGCCCTGGCCGGCGCTGATAATACTGCCATGCAGCGCGCTGCCGTTGCTGATATTCACGTCGTGGTACCCTGCATCGAGCGGATCGAGATAGATGGCGGCACCCATCATATAATCTTTGTTTCGCTGATAGGTCCCGTCGCTGTTCTGGCCGTTCAGGGTGGAGTCATTAACGTTGTTCGTTGTATTGGTGGTTTTTAATGTAGAACCGGCCTCGATCATATCCACTTTGGCATTGTCGGTGACGTTAATATTCACGGTACCGCCATTGCTTCCCTGAATATAATAGCCTGACATGTCAGTGCCCGTAACGGTTAAGGTCTGCGTATCTCCTGATTTACGGTGGCCATCCATATAAATGTTGGTTGCCGTTTCATTCGCCATAACGGCATCAGTGACGCCTGGATCCTGATAGAAATTGCCATCATCATATTCTGTCAGACCGCAGGTCTGGGAGGTGTCACCATTCTGGCAAGGCGTGGCAGGGGTCTGGCCTGCCTGGGCAGCAAAAGACGCAAGTGACAGTAATACACACTGCGACAATAAGGTTCTTTTCATTGAAATACGCATTTTTCATCTCTTATAACCGGATCAAAGTGAACTCTTTTTAAACCAGATATGCGTAATTAAGAACTTTCTCAGGCGAAAAGGGTGTAATGAAATTTTAAATTATATCAAGTCATTAAGTGACCATTTTAATAAAAACAAATGATTGATTTTTTAAATTCATCCATGTCGTGAATGTTACAGTTTTATTAACGTACAAAAATTACGACTTTTTCTCGACACGAAAGAAAGATTCTTCGTTAAGCAGGAAAAGTGGACTAATCCTTTAGAATTATGAGGGTAATGAATGGAGAGTGTGATTTACATTTGTAAATTGTATGAAAACTAATAACACGTTATTTGGAGGGGCTTTTCCCCAAGCGTGATTATCCTTTTCCGGCCCGGTAAACCGAAATGAAAAGTTTTATAAAAATAACCAGGAAAAGGTATTGCTTCGCCTTTTCTTGCCGATAACGAGGGTAATACTCGCCTCCGGGCGAAATCTCCCTCAGGCAAGGAAAGAGTTATGCGTATATTTCGTAATCTTACAATCCGGTTCGTCATGCTGACGATTCTGGGTATCTTCTGTTTAATGTGGGCGGGCGTGGGGCTGTATGGCTCATGGGCGCTCTCTCGCGTGGCGGATGGCAATGAGGTTGATCGTCAGCTGGTCAGGCAGATGACGGTGCTCAGCCAGGGCAACGATCAATATTTCCGTTTTGTCACCCGGCTGAGCCGGGCGATGGAGACGCAGGCGGCAGGCGGCAAGGCCGATTTTGCCGCTGTGCAGCAGGCGCTGGATACTATGAGCAACAGACTCGACGAGTTGAAAGCCATGTCGCCGGGGCCAATGGATGCCGACGTCTCCGCCCGGGTGATCGCCAACTGGCAGGCGTTGCTGGATAATGGCGTTAAGCCCCAGATGCAGCTGGCCCAGCAGGGCAACCTTGAGGGCTATCGCCAGCAGGCGAATAATGTTACCCCACCGCTAAGCCGCGCCTTTGGCGAGAGCGCCGGACAGTTCAATAAAGCCGCTGACACCATTCTTGACCGCACTCGTATAACAGTGGATAGCTTCACCAGCATCACCCGCACGGTAATGATTACCGCGACGATAATCGGCCTGTTGATCCTGCTGTTCGCCGACCGTTATCTGGTTGCCATGCTGGTGAAACCCCTTGAGCAGCTCCGCCACCATTTCCGCCTGATTGCGCAGGGGGATCTTAGCCAGCCGATCGCGCCTTTTGGCCGTAACTGCGTGGGCCAGCTGGTGCCGCTGCTGACGGCGATGCAGGACAGCCTGCGCGAGGCGGTGAGCACCATCCGCAACGGCAGCGAGAACATCTGGCGCGGGGCGACGGAGATCTCCAGCGGCAATAACGATCTCTCGTCGCGTACCGAAGAGCAGGCAGCGGCGCTGGAAGAGACCGCCGCCAGCATGGAGCAGCTTACCGCCACGGTGAAGCTCAACGCGGATAATGCCCGTCAGGTCAGCGAGCTGGCGGATGTCGCCTCGGTCAGCGCCAGCCGCGGCGGCGCACTGGTGGAAAATGTGGTCAGTACCATGACCGGGATCTCCATCAGTTCGAAGAAAATTGCGGAGATCACCAGCGTCATCAACAGCATCGCCTTCCAGACCAATATTCTGGCCCTCAACGCGGCGGTGGAAGCGGCGCGGGCGGGGGAGCAGGGGCGTAGCTTTGCGGTGGTGGCCGGTGAGGTGCGGAATCTCGCCAGCCGCAGCGCGAACGCGGCTAAAGAGATCGAAGGGTTACGCTGACTCCGTCTCCCGCGTGGAGGAGGGGGCCAAACTGGTGACCGAGACCGGCACCACCATGGAGGCTGTGCTGCGCGACATTACTGGCGTCACCACCATCATGAAGCAGATTGCCAGCGCCTCGGAAGAGCAGAGCAAAGGCATTTCGCAGGTTGGGGTGGCGATCACCCAGATGGACGGCGTGACCCAGCAGAACGCCTCGCTGGTGGAGCAGGTATCGGCGGCGGCTTCCGCGCTGGAGCGCCAGACCGAAGAGCTGCAACGCTCGGTGCAAAAGTTCCGTCTGGCAGACTAACGTCGGGCGAGCTGTGCGTCGCTGATCAATTGCGTCACCTGCGACAGGTGACCAATTTTCACTTCGCTGGAGCGCTGAAACTTGCTTTTGTCGATCAGCAGCAGCGACTGGCTGGCGCGGCCCAGCAGCTGCGACTTAAACCCGGCGCTGTGCGGGGTGGGATCCCACATCACACCCTGCTCATCCACCCCTTCACACGAGAAGATAAACAGGTCAATCTCCAGCGATTTCAGCAGCGTCACCAGGGCCGGATTCACATAGCAGCGGTATTTGCGCTCCAGCGTCCCGCCCGAGCAGATTAGGTTTATGCGCTCGCGCTTCGCCATCTCATGGCAGATGGGCAGGCTGTTGGTAAAGACCGTCAGGGCGATATCCGGCAGCTGCCGCGCCAGGTGAAAGCAGGTTGAGCTGGCATCCAGGGCCAGCGTCATGCCTTCGCTGACCCAGTCCAGCGCGTGACGGGCGATATCGGCTTTATCCGCGTAGTGGCTTTTCAGCCGCGCGCCAAAGGGCTCGCCGCCGTCGCGGTGATCCGGGTGGATCGCCCGGGCCCGCCCGTGATGGCGCACGATCTTTCCCTGCTGCTGCAGCTGCTTCAGATCGCGACGAATCGTCTCTTTGCTGACGTTAAGCTCTGCGGCCAGCGCCTCTGTCGTCAGCCAGTCGGAAGCCGCCAGCAGGCGGATAAGATCCTGATGACGCGTACTTTTCATGGTTCTGTTCCGTTACGGGTGAAGGCGAGCGGTGTCTGGCCAATCGCCACGCCGTTTTTGCCGGTGTGCTTAATCTGGTACATCGACCGGTCGGCACGGCGCAGGGCGTTGACGAAATCATCCTGCTCCAGTACGTCGTCAATCCCCACCGAGGCGCCGACCTGCGCCTGACCGTTATCCAGCTCGAACGGCGTCAGCGCCGCCTGCAGACAACGGTTGGCGGTGCTGCTCACCAGCACACTGGACAGCGGGAAAGGCAGCAGCAACACGAACTCATCGCCACCCAGACGGCCAACAACGGCCTCCGGCGGGCAGGCATCGCGCAGGCGCTGGCTGAGCTGGATCAGCAGCTCATCACCGCTGCGATGACCGAAGGTGTCGTTCACCGTTTTAAAATCATCGAGATCGATAAAGGCGATGCAGAGCGGCCCCTGGGCCTTAAGCTGGGCGAAGTGCTTAAGCAATGCGTGGCGGTTGGCAAGGCCAGTGAGCGGATCGTGATTAGCCAGCTGGGCCAGCTGCTCTTCGTACTGCTTCTCTTTGGTCATGTCGATATGGGTACCGGTCACCTTCAGGGGGTTGCCGTTTTCATCCCAGTCCGTCACCCGCCCGCGGTCCAGCACCCAGGTGACGGTGCCGTTTTTGTGCTGCATGCGGTGCAGCGCTTCATAGAAGGGGGTTTTGCCGTGCAGGTGATCGTAGAAGGCATCCAGTACGTTCTGTTTGTCATCCGGATGCAGATGCTCACGCCAGATCTCAAACTGCGCACTCAGCTCCTTGGGCTGATAGCCCAGCATAGCGCCCCAGCGGCGGTTATAAATAATCAGCTTCCCGGTGGGAACGTCGAGCTGCCATAAACAGAGACCCGTCCCGTCGAGCGCAGCACTGAGCTTGTTTCGGGCGTCACGCGCCAGCCTGGCAAGCCGGGCATTGTGCTTTTTGAGATTCTGAATCTGTTGTTTAAGCGCCTTTTCTGACATGCAAATAATCTGAAGAAAGAAATTATTGATGCCAGTTTACGGGATGGAAGTAAATATACGGTTAAAAAAAGAAAGGGATTTGTGTTAAGGCTTATATTCACGGTCTTATAAGCAGCCATGAAATAAGAAATGAGGGGCCTGATAAAGCCAGGTGGAATAATCACCTGGCTTTTTTATTAATGGGTAGCTTCGCCGACCAGGCCGCCCGCTCCCGCGCCGAGAGCGGCGCCTTTGAGAACGCTATTACCGGTTACAGCGGCTGCACCAGCGCCTACAGCGGCACCAATGACGCCACCTTTACGGGCAGCTTTGCCTTTCTCACCGTTTTTAAACATCGCCCCGGTACCCGCCCCAACCACCGCGCCGCCGACGGTGGATTTTACGCTTTTCCCGGCTACTGCGCCGATGGTCGCGCCCACCAGCGCCCCGGTAGCGGTTTTATCTGCCGCCAGGCTGGAAGCAGAGCAGAGCAACGCACCGATCATTAGCGTGATTTTCATGGTTTTCATGACAATTTCCTTATAAATGTGCAGTGAGACATTGCGGGGGATACTGCCAGCTGTACGGATTGTCGGGTAGGCCAATAATGCCGTGGTGGAGAAACTCGTCTTAATCTGATCGTCGCCGGGCGGCGGCCCGCCCGGCACGGGGGTTAGCCCTGACGTTTATCTTCGGTGTTGGTATCAAAATCACTCGCCGCATGGCGCTCATGCAGCTGTTCGCTCAGCTCGCCATTGGTGCGGTTAACGATACGCCCGCGCTTCACCGCCGGACGGCTGGCGACATCCTTCGCCCAGCGCTGAACGTTCTTGTAGCTTTCGGCATCGAGGAACTCTGCCGCGCCATAAACCTGGCCCAGCGCCACGCTGCCAAACCATGGCCAGATGGCAATGTCGGCGATGGTGTACTCTTCACCTGCCACGTAGCGACCCCGCGCCAGCTGTTTATCCAGCACGTCGAACAGACGTTTGGCTTCCATGGTGAAGCGGTCAATGGCGTACTCAATTTTTACCGGGGCATAGTGATAGAAGTGGCCGAAACCGCCGCCAAGGAACGGGGCGGCGCCCTGCAGCCAGAATAACCAGTTCAGGGTTTCCACACGCCCAGCCGGATCTTTTGGCAGGAAGTGACCGAATTTTTCCGCCAGATAGAGCAGGATATTGCCGGACTCAAACACCCGCGTTGGCGGCGTGGTGGAGTGGTCGCGCAGGGCCGGAATTTTAGAGTTCGGGTTGACATCCACAAACCCGCTGGAGAACTGATCGCCCTCGCCGATGCGGATCAGCCATGCGTCATATTCCGCACCGGTGACGCCGAGCGCCAGCAGTTCTTCCAGCAGAATAGTGACCTTCTGGCCGTTCGGCGTACCCAGGGAGTAAAGCTGCAACGGATGTGAACCGACCGGCAGGATTTTCTCGTGGGTGGCACCTGAGATTGGGCGGTTGATGCTGGCGAACGCGCCGCCGCTGTTGTTCTGCTTCCATTCCCAGACTTTCGCTGGCTGGTAGTTATTCTCGGACATGTTGATCTGCCTTTTTGTGGAGGTGTTGAGGCAGTGTAGCAGGTGTTCCATGAACGGTTTAACGAACTGAGCGCATAAGGTTATGCGCTCAGCGGCCTGCCTGCTGGCGTGCTATCGCAGCGGCACAATCTGAGCTGCAAAAACATAATGTTTTACCCGCGCATAGAAAACGGGGCCCCTGAGGGCCCCGTTGAAGGTACATATCAATCAGAACGACTTGCGTAAACGCAGGCTGAAAGTGTGGGCCTGGTAACGCTCGCCGGCCTGCAGGTCGTAACGCGCGTCGAAGCTCAGATCGTTGGCCTCGTACAGCGTGGTGCCGATGGCTACGCCGGCCATATCTTTCACCGGAGAAGCACCTTTGGTGATAAAGCTGGTTTCACCGATGGCGTCTGCGGCGTAAGTCGCATGGCTGCTGACCTGGCGGTTATCGTACTGGTGGATCCAGGAGACCTGGGCAAACGGCGTCAGATTACCCAGACCGGTGGAGAAGGTCTTCTCCAGGCGGGCGCCGATATCGCTGACTACCGACTGCGTATGGGTGCTGCTGACATCCAGCGCCATCCCGTTGCCGCCGGTTTCGCTGTAGCCATCTACATGCTGATAACCGTAAGTCAGGCCCGCGAGCGGGGTCAGTACTACGTCGGCTGGCAGCGTGATCGGGTAACCCAGCTCGCTTTGCAGAGTGACCGACTGGCCGTTGAACTTGCCGTGAGCTGCGCCAGAGAAGCCGGTGAAATCGGCGCGGCGGACGGAGCTGTAGTTCTGACGGTTCAGGCCCGCGGAGAGGTTCAGGTACCACGGATTACCCGTGTAGGCTGCGTAACCAATCACCCCGTAGTTATCGGCGGTAGAGTTGTTGCCGCTCAGGTTGTCTTTACCGTGTACGGAGGTATTGCTGTAGTTAAGCGCCGCGCCCAGACGCCAGGCGTCGCCCAGCGCGCGGTCGGCACCGATGATCAGGCCGCCAAATTTCGCTGAGTAACCGCTTACTTCGTCACGGCTGTCCTGACGGGCATAACCGCCGAACGGCTGACCCCAGACAATCCAGTTTTCTGCGTAGTCATCGCCAGTTGCCACTCCGCTCACGCCGGAGGCCTGTGGATTACGCACGGCATCGATGTGAGCGCCCACTACGGCCTGAGCAGTAGAGATGGCAACGGATGTCGCTGAACTGGTGTTGAGGTTCTGGCTGGTAGAGAGACGCTCGCCAACGCGGTTCGCCTCCTGTTCACCTTCAATGGCCAGCGAGGCGTTGTACAGATTCAGCAGCTGCGGAGAAGCGATACCGGAATAGTTCGCCAGCCCGCCAAGTGATGCGGTAGCGCTTGGGATAGTGGCATAACCCTGTTTGCCCGGCTGGACAGGCGCTGGCTCTGCTGGCGCAGGCTGCGTTGGCTGTACAGGCGGTGTGACGACCGGCGGAACAATCTCAGGTTCGGTTACCACTGGCGGCGTCACTTCTGGCGTCGGCTCCGGCTGGGGTTGCGGCTCTACCGGCGCGGGAGCGATCGGCTCTGCACCCAGGGTTAAGACCAGCGCCTTGCTCGTCGCATCTTCATAAACGGTGCCGTTGACCGCACCACGGTAGCCGAGCGCTTTGTAGTTCAGCTGATCGGCATGGTAGTCGGTCTGGGCCCCATTTGCGTTGATCACCACATAGCGCTGTCCTTCGGCGAACTTATAGGTGTTGCCGGTGCGCAGCAGGTTGATACTCGATCCCGCGTCGATAGTGGCGTTGCCGCTAACGTTCAGACGACCATACCCGGCATCGGCAAGCAAATCACCGCTAGCTACGGCTAAATCAGAGACGCCGGAGATGAGCGTTGCGGCCGCTTTCTGATGATAATCACCCAGAATGTTGATGCTGTTATTCACCTGCAGGGATGCAGCTTCGTTCAGCACGGTGCCGGCCGTCACCTCGATGTCGTCGCTCATCTGCATTGCCATCAGGCCATACTCAGGGATAACGCTAAACGTACTGACATTATCGTTGAGCAGCAGCGAGCCGCTGCCGAATGTGACATTCGAGCCAGTAATAGTGCCCGTCGCGCCATCGATGCCGGTCAGCGTACCCAGGGTGGTGCCACCGTTAATGGTTAATGGCGTCGTGCTGGTGGAATAAATATCACCGATAATGGTGCCGGTATTGGTGAGGGTTACCGTGTCGCTGTTATTACCGTTAACAAAAAGGGCATAGCCTCCACCGCTTAACTGACCGTTATTGACGATCTCGGTATTGCCCTGATTGTTGTCGTTCCAGATGTAAATCCCGCTCCAGTTACCCGCGATTTCACCGTTGTTCACAATGGAGCCAATAACGCTGTTACTGTTGCTATTGTTATAGACTGCCGTGTCATTAGCGCTGATTTTACCGTTATTAACAAGGGCGTTAAGGGTGCCGGAGTTAATAATGCCGAAGGAGCTGCCGTTAATCTTCTCATCATTAACGATAGTATTAATAACGCCCTGGTTGATGATCCCGGAGCTACCGTAATAATCGGTCGTGCCGCCTTCAATTGTTCCGGTGTTATGCAGTGAGCCAATCGTACCGCTGTTAAAAATGGCCCCTTTTTGCCCCATGAATATGCCGTTCTCGTTATTCACAGAAGAGATAAGGCCAGCATTATTCAGGTTATCGATGGTGCCCTGATTGTTGATGCCGCGATAGCCCACAATCTTGCCATCTTCGGTATTAGCCAGGGTGCCGATCGTCCCGGCATTGCTCAACGTACCGGTGTTGTTATACCCGAAAAGGTTGTAAGAGCCCGGAACCCTCTCGAGCGTGCCGCTGTTAGTGAAGGTGTTAATCACACCCGTTGCACCTACCGACACGACGCTGCCGTTTTGATACTGGCTCAGGCTGGAGATGGTGCCGTTATTGTTAAGTGTATCTACTGTTCCATCAATCTGAACAATATTGTTGTTTAACAATAATGGGTTATCAGCGGTGTCGCTAATCACGCCATCATTAATAAGCGTCGTTACAGTACCGCCCGCGTTAACGGTTAAGGCGTTGGTGGGGTTGCCGGTGATATTTCCCTCATGCGTAATATGCACCAGCTCTTTTGCATCAGCGATCTGAATATTGCTTATGGGTGTGTCGATAATTAACTCGGGAGACGTTGCGAAGGCTTGCGCAGCCGTCGAGGCAACCAGCAGGGAAATCAGCTGGCTAAGGCGTTTCTTTTCCATGGTATTCCGTCATAAGTAGCGATGATTGTGCAAATGCTGTTGCGATTTCTTCGGATTAATCCGATATCTTCGGGCGCAGAATATACAATTCGTTGCCGAAAACAATAAGCTCTGCTTAATTATTCAGGCTGAATCTATTCCACATTTTTTGTAATGTTTATAATTTGACTTAAGGCTGGTGGCGGAATGAGGATATATCCTCACCTTTTGCAGGGAACATTATTGATTAATTTGTCTTTATTGTTGTGCGGGTGTATTTCTGGCGATCCCAACACCGCCGCGCAACGTATTGCCGGGCAAAGTGGTCTGATCAGTGAAAAATTTGACGCAGATCCCTTCCCGATTGTCGGCTGGTATCGGATCACGCCACCGGTGAACACCTTGCATCTCTATATCGAAGGAGATGGTTTTGCCTGGAAAAACCGCACCACTCCCTCAAATAACCCGACGCCACGTAATCCAGTTGGTCTGAAGCTGGCGGCGGCAGATAATCATGCCAGTGTGCTTTACCTGGCCCGGCCCTGTCAGTTTATCGGGCCCCCTTTGCCGGCCAGCTGCCGTGCCAATATCTGGACTCAGGATCGCTTCTCGCCTGCGGTAATTGATGCGATGAACGCGGCGGTTAACCGGGCCGTGGCGCGCTATCCGGGAGTGCAAATCGATCTGATCGGCTACTCCGGGGGCGGTAATATTGCCGCGCTGCTGGCGGCACGTCGACACGACGTGCGCTCCTTGCGAACGGTGGCGGGTAATCTTGATGTGGCGTATGTAAATGCCCTGCATCATGTCACCCCGATGCCCGAAGCGGCGAGTGCCATCGAAAGCGTTCCCGCGCTTCGCACACTGCCGCAAATTCATTTCAGCGGGGCAGAAGACACCACCGTGCCGCCCGCCGTTGCCCGGCGCTTTCAGCAGGCGGTGGGGGAGGAATGTACGCGGGCAGAGGTGATCAATGGGATGGCACATGGCTCAGACTGGGCGGCAATCTGGCCGCAGTTACTGACGCATCAGCTCCCTGACTGTTGAATGAAGGAACTCACATGTTGGTTTGGCCTGTTAGCGGGAAATAAAGAGAAAATTTGAATAAATAATATTATTGCATTAATAATTTATTACCACCGTTTTAATTTCAGAATGTAATTGTTTTCCAACTAATCGATTTTTAATAAATATAAATATCTTGAAATGCATTTCGTGAATGATATTTGTAATGGTTATTTTTTCAGGCGTTAAGAGAAATCAAAAATATTGGTGGATTCCTATTTAAACATCAGTAGGTTGTGACTGGGGTCTGCTCCTGTTAATTTTAGCGGTGGTCTTACTTGATCCCATATCTGAAAGACCACAACAGTATTCAATAACGCGTAATGTCACCTTAATCGGGATCTGCCACTGAGCAGGCTCGCCGGGTGGCTCTGGTTTAATTGTTGATTCTGATGCGGTGTACCTTTTAGGGTTCTTGGTCAGGTTAATTCAGATTAGGAAAAAGAGGCTCAATTCAGATATCAAGACCAGAAAGTTTTTAAAAAGGGAACAAAAGTATGATTTCTTCGGATGAGAAAGTTCAACAGCGAGCCAGTATTAAGCTGGCTCCGTTAACGATTGCAATGATTTTAGCCTTACCTGCAGTCGCACATTCAGCAGATTTATCTATGAAAAATGGAAAAATCTACAACGCCAACGGCGTTCCGGTTGTTGACATTAATAAGGCAAACAGCAGCGGTTTATCACATAACGTTTGGGACAATCTGAACGTTGATAAAAAAGGCCTCATTTTCAACAACAGCGCTTCAGCCACCAGTACGCTATTAGGCGGTGATATCCAGGGAAATAGCAATCTGAGTGGTGGTACCGCTAAAGTCATTCTCAACGAAGTTACCTCCAAAAACATGACGACCATCAATGGCATGATGGAAGTTGCTGGCGACAAAGCGGGTTTAATCATTGCTAACCCTAATGGCATCACCGTGAGCGGTGGTGGCAGCATCAACGCCAGCAAATTGACCCTGACTACCGGTAAGCCAGATATTAAGGACGATGAACTGAATGGCTTTAGCGTCAACGGTGGCACCATTACTTTGGGCAAGCTGGATAGTGCAAGCCCGACAGAAATTCTTTCACGCAACGTTGTTATCAATGGCAAAGTTTCTGCCGATGAACTTAACGTGGTGGCAGGGAATAACTATGTAAACACGGCTGGTGAGGTCACTGGGAAAGTAACCGCAACGGGCAAGCGTAACGGCTATAGTGTTGATGTCGCTAAATTAGGCGGGATGTATGCCAATAAAATTAATCTGGTCAGCACGGAAAGCGGGGTAGGTGTCCGTAACCTCGGCGTCATTGTCGGCGGCGAGAAAGGGATCAGTATCGATGCTAATGGCCAGTTGCTGAACAGTAACGCCCAGATTAAGTCTGAAGGCATCATTAATTTAAAAACAAAGGGCTCGCTGGAGAACACGACAGGCACAATCGCGTCTAACAAAACGATCTCGATCGATACCAATAAGAACAAAATCACCAATACTCGCGCGGGAAAAATCACAACTTTCGCTGATATTTATGTGAACAGTGGTGCCATCGATAACACGAACGGCAAGATTGCCGCCGGCGGAGTGTTAGCCGTTAATACGAATAAAAATACCCTGATTAACTCCGGTAAAGGAAATAATGTGGGTATTGAGGCAGGTATTGTCGCGTTAGAGACCGGTACGCTGAATAACAGCAATGGTCAAATTCGTGGTGAATACATGGAGCTGAATTCTGCGTATCTCAATAATAATAATGGGATATTAGAAACTAACGGCGACATTATCATTAACAGCAGTGATAATATTGATAACAACAAAGGATTGATCCGCTCTGCAAGTGGCCGGATTAATATGACTGCTGCTAAGTCAATCAATAATAAAACCACCAAAACCGCGGATACAAACAGTGCCGATACATTAGGTATTGCGTCTGAAACTGGGGTTAAGATTGTCGCTAATGCGATCTATAACAATGGCGGACAGATCGCATCTAATGGCGATGTCTCGTTGGAAAGCCGCGGCATCATTGACAACGATTCGGGCAAGGTGATGTCCAACGCCAAAGCGATAGTGAAAGGCAGCTCCGTTCGCAATGACAACGGTGGTATCAGCGGCAAGCAGGGCACAAATGTTACTGTTGATGGTAATCTGACAAACTACATTGGCGTCGTAAGTTCTGAAGAGGGCGATGTCGCGCTGAAGGCCAATACCATCAATAACCACGGTGGTTTTATTACTGGGCAAAATATCTCTATCGATACCAAGGGAGAGTTAAACAACAGTACTGCACTTATTGTTGCCAATAAAAAGCTGACGGTGAATGCGGGTACAAATATTGAGAACCGTAATAGTAACAATTTTGGTAATAATTTCGGTCTCTATTTTGGCATGCCACAGCAGAACGGTGGTATGATTGGAAAGGAAGGCGTCAACCTTACCGCAAACAATATTTATAACAACTATAGTCGAATTATTTCTGAAAAAGGTTCGATTGATCTGAATTCAAGAAATAATTTTGAAAATAACAACGCCCAACTTGTCAGTGGTGGCGACGCAGTTATAAAAGTGGGTAATACGTTTAACAACAATTATGCGACGACCTACAGTGCTGGCAACCTTAGCATCAACACCACAAATTTAAGCATTAATAGTAACGGCAATTTCCTTGATAACAATGCAACCGGGATTATTGCTTCAGATAAGGATCTCATCCTGAACGTTACTAATAATCTTAATAACACAGGCTGGATCAGCGGTAAGGGCAATGTCACTCTTAACGTTCTGAAAGGTCAATTAAATAACCGTAATACGATCGCTGCCGATAAGTCTCTGACCATAACGGCCTCTAATGGTATTGAGAACTCAAAAGATATCTCCTCTGGCGGTACATTAACTCTCGATTCTAAACGTTCTATTGTGAACAACAATAACAGTAATATTGTTGGTTATAATATCGTTATGAATGCGAACAATGATATCACTAACCGTAGCAATATTGTCAGCGATGCTGACATGAACATAACCGCTAAAGGTAATTTAAATAATTATCTCAATCTGGTTAGCTACGGTGACGTGGCGATTACTGCTAATAGTGTTAATAACAATAACTCGGTGATCGATGCTAAGGGTGCCTTGAGTATTAACTCAACAGGCAAGATTGGCAACTCCAGAGGGACGTTACGTTCTCAGACTGGAGATATGTCTCTTGTTTCTACTAATAATAACATTGATAACTATTATGGCTATCTTATCTCTGGTGGTAAGATTGCGATCAAAGGGAACAATCTGAACAATGATAACGGCCTGATTGGAAGCAACGGGGATATCAACATTTCCCTTAAAGGATCCTTTGACAATGGTAAGGGATCTGTCAGCAGTAATTGGGGTGATGTCGTTCTGAATGCGAACAGCGTTGATAATAACAACGGTTTCATCTCAGGTAAGAATGTTTCCGTCGATTCTAAATCAGCGATTTATAACAATGATGCATTAATTTCTGCTTATAAAGTTCTTACTGTTAATGCCAACGGTAACGTTGAAAACAAAAATGGCAACAACTTTAATCGCGATCATGGTGCATATTTTGAGCTGGTTGATAGCATTGGCGGTATGAGCGGTAAAGAAGGACTTAATATTACTGCTCAGAACATTTACAACAACAATAGTAACTTGATCGCTGAGAAAGGTGCTCTGACGTTAAACTCCAGAGGTGTCTTCGATAATACGTCTGCGAAAGTAATTAGCGGGGCTGACAACAGCATCAATGTCGCTGGTGTTTTCTACAATAATTATGCAACCGTATACAGCGAGGGGAATCTTGATATTAAGGCTTCCAAGCTGGAAAATTTAAGTAATGGAAGCATGGAGAAGAATAACGCAACAGGTGTTATTGCTTCAGATAAAAATTTGAACCTTACTATTGATAACAGCTTTACCAACTACGGCTGGATTAGCGGTAAAGGTGATGTCAATCTTAACGTTCTGAAAGGAGCATTTTATAACCGCAATACGCTTTCTGCTGACAAAGCTATGACAATCAATACCCTGAGTGGTGTTGAGAACTATAAGGACATTGTTGCAGGAACGACGCTGACCGTGAAAACCGAGAAGCATATTACAAATAGTAATAATAGTAATATGCTCGGTAAAGATATCGTGATGAATGCAGTGAATAATATCGTTAACCACGGGAACATCGTAAGCGATTATTCTTTAATCGCAAAAACAGCAGGGGATATCTATAACTATCTCAATATGCTGAGCTACGGTGTCGCTAAAGTCACTGCGAAAAATGTCGTTAACAGCGATAAAGATGCGGTTTTAGGCGGTTTTTATGGTTTAGAACTGGAGTCAGAAAAGACAACTAACACTGGTACCCTTGTAGGGATGTAAACCATAAACAAGGCAGCAGCATTGTTTGATGCTGCTGCCTTCTATTTTTTACCGAGTGAGTCAATGGAATTGAGATTTAAAATCTTTTGTGCAATCGCCTTGCTGTTCTTTCAAGTGCCAGTAAAGGCTAGTGTTGATGCATTGATAATCCAACAAAAAAATGCAGACAACAATACCTATCATGAGCAAAAGATCGATAAGAAGGATGTTTACTCTAACGCGAAACTAAAAGCATTTGAGCTGGATGATCTTCCAGCCGAAAAGAACTGTTTTGTTATAAAAGAACTGATTCTGGATAACAATTTTCTGAGAAAAAAATTAGAAAACAATATCAAGAAGAGTGTTGTCGGGCGTTGTGTGGGCCCAACTGGAATTAATAAAATAGCCACGGCTTTGCAGGATTATTATATTGATGCGGGTTATATTACTACCCGTGTAGATATTCCATCGCAAAATATTTCTTCTGGTGAGCTAAAACTGACTGTCGATGCAGGCCGGATCGACAAAATTATTATTGAGGGGAATGATATTTTACCCTGGATACTGCCTTTTAAGAAAGGCGATATCCTGAATATTCGCAATATAGAGCAGGGGCTGGAAAATCTTCAGCAGGTTCCTGGCGTTAACGTTAAAATCGATATCGAACCGGGGTCGAGGAATGGTTATAGTAATGTATTGATTAACACTCATCGCTTTAAAAAATGGAGCGTAAAAGCAATTTACGATAACTGGGGTGATGAAGCAACAGGGCGCTATCGTGCCTCGGTTATTGGTTATCTTTTCAATACATTGAAATCCAGCGATCTTTTTTATCTGGCGGGTACCAAAAGCACCACCGGCCAGTATGAAAACATAAGCACGTACTATTCATTACCAGTAAATTACTGGAATTATTATTTTTACTACAGCAAGAGTAAATCTAAACAAAATATCCCGCTCGCATGGACAGCGATGGACTATGTGGGCGACAGCGAGTACTGGAGTGCAAAAGCAGCACGAACACTTTATCGCGACAGTAGTCGAAAGCTGACGGGCAGCGCAGAATTTATACGCAGAAACTATAATTACACGATTGCGGGAGAAGAGCTGGCGTTACAAAAACGTAATATGGGTAACGCGAAGTTCGGCATCAACTATAAACAGCAGCTTGTAGATGGGAATTTGAGCGCAACGCTGTCATGGCAGCGTTTTCTGACATGGTTCGGCGGTGAAAAAACACCCGATATGGTTTATGGCAACGTGAGTTCAGCTAGCCAGCTGTTTAACCTTGAAGGGAACTACACGAAGCAATTTAGCAATAGTATTTATAGCATGAATTTTTTCTCTCAGTATACGCCGGATGAGCTGACGTTGCAGGATCAGCTAACGATTGGCGATCGCTGGAGCGTGCGTGGTTTTGAAAATAGTGTGGGGCTAACCGGAAACAACGGTTTCTTCGTACAAAATACGCTGTATCGCCCCTTAGGGTTTCTGCCTGCGAACTATTACATTGGCGTGGATTTGGGACAAATTAAAGAGGATATCTATTACGGTGATGAATTCATCGTCGGTGGTGCGATAGGTCTTCAGGGGAACTTTAAAAGCCTTGAGTATGACGTTTCCGTTTCGGCACCCTTCAAATACCCTGGCGATCTGAATGTCGATAAAGCAAATATTAATTTCAATTTTTCTTACCAGATATAGTTAAGGATTAGCGGTATCATGCGTATCGGTACGGATATAGTAGAAGTTACGCGTATTAGCCGGGCGATTGGTCACGGTGACAGTGGCTTTCTTGCGCGCGTTTATACGGAACAAGAAATAATTAAAATTAATATGGCTGACCCCGATTATGAGCGGGCTTCTGGATTTTGGGCGGCGAAAGAGGCTGCAGTAAAGGCGCTCGGATATGGTTTTCGCGATGGCATTAAATTTCATGATATTGAAATTATTCATGATGAATATGGCTGTCCGCATTTTAATTTTACGGGAAGAATGAAAGAGATGCTCGATGAGAAAGGTCTCACTCAATCGTCCCTCAGCATCTCACATTGTCGGACCCATGCCATAGCGGCAGTGGTTCTTTATTAACTTAATGGTTCTCCCTGACTATGTACAAGTTTAATGATCTTAATGAAAAAGCGGTTCTTGTAACTGGAGCCAGTGGCGATATCGGTCTTGCGATCTGTGCCAAGTTCCTTGACCAGAACTGCTGTGTCTATGCGTTATATAATTCAAACCCGGTACAGTTGATGGAGTTGAAAGAGACGCATCCGGCAGGACATAACATGCATGTTTTACAATGCGATTTGGCCGACCCGCAAAGCGTTACTGCGTTATGCCTTCACCTCTCTGAAGTTGCCGGTAAGATCGATGTACTGGTCAATAACGCCGGTATTGTCAAAGATGCCCTCTTTGCTTCGATGAGTTTTGAAGACTTTAGCCAGGTTGTGGAAACGAATCTGTTCAGTATTTTCCGCCTGACCAAAGAAGCGATGAGTCTGCTCCGCTCCTCTGAAAGCCCGGCGATTGTAAATGTGTCGTCGATTGCGGCCATTGTCCCAAGTGTCGGCCAGATTAATTACAGCGCCTCAAAAGCGGCCATCCTTGGTTTCACCCGAACGCTGGCTGCGGAAGTGGCTCATTTCGGTGTGCGCGTAAATGCTGTAGCTCCAGGGATGATTGAATCCAAAATGGTTAAAAAAGTTTCGCGCACCGTGGTGCGTGGCGTCACCCAATCCATTCCATTACGCCGTCTGGGCAAATGCGAAGAGGTTGCCAATACCATTGTCTGGTTAAGCTCATCTGCTTCAAGTTATATCGTTGGCCAGACCATCGTCATCGATGGCGGCCTGGTTATGCGGTGATTTATGTCTAAATACAGTATTCCTTCGAAGATATTTCTTGAAATGGGGGGCTGGCGCCAGCCCCTGATGATGGTCGACAGAATTGATGACTTCAAATATGGCGAAAACGGTTATGTAAAGGTAGTTAAACACGTAACGTATAACGACCCATATTTGTTGGGGCATTTTCCGGACGATCCGATTATGCCCGGTGTGATTATTTCTGAGATTTTTGGGCAGGCTAGTGAGTATCTCTCGTTCTTTACGGATATCTGCGATATCTACGCCGAGCGTTATAACGAAGAGCTGAGATCGCTGCGGGATATCCATGCGCGTATTACCAGTAATGAAATGCTGGAAATTATCCGCACCCGCCGTGCTCAGGTTCGGGGTGTTCTCGCAGCACAAAATCTGAAGTTTAAAGAGATCGCTTATCCTGGCGACTCGATTGAAGTTACCAGTAAATTGGCTTTTTCTGACAGTAACGGCTTTAAGCACTACGCCGTTACGGCCAACGTCGGCAAAAAGCTGATAAGCCACGGAACCATTATTAACTTCCGTGAAATATATTAATCCTATAAGGGGCTTGAATCATGTCTACTATGAATGACGATATTGAACTGCGCAAAAAGGTTTTGCTGACGATTAAAACCGAAATCATTCAGCGACTGAATATCCAACGCGATGTATCACAGATTGATGATGACACTGCGCTGTTTGGCAATGGCCTGAAACTGGACTCCGTGGATGCGACAGAGATTGTTGTGTTGTTGGATAAAGTTTTCGATATTAAGGTGAGCGAAAGCGATGACCCATCTTATATGCGAAGCATTAATAGCCTGGCAACATTTGTCATCCAGAAGCAAAACGCTTAACAGGATTAGCGCTTAAAAGGAATTTTGCATGAAATCTCTTTCTGATATTCACTCAAAAAACAACGCCATCCTGGGCGTTTACAATAATCAATCCGTTCCGTCTGCATATCATGATCCGCTTGTTGAATATAAAGCCGTACGTGAAAATGCACTGCTGGTAGATTATTCACATATGTCGATTGTCAGCGTGATGGGTGAAGATGCCTGGATGCTGGTTAACAATCTGGTTTCTGCGGACATTTCTATCATTCGTGATGAGCAGGGAATTTACTCTCTTGTGCTTAATGAAGATGGCACAGTGCGCGGCGACGTCTATGTGCTTTGCACCTCTGACGGCTATTACATCATGTCGGAAGAACTCCCGGCAGCGGAGATTATCGCGAGCCTGAATAAACTCCTTGAAAAAGCGGATGAACTGGATATCCAGGAAACGCCAGAGATCCAGGATATGCGTGAGGAGAACTGGGGCGCAATTATGCTCGAGGGACCATATTCATGGGAGATGATGTCAGAAATTCACGGTTTCGATATTATCGGTCTGCCTTATTATGAGTACATGAATACTGATGAGGGATTGATCATCTTCCGCTGTGGGAAACATGGCGAATTTGCTTACACCCTTATTGGTCAACAAGAACAGCTGGTTGAGCAGTGGTTGAAGCTGCTTGAAATCGGCGAGAAGTATCTGATGCAAACCGGTGGTCTGGATTATCAGAAACTGGTGCGAGTGGAAAACCCAGGCTGGAATGCGGCGTTTTACGCTGAATATGGCCTGAATCCTGTCGAATTGCAGATGCAGTGGGCCGTCCAGTACGACAAAGAGAGTTTTGTCGGTAAAGAAGCGGCAGAAGCGTTATCCCACAGCTGCGTTAAGCACAAGATCATTGCCATGATCGTTGAAGGTGAATGTGCTGGCGTTGAGGCTGGCGACACCGTCTTAGCCGAGGGGCAGGCTGTAGGTAAAGTCATTAAAGCCATCTTCTCTCCTGCCCTGCAATGCTTCATTGCTCTGACGCTTTTGGATTACGACTACGCCTGGTCAGATATTAGCGGTTACGCCATTCAAACTAATACAGAAGTCGTCGAGGCAAAAACCAAAAGCATGCCATTTATTTATAACCTGAGCATGCTGGTGAACCCGACCGAGCACAGCTTTGTTGATGCCTCAAAAAACAAAAGTGCTTTGAATTAAATAACAGACCAGCGTACAGAAAAATAAGCGGATGCCATCATCCGGTTAGTTATCTGTGCGCTGTCAATTCTCTGTAAATATTGGTAGTAACACTTATGAAAATAAGCAGAAAAAGAGTTGTCATTACCGGGATGGGAATCCTGTCATCTCTGGCTGAAAATATGCAGGACTTCAGAGAGGCTCTTCTGAATAAACGCAATGGCGTCGCGGATAGTGAGCGCTTTGCAAAATGGTTTGAAGGGGCAAGAGCTGCTGAAGTTTTGCATGATATCGATTATTCGGAACTCCCGGAAGGCATTGTTGAATCACTCGATAACGCTGCGCTTTGGGCATACAAAGTGGGCAAAGATGCGTTAAACCAGGCTGGCCTGCTAGGAAAGAAAGCCGATCTCAAAGAGACCGGGATGATCGTGGGTGTCTCTTCAGCAGGAACGGAAGCCTTTTTGCCGCTCTTTGAGCAGCGAATTGCTGATTTCTCTTTACGAAAAGCGCTTTTTTCGGGGGGCTTCTCTTCCTGCTGTTCCAGCGTATCCACGCTGCTCGGCCTGAAAGGCGGCGTAGAGCTGGTTGCTACCGCCTGTACCGCCAGCCCTAACGCAATCGGCATGGCGTTTGACTATATCCAGAACGGCAAGAGTAAAACGATGCTGGCCGTCGGCACGGAGCCTATCTACCTGCCGACCTTTGCGGGCTTCTATGCGCTGAACGTGATGCATCCGGAAACCTGTACGCCATTCTCTGGGCAGTCTGGGATGTCTATCGGCGAAGGTGCAGGGGCCGTTGTACTGGAAGAGTACGAACATGCCGTTGCCCGCGGCGCCACCATTTATGGTGAAATTCTCTCTTACGCTACCTCCTGCGACGCATTCCACGAAACCGGGCCCGATCCTCGTGCCAGCGGTGCCGTGCAGGTGATGTATAAAGCGATGGAGAATGCTGGCGTCACGCCGGACCAGATTGAGTACGTTAACGCGCATGGCACCGGTACTGAAGCGAACGATCGCATCGAAACGATGGCGATGAAAAAGGTCTTCGCTAACAACGAGAAGCTATTAGTCAGTTCTACAAAATCCTACTTTGGCCACAACATTGGTGCGGCAGGGATTGTTGAACTGATTGCTTGCCTGGCTACGCTGCCAGATAAACGCGTTCTGCCAACGTTGAATTTCTCCAAAGCACGCCCTAACTGCGATCTTGATTACGTACCGAATGAGTTCCGTGATCAAAAAATCAACGTGTTCATGAAGAACAACTATGCCTTCGGCGGCAATAACTGCTGCATGATCCTGAGCATGGAGCCTTGTACTGTTCCGGTCACATCCTACGACAGCAAGCGAGTAGCAATTTCAGGCGTAGGGGTTATTTCGGCGATTGGTCATTCGCTCAACGAAATCCTTGAAGGCGTCTGGCAGCGCAATAACAAGGTCGAGCTGAGCGGCGTTACGTTCCCTGAAGATACGCTGGAAGAAGCCAAAGAGTTGCTCAGTGTTCTGGATAACTCCAGTCAGTTTGCCGAACTGTTTGGTGAGGAATATAGCTTCAGCAGTGCAAAACTGCCGGAAGAGGAAGAGAACTTTAAAACCTTCCAGGTGACCGGTCTGGAGCCGCGCAAACATCTCCGTCGTTTCGATCCGCGTAAAGCCACGCGTGGCGGCACCTTTGCCCTTATCGCGTTGAACGAAGCGCTGGAACAGGCGAAGCGGAAAATCAAACGCGATGGCGATCAGCTTGGGATGATCATGGGGATGTCCCGTGGTCCGCAGGAAACGACGTATAAATACCTGCAAAGCCTGAAACCCGATCCACGTAAGGTGCGGACTTCAGAGTTCCCGGGCTCGCTGATGAACTCGATCCCAACCTTCTGCGGCATTTCCGAAGGGATTAAGGGCTACACGACCACGCTGGCGACCGGCGAGAATGCGGCATTAGGTGCCCTGACCTACGGTTATGAAATTGTGCGTCAGAATTTGCAACCACAGGTTATTGTCGGTGGGGCAGATGAGTATTTCCCGTCGATGTCGCTCTATATGGACGCGGTAACGCAAAAAATCCATATGACCTCTAATGCCAGCGACTATCAAATCTATGGCAAAGAGCCAAAAGGTTATGTACCTGGCGAAGGGGCGTGCATGCTGGTGCTGGAAGATCCGCAAACGGCGGCAGCGCGCGGCGCTGACGTCCTGGCGGAAGTGGTGGGGTACGGTAAATCCTGCAGCAACAGCTTCTTTGATGCCTCAATGATTGATGAAAAATCAGATGCCATGGCGCTGGCTATTGAGCGCGCGTTGGCTGATGCAGGCATCACGGCACAAGAGATCGATCTGGTCTGCGGCACCAGCAATGGCAATGTCGACAGCGCCCAGGTTGAAATCTCTGCTATTTGCAAAACACTTATCGACGCCAATCCGAACGTGCCGGTCGTTAACTACAATGCCTGCTTCGGTTTTGTTCCTTCTGCTGCCGGTTTACTCAATCTCGCCGTCATTATTGACTGCTTTAAGAAACAGTCTGTTCCCGCCATTCCTTATACCGAGGAGTTTTTCGATCAGCGAATTAACTTTGTTCGCGAACCGTTACGTCTTGCGCTTAAGCACGTCTTACTTGTTGGCGCAACGGAAGGCGGGAACTACTACGCGTTTGTGATTAAAGGATAATATTGTGAATAATGCCGCTATCATTTCAGGTTTCAGTTGTTGTTTGTCATTTGCTGAATACAGTACTCAGTTAATTGAACGTCTAAAGCAAGGGGCACGTGTTGACAGAAAACCCTGGTTTGCATCTGATGAAGAAGCAATTAAATGTGGTTTTGACAGTAATAAATATGTCGGCAGACTGAAGCACTTAGAAGATCGCGCATTAGAACAGGTTTATGACCTGATAGAAAAAACGCTCGACCAGGCAATGCTGAGTACGCAATGCCTGGCGGGCGATAACGTCCGGGTCTACCTTACCGGTATTGGTCCGCGCGTGGACGCTATTCATTATAATTCTCTTTATAATAAGAGTGACGTCGAAGATATTGTTTTCGTTAAATCGCTGGCGAAGTTGAATGCAGCGAATATGTCGCAGGATATGTTCTCCGGTAATGTTGCACGTAAATATCACCTACGATATTTACCGCCCAATATGAACTGCACCAGTAATTCATCGTTAACGGCGATTCATCTTGGTTGCCAGGCTATTGAGCATGGCGGGGTTGATTTAGTTCTGGTTGTAAATTGCTCCCAGATTACCACGCAGGATATCTGGTTTCTTGAAACCCAGTCTATGCTGGACAGCCATCTGGTTCAGCCGTTTGGTGAAAACAGCAAAGGCGTACTCTTTTCTGAAGGGTTTAGCGCTCTGCTGCTGGAAAGCGCCAGTCATCGCCAGGCCAGGGGCGTAAAGGGAGGCATAAGTCTGCAAACGGCCTACACACAGATCAGCGCGCGCAGAAGTAATGACATTACCTGGCTTAGTAGCAGTATGTTTAAAGTTATGCAGAAAGCCGTTAAAATGCTGATGTTAATCCGGAAGACCTGTGCGCTATTATTCCTCACGCTAACGGCTCTTCATTAAGCGATAAAGCGGAAGCAAATGCGATAGGCATGTTCACCGATGGCCATGTCATCCCCGTTCTTGCCTGGAAAGGACAGGTGGGATATACCCCTACGGGTTCAGGTATTGTTGATTTAATTATTGGTCATCATTCACTGACCCATAATGAGCTCATTTCTGCGGTAAGCAACGACACGATTATCGATGCCATGGCGCCGTATCTCCTGGTCGATTGCGGTGTCATTAAACATGATAAAAAACATCTGCTGAAAACAGGTGTGGGCGTTGATGGTTCTATTATTAGCGCGGTATTAACGCAGCTCGATAAATAAAAAGGAAGAGTTGAATGTATTTATCCTCATTTGCGCTTATCGAGCCAGAAGACAAGTTTTATTTCTACCAGCCCAGCTGGTTAAATGCCCGGGAAGCCAATCTGTATCATCAGGGATTGCAAAACACCCATGCTGCAGGCTGGGGTTTTAAACGTTTCGGAACCGATCCGGAGATCTATCCCGGAGAGATGATCCGTAATCCGAAATACAGCGATTACATCGAAGCGATTGAGCAGGTCGGCGACAATGCTCTGCAATCCCTCTCGCCTAAAGAACGTGTGAAGCTGCTGAAGTCCCGGACGGCATTTATCTACGCGGATTCCTGGGGCGAGTCTGGCCTGTTTGAGAATACCGACAGCGCCTTGCACATCTCAATGATCGATACGCTGCCAAAGAATCTGGTGAAAAAATTTGCGATCAGCGAGCCGACTTGCAAAATTCGCGGCGAGAAACAGGCATTTACCCAGGCAATGCGTGTAGCGCAGGATTATTTGCGCTGGGACGTGTTTGATTACGTGGTGATATGTGCCGCATACCGCGCGGTGTTATCGCTCGTTTTTTCTGACGAAGGTAGCGAACATACGCGCCTGCCAGCCCGCGCGAAGAGTACAGATAACCTCAACTTAACGGTGGAACGTACCGGTTGCTTTATTTTCAGTCAGCATAAAAGCGACATCCGCGTGAGTGGAAATAAATATGTTATGGCCGACAAAATTGAACACACAGGCGAAATTGACCAGTTCGCTTTCGCCGGCCTGCGTAAAGATCTGCTGATCCGTTCAGACTTATCACAAACTGACACGCTCGATCTCGTTGATATCTACGGCAACAGCGGTTGTTTGACCCCTGCACTGAGTTTTGAATATCTGAACCGGCATCCTATTGAAACGGGAAAATTACGAACCATCATTCCCGATCGCCTTACTGGTTACAGCTATTTCGATATTGAATTTTGTAAGGAGTAACACCAGCGCGATGAGTGGAATAATTAAAGAACTCCCGGTAATTGCTTTAAATAACATCTACAAAAGCTACGGCACCGGTGAGGGGAAAGTTGAAGCGCTGAAAGATATTAATCTTGAGATAGCGAAAGGGGAGTTCCTGGCGCTGTGTGGCCCTTCCGGCAGCGGTAAGAGTACGTTATTAAACGTTCTTTCCGGCATTGATAAACCGACTGCCGGAACCGTGATGTTTTTGAAAAAATTGCTGAATACAATGCCAGAAGAGCAACTGTCGGTCATCCGCGGCAAGCATCTGGGCTTTATTTTTCAGTTTTTTAATCTGATGCCGGTATTAAACGCGTTCGATAACGTGTTTTTCCCTCTTGCGTTGAATGGCCACTTTACTAAAAAAGAGGCGAAAGAGAGGGCGCTGCATTTTCTTGATAGCGTGGGGCTGGCCGGCTTTATCGATCGCAAACCGGGGCAACTGTCGGGCGGGCAGCAACAGCGCGTGGCGATTGCAAGGGCGTTGGCCCATGAGCCACAGGTTGTTATTGCCGATGAGCCCACCGGGAATCTCGATCTGGCAACGGGCGAGGCGATTCTGGATTTAATGCTGAAAATTAATCAGGAAACCCGTACTACGTTCATTATTTCAACGCACTCAAGCCAGTTAAAAGAGCGCGCAAACAGGGTGGTTGAAATCAAAGATGGAGAACTGGTTGATGCAACTGAAGCGTAATTATTTGACTCTGTGCTGGTGCCTGCTCTGTGCAATATTCAGCGGTTCGACGCTGGCTTCAACCGTTCCGACAGTAGAGAAAATCATGCAGAGCGGTTTTCCGGCACATCCTGAGGCGCTGGCAAAGGTAAATGATGAATTATTCGCAGAGTATGTCGCGAATAAAAACGTCACATCGCTGATTTTTTACGCCTACGGCATCCTGCGTCTGGCGGAACATTACTCTACCGCCAATGACTTTATCCATGCTTACGAATATGCCAGGACCGGCTTTTTCTATCTCGACGAAGCGGTTGATAGTCATGAGGATAACCTGCTTGTGCGTTACTTACGCGCGCGGGTAGATGCCTATACGGCAGGGAGTGGCCGCTGCGTGGTGACGCTTAAGGATACGGCGATCATGCTGGAACAGCGCCCGGCACTCAACGCAGGACTGATCGAGCATATAAACGCAATGCGCTATCGCGCGCTGCTGAACTGTCAGGAGCCGCAAAAGGCCAACGAGGTTCTGGCGCAGCTCAGGCAGCAAAACCCCGGCGCAGCAGATTCGCTGATTTCTGATACTGCACCGCTTTGGGATATGAATGAAGTCACGCAGGTATTAATACCGATGGTAAAAGGGAACTAAATGTCCAGGGAAGTTTTATTCATCAACATCATCGTTGCGCTGATTCTGCTCTTCGTCCTCGGGTGCGTGCTGTTTCGCTTCCGGGATGTGAAGTTTGCATTTTTAAACCTTTTTCGCCACAAGCGTCGCTCTTTTTCAACGATTGCCGCGATTGTGCTGGGCGGCGTGTCGATATTTCTCTATGGCGGATTCATCGACTATTCATTCTGGATCCTGAAAGAGCAGACGATCCGCACCAACATTGGCCATGTGCAGATCTACAACCAAAATTACTTTGAGACATCGAATAAAAATAAAAGCCTGATTGAAAATTATACTCAGCTGAAACAGGCCATTCTGGAGACGCCCGAACTGGCCGAAAATATTTCGACCCTCTCCGGGCAGCTGGAGTTTACCGGTGTGATCTCGCAGTACGAGAATGAAACCTCCAGCTATTTTTCCGGGCTGGGTATTGAAGCGTTACCGGCATTAAAGTTGGGGTCTTTTGACAAAATTATCTCCGGCAGCGATCTATCGCGTATCCGGGCCGACGAAATTACGCTGGGTAGCGGGTTGGCGAAAACGCTTAATACGAAGTATGACGACTGGCTGGATGCCATGGTGGTTAACACCAGAGGGGGGCAGGGTGCCTTGTCACTCAAGGTGAGAGGCATTTTTGCGTCAGGTATTAAAGACTATGATGATGTGGCTATGAAGCTGCCGTTGGCTACCGCCCAGCGTATTATGGGCACAGATGGCGTAAGTAAGGTGTTGATCCTGCTAAAGGATGACGATAGCGCCGCCTTCGCTGCGAAATTGCGCCAGTTTATTGCCCGTCACCAACTTCCCCTGATTGTAAAAGAGTGGAAAGAGGTCTCTCTCTTTTATCAACAGGTAGAGGGGCTGCTGTCCGGTATCTACTTCTTTATTAAGCTCATTGTCGCCCTGATCGTAATTTTTATGATTAGCAACGCGATGACCATGAATATCATTGAGCGTACACGCGAAATTACAACGCTCAGGGCTATCGGTTTAAAACCGCTCCGCGTCACGCGTCTCTTCTTCCTGGAGGGGATCTTCGTGGGTATCACCGGTGCGATTGGGAGTCTGACGCTGGGGCTTATTATTGCCTCGGTTATCAATTTGTATGGTATTGAAATGCCGCCTTCACCGGGCCAGACGACGGGATATACCGCATTTATCAAAACCAACAGCCCTTCGCTTATCTGGATCACCCTGGTTTTGCCAATATTAACCGCCACGGGAGCGTCAATCCTTCCGGCTTTGCGCGCATCAAGACTCAATATTTCGGATGCTTTTAAATTTTCGTAAGGATACGAAATGAACACAGTACTTATCAGGCGAGCACTTTCCGGCTTGTGGCTCTTTTCAGCATGCGTGTTGGCAACATCTGTTGATAACAATGCGCTGGAAATCATTCGTCGGGCTGATGAAGTGCGCTCGCCGAACAAACCTTTTCGCTATACCACCACCATAACGGAATACAAGGATGGCGTAGCAAAGCCGGACGCTAAGCAGGTTCTGGATATTTCTATGCGATTTATGAAGCCTGAAGGTGAAACCAGGGCTGATGCCCGTTCACTGGCGCGCTTCATCTATCCCCCGCGCGATAAAGGAAAGGTACTGCTCTCAGACTGGTATGACTTATGGTTCTATACGCCTGAACTGCGTCGTCCTATCTCCGTTTCGCGCCAGCAAAGGCTGATTGGGCAAATCTCCAATGGCGATGTGATTGTCACCAACTTCGAATATGCCTACGACGCCACGCTGTTAGGGCAAGAGCCCTGCGGAGATAAACGCTGTTATAAGCTCTCTCTGACGCGTAAATCCCCGGAAGTGACCTGGCCAAAGGTGATGTACTACGTCGAGACGGACGGCGACAATCGTCCTTATAAAGCGGCGTATTATTCACTGGATGACAAATTACTGAAGGAAGTGCTTTACCAGGATTTCCGGATGGTGCTGGGCAAAATGCGGCCGACAAAAATCGTGGTGCAGGAGGCCCGCCATGATAAAAGCTACTCCGTGATGGAGTACAGCGACGTGCGTCTGGAGTCCTTGCCGGAATACCACTTTACCCGGGAATATATTCAGCGAGGGGCAAAATGAGAACCTCTCTGAACACGATACCGCTGCTACTGCTCATGCTCTCATTCGATCTGTGGGCAGACTGTTTGACCGGCGCCGATGTGGCAAAAAGCACGGATGTAACCCTATTCGAACAGGTTTCCCACGTTAACAGGCAGGCTTTAGTCTGGCGGATTAACGGCAAAAACCCCTATACCCAAAACAATACGTTTAACAATCTCGGCCTCAAGCTCAGCGGCGGATGCTCGGTGATTGATAACAAGCTGGCCCTTGATTACACGCTGTACGGGTTGACTTACTACTCTGTGCATACTCCCGGCAAATTTGAGGAGGATGATCATCGTTCGCGTGCGCTGATCGATCGGCTCAGTCTCGTTTACACGATCTCCGAAAGCATCCTGTTGGAGGCGGGTAAGCTCATAGCTAAACCGGGGCTGTTTTTATTACGTTCACCCTCCGCGTTGCATCGCGCCTATTCGGCAAGTTTTAAGTCCACACGACTCTACGATCCATCAATGGCTGCGGGATATGAGGAGTCGCCATGGGCGGCCAAACTCTCAGCAGATACCCGCGACTGGTCGCTGTCGCTGACCGTGGTACCAAAGCTGGCGGATATTGACAGACGTTATGAGTCCGCGGGCAACTGGTCTGCGGATCAGCGCAGCAACAGCAGTGAAGAGTACCTGTTGAGCTATACCGACAATCGCTTCGGTGACTACACGCCTACGTTCAACCTGAAGCTGGGAGACAGTCACTCGCTGGCGATGGCGAACAGCTATAGCTACAGCCCACAACTGGTACTTAATGCCGAAGTGGCTTACCACGCCGAACAGCAATGGCGACATCTGTCGGAGCAGAACGCTGCGAAAGTAGAGAATTACCAGTTTCCTTCCTCGCTCTATAGCACCAGACAGAAAGAGGGCGTCGAACTGGCCGTGGGGGGGCAATATACGTCAGACAACTTCAGCGTGTACGGCCTGGAATATTATTTTCAGAGCGAGGGATATTCCCGCGCGCAGTGGCGTAAACAGACCGATCTCATTTCGTTCCTTAATACGCGCACCGGATATAGCGTTGTGGATCGGGCGTTTGACTCATACAAATACCTGATGGCATCGGAGATCAGTAACACCGGCAGCAAAGGAATGTTGCAAGGCAAGCACTACCTCAACGCCTGGGCCAGCCTGCTGTCAGACGATCAATCCAGATTGCAGCCTTATCTGACAGTCAATCTGATGGATAGCAGCGCTATGTTCGGTGTGCATTACAGCACGCCGTTAAACAGCATTGATGAAAGGCTTGAAGCCTATACCGGGGTATTTACCTCACAAGGAAGCTCAGACTCTGAATTTGCGCTCTTCGGTGACACGCTGGGCGTTTATTTAGGTTTTAAATATTATTTATAAGGGAGTGGTTATGGCGATGAATACTCTTTCACAACCTGTGGTGGCCCTTTTTTCAGGGCAGGGTAATCCGGTAATTGGTATGGGGAGTGACGTGTGGGACAAGAGTGTCGCCACGAAGAATATCTGGGATTGTGCCAGCGATATTTCCGGCATGGATTTGCGGCGCCTCTGCCAGAAAGGCCCGATGAATCGACTGGTGCAAACGACAGTGCAACAGTTGGCCGTGACAGCCATCAATGTGACGCTCTATACCCTGTGCCGTGAGCGATATGAAAATATGCACATTGTCGGCTCCTGCGGCCATAGCGTGGGTGAATACAGCGCCCTGTATGCTGCTGGGGCGATCTCGCTGGAAACGCTGTTTCGCACCATTCACTTCCGCGCCAGCACCATGCATGAGGTGAGCACGAAGCACAAAGGCTCCATGCTGGCGCTGAAAGGGGTGAACTATGCAACCCTGAGCGAGATGATTGCCTCCTCAGGTATCGAACTGGATATCAGCTGTGATAACACGCCTAATCAACAGGTGATCGGCGGAGCGCCTTCTGCGTTAAGCGAATTTGCCAGAGTATTGGCGGACAACGGTCTCGACCCGGTGAAGCTCGGCGTCAGCGGTGCCTGGCACACCCGGTTGATGGCCGATGGCGTGCAGTTAATGCGCGACTTTTTAGCGGCTCAGGAATTCCATCCTGCGCAGCATGACGTGCTGATGAACGTAACGGCGCAGGCGACCTCCGATCCGGCGCAGATGAAAGAGAACCTCTCCCTGCATTTAACCCATAGCGTCAAGTGGACCGACAGCATGAAGCATTTTTTAAGCGGCCCGGTTGAAACCGTTTTTCTTGAGATCAGCAACAAAGCCTATCTTGGACAAATGCTTAATGATTTTGCCGGGTTTGATCCTGAGCGCGTTTTGCATTGTAGAAAAGTTCTGGCAATTTAAGAGTATTGATATGATTCCCGATTATTTACGGTTTATTCGTTTTCAGGATAGAATGATTCTGCTATTTATCTATCTGATTACGTTGATACTGCTGGGTTTTTACTGGAAAAACACGGACTTTACATTTACCCGCGATGATGCATGGGTGGTCAGTGCTATCTTTGCGCTGGTACTCCATAACTTTATTTTCGATCTTAAGGCTTACTGGGCATATAAATGCGTCGTCAAAAACATTGATTTGTCGTTCTTTAAAGATAAGACTAATAAGAAAATTGAGATAGTTATGTTTAAGCCTTTGGTGGCTGTAACGATCTCATTATTCATCTTTGGTGCATTATCCAGCACGCTTTTTTTGTTAACTACTCCGGGCATCGTGTTAATTCTTCTTGCCATGTTTGTCCCGCTGATAATCTGGGGAATGTTTGCCATCATTCGAAATGGCTATGTCAAACAGGTCGCGATTTCTTTTGTGGATAAAGTGAGGTGGAAGAGTCTCACCCGCTATATGCTACCGACCATGTTTATCGGCATTATCATGAACCTGCTGGTAATTGGTCCGCTGCGGCATAGTGAACAATTTGATTTCAACGGCGCTTATTTTACTCTTAAAGCCATTATTACAATGTGCGTTTTGTGTACCATCGTATTTGCGCTCAGTCTATTGTCACTGCTCATTTCAAAAAGATATGTATTTCTGGGTCATCTTTTTTTGAATGAAATTGATTTTACCTTCTCAAAGACGCTCCCCTGGCGTTCGCTTTATGACAAACCACACTGGCTACAGTTGGTGATACTACTGATTGTTGAAGCTATTTGGGTGACGGTGGTTGCGCTTCTGTTCGCCTTTGCAGAGTGGCAGGTTTGGTTTGAGATTTATTACCTGCTCTGTTATTTGCCGTTTTTCAGCTATTACATAATGCGTTGTTACTGGAAATGGCATAATGACTTTATTATGTCCTGCGATATGTATATCCGTTGGGGCGAGATCAGTAAACAAACCCGGCTGTGGTGATCAACATTATGCCGTCAGCTTCATGCTGGCGGCATAATAGCAACGCCTGTATAAGGCTAAAGATATTTTAGAAGGGAAGGGGTGTAACGCTCCAGAAGCCCAAAAGCAAAAACCCGCCTTTTGGGCGGGTTCTTTAAATAGTGGTGCCCGGACCCGGACTAACGCCGAAGGCGTTGAACAGCGCGCTTGCCGCGCTGGCCCCGAAGGGGTGAGCCGCTTGCGGCGAATAATCGAACGTAGTTCGATGAAGAGTCCGGCTCTCAGAAAGCAAAAACCCGCCTTTTGGGCGGGTTCTTTAAATAGTGGTGCCCGGACTCGGACTAACGCCGCAGGCGTTGAACAGCGCGCTTGCCGCGCTGGCCCCGAAGGGGTGAGCCGCTTGCGGCGAATAATCGAACATCGTTCGATGAAGAGTCCGGCTCTCCAAAAGCAAAAACCCGCCTTTTGGGCGGGTTCTTTAAATAGTGGTGCCCGGACTCGGAATCGAACCAAGGACACGGGGATTTTCAATCCCCTGCTCTACCGACTGAGCTATCCGGGCAACGGGGCGCATTAAACCCGATCTGCCTTCTGCCGTCAACGAAATTTGTTGATTTCGCTACTGACCGCACACTCTGTCACCACTTTGCTGCAATATCAGGCAAAAAACGCTGTCCACAGGGCAGAGAGCGGCATAGCGAGCACCAGCGCAGGCAGCATATTCACCACTGCAAACATCTTGATACCGCAGATCCGCAGCCCTGTCGCCAGCAGCAGCAGGCCGCCGACGGCGGTAAAGTCAGCCATCATCGCCGGGGTGGTCAGCGGGAGTATCAGCGTGGCGCAGGTTGCAAGTGCAAGCTGGATAAGCAGCATTGGCACGCAAATCGCGGAAACCGCGATACCCAGGGTGGTTGCAAAAATCGTTGCAGTAAAGAAATCCAGGAAGGATTTAGCGATAAGAATGCTGGGGTCGCCGGTCATCCCTTCGTGCATTGCGCCAAAAATCCCCGTGCCGCTGGCGCAAAACAGAATAATGATGGCGACATAGTTCTGGATATAGGCATCGTGACCACCGCCTTTCTGTTTACCCCGGGCGAGCAGATTTTTCGCTTTGCCAACGGCGTCGTTAATTCCTTTTTCCAGATAACAAAACTCGCCGATCAGCGCCCCAAGCAGTGTTGCCAGCACCATTACCGGCAGGTTGGCGCACTTGATGACCAGAAGAATGCCAATCCCCATAGAGGCAAGGCCGAAGATTGAGGGCATGGAGGAGCGAATACGCTCCGGTAATCGCTGGCTAAGCACGGCGCCAAGTACGCCGCCCAGCAGCACGGCTCCGGCATTAATGAACGGTCCTGTAACCACTATGAACTCCTGTTATTTAATCATTGATATTGCATTATTATTACTCTTTTCAGTGAGTAATCGCCAAGTTTAATCCCGTTTTCTGCATAATGATTCCTCCTTGCGCCCCCTGGCGAAAGGTGACATTATTGCGCGAATTTTCTCCTCTCAGATACAGGGCCGCCCATGAACAGACTCTCTCTCGCTGCGCGAATGGCTGGCCGTATCGACACATTCTATTCTACGCTCACCATGCGGTGAGGGTAACGCAGGCTCACTGCAGGACAACAGTAAAACCAGACGCGTTCTGTTTTTACTGATGTCTGGCGGTCGGAGCTGAACTCCGGTCAGACACATTCGTTGGGCAGGGGGACTCCCTGTCCGGGGCTTTTTCTCGCCTTGCACGGGTATTTGCGCTTATGAAATCAATGAAAATTGCCGTCAGCCGTGAGCTGGCCTCCGCCTTATCCACGCACCGGGAAGTGGTGACGCTGGATAACACCGATTTTACGGATGTGGCGGCAGTCGTCATTACCGTCGCTGAAAGCCGCAGCGGCATTCTCGCATTGCTGAAACGCACCGGTTTTCATTTGCCTGTTTATCTCTTCTCACCAGAGCCGGTAGAAGCGCCTGCGGGTGTCGATGCGGTAATCGACGGCAAGGCACAGGAGTGGCTAGAGCTGGAAGCGGCGGCCTGTCGTTACGAAGAGAACCTGCTGCCGCCGTTTTTCGACACCCTCAGACAGTATGTGGCGATGGACAACAGCACCTTTGCCTGTCCTGGGCACCAGCACGGCGCATTCTTTAAGAAGCATCCCGCTGGCCGTCAGTTTTTTGATTTCTTTGGCGAGAACGTCTTTCGTGCCGATATGTGCAACGCCGACGTCAAGCTCGGCGATCTGCTGATCCACGAAGGGTCTGCCAAACATGCGCAAAAGTTCGCGGCGAAAGTCTTCAACGCTGACAAGACCTATTTCGTGCTTAATGGTACTTCTGCCGCCAACAAGGTCGTGACCAACGCGCTGCTGACCCGTGGCGATCTGGTGCTGTTTGACCGCAACAACCATAAGTCCAACCATCATGGGGCGCTGATCCAGGCGGGTGCCACGCCGGTTTACCTCGAGGCGGCGCGTAACCCGTTTGGTTTTATTGGCGGCATTGATGACCGTTGTTTTGACGAGACGTACCTGCGGGAGCTGATCCGCGAAGTGGCGCCGGAAAAAGCCCATGAAGCGCGCCCGTTCCGCCTGGCGGTGATCCAGCTCGGCACCTATGACGGCACTATCTATAATGCCCGTCAGGTGATCGACAAGATTGGCCAACTGTGCGACTACATCCTCTTCGACTCGGCGTGGGTAGGCTACGAACAGTTTATCCCGATGATGGCCGACAGCTCCCCGCTGCTGCTGGACCTCAACGAGAACGATCCGGGGATCTTTGTCACCCAGTCGGTACATAAACAGCAGGCCGGATTCTCCCAGACCTCGCAGATCCACAAAAAGGACAACCATATCCGCGGCCAGGCGCGTTTCTGCCCGCATAAGCGCCTGAATAACGCCTTTATGCTGCATGCGTCGACCAGCCCGTTCTATCCGCTGTTTGCGGCCCTTGACGTGAACGCCAAAATCCACGAAGGGGAGAGCGGACGGCGGCTGTGGGCCGAATGCGTTGAGATGGGCATCGAGGCGCGCAAGGCGATTATCGCCAACTGCAAGATGATTAAGCCGTTTATCCCGCCGGTGGAGGCCGGGCGTCCGTGGCAGGATCATCCTACCCATGCGATTGCCAGCGAGCTGCGTTTCTTCAGCTTTGAACCGGGGGCGAAATGGCACGGCTTTGAGGGGTATGCCGAAGAGCAGTACTTTGTCGACCCGTGCAAGCTGCTGCTGACCACGCCGGGCATCGATGCGGAAAGTGGGGAGTACACTGACTTTGGCATTCCGGCGACCATTCTGGCGCACTACCTGCGCGAGAAAGGCATTGTTCCGGAGAAGTGCGATCTCAACTCCATTCTCTTCCTGCTCACCCCGGCGGAGAGCGCCGAGAAGATGGCGCAACTGGTGGCGATGTTGGGCCAGTTTGAACAGCACATTGAAGATGACACCCCGCTGGCAGATGTCCTGCCAACCATCTGGAACAAATATCCGGTGCGCTACCGCGACTACACGCTGCGTCAGCTTTGCCAGGAGATGCACGATCTGTATGTCAGCTTTGACGTGAAGGATCTGCAAAAGGCGATGTTCCGCAAAGAGAGCCTGCCTACCGTGGCGATGAACCCGCAGGATGCTAACCAGGCCTTTATTCGCGGTGACGTCGAGCTGGTGCGCATCAGCGAAGCCGAAGGGCGTATCGCGGCTGAAGGGGCATTGCCATACCCGCCAGGGGTGCTGTGCGTGGTGCCGGGCGAACTGTGGGGCGGGGCGGTGCAGCGTTACTTCCTGGCGCTGGAAGAGGGCGTCAATCTGTTACCCGGTTTTTCTCCGGAACTGCAGGGCGTTTACAGCGAAAAGGATGCGGACGGGATTAAGCGTTTGTACGGATATGTTCTGAAGTAAAAAAATCCCCCTCCGCAGGGAGGGGGAGTTCACAGATTAATGTGCGACGGTCTGTACGCCTGTTGGGGTACGAACATGTTTGTACTTGAACAGCACCATGAACGCGAAGGCCAGTACCAGCGAGTAGCCTGCAAAGATCAGCCACACCGGCTGCCAGTCGGTAATACCGTTGGTGGTATACATCTCCACAACCTTACCGCTCACCACGCCGCCGAGAATACAGCCGAAACCGTTGGTCATCATCAGGAACATACCCTGGGCGCTGGCGCGGATTTCCGGACGTACCTCTTTCTCGACAAACACGGAACCGGAGATGTTGAAGAAGTCGAACGCGCAGCCGTAGACAATCATCGACAGCACCAGCAGCACGGTACCAAAGGCTGACGGGTCGCCGTAGGCGAACAGGCCGAAGCGCAGCATCCACGCGAAAATACTGATCATCATGACGTTCTTGATACCGTAGCGGCTCAGGAAGAACGGAATGGTCAGAATGAACAGCGTTTCGGAGATCTGCGAAATGGACATCATCACCGACGCGTGTTCAACGATAAAGCTCCCGGAGAACATTGGGTCGTTATCGAAGCTGTGCAGGAAGGTGTTGCCGAACATGTTGGTGACCTGCAGCTCCGCACCCAGCAGCATGGAGAAGATGAAGAAGATCGCCATGCGTTTGTTTTTAAACAGCGCGAACGCGTCCAGGCCAAGCATGGAGCTCCAGCTCTGGTTTTTCTGCTGGTTAGAGACCGGAATGTGCGGCAGGGTCAGGGTGAACAGCACCAGCACGATGGAGAGCGCCGCGCCGATATAGAGCTGCATATGGCTCAGCTCAAAGCCGGAGAAGCTCACCGCCCACATCGCCATAATAAAGCCGATGGTGCCCCAGATACGGATCGGCGGGAAGTCGGTCACGATGTCCAGACCCGCCGTTTTCAGGCGATAGTAGGAGATGGTGTTCACAAGCCCAAGCGTTGGCATATAGGCCAGCGAGTTAAGCAGGATCACCACAAACATCGCCCCCGGCGTGGTTACGCCCGCGGCCATAAACAGCGTGGCCGCGCCCACCAGGTGGCAGAGGGCGTAAAGCCATTTCGCGCTGATCCATTTGTCCGCCACAATCCCGAGCAGGGTCGGCATAAATACCGCGGCAATGCCCAGCGAGCTATAGACCGCGCCGATGGAAGCACCATCGAATTTCAGGGTGACAAACATGTAGGAGCCGAGCGTGGTTAGCCAGCTCCCCCACAGACAGAACTGCAGAAACGACAAGATTTTAAGCTGCAGCTTAAGGTTCATGTTACTTTCCTCACAAGAGAGCGGGCTGTATGTTGGTGTAGAAACATTTGGGTTTTGGATTTGATGCAATTCTATCAGCGAGTGGCGTGATGTTTTGTTACCTCCCGCAAAAAAATGCAATCAACATTAATTTGCAGTTTGGATTGTGATGCAAATAACAATTTCTTATGGGGAAGGCGGGCGGGGAGCGACGGAATCTTTACCCTCCCCACGAAGGAGAGGGTAAAAAAGTCACACTACTTTCTACGATAGCTCTTCTGAGCCGTATTGACCTTGTAGAGGTAGCGGCGGGACTCTGCGGAAGGGTGACGGCTGGTGAGGGTCTGGTAAACATCCCCCGGTGACATACTGTTGATAATGTTTGCCGCCTGGATTTTATCGTTGGAGAAGACCCGCAGCACGCTGCCTGCGCCGCCGTTGTAGGCGGTGATCACCGCATAGCGACGTGAGGTCGGGTTATCAATGCCGCTCAGGTAGACGTTATTCAGCATCGCCAGATAGGCGGTACCGGTGTCGATATTGCTGGCAGGATCAAACAGGTAACTGCGGCTTGGCATACCCGATCTTCCCTGCGAGCGGAACACATCCTTCCCGGCGCTGTGCTGCACAACCTGCATCAGGCCCAGGGCGTCGGAACGGCTCACCGCGTACGGGTTAAACGACGATTCAGTCTGCATAATCGCCAGGATCAGCGACTCATCGACACCATATTTACGCGATGCCTGACGGACCATCCCGACATATTTGTGCGCACGTTTATCGAGGTGGTTTGGCACCAGGTTAATGGTCACGCTGTAGATAACGCGCAGGCCGTTGCTGCGGCTTTTCAGGCGCGTCTGCAACAGGTAGTTAGCAAAATTATTAGCACGGCCTTCCCAGCGAATGGACTGGCCGGTTTGATCCACCACCTGGCCATAGAGGAACGGCTCTTTGGAGATGGTGATGTCGTCGGCATCGGAGTAGAGGTCGATAGAGCCCGGATCGTCACCCATCAGCAGGGTTTTCACGATCGCCTCGCGCAAACGCGCCGCAGGATCGGTTCCGGCAATGGTCTCGACGGTAATGGTACCTTCGTCAAAGTTGATGTGGCTGCGGGTCTGGTAAGCGTCGGTGTACTTAACGTAGTCCTTTGGCCCTGCGATCAGAACCTCGTTAAATCCCCAGATATTTTCGATGTTATGGGCGAATTGCCCCATCAGAATGTCAAAACCGTTGGTGTCCTTTACCCAGGCTTCGTTATAGCTATCGCCTTTCTTACTGGAGGAACACGAAACAAGTAACGGTGCAACAAGAGCAAGCGCTAAAAATTTTTTCATCATTCCAGGAGTGCGTGTTGTGTTTGTTCTGGGGCTGTTTTCGCCGGGTGGCGCTACGCTTACCCGGCCTACAAACCGTAGACCAGGCAAGGCGGCACGATATTATTTTTCTGGTGGCGTATAGCCTTCGATGTGAACGTCTTTGCCTTCAAACAGGAAATTGACCATCTCCTCTTCAAGCTGCTTGCGGTGTTCAACGTTCATCATGTTGAGCTTGCGCTCGTTAATCAGCATGGTTTGCTTGTGTTGCCACTGCGCCCACGCCTCTTTTGAAATTTCGTTATAGATGCGCTTACCCAGATCGCCCGGATAGAGCTGGAAGTCCTGGCCTTCTGCTTCACGCTGCAGGAAGGTGCAAAAAATTGTTCTGGCCATACTGATTCCTCTTTGTCGCCCGGAGCTAAACCGTTGCTCCGACACGTAATTGCTGTAACAGGCGCTCTACGGGAGCCGCGAGCCCCACTGACGGCGGTTGCGCTAAGTTATACCAGAGAGCGGTGCCTTCATCCATGCACGCCGTGAATGAGGACACGGGAAGCCACATTGGAACAATATCCAGATGGAAATGGCTGAAGGTATGGCGAAACGCGTTGAGCTGCATAAGAGTATCGGCAGGGATACCGCGTTGCGCCAGCCAGTCGCGAAGACGCTCTTCATCCTCAAACTGCGGGAAGCAGAAGAGACCGCCCCATAAACCGCTTGGCGGACGCTGGGCGAGCCAGACGGTCTCCTCGTGCTGCATCAGCAGGAAATAGCCGGTACGCTCTGGTAAGGTCTGCTTCGGCTTTTTACCGGGATAGTGTGCCCACGACTGGTTAGCATAGGCGACGCACAGATTATTCAGCGGGCAAAGTTCGCATTTCGGTTTCGAGCGGGTGCAGACCATTGCCCCTAAATCCATCATCGCCTGGTTAAAGCGTTCAACGCCGTGAGCGGGAGTGACCGCTTCACTGATCTCCCACAGGCGCTTCTCCACCTCTTTCTTGCCCGGCCAGCCGCTGACGGCGTAGCAGCGCGCCAGCACGCGTTTAACGTTGCCGTCGAGAATCGGGAAGTGTTTACCCAGCGAGAGAGAAAGGATAGCCCCGGCGGTAGAGCGCCCCACGCCCGGCAGGGCGGCCACTTCATCGAAGGTTTCCGGGAAGGTGCCACCGTGCAGCGACACCACCTGCTGGGCGGCTTTATGCAGATTGCGGGCGCGGGCGTAATAGCCGAGCCCGGTCCACAGGTGCAGCACCTCATCCAGCGGGGCGTTAGCCAGATCGGTCACCGTCCGAAAACGCGCCATAAAGCGCTCAAAGTAAGGGATAACCGTTGCGACCTGCGTTTGTTGCAACATCACCTCTGAGAGCCATACTTTGTACGGTGTTTTTTCAATTTGCCAGGGGAGGGTTTTACGCCCGTATTTGTCGTACCAGTCCAGCACCTGGGCTGAAAATTGAGAGGCTTGCATGGTCTTCGCTTTGCGGTATCAGGGAGGCAGATTGCAGCACAGAGGCATGCGGCTGTAAACCGGATCTTTCCCATGCTTGCATCCGGTCATTAACTTTGGATAATGCCCGTTTCCCGAACATTCTCACAAGCAGACTACTCTTTTATGAAAAACGACGTCATATCACCGGAATTTGATGAAAACGGCCGCCCGCTGCGCCGTATTCGCAGCTTTGTCCGCCGTCAGGGGCGCCTGACCAAAGGGCAGCAGCACGCGCTGGATAACTACTGGCCGGTGATGGGCGTTGAGTTCACCGAACAGCCGCTCGACTTTGTGGCGCTGTTTGGCCGCGACGCACCGGTCACACTGGAGATTGGTTTCGGCATGGGCGCTTCGCTGGTGACCATGGCAAAAGCGCGCCCGGAGCAGAACTTCCTCGGCATTGAAGTCCACTCCCCGGGTGTCGGTGCGTGTCTGGCGACCGCCCACGAAGAGGGCGTCGAGAACCTGCGCGTGATGTGTCACGACGCGGTAGAAGTGCTGCACAAGATGATTCCTGACAATTCTCTGAGCATGGTTCAGCTCTTTTTCCCTGACCCGTGGCACAAAGCACGTCATAATAAACGCCGTATCGTTCAGGAGCCGTTTGCTGAACTTCTCAGAAGCAAACTGAAGCTGGGTGGTGTTTTCCATATGGCAACCGACTGGGAACAGTATGCGGAACATATGCTGGAAGTGATGTCGGCGCTGGACGGGTATAAAAACCAGTCTGCGAGCAATGACTATGTACCGCGTCCTGAATCGCGTCCGGTAACCAAATTTGAACAGCGTGGCCATCGTCTTGGTCACGGCGTATGGGACTTAATGTTCGAGAGGGTGAAATAATGGCAAAGAACCGTAGCCGTCGTCTGCGTAAGAAAATGCACATCGAAGAGTTCCAGGAGGTGGGTTTTTCGGTTGCATGGCGTTTCCCGGAAGGCACCAGCGTAGAAAAAATTGATGAAGATGTCGATGCTTTCATCAATGAAGTCATCGAGCCGAACAAGCTGGCGTTTGACGGCAGCGGCTACCTGGCGTGGGAAGGTTTGATCTGCAAACAAGAGATCGGCAAGTGTACCGAAGAAGATCAGGCCATTGTGCGTAAGTGGCTGGAAGACCACAAATTCGAAGAGGTGCGCATCAGCGAACTTTTCGACATTTGGTGGGACTAATAGAGCATCAGGGGCCAGCAATTGCTGGCCCATTTTGTATGAGGGAGAATATATGATGCGCAAAACGCTGCTCGCCGCGGCCTTAATGACCACGGCACTCACCGCTCACGCAGAGTACAAATGTGAAGTCACGCCGCGTGATGACGTGATCCTGAGCCCGCAAACCGTGCAGGTAAAAGGTGAGAACGGCAATCTGGTGATCACCCCGGATGGCAACGTCATGTTCAACGGCAAGCAGTACACGCTGAGCGCAGCCCAACGTGAACAGGCAAAAGACTATCAGGCCGATCTGCGCAGCGCGCTGCCGTGGATTGATGAAGGCGCTCTGACCCGCGTGGAAAAAGGCCGTGTCGCCCTGGATAGGATCATCGCTAAAGAGGCAGGGGAGAGCAGCAATATGCGCTCGCGCCTCACCAAACTGGATGCGCAGTTAAAAGAGCAGATGAACCGCATTATTGAGCATCGCACCGATGGCCTGACGTTCCACTATAAAGCGATCGATCAGGTGCGCGCCGACGGCCAGCAGCTGGTGAACCAGGCGATGGGCGGCATTCTGCAGGACAGCATTAACGAGATGGGCGCCAAAGCGGTACTGAAAGGCGGCGGCAACCCGCTGCAGGGTGTGCTGGGTAGCCTGGGCGGCCTGCAAACCGCCATCCAGAACGAGTGGAAAAACCAGGAAGCGGATTTCAAGGCATTCGGCAAAGACGTGTGTCAGCGCGTTGTCTCGCTGGAAGAGAGCCGCAAGGCGCTGGTGGGCGGGCTGAAGTAACGCTATTGAACCAGCAAAGGGGGGCGCCCTTTGCTGGTCTGCATCACATTAAGCCCAGCAGTTCAGGAAGAAACAACGAAATTGCAGGGATGTAGGTAATCAGTATTAGCGCGGTTATCAGGGCTAAGTAGAACGGCAGTAGAGGTTTAATCAACTGCTGGATCTTAACCCCGGAAATAGAACAGCCGACAAATAATGCGCTGCCCACCGGCGGCGTCAGCAGGCCGATACAGAGATTGGCCACCATCATAATGCCGAAATGCACCGGATCCATCCCCAGCTCCTGAGCAATAGGCAGGAAAATAGGGGTAAAGATCAACACCGCGGGGGTCATATCCATAAAGATGCCGACGATCAGCAGCACGATATTAATCAGCAGCAGAATAATCAACGGATTATCAGAGATCCCCATCAGCGTATCGCTGATCAAATACGGAATGTCTGCGTTGGTCATCGCCCAGGACATCCCAACGGAAAAGCCGATCAGCAGCAAGACGATGGAGGTCATGACCACCGACTCCAGAATCAGCCTGGGTAACTCCCGCTACTTCACCTCCCGGTAAATCAGCACTGACAGAATAAAGGTGTAAACCACGGCGATGGCCGATGCCTCGGTGGCAGTAAAGATACCGCCCAGAATGCCGCCCATAACGATGATGACCAGCAGCAGGCTTGGCATCGCGTCAAAAAAGGCCTTTATCGCCTGAGCGCGGGTGGGGCGCTCAGCGAGTGGATAAGCGCGGCGTTTAGCAATGACGGCACAGACGATCATAACCGCCAGCCCCATCAGAAGACCCGGCAGGTAGCCCGCCATAAACAGTGAGGCTATCGAGACGCCGCCCGCGGTAAGGGAGAAGACGATCAGCACGTTGGAAGGGGGAATGAGCAGGCCCGTGATGCAGGATGTGACGTTTACCGCCGTGGTGAAGGTGGAGTCGTAACCCTGCTTTGTCTGGATGGGGTGAAGCGTTCCGCCAACGGCGGCCGCGGCGGCTACCGCGGAACCAGAGATGGAGCCAAACATCATATTCGCCATCACGTTCACGTGACCTAGCGAGCCGGGAACCCGGCCAACCATCACCTGGGCCAGATTAATCAACCGTATGGCGATCCCGCCGCTGTTCATTAGCGTGCCCGCAAAGATAAAAAACGGGATCGCCAGCAGCGAAAAATTATCCAGGCCGTTCGCCAGACGTTGGGACACCGTGACGACGGCGATCTCCCACGGGAACATCAGCAGCATGGAGGCCACCGTAGCGATACCAATCGAAAAAGAGATCGGGACGCCAATGAAAACCAACACAAAAAAGCTGCCAAACAGCGTGAGCGCTACTGCGTTTTCCATTATAACGCCTCCACGTTTGCGGTTTTCAGAGCCAGCAGGCTCTGGCACATAAAATTCAGGGCATAAAACATGATCACCAGGCCGCTCAGCGGAAGGATAAGGTAGACGTAACCCATGGGGATCTGCATGACCGCAGAGACCTGGGCCGTCTCAAGGGTTTTACCGATAAGCCGGATGCCTCCCGTTACGATGACCAGCCCGGCAAAAACAAAGATCATCAGGTTGACCAGCAGGCTCAACAGCGCCTGCTTAGGCCGACTCAGGGAGAGGGCGAGAAGGTCAATAGAGAGGTGTCGCTGGGCGCCCACGCTGTAAGCCGCACCGAGCAACCCCACCCAGATCATTAAGAAGCGTGCCAGCTCATCGGTCAGGGTGCTGGGTTGGTTAAGGACGTAGCGACTCACAACCTGCCACACCACACAGATAACCAGCGCGATCATCACCAGCACGCAAAAAGCGGCAATGACGCGGTCTACCGCAGCCTTAAGGCGGTTAAATATCATGGTGAATATCCCGTTGAAAAAGGGCCTGATGCGGCCCTTAGAAAAATTATTGCGGTACCGCGTTTTCAAACTTCGCTAACAGGGCTGCTTGTTTAGGATCTTTTTTGAAATCATCAAACAGCGGCTGCACCGCGGCGCGGAAGGGGACTTTATCAACTTTGATAATCTCACCACCCATCGCTTTTGCCTGGGCACGGGTTTGCGCATCAATCTCATCCCACAGTTTTTGCTGGTAAACCTGTGAGTTGCTGGCGGCGGTTGCCAGGATCTGCTGCTGCGCCGGGGTCAGAGCGTCCCAGGTTTTGGTGGCGATAACCAGAAAGTCCGGTATTGAGGCGTGTTCATCCTCAGAAAAGACCTTCGCGATTTCAATATGGCGAGTTTGCACCCATGACGGCACATTATTTTCCGCCCCATCAACCACCCCTTGCTGCATGGCGGTATAGACTTCGCCGAAGGAGACCGGCGTTGGCGAGCCACCCATAAGTTCAATCATTTTTATCGTGGTGGGGCTTGGCTGAACGCGAATTTTAAGCCCTTTCAAATCGTCTGGTTTGGTAATGGGCTTTTTAGCATAAAAGCTACGGGTGCCAGCAACGTAAGCGGATAACGCAAAAAAGCCTCTCTCTTTGGTCGACGCCATAATTTCTTTGCCGATGTCGCCAAATACGACGGTATTAAAGTGGGCCTGATCGCGAAATAAAAAAGGTAAATTATAGATGGCGTAAATATTATCAAAGGATTCTAAATCACTGGCTGAGCCTTTTGTCATATCCAGCGCGCCATTTTGTAAAAGCTCCATGGTTTCGCGGGCATTGCCCATTTGGCTGCTGGGATAGATCCGTATGGTCATGGTGCCATCAGAGAGCGTTTTAACATCTTTCGCCATGGCTTCGAACGCCCGGTGGACAACGTGGCTACGTTCGAGATTATGCGCCAGTTTCAGGGTGACTTTATCCGCTGCGCTGGCAGCAGTAGCGAATAACGTAATTGAAAGTGCCGATAATAATAAACGTAAATACGAACGAGTTTTCATTATTAAGCTCCATGCTAAAAGGTTGTTATCACTAATTCCATTACGCGTTACTTTTATTTGTATGACAGATTAACAAAGTTGTCGTACATGTGTCGCAATAGTAATCGTAATTTCCGCATGGAGTAGGGGTTTATTATTAAAATGTGCGCTGGATTAGATAAATAGACGGAGGGGGATTAATGATTCAGCCAAAAATATATGGTCTACTTTATTTGTGATTAAAAAGCCGTAATGTTTATTCGGTTTTAACGATATAAAAATGCGCCCGGAGGCGCATCAGGCATTATTCTGCGAGGAACAGCTCAAGAAGGGAGTTCAGGAACAATTTCCCCTGCTGGGTGATTTGCCAGTACTGGTCGCATTCGGTCAGATAACCTTTGGCGATGGCTTCATTCAGTTGAGGGCGAATTACCGCTTCAGGCAAGCCGGTATACAACGTAAACTCCGCGCGCGGTGCGGCTTCCAGCAGGCGGAAGCGGTTCATAAAGAACTCGAACGGCTTATCTTCGGCTTCAACATCATGGCTGCGCTCAAGATAGCGTCCTTCCATATAGCCACGCGGATGGCGCGTTTTAGCCGTGCGCAGAATCCGTCCGTCCGGGAAGGTCACTTTGCCGTGGGCGCCACAGCCAATGCCCAGGTAGTCGCCAAAACGCCAGTAGTTCAGGTTGTGCTGACACTGGTAGCCAGGCTTCGCGTAGGCCGAGGTTTCGTACTGCTGATACCCGGCAGCGGTCAAAAGCCTGTGGCCTTGCTCGAAAATATCCCACAGCGCGTCATCATCAGGCAGCACCGGCGGGCGTGAACCAAACAGCGTGTTCGGCTCAATGGTCAGCTGATACCAGGAGAGGTGTGGCGGGTTCAGCTCAATGGCCTGGCGCAGATCGTCCAGCGCTTCCTCCAGGGACTGATCCGGCAGGCCGTGCATCAGGTCGAGGTTAAAGCTGCGCAATCCCAGCCCGGTCGCAAGATGAGCGGCGCGCTTTGCTTCATCCGGGCCATGAATACGTCCCAGACGCGTTAACTTTGACGCGCTAAAGCTCTGCACGCCAATGGAGATACGGTTCACCCCGGCGCGCTGATACTCCACAAAACGGTCGGCCTCAACGGTCCCCGGGTTGGCCTCCATGGTAATCTCTGCATCCGCTGCCAGATTAAGACGCGCACGCACGCCATCCAGCAGCGTCTGCATCGCCGGGCCTGAGAGCAGGCTCGGCGTACCGCCACCGATAAAAATGGTCTTTACTTCACGTCCCTGCGCGTAAGGTACGTCGGCGTCCAGATCGGCAAGCAGATGCTGAACGTAATCGTCATGGGGTACTTCGCCTTTTAGCGCATGCGAGTTGAAATCGCAGTACGGGCATTTCTGCACGCACCACGGGATGTGAATATAAAGACTCAATGGTGGCAAATTAGCCATTACGTAATGCTTCCAGTAACAGTTTCAGGGCGCGTCCACGATGGGAAATCGCGCTTTTTTCTTCGCGGGTCAGTTCCGCAGCGGTTTTGCCCTCGCTCGGGACAAAGAAGATCGGATCGTAGCCAAAGCCGCCATTGCCTGCCGCCTCGCGGGCGATCACGCCCGGCCAGCTGCCGTGGCAGACCAGTGGCGTTGGGTCTTCAGCGTGACGCATATAGACCAGCACGCAGTGGAACTGCGCTTTGCGCTGCTCATCCGGTACATCCTTGAGCGTTTCCAGCAGCTTTTCGAGGTTCTGCTGGTCGCTGGCATCGACGCCGGAATAGCGGGCGGAGTAAATTCCTGGCGCGCCGCCAAGGGCATCTACCGCCAGGCCTGAGTCATCGGCAATGGCCGGTAAGCCGGTGACCTGTGCAGCATGGCGCGCCTTCAGAATGGCGTTTTCAATAAAGGTCAGGCCGGTCTCTTCCGCAGAGTCCACGCCCAGTTCGGTCTGGGCAACCACATCCAGACCAAAATCATTTAACAGCGAGGCCAGCTCGCGCACTTTACCGGCGTTACCGGTAGCGAGAACAACTTTTTGCATCTGTTAATCCTGTTGTATCAGTGCCGCGACTTCCGTCGGGATTTGTTGCGGATTTAGAATTTTGACCTGCTTGTGACGGCCCAGTTCACCTTTCTCGATCAACACCTGACTTTTCGCAACGCGAAACTGCTTCGCCAGATACTTCACCAGATGGGCGTTGGCCTGGCCATCCACAGGAGGGGCGGTGATGGCGACTTTTACTTCGTCGCCATGCAGCCCGATAATCGTGTCGCGGCTGGCTTTCGGCTGAATATACAGCCGTAAAACCAGCCCATCGGCGCAGGTGCTGACAGCACTCATAACGCCATCCACAGCCCCGGCAGCAACATATTGCCTGTGGACTGCAGCAGTTCAGCGATACCCATGTTGATCACGTACAGCAGCAGTACGAGGATCATCGGGGAGAAGTCAATTCCGCCCATGGCTGGCAGCAGATTACGAATCGGGCGCAGCAGCGGGTCGGCAAGCTGAATCAGGGCATACTCCACCGGGCTACGGCCCTGGCTTACCCAGCTCATGATCGCCATCAGCAGCAGAACCCAGAAAATCAACAGGCCGATCGTTTTTATCAGGATCAACACCGCCGCGATCCAGATGATCGGCTGGAAGGTGATGACCATAAACAGCACGATCGCTTTCACCACGCACAGGATCAGCGCAACCAGCAGGGAGGCGCTGTCAATCGGGCCCATCGGCGGGATGACCCGGCGCAGCGGCCCGACAATCGGTTGGGTCACTTTCACGACAAACTGTGAGAAGGGGTTGTAAAAATCACAACGGGCCCACTGCATCCAGACGCGTAACAAAAGCACCATCGTATACAGTTCAATGACCGTTGAGAGCAGGAAGGTCAACGTCTTCATGGCGTTCCTCAGGTTTCCTTATTATTGGGTGTAATCGCGCGCGCCGAAAATAGCTGTCCCGATGCGCACCATGGTGCTGCCAGCCGCAATCGCGGCGGCCATATCGTCCGTCATGCCCAGTGAAAGCGTGTCGACCGTTGGGTAGCGCGTTTTAAGCGCCTCAAATGCTACAGCCATTTGCCGGGCTACGGCAAACTGCCTGTCGTAATCTGTTTCAGGGGCCGGGATCGCCATTAACCCGCGCAGGCGAAGGCCGGGCAGGACGGCAACCTGTTCCGCCAGATGCTCCAGTTCCTCAAGAGCAATACCTGACTTACTGTTTTCGTCGCTAATATTGATTTGAATCAGCACGTTAAGCGGCGGCATCTCGGCCGGGCGCTGCTCGCTCAGACGGGTGGCGATGCGCAGACGATCGACGGTATGACACCAGTCGAAATGCTCCGCCACCAGCCGGCTTTTGTTTGACTGTAGTGGCCCGATAAAATGCCACTGCAGATCCGCGGTGCCCTTTTCCCGGAAATGGCGGATTTTTTCCACCCCTTCCTGCACGTAGTTTTCACCGAACATGCGCTGGCCTGCATCAATCGCTTCTGCGATGGCGCTCGCAGGCTTGGTTTTACTGACTGCAAGCAACGTAACTTCTTCTGAAGCACGGCCGCAACCTGTTGCCGCGGCTGAGATTTTGTCCCTGACCTGTGCCAGGTTATGCGCAATGTCGTTCATTTTCCGGGGATCATTAAATGGATATGGAAGAAATTGTGGCCCTTAGTGTAAAGCATAACGTGTCGGATCTACACCTGTGCAGTAACGCGCCACCTCGCTGGCGGCGGCGAGGGAAAATGGAATTTGCCCCCTTTCCGGGGCCGGAGGTCGCGATGCTGCTGAAAAGCTGGCTTAGCGACGAGCAGCAGGGGGCATGGTGCGCCCAGGGTCAGGTGGATTTTGCCGTTACGCTTGCGAGCAAGCAGCGACTGCGGGCCAGCGCCTTTGCACATATGCAGGGGTGTTCCCTGGCGCTCCGCCTGCTTCCAGACGAGTGCCCGCAGTTGCATACACTGGGAGCGCCGCGGGCGATACCTGAACTGCTGGCAAATGATAACGGCCTGATACTGGTGACCGGGGCGACAGGCAGCGGTAAATCCACCACGCTTGCGGCGATGGTCGATTTTCTCAATCACCATAGCGACGGACATATCCTGACGCTTGAAGATCCGGTGGAATTTATCCATCAGAGCAAGCGTTGCCTGATTCAGCAGCGGGAGATTGGCCTGCATTGCCTCTCCTTTTCCGACGCGCTGCGGGCAGCATTACGTGAAGATCCCGATGTGATCCTGCTGGGCGAACTGCGTGACAGCGAGACAATCCGCCTTGCGCTTACCGCCGCCGAGACCGGGCATCTGGTGCTGGCGACGCTTCACACCCGGGGCGCCGCCCAGGCGGTGGAGAGGCTGGTGGATGCCTTTCCCGCGCAGGAAAAAGAGCCGGTACGTAAACAGCTGGCAGGCAGCCTGCGGGCCGTGCTGGCGCAAAAACTCGAAAGGGATAACCAGCAGGGATGCGTCGCGCTGTTCGAGCTGCTGGTTAATACCCCAGCGGCGGCCAATTTGATCCGTGAAGGCAAAACCTATCAACTGCCCGGCGTGATCCAGACCGGGCAGCAGGCTGGCATGCAAAACTTCGAGCAGAGCCTGGCTGAGCGCAGGGCGCAGGGGCGATTGTCATAAGCTTGCGCCAGCAGAGAATGCCTCTCATGGCCTTGTTTCCTGCGGTATGAGCGCTAAAATCGAGTTTCTGATTGCACTGATTGAAAGCGGCTATGTCATCACAACCGAACCAAAGTCTTATCGACGGCATTCGCTGTCTGCAATATCTGGTTTCCAGCGGCCGTGCTATCGGTTGCCGTGAACTCGCACGACTGATGGGGATCAACACCACCCGGGTGAACCGTTTGCTGATGACCATGGCCTCTATTGGCCTGACCATGCAGGACGAGCACCGCCGCTACCTGCCAGGCCCCGGTATTCATGCCCTGGCGGCGCAGTCCATCCGTGGCTCGGAGCTGTTCTCCCGCGCCTTGCCCCGGCTGGAGCGCCATGCGCCACGCGATATCGTGGTGGCGTTGGGGGTGCTGTGGGAGGATCAGGTCATTTATATCTGGCACGCCGTTCCCGGCAGCCAGGCCAGCCAGGCGCTGGCTGGATTCCATATGCTCCCCGCCTGGCAATCGGTGATTGGCATGTCGCTGCTGGCGAGCGAACCGGATGACGCGCTGATCCCCCGCTTTACGCCCGAGCAGTGGCAAAACCTCGCCCCGCATGTGGCCCAGCAGCGTGAGCAGGGACGTGTGATCTGGCATCACGACGACGGTGAAGTGTCGATGGCGGTACCCGTAGGAGCGCATCATGCCGCGCTGGCGTTTGCCGGTATGTGGAATATTGACGATGAGAGCGTCCGCTCACGTCTTGATGAGCTGACCGCGCTCAACGCCACGCTGCTGGCGGACCAGGAGTGAATTGCCCGGATTGCCGGGCAAAGGGAAGGGGATCAGTAACCCTGCTCGAAGTAACTTTCGAGAATAATCACCGCAGAAGCGGAATCGACGCTGCCTTTGTTTAGCGCGCGAAAACCGCCATGCTCGAACAGACCGGCGCGGGCTTCAACCGTGCTTAACCGCTCGTCATGCAGCTTAATCGCCACGCCAAAACGGCCATGAATTTTATTGGCAAAATTGCGCGCCCGGGCAGTTAGTGGCTGTTCTGTGCCATCCATATTCAGCGGTAAACCGACGATGACCTCGTCCGGCTGCCACTCTTTCAGCAGTCGTTCGATCAGGTTCCAGTCCGGGGTGCCGTTTTGCGCTTTCAGCGCCGTCAGCGGGCGGGCGGTGCCGGTGATGCGCTGGCCGATCGCCACGCCGATACTTTTGGTGCCGAAATCAAAGGCGAGAAGCGTGCCGCTCATCAGGCATGCCCCGCGACACCAGGCATGGTCTGGATATCAATGCCAATCAGTTTTGCCGCATCCCGCCAGCGATCGGCGATGGGGGTTTTAAACAGAATGTTCAGATCTGCCGGGGCCGTGAGCCAGGCATTATCCAGGATCTCCTGCTCAAGCTGGCCTTTTTCCCATGAGGCGTAACCGAGCGCCACAAGCACATCCGCCGGCTGGCTGGTGGTGCCCAGCGTCTCCAGCACGTCACGGGAGGTGGTCACAACGGTATTGTCAGAGATGCGGATGCTGGAGGAGAAACCGGGCGGCGTATGCAAAATAAAGCCGCGATCTTCTGCCAGCGGGCCACCCAGCATCACCGGTTTGTCGAGACGAATTTCAGGAACACGTTCGTCCTGGGAAATTTTCAGTTTTTCCAGAATGCCTTCAACAGTCAGATTTTCCAGCGGTTTATTGATGATAATCCCCATCGCACCCTCTTCGCTGTACTCGCAGATATACACGACGGAACGGCGGAAAATCGGATCCTGGAGAGCAGGCATGGCAATCAGAAAGTGATGCTGTAAATTCATTGTCAGAGGTTCAGTTTCCTGGTTTAAAAAGCGACAGCACCCAGTATGCGGACAAAACCCGACACTGTCACTATACACTTCACCCTTCACGCTGCCGAAGCAACGGCTGCGCCTTGATGCAGCATGAAGGGTTGTGTGTATAAATATTGGGACTGTTACTGCTTCAGCCGTTTTTCGATCGCATCCATCAGCATGCCGGTAATAGACACCGGGAACTCAGCTTCGATTTCACGAATACAGGTCGGGCTGGTCACGTTCACTTCTGTCAGGCGATCGCCAATGATGTCCAGACCCACGAAGATCAGCCCTTTGGCTTTTAACAGCGGACCCACGCGGCGGGCTATTTCCCAGTCGCTTTCGGTCAGCGGACGCGGCTCGCCACGGCCACCGGCCGCCAGGTTACCACGGGTTTCGCCACCCTGCGGAATACGCGCCAGGCAGTAAGGCACCGGTTCGCCGTCCACCACCAGCACGCGCTTGTCGCCTTCGACAATCGCCGGAATATAGTTCTGCGCCATGCAGTAGCGGGTGCCGTGCTCGGTCAGCGTTTCGGCGATCACCCCCAGGTTTGGGTCACCCTCTTTAACGCGGAAGATTGAGGCGCCGCCCATGCCGTCCAGCGGTTTCAGGATGATATCGCCATGTTTCTGCCAGAAGGCTTTCAGCTGCGCTTTGTTGCGCGTCACCAGCGTCTCTGGCGTCAGGTCGGAGAACCAGGCGGTGTAGAGCTTCTCGTTACAGTCGCGAAGGCTCTGCGGCTTGTTGACGATCAGGGTGCCTTTCTCTTCTGCGCGCTCCAGAATATAGGTGCAGTAGATGTACTCCGTGTCGAACGGCGGGTCTTTACGCATCAGGATCACGTCGAGTTCGGCAAGCGGCAGATCCTGCTCGGAACCAAACTCGTACCATTTATCGTAATTCTGCTCGACGTTGACGATGCGGGTGCGCGCACGCGCTTCGCCGTTAATCAGGTAGAGGTCGCTCATCTCCATATAGTGGAGCTGATAGCCGCGACGTTGCGCTTCCAGCAGCATAGCGAAGCTGGAATCTTTCTTGATATTGATGCTTGCGATGGGGTCCATCACGATGCCGAGCTTGATCATTGTCTTCTCCGTTAATGCTTCAACCTAAATCGCCAAAACGCACCTGCAGGGCAGTGATGGCGGTTAGCGCGGTGGTCTCAGTACGCAGAACGCGGGGTCCCAACAGAATATCAGTAAACTGGTAGCGTGCGGTCATGGCGATCTCATCCGCCGACAGGCCGCCTTCCGGACCGATCAACAAACGCACGCGCTCAACCGGCAGCGGCAGGGTGTTGATGCTGGCGCTGGCGCGGGGATGAAGGTTGAGCTTCAGACCCTGCTCCTCTTCCGCGCACCAGGCTTCAAGATCCATGGCCGGACGGATCTCCGGGACGCGGTTGCGGCCACACTGCTCACAGGCGGCAATGGCGATTTTTTGCCACTGCTGGAGCTTCTTATTCAGACGTTCAGCATCCAGTTTAACCCCGCAGCGCTCAGAAAAAAGTGGCGTAATGAGGCTTACACCCAGTTCGATCGATTTCTGGATGGTGAATTCCATTTTTTCGCCGCGCGACATCACCTGGCCTAAATGGATATGCAGCGGTGATTCACGATCGTCAATGTCGCCACGCAGGACGCTGACCTGCACGCTTTTTTTATCGGCGCGGATAATTTCGGCGTCAAAAACCTGGTTTGAACCATCAAACAGTTGAATCGCCTGGCCTGCACCCATGCGCAGCACGCGGCCAACGTGGTTGGCGGCCTCTTCAGAGAGGGCGATTTCGCTGCCAGCGGCAATCGGTTCTGGGTGATAAATACGAGGAACACGCATAGTTAAGAAATCCATCAAGAGCTGAGTCCCCCTCATCCCACAGGGGAGAGGGGAACGCTAAGAAACAGTTGCCGCTAGTGTAGGTTAGCTCTTTTGCGCCTGGCAAGCGCGCTGGACGTAAGGGTTGTGATTCCCCTGTACTTTGGCGATGCGCTCGTCTCGTATGCACTCCCAGGCCGTGACCGGATAGAGTTTATCCCAGGCGTTGAAGAGCTGGGTCTGCTGGCGGGAGAGGTTGAGGTGATACCTGTCGCGCATATAGAAGTAGATGCGGGCGATGCTGCCGCGGGCGCGGGCAGGCGGCTCGGAAAGTTTCTCCTTGAAATCGACCTTCATGGCGCACTGGCCATACTGGCCTTCGCCGCCGTTCCACTGGCTGTACATAAAGTTGCCGCGATCGCCATTTACCTCGCCCACGGCGGGTTGCAGGTTATGCATGTCGCTCTCTATCTGGCGATAGATTGGGTCTTTGGCGCAGTTTTTACGCCCGCCATCCTGCCAGCACTGACGCTGGTGGCCGAACTGCCAGGCCGGGACCACATGTTCCCATTCGATACGGCTGGCGCGGTTCTCATTTTTACGCACTTTATAGCCGCAGGAGGCCAGATCCACGACCCCTTTTTTGCCCTGCCAGTTAATTTTGCAGCCACAGTAAAAATCGCCCGGTACGTCAGCATTGACCTTTACGCCTGCGGCTTTTGCCTGAGAGAAACTGTGGATACCTTCGGCCAGCGCATGGCCTGAGAACGCCGTCGTCAGAAATGCGACCGCGAGAGAGAAATTACGGGACATCGTGAACTCCGTGTCAAAACGAGCCCGCAACGTAACGAAAGTTGTTCCTGTATGCAATCAGGTAGATCAGGAATGTTCCTGATTGTTCTGCCGCTTACTCAGCGATAAGGGGTTCACCGCACTTGACGCAGCGGTAAGTGGCTTCACCGCGCACCACCCGGTTATGGCGACGCACCGTAAGCTGGTGCTGCTGACAGGGGCAGCGATAGGGGAACGTATTGCGGCGAACGGAATCAAGCTCGAACTGGTGGGTTCGGCGAGCCGGTACGCCCAGCACGGCTTCCATCATCCATTTCCACTCTTTGCCGTGGGGCGCCACGCGGCCAAAGTGCTTCCATACCAGCAGATGCGCCAGTTCATGCGGCACCACTTCGTCAATAAACGCCTGCTGGTTTTCCAGCATTAACACGGGGTTAAGGCGGATCTCGTAGGCATCCAGCCAGGCGGTGCCTGCTGCGGTGCCGCGTTGCTGCCACACCAGCTTAGGTTCAGGGTAGTTCCGGTCGAGTTTCAGGTTGGCCTGGGCCAGTTTATCGCGCAGGCTGCGCATAGCGGCTTGCTGAAGCGCAATGGGGAGACGGGGTGTTTTCATAGGAGCAGAGCATAGAGCCTGCGGCGAGGCGGTGCAAGCGGCTTCCTCCGCAGGGGAGGAAGCCGGACGGATCAGTCGTGGGAGCCAATTTCGCGCAGTGGACGACCTTTCATCAGGTTGCGTTCGATATGTTCCAGCGAAACATGTTTCGTTTCAGGAACCAGCCACAGCGTCAGCACGATAAACAGCAGGTTCAGACCGCCGTACACCCAGAAGGTGTTGGCATTCCCCAGCGTATCGAGCATGGTCAGGAAGGTTGCGCCGACAATCATGTTGGCGATCCAGTTGGTGGCGGTGGAGCAGGTAATACCGAAGTCGCGGCCTTTCAGGGGCTGGATCTCAGAACAGAGTACCCAGATCAGCGGGCCAGCGCTCATCGCAAAACCGACGATAAACATCAGCAGCATCCCGACGGCTACGTACTGCATCGCGGTGGAGTCAATACCCACATGCAGCATCGTACCCAGCACGCCCATACCGGCGGCCATCACCAGGAAGCCCAGCGTCAGCGTCGGTTTACGACCCCAGCGATCCACCAGACCGATGGCGATAAAGGTCGCCAGCACGTTGGTCAGGCCGACAATAACGGTGCCCCACATCTGCTGAGTGGTGTTGCTGTAACCTGCCAGCTCAAAGATTTTCGGTGCGTAATACATAATGACGTTCATCCCGGTGAACTGCTGCATGATCTGCAGCAGCACGCCAAGGAACACCGCCCGACGGAAGTTGCTGTTCTCTTTAAACAAAGCCCAGCCGCTCTGTTTTACCTGCAGGCTTTCGCGGATCTCTTCCAGCTCACGCTTCGCTTCCGCGCTGGTATCGCGCAGGCGCAGCAGGACGCGCTCCGCATCGTTAAAGCGCCGTTTGGCCGCAAACCAGCGTGGGCTGTCAGGCAGGAAGAAGACACCAATCAGCAGCAGCACCGCCGGGATAATGATCACGCCCAGCATCCAGCGCCATGCGCCGCTGTAGCTGAAAGCGGTATCAGAAAGATAGGCGCCAAGAATACCGATAGTGATCATCAGCTGATACATAGAGATCATGCTGCCGCGGATTTTCTCCGGTGCAATCTCAGACAGGTACAGCGGCGCGGTATAAGAGGCCACACCCACCGCCAGACCCAGCAGCACACGCGAAGCAATCAGCATTTCCACGTTAGGCGCCGCGGCAGAGAAGAGCGAACCGGCGACAAACAGAATCGCGCCAATCATCAGGCTCTTTTTACGCCCGAGTTTGAAGGAGAGCCAGCCGCTGCCGACTGCACCAACCGCAGCCCCGAACATCATCGAGCTGACCACCCACTCCTGGGTGTGGGAATCGATCTGGAATTCGTCAGTAATGAACGGCAGGGCGCCGGCAATCACGCCGATATCGAGGCCGAAAAGTAAACCTGCCAGTGCTGCGAGGAAGCAGACGAAGAATGTCATCGTCTTGTTGGACGTCCGTCCCTGTTTTTTATTATCAGGCATGAAGCCTCCAGTTGGTTTTTTGTTTTATGAATGTAAAGTTTTGAATGGGATGCTGTAAAAGTATGTGAGAGGGGCGGGACAGACAAAGAGAGTATTCCGAAAGGGCTGCGTTTTTATCGCGATGTAAGCGATTTCAGGCGGGGCATTCAGGGGCATAAAAAACAAAAAGCCAGCACGAGGCTGGCTTTTTCAGTAAGCGGTCAGTCGATTATTTCAGACCGGCAGCTTCACGCAGCAGAGCGGCTTTGTCGGTTTTTTCCCATGGGAAATGTTCGCGACCAAAGTGACCGTAAGCAGCGGTTTCTTTGTAGATTGGGTGCAGCAGATCCAGCATCTGAATCAGACCATATGGACGCAGGTCGAAGAACTCGCGTACCAGCAGGGTCAGCTGTTCTGAAGGCACTTTTTCAGTACCGAAGGTTTCAACCATGATGGAGGTCGGTTCCGCCACGCCGATGGCGTAGGAGACCTGGATCTCACAGCGGTCTGCCAGACCTGCGGCAACGATGTTTTTGGCAACATAACGTGCTGCGTAGGCTGCGGAACGGTCAACCTTAGACGGATCCTTACCGGAGAAGGCGCCGCCACCGTGACGCGCCATGCCGCCGTAGGTATCAACGATGATCTTACGACCGGTCAGACCGCAGTCGCCCATTGGTCCACCGATAACAAAACGGCCCGTTGGGTTGATGAAGTATTTTGTAGAGGCATTCAGCCACTCGGTCGGCAGAACCGGCTTGATGATCTCTTCCATCACCGCTTCCTGCAGGGATTTCTGCTCGATATCTTCAGCGTGCTGAGTAGAGAGAACCACCGCGTCGATACCGACAATTTTGCCGTCGTCGTACTGGAAGGTGACCTGGCTTTTCGCATCCGGACGCAGCCACGGCAGGGTACCGTTTTTACGCACTTCAGCCTGACGCTGCACCAGACGGTGCGCATAGGTGATTGGCGCTGGCATCAGCACGTCGGTTTCGTTGGTCGCGTAGCCAAACATCAGGCCCTGGTCGCCCGCACCCTGTTCCAGCGGATCGGCACGGTCAACGCCCTGGTTAATGTCAGGGGACTGTTTGCCAATGGCGCTCAGGACGGCGCAAGAGTTGGCATCAAAGCCCATATCAGAATGTACATAGCCGATTTCACGTACGGTGTTACGGGTGATCTCTTCGATATCAACCCATGCACTGGTCGTGATTTCACCGCCTACCATCACCATGCCGGTTTTGACATAAGTTTCACACGCTACGCGCGCCTTTGGATCTTGCTCGAGGATCGCATCCAGCACGGCATCGGAGATTTGGTCAGCAATTTTATCAGGATGTCCTTCTGATACAGACTCGGACGTAAACAGGTGTTTTGCCATGTTTTATTTTACCTAAGGAGAATTTGTTTAGCTCAAACTGTCGTGTGGGATAGCCGTGGCAGGTTTTTCCACCAGGACTTGCAGATGGTGACACTGGCAGTCTGAGTGTTAATCGGTATGGATGGATTAACATCTGGACGGCTATTTTAGGTCACTTCTTCGCCCGATTTCCAGCTTTTTTTGAAGGTATCCACACGCCCCTGAAAACCCTGCTGGAAATTTTTGCTGACGGTGCGTCAATGCCCGCATTTATATTTTGCATTTTCCGCGTCTTGTCGGTATAAAACGCGGCGCGCGGCTCATACAAAAAAGCACACGACGTTTCTTCGTGTCGCCACTTCCAGCCGGGTAAAGCAGTGAACTTTTAGCTTTAACTTGTCGCGAGTTTTATCAGGCTTGCGTGGAGGTGATACGAGATAATGAACCGTCGTTTTCCGCTAATTCAGTTCTGCCTTTCAGGCCGGAACATGTTCCCCGCCATTCGCATTTCTAATCTGCAAACCTGCCGATGTTATACCCATCTCGGCGCTTCTCAGGATTCCCGGGCAGGCACTACGCTTTGTGAAGACTGAACAAGGGCGCTCTTGTTAATACAAGAGTTTTCTCGTGGTTTCGCCGGACCTTGTCATACAGAGTTCGGATACGTGTTTTACAATGATATGAATAAGAAACCGGTCGCACGGCCCGGCTTTCAGCATTCTGTGCTGGAAAACCGGTCGGATAATGGGTTGTTATCGCAGATTGACGCTGCGATAGTAGTCAACTGTTTTACACTTAATAGTAAGAGTTGAGGTTCGCTATGTCTGACGACATGTCTTCGTTTTCGCCTTCGTCAGCGGGCGAACAGGGTGTACTACGTTCTATGCAGGAGGTTGCGATGAGCTCCCAGGAAGCCAGCAAGATGCTGCGCACATACAATATTGCGTGGTGGGGTAACAACTACTACGACGTCAACGAGCTGGGCCACATCAGCGTTTGCCCGGATCCTGACGTACCGGAAGCGCGCGTCGATCTCGCCAAACTGGTAAAAGCACGCGAAGCGCAGGGCCAGCGTCTGCCCGCTCTGTTCTGCTTCCCGCAGATCCTGCAACACCGTCTGCGCTCCATTAACGCCGCCTTTAAGCGCGCGCGTGAATCCTACGGCTATAACGGCGACTACTTCCTGGTCTATCCGATCAAGGTTAACCAGCATCGTCGCGTTATTGAATCCCTGATCCACTCCGGCGAACCGCTTGGTCTGGAAGCCGGTTCCAAAGCGGAACTGATGGCGGTGCTGGCCCATGCTGGCATGACCCGTTCGGTGATCGTCTGTAACGGTTATAAAGACCGTGAATACATTCGTCTGGCGCTGATCGGTGAGAAGATGGGCCACAAGGTCTATCTGGTCATCGAGAAGATGTCTGAGATTAACATTGTGCTGGAAGAGGCCGAGCGTCTGAACGTGGTGCCGCGCCTGGGTGTGCGTGCGCGTCTGGCCTCTCAGGGCTCCGGCAAGTGGCAGTCCTCCGGCGGTGAGAAATCCAAATTCGGCCTCGCGGCGAACCAGGTTCTGCAGCTGGTGGAGATCATGCGCGAGCGTGGTCGTCTGGACAGCATCCAACTGCTGCACTTCCACCTCGGTTCCCAGATGGCCAACATCCGCGATATCGCCACCGGCGTACGCGAGTCGGCCCGTTTCTACGTCGAGCTGCATAAGCTGGGCGTAAATATCCAGTGCTTCGACGTGGGCGGCGGTCTGGGCGTGGACTACGAGGGTACTCGCTCCAAGTCTGACTGCTCCGTGAACTACGGTCTGAACGAATACGCGAACAACATCATCTGGGCAATCGGCGATGCCTGTGAAGAGCACGGTCTGCCGCACCCGACGGTGATCACCGAGTCCGGGCGTGCGGTGACCGCGCACCATACGGTGCTGGTCTCCAATATTATCGGCGTTGAGCGCAACGAATACACCGAAGCCACACCGCCTGCTGACGACGCGCCACGCGCCCTGCAGAGCATGTGGGAAACCTGGCAGGAGATGCACGAGCCGGGCACCCGCCGTTCCCTGCGCGAGTGGCTGCACGACAGCCAGATGGACCTGCACGATATTCATATCGGCTATTCATCCGGTACATACAGCCTGCAGGAGCGCGCCTGGGCAGAGCAGCTCTATCTGAACATGTGCCATGAAGTGCAGAAGCAGCTCGATCCAAGCAACCGTGCGCACCGTCCGATTATCGACGAGCTGCAGGAGCGTATGGCGGACAAAATGTACGTCAACTTCTCGCTGTTCCAGTCGATGCCGGATGCGTGGGGTATCGATCAGCTGTTCCCGGTCCTGCCGCTGGAAGGGCTGAACCAGGTGCCTGAGCGCCGCGCGGTGCTGCTGGATATCACCTGTGACTCCGACGGCGCGATCGATCACTACATTGACGGTGACGGTATCGCCACCACCATGCCAATGCCGGAGTACGATCCGGAGAACCCACCTATGCTGGGCTTCTTTATGGTCGGGGCCTATCAGGAGATCCTGGGCAACATGCACAACCTGTTCGGGGACACCGAAGCGGTTGACGTGTTTGTCTTCCCTGATGGCAATGTGGAAGTGGAGCTCTCTGACGAGGGCGACACCGTGGCGGACATGCTGCAGTACGTGCAGCTCGATCCGAACAAACTGCTAACTCAGTTCCGCGATCAGGTGAAAAAGACCGATCTGGACGATACGCTGCAGAAACAGTTCCTGGAAGAGTTTGAAGCCGGTCTGTACGGTTACACCTATCTGGAAGACGAGTAATGACAGTGCCCGGCGACGTTTGCATCGCCGGGCTTTTCCTGCCCCAGCCAGTCGATGGCGATCACAAAATCCTGCCGCTCAAATGTGAGTTAGATCACCTGAAATTTCCCCTGGTCGTGATCGGTCTCACTTTTTCTACCGCTGATTGCGCTAACCGCTCTTTTCCTTTTGCCTGACGGATTTACTTCCCGCCCCTGTGCCACCATGCTTTCACTATCGCTTAGTCGTGAGCCAGGCTTGCTATCAACGCCGCGATGCGTGGCGGATTGAGCAGTGTGGCAAAGGAGGAGGGATGTTGTGAGCCGTGCTGAAGCAGCCACGTTTCAAGCTCGCGATTCTGATGCGTAAAGTGCGCCAGCGCCGCGGTGAATTCCGCCCTGACATCCGCTTGCTCGCCATATTTGCGCAGCCACAGTTTCAGCGTCAGCGCCCGGGTGAACGCGCTGTAGATATGGCTATATTTCACCGCCCGGGTTACCCCGGAAAGGAGGATATGCCGGGCGTCGTCGGTGAGCATGCTATCAGGCAGGAGATTAGATGCCCGGCTGTACATATAGTCGGCCAGGAAGCGGCTACGCTGGTCCTCAAGCTCGATAAGCTGACGCTGCTGGTGGCCCAGCTCCGGATCGTCGCTCGGCATCAGCGGTTGAAAAGACTGGGTCCAGCTGGCGCCGCGGGTATCAAGATGAAGCAGATGCAGAGTCTGGTCTAAATCTTCCGGGGGGCGGCTGTGGGATTGCAGCACCCGCCCCAGTAGGGTAGGCGTTTTACAGCTCCATTCGTGACTGGCGACGAGAATATCGCTGATGGCGTTAAGGGTTGGCAAGGTGAGAGGGGCGCGGGCGCGTTGCTGTAGCCAGGGAGCGATCAGTTGACGGGGGGCAACCTCTGGCTCGTGGATCAGCCGGGAGAGGCCGGACAAATTAAGCTCGTTAACGGAATCTTCCAGCGTCAGGTCTGGCAGCCACTCCCAGTCGACGCGGACGGTGATAGCCTCTGGCGTACTGTCGAGTTGATTAAGCCAGCTAAGGCGCTGCTGGATCTCGTCAAGCAGATAACAGGGCAGCAGCGTCCAGCCATATTCCAGCCCCCAGAGATCCAGCTCCAGCCATTTCTGGTTATGGCGAATGTTAAGCAGATTGGGATTACCGGCAAAGCCGGGACGGTAATCGAGTTCGGTTGCTTTAACCGAGGCGCGAACGTCGCCGGGCAGAGCCTCCAGCGCTTCCCGCAGCATATGCCGGGGCCAGGTTTTGTCCTGGTAATCGCGTAAAATAAGCTGGCGTCCCAGTTGCCGGATGCCCTTATATAACGCCTTTAATGCGCTAATCCAGTTTTCGGTGCTGACGTCAGGCGTGGATAACGACAGGCGCAGACCGCGAACGGTGGGCAACGCAGCGAGAATGTGCGGAATGACGTTCTGAAAAAAAGCGTGAATAAAATGGGATTCGTTATTTTCAGAAAGAAAAAACTCCGGGAATTTCGCTTTTAATTCCTGGCTATTAGGGGTGGCTTCTCCCTGTAACCAAAGCTGCAAATTATGACGTTGAACATAGTCGCCCACTTTGCGTAAATAAATAATGGCATTTTCCTGGGCGATAGTGAGATTAATTAAATCGGCGCCTTTACAATGTGGTGAAGGCGGAGCCAGACGCGCTAATAATGACTGCTGGTGAATAATAATGCCCTGAAAACCATAGCCTGTGGCCAGTCGTACCGCTTTTTCAATAAAAGCCCAGCGCCATATTTCAGGTGAATTAAATTCCATTAACAGGTAAGGCGTCGTTGTATTCATTAAACGCATTCCGCAGCGATAAAAAACGCATGCTAGATGCGATCCCCGCAAAGATCAAACGCCGCTGCTGGCGTAAGAAAAAAAGTGTGAGCCTGCTCGAATGCGCTAAAAACGTGTGTCATCTGCAGGCCAGATTGTTATGCCCTGACAGGAGGAGTTCCCATGGCGAAAGGTATGAAGGTACAATTACATTTTGAACATTATATCGATGAGGATACCGGCGCTAAAGTTACCCGCTTCACGCCTGTTGATGTTATTTGTCATCGTAATTACTTTTACCAGAAATGTTTTATTGATGGTGGCAGCAAATTAATTTTTGCCGGTGAGTTCGATGTTAACCGCAACTATTATTTGCTGGATCTGGCGACGGGTATAGCAACGCAATTAACGGAAGGCGCGGGCGATAATACCTTTGGCGGCTTTTTATCACCGGATGAAACCTCGCTCTATTATGTCAAAAGCGAACGCAATTTAATGCGGGTAAATCTGTCGACGCTGCAGGAAGAGATCGTTTATCAAGTGCCGGAAGAGTGGGTGGGATATGGCACCTGGGTGGCGAACAGCGCCTGCAATAAGCTTGTCGGCGTGGAGATCCATCGCGACAGCTGGCGGCCAATTAGCGACTGGACCGTCTTCCAGACCTTCTGGGCCGAGCAGCCGCGCTGTCGGGTTATCCGCATCGATCTGCATACAGGGGAGAGAACCACGCTGCTGGAGGAGAATCAGTGGCTGGGACATCCGATTTATCGACCCTTTGATGACAACACCGTGGCCTTCTGCCACGAGGGGCCTTTGGACCGGGTTGATGCCCGTATGTGGTTGATGGACGAAGATGGCAGCAATATTCGTAAAGCCAGACAGCCCGCCCCCGGGGAGAGCTATACCCATGAATTCTGGGTGCCGGATGGCTCGGCGCTGATGTACGTCACCTATGTGAAAAACAGCCCTGTGCGCTATTTATGCCGTATTGATGGCCAGAGCGGCCAGGATGAACGCCTGATGGCGATGCCCCCCTGTTCCCACGTCATGAGTAACGAAGATGGCTCCCTCGCCGTAGGCGACGGTTCCGGCGTGCCCATTGATATCGCCGATAACTCCGGCTATGGCGATACCAGCGATCCCTACCTGTGGTTATTTGATTTGCGGAAAAAGCAAGCCTACAAAATCGCCCGTCACAGCTCCTCCTGGCAGGTGCTGGACGGCGATCGCCAGGTGACGCATCCGCACCCCTCGTTTACGCCCGACGAAAAAGCGGTGCTGTTCAGCACGGATAAAGACGGTAAACCGGCGCTCTATCTGGCCGAGATCCCGCCTGAGGTTTTGCAAAACATTAAGGCTTAATAAGGAGCAAACGATGAAGAAACGTAACGCTTGCCTGAGCGCCTCATTATTGCTTGCCTGCTCCTGCCTTGCGGCGGCGCAGGCGGCGGAAATCCGTATCTCCTGGTGGGGAGGAAACAGCCGCCACCAGGCGACCTTGAACGCCATTAAGCTGTTTGAGCAAAAATATCCTGATATCAAGGTGAAGGCCGAATACGCCGGGTGGGAAGGATACCTCTCGCGCCTGACCGTACAGATTGCGGGCGGCAACGAGCCGGATGTCATTCAGACCAACTGGAACTGGCTGCCTATTTTTTCCCGGGACGGCAACGGCTTTTATGATCTCTACAGCCAGAAAGCGGTGCTCGACCTCGGGCAATATGATCCGCAGTCCCTGAGTACCACCACGGTCAATGGCAAGCTGAACGGCATTCCGGTGGCGGTGACGGCACGCAGCTTCTACTACAACAAGAAATTATGGCAGGAGATGGGCGTCAGCTATCCGCAGAGCTGGCCGGAGCTGATGGCGGCCGGGAAAGCATTTCAGGCAAAAGACAAAGAGAAATATCCGCTGGTACTCGACTATATGGAGTCGTTGACGCTGGTACAGTCCTGGATGGTGCAGAAATACGCGATTCCGGCGATTAATGAGAAAACGGGCAAGTTCAACTATACCCCGCAGCAGTGGGTGGAGTTCTTCCAGCTGTATAAAGATCTTGTCGACAGCCACGTCTTCCCTTCCATGCGGGTACTCTCCTCTTACGGCAAAAGTAATACCTGGGAGATGAAGCCCTGGATCCAGGGGAAATGGGGTGGCATCTATATGTGGAATACGAATGCCGTGATGTATGAAAACAACCTGACCGCGCCCTATAACAAGCTGGAGCTGGGGCCATTCTTTATGCTGCCGGGGGCGAAAGATGCCGGATTATTCTTCAAGCCGACAATGATGTTCAGCGTGGGGAAATCGACGAAGCACCCACAGGAGGCGGCGAAGCTGATCGATTTTTTAATGAACGATCCGCAGGGCGTCAAAGCGATGGGGCTGGAGCGCGGCACGCCGCTGAGTAAAAAGGCCGCGCAGCAGCTGGAGGCAGAGGGAGTGATCCAAAAGGACAACATTACCGTGGCCGGGATCAACGCCTCTCTGGCACTGCCCCATAACATCCCCACCTCGCCCTATTTCGATAACCCGCAGTTTGTCGAGCTTTGGCACAACACCATTGAAAATATCGACCAGGGCACCCTTACGGTAGAGCAGGCGGCGAAGAGCTTCTCCCGTAATGCCGAACGCATCCTGGGCAGAGCAATGCGCTAACCCGACGATACCGGTTCACAGATGATGGGGAAGGATATGATTACCTTTAGCGCAACGCTAACCTGCCGTTATGAAACGCTTTTTTCGCCTTTTACCCCGCAGGACTTTGAACAGGGACTGGCGTGGCTGGCGCAAAGCGGCTTCGACGCCGCCGAACTGTGCATCAATGATTATGAAGGCATGGAGGTCTCATGGCTGAAAAAGCGGCTGGATGACTACCGGCTGGGGTGTACCACTATTGCCACGGGCCAGGCCCGCAAGCGCGATGGCCTCTCTTTACTTTCCAGCGACAGGGCGGTGGTTTTGCATACTCAACGGCGCCTGGCGGAGCATATTGACGTCGCCGCGCAGCTGTCGAGCCATGTCACCATAGGCTCATTGCGCGCAACGGACAGGATGCTGAGTAAAACCGAGTATATGCATGCGCTGGCGGAGGCGATGGCGCCTTGCGTGGAGCAGGCGAAGCGGTGCGGCGTGACGCTGGTCCTTGAAGCCCTTAATCGCTATGAAATCGCGCATCTGCACAGCGCGGCGGATATGATGGCGTTTATGAACTTCTGCGATGCACCGGAAAACGTCGGCGTGTTATGGGATATTTTCCATGCCAATATTGAGGATCGCGATTTCACCGACGCGATAGCCTTGCTGGGCTCCCGGCTGCGGCATGTGCATTTTGCCGACTCTAACCGGGCTTTTCCGGGGTATGGCCATTTGCCGATTGACGACATCTATCTGGCGCTAAAAGCGGCCAACTATCAGGGTGCGGTTTCGCTGGAGTGTCTGTGCCAGCCGTCAACGGCCACGCTGATTAAAGAGGCCGGTCCGCTGATCGATCGGTTGCGTCGCTTATAAGGGTGAAGTGGGGGATCATTTTTCCTGACTTGAACCTGCGCAGATTAACGGCGATAATTCTTTTTATTGCCTTTTTCCAATCTAACCCTTCCTCGTCGGGCTAACGACGCGGGAGGGTTTTTTTATAGCGACGAATATGAGGTTTTTGCCATGAGCACCTTAGGTCACCAGTACGACAACTCGTTAGTTTCCAATGCCTTTGGTTTTCTACGCCTTCCGATGAACTTCCAGCCTTACGACAGCGATGCGGACTGGGTGATCACCGGCGTACCATTTGATATGGCGACATCCGGTCGTGCCGGTGGCCGTCATGGCCCGGCGGCCATTCGTCAGGTTTCCACCAACCTCGCATGGGAGCATAACCGCTTCCCGTGGAACTTCGACATGCGCGAGCGCCTGAACGTCGTGGACTGCGGTGACCTGGTGTATGCCTTCGGCGACGCGCGTGAAATGAGTGAAAAACTGCAGGCGCACGCAGAAAAACTGCTGGCTGCCGGCAAGCGCATGCTCTCCTTCGGTGGTGACCACTTCGTGACGCTGCCACTGCTGCGCGCCCACGCGAAGCACTTCGGTAAGATGGCGCTGGTGCATTTCGATGCGCATACCGACACCTACGCGAACGGCTGTGAATTTGACCACGGCACCATGTTCTTCACCGCGCCGAAGGAAGGTCTGATCGATCCGAACCACTCCGTGCAGATCGGCATCCGTACCGAATTCGACAAAGACAACGGCTTCACCGTGCTGGATGCCTGCCAGGTGAACGATCGCGGCGTGGATGACATCATCGCCCAGGTTAAGCAGATCGTCGGTGATATGCCGGTCTACCTGACCTTCGACATCGACTGCCTGGATCCCGCCTTTGCCCCAGGTACCGGTACCCCGGTGATCGGCGGCCTGACCTCAGACCGCGCCATCAAACTGGTGCGCGGCCTCAAGGATCTGAACATCGTCGGTATGGACGTCGTTGAAGTGGCCCCTGCCTATGACCAGTCCGAGATCACTGCGCTGGCCGCAGCGACCCTGGCGCTGGAGATGCTCTACATCCAGGCGGCGAAAAAAGGCGAGTAAGCCTTAGGCGCTGATTGCTGCTGCGCGACGCATGCGCAGCAGCAACATTCCCCCGGCCAGCAGGGTGATAACCTGCGACACCACCAGCACCGAAAAACCGGAGCTGACCGACCCGGCCGATTTCATCACCATCCCCATCAGCAGCGGAATAAACGCCGCGCAGATATTGCCAATCCCATTAATGATCCCGTAGGCGCTGCCCACCGCTTCCCGCGCGGCATGGTGCTGGATCACGGCAGGAATGGCGGCCCCCTGAAGCCCCCAGAAGATATTGGCGGAAAGCATAAACAGCGCCAGCCATACCGGCTGATGGCTGAGCATCAGGGCGACCACTGACAACGCGGTCAACGCGCCGCCCACAACAAAGAGTACCGGAGCCTGGTCCGGGCGCATTTTATCGAGCAGCACACCACCCAGGAACTTTGAACCCAGGCTCAGCAGGAAGGGGATCGCCGCAAGCCAGCCCGTCGCGTGAAGGGAGAAATGGTGTTCATCCCGCAGCCACGCGGGCAGCCAGGCACTGCTTCCCCAGAGATAGCTCAGGGTGGCGATTTCAACCAGTAAAATCCAGCCCAGCAGCGGCGTTTGCCAGGCGAGGGTAAAGGTTTCGACAAATCCCGGTTTTTTCATCTTCACCGCACCGCGCGGTGCGGGCAGGAAGCGCCAGATTAACCCGCCACCCAGCAGCAGATTGATTGCCGCCAGCGCATAGAACGAACCCGCCCAGCCCAGATGTGCCATCAGCCAGGTGACGAGCGGAAAGCCCACCGCCAGCCCGAGCGAGACGCCCAGCGCAGTGACGGCGTTGGGTTTGCCGATCTCTTCCGCGCTGAAATTATCGCTGATAAAGCGCGTTTTCAGGGAAAAGAGCGGACCTTCGGCAATGCCCAGCACCAGGCGGGCGATAAGCATCCCCATTAGCGAGCCCAGCAATGGCGAAACAGCGCAGACCAGGGCCCAAATCGCAATGTTGCTTAACAACCCCTGCCGATAATGAAGTTTGCTTTCAATAACAGGAGTTAATAATAAAGCGGAAAATCCATAACCCAGCAGAAAGCAGGTCATTAACATTCCCTGTAACATTCTGTTTTCATTTAACCGAAAATGCTCGGCAAATTCTGGGTTTAAAATCATCACCGAGATATTCACCCGGTCGACGTAGGAAATAATAATGAGTAATAACAATGCAATTGTGCCTTGCCATCTTGCCGTCATAATGCCTGCCTTATACATGCGTGTAATTTTATTTTTATTTGCGTGATTGTCACGGAGCTAAAATGGTTCACCTGTGAAACTCATTGTTTATAAACGATAAAATTTAAAGCTGTTTTACAGGTGAAACACTGAGCTTTTTAGTTGTTTTATTTTTAGGTAACAAAAGTAAAAGAAGTCAATATTTCTTTATTTAAATTTAACCTCATCGGTAAATCGTATTCATTCACGCCGTAATAATGAAAATTTCATATCGCTGCATTTTTTCGTGATCCTTTGCACACTTAGTTAATTAATTACCTGTTGGTTAACAAATTCGTCACATTAGCGCTTGACGAAACATTCATCGCTTTTATATTGACCGTATTAAATAAGAAACAGAGTTTCATATATGAAACAAAAGCCTGGAGGATCGCGATGAGCTGGATAGGCGTATGTGACGCAGAACAAGTACAGGAAGATTTCCCTTTTAGCGGCAACGTCGAAGGCAAAGAGATCGGCGTTTATTTGATTGACGGCGAATATTACGCGCTGGAAGACGTATGCCCGCACGCGTATGCCTTGCTGAGCCAGGGCTTCGTGGAAGATGGCAAAGTGGAGTGCCCGCTGCATGAGGCGGTGTTTGACGTCAAAACCGGCCAGTGTCTGCATGGCCCCGGTGGTCGCAACCTCAACCGCTACCCGGTTCGGGTCTTTGAAAACCAAATCCAGATTACCTTCGTCGAGGAGACCGTGGCATGAGCGACACCCTGAATTTCAACCCGGCACTGCCCGAAAGCCGCCAGTTTACCCCGCCAGCCGAGGGCGGTAACGGCGCCATTCATAAGCCGGGCGAATATCAGAATCTGATCTGGCAGACCCGCAGCCGCGAGCCGGAAAGCTGGGAAGTGAAGCTGATTGCGACGCTGGAAGATCTCTTCGAACAGGGCATTGAAACCTTACCGGAGCTGGTGAAGGGGCTGAACGCGGTGCGGATGCACGATCAGCAGGGCGAGCCGTGGAGCGACGCCAGCTTCCAGGCATTCTTACAGGTTAACGGCTACTGAGGACAACGCGATGACGACTACCGTACAAAACTATCTCGATAAGGGTCTGCGCGGCCTCTGGTATCCGGTCCTGGCGAGCTGGGAAGTGCAGTCTGCGCCGGTGGGCATTACCCGCCTGGGGGAGCAGATTGTGGTCTGGCGCAACAAAGATGGCCAGGTGCAGGCGCTGGAGGACCGCTGTCCGCACCGCGGCGCGCGCCTGTCGATGGGCTGGAATCTCGGGGACCGTATCGCCTGCTGGTATCACGGTGTGGAAGTGGCGGGCAATGGCGAAGTGAAGGATGTGCCTGCGGTGGACAAATGTCCGCTGGTCGGCCAGCAGTGCGTACGCAGCTATAACGTGCAGGAGGCGCACGGCGCCATCTTTCTGTGGTTCGGCGTCACCGCCGATCAACAGCCGGAAGAACTGACCTTCCCGGATGAACTCGCCGACACGGAAAATTTCAGCAACTTCCTCTGCACCGCCGGGTGGAAATGCAATTACCAGTATGCGCTGGAAAATGTGATGGACCCGATGCACGGCACCTATCTGCACTCCTCCTCGCACTCGATGGCGGAAGGGGACCGCAAGGCCGACATGGTGCTCCAGCCGACCAAAACCGGCTTCATCTTTGAGAAAAAAGGGCAGAGCGGCGTCAACTTCGACTGGGTGGAGCTGGGCAACAGCGGCACCTGCTGGATGCGCCTCTCCATTCCTTACAGGAAGCGTTTCGGGCCGGGCGGCCACTTCTTTATCGTCGGTATGGTGGTGCCGGAAGATAACGACAACTGCCGCGTCTTCTTCTGGCGCATCCGCCGCGTGCAGGGCTGGCAGCGCGATATGTGGCGCTTTATGTACCGTAACCGCCTTGAAAAACTGCACTGGGAAGTGCTGGAGCAAGATCGCGTGGTGCTGGAAAGCATGGCGCCAAACGCCCGCGACCATGAATACCTCTACCAGCACGACGTTGGTCTCTCCCGCCTGCGCCGCATGATGCAAAAGGCCGCGAAAGAGCAGCTGGCGATGCGCGACGCGCAGCAGGGAGCCGCCTGATGAACGGACTGCTGAGCGGAAAACGCATCGTTGTAACCGGTGCCGCGCGCGGGCTGGGCTACCACTTCGCCAAAGCCTGCGCGGAGCAGGGCGCGGCGGTGGTGATGTGCGACATCCTGAAAGGCGAGCTGGCTGAAAGCGCCCACGGGCTGAGCGAACAGGGTTATGCGATCGAATCGCACGTTATCGATCTCGCCGATCCGCATTCCATCGAACAGGTGTTCAGCGCCATTGGCGAGCAGGGGCAGATTGATGGTCTGGTGAACAACGCGGCGATGGCGACCGGCGTCGGCGGCAAAAACATGCTCGATTACGATCCGGATCTCTGGGATCGGGTGATGCGCGTCAATGTTAAAGGCACCTGGCTGGTCACCCGCGCCGCCGTGCCGCTGCTGCGGGAAGGGGCAGGGATTGTGAACGTAGCCTCCGATACCGCCCTGTGGGGCGCGCCGCGCCTGATGGCCTATGTCGCCAGTAAGGGGGCCGTGATTGCCATGACCCGCTCAATGGCGCGGGAGCTGGGTGAAAAGCGTATTCGTATTAACGCCATCGCGCCGGGATTAACCCGCGTTGAGGCGACGGAATATGTGCCCGCTGAACGGCATCAGCTCTACGAAAATGGTCGCGCATTAACGGGGGCGCAGCAGCCGGAAGATGTCACCGGCAGCGTGGTCTGGCTGTTAAGCGACCTGTCGCGGTTCATCACCGGGCAGCTTATCCCGGTCAACGGCGGTTTTGTCTTTAACTAAGGGTTGGCGATTATGGCAAACGATCAGGAAGTGAAGTATCTGGTGCCGGGGCTGGAGCGCGGTTTACAGCTGCTGTTGGCCTTCGGCGAGCAGCATCGCGATCTGACCTTTGCCGAGCTGCACCGGCTGGTGGATATGCCGAAGGCCACCGCCTACCGCGTGGTACAGACGCTTGAGTATATGGGGTTTCTGGAGCGCAACACACGCACCAATACCTTCTCGCTGGGCATGAACGTGCTGCGTCTGGGCTTTGAGTACATCGCCTCGCTGGATGTGGCCCAGGTCGGCCAGCCGGTTATCGAACAGCTGCGCGACGTCAGCCAGTGCAGTAGCCATCTGGCGATCCGCGACGGGCGCGACATCATCTACATCGCCCGCGTCAGCGCCGCCGGGTCGCGCATCAATCAGGTCAGTATCGGCACACGCCTGCCGGTGCACTGCACCTCGCTCGGCCGCATGCTGTTGACCGATATTTCCCGCGCCGATTTTGAACAGCTGTTCCCGCACGAGCGCCTGCCGGGCAACACGCCGGGGCAGCTTCATGACCGCGAAGCCCTGTGGCAGATGGTGCAGCAGGACAAAGCCCGTGGGTATGTGATCGGCGAATCCTTCTTCCGCCACGGCATCTCCTCCATCGTCTACCCGGTGTATGACCGAAGCGGACGCGTGGCGGCGGTGGTCAGCATTCTGGTGCCGTCGGAAGAGATCCCGCAAACCGACCGCGAACGTCTGCAAAACGACGTTCGTCTGGCGGCGGATAAAATTTCTGGCTTCTTAGGGTATTTGTCACAGGCCAGTTAAATCAGTGAGTTAACGTCAGGCGCTTTGCTGCGTCGGGCATGTTTTACGCCCAATTTGGGCCAGATGAGGCAACGAACGATGAGTGTAACCGGAATTGAAAAGCTGGAATTTGGCGTTGAGAACCTGACGCACTGCGCCAAATTTATGCGTGATTTTGGCCTGACGGGCGATGCCAGCGGCCAGCGTTTTACCACCCTGAGCGGCGCGCGCGTGGAGCTTAACCCGATCGACAGCCCCGATCTGCCCCCGGCGTTTGAAGCGGGTAACACCCTGCGCCGCATGACCTGGGGGGTGGCCGCCCAGTCAGATCTGGACGCGCTGCGCCCGAAGCTTGCGCAGCAGCCCGGCTTCCGCGAGGTGGGTGATGCCCTGGAGTGTCTTGACCCGAACGGCATGACGCTGCGCGTGCAGGTCAGCCAGCAGACCGACGTGGAGCTGAACGTCGAGCCGATTAACCAGTGGGGCGATGCCCGCCGGATTGACACCCCCAGCCCGGTTTACGACCGCGCCCAGCCCATCAACGTTGGCCACGTGGTCTTCTTTGTGGAGGCGCTGGCGGCGGTGGAGAAATTCTACCGTGAAGTGCTCGGTTTCCAGGTCTCTGACCGCTACATCAACCGCGCCGTGTTCCTGCGCTGCGGCGTGCGTGGGGGGCATCACAACCTGTTCCTGCTGCAATTGCCGAACCGTAAGCGCGGCCTGAACCATGTGGCCTTTACCGTGCGCGATATCCACGAGGTGATCGGCGGCGGTATCGCGATGAATAAAAATGAATGGAGCACCTTTATCGGGCCGGGCCGCCATCCGGTTTCGTCGGCCTACTTCTGGTACGTCAACAGCCCGACCGGCGGCGCGTTTGAGTACTACACCAACGACGACTACCTGACCGAAAACTGGCAGCCGCGCGAGCTGGAGCACTCGCTGGTCTCCTTTACCGAATGGGCGGTGGAAGGCGGGATCGACCACGATACGCGCCGCCAGCAGAAAAAACCGGAGGCGGTATGACGTCGCGCATTGTCATTATCGGCGGCGGTCAGGCGGGCGGCTGGGCGGCTAAAACCCTGCGCGACGAGGGCTTCGACGGCGAGATTTGCGTGGTGGCGGAAGAGGAGTGGGATTTCTATGAACGGCCACCGCTGTCGAAAGCCTCTCTTTTGCAACCAGACGCGGCGCTTCCGCGACTCTTTTCCGAAGAGGCGCAGCAGGCGCTGAACCTGACCTGGTATCGTCCGTTGCGGGCTGAATCCATTGACCGTGAAGCGAAAGCGGTTGTTTTAAGCAACGGCGAGCGCCTTAGTTACAACATGCTTTTACTGGCCACCGGAGGGCGGGCGCGCCTGCCGGGTGAGGCCTGGGCGGCGCACCCGCAGGTCTACACCCTGCGCCACTGGCAGGACGCGCAGCGCCTGAAGAGCCGTCTGGCGGAAAGTAAAACCCTGGCGATTATCGGCGGGGGCTGGATCGGCCTGGAGATTGCCGCTTCCGCCCGCAAAAGCGGCGTGGCAGTCACGCTGTTCGAGCAGCAGCCCGCACTCTGCATGCGCTCCGTGAGCGGCGAGGTGTCGCAGCGCTTAGCAACAATTCATCGCGAGCAGGGTGTGGCGATCCGTACCGGCTGCGGCGCGCTGGAGCTGGAAGACGATAACGGTCTGCCGGTCATCCACTGCGACGGCCAGCGTGAAACCTTTGATGCAGTGGTGGTGGGGATCGGCGTCGATCTCAACCTGGAGCTGGCGCGCAACGCCGGGCTTAAAACCGAACGCGGGATTGTGGTGGATGCCCAGGGACGCACCGCAGATCCGTTCATCTTTGCCGCCGGGGATGTGGCCCAGCATCATCACTACGGCCTGTGCATCCAGTCCTGGGCCTTTGCCCAGAATCAGGCGGTGGCGACGGCGAAAGCGATGCTCAACCCCGATGCGCCAGGTTATGACGACGCGCCGTGGCTCTGGTCGGATCAATATCAGCACAACATCCAGATCCTCGGCATTCCGCAGCCGGGCAGCAGAACGATAGTGCGTGAAGAGGCGCTGTACTTCTCGCTCGACGCGAATGGGCGGCTGACGCAGCTGGTGGCGTTTAACGATGCGCGCACCGTCAAGCTGGCGAAGCGCTGGATGGCGGCGGGAAGGGATCTGTCAGACGTACCGCTCAGCGACCCGACCTTTTCACTGATGTCATTGCGATAGCTAACCCGCACCCGTAGGGGGAGACATGACCACATTAGAGACCAACACCGCGCCTGTTGAGGCGAGCGGTGAGGGAACCCGCACGCCCGAAAAAGCGGTGCGCTGGGCCATCCCGCTGGCGCTGCTGGCCTGCGTGCTGCTGGCGTTTTTCGATAAAATCAGCATTGCGGCGCTGTTTTCCGACACCCATTTCCAGCAGGCGATGGGCATCGATTTCGACACCACGCGCCTCGGCATTCTGATGAGCGCCTTCCTGCTGAGCTACGGCTTTTCGTCGGTCTTTTTAAGCGGGCTGGGGGACAAAATCGCCCCGCTGCGCCTGCTCACCGGGATGATGGTGATCTGGTGCGTGCTGATGGTGGCGATGGGCTTTACCCATAACTACACGCTGATGATTGTCCTGCGCATCCTGCTGGGGGTGGCAGAAGGGCCGCTCTTCCCGCTGGCCTTCGCCATTGTGCGCCACAACTTCCCGCAGCATCTGCAGGCGCGCGCCACCATGCTGTGGCTGCTGGGCACCCCGGTGGGGGCGGCGATTGGCTTCCCGCTCTCCCTCTGGCTGCTGAATACCTTCGGCTGGCAGAGCACCTTCTTCGTGATGGCGATGCTGACCGTGCCGGTGCTTATCTTCGTGCGCATCGGTCTGCGGGGGATCCGTTTGGATGCGAAACCGGCCACCACTCAGGCGTCGCAGGATGAGCGCCGCGCGGCCCGGCGCGAGCTGTTCGTCAGTCCGCACTTCTGGATCATCTGCATCTTTAACATCGCCTTCCTGACCTACCTGTGGGGTATCAACGGCTGGCTGCCGGGCTACCTCATCAAGGGCAAAGGCATTCACCTGGAACACGCGGGCTGGCTGTCGTCGATGCCGTTTATCGCCATGCTGGCAGGCGAAGTGATTGGCGCATGGCTCTCGGACCGGGTCGATAAGCGCGCCGCGGCCTGCTTTATCTCCATGGCGGGGGCGGCGGTGGGGCTGGCAGCGGTCATGCACCTTGACACCCCGCTGACCATCATCGCGGCGATGAGCTTCAGCACCTTTATGTGGGGCACCGGGGCGCCCAACATTTTCGCTCTGCTGGCAAAGGCCACCCATCCCCGGGTGAGCGCCACGGCGGGCGGCATCTTCAACGGACTGGGAAACTTTGCGGGCGCGCTGTCGCCGGCGGTGATGGGCGCGCTTATCGCCTTCACCCACAGCATGGATTCCGGGCTGATTTTTCTGGCGGTGATGGCGGCGGTGGGCTGCGTCCTGTTACTGCCGCTGCTGAGACGTTACTGAGGAGAGTGTCATGACTGATTCAACCGTAACCAACAAATCTGGCATCAAACCTGACCACCTGACGATGGAAGAGTGGGTCGAGTCGCGCATTGCGCGCTTCGAAGGCCGTAAATACGACTGGAACGCACTGAAGTTTCAGGCCGATTTTGACCCGAAATATCGCCGCGCGCAGATGCGCTACATCGGCACCGGTGCCACCGGCGTGGCGAACGACACCAACACCGTGCAGGCAGATCACTTTACCTTCTCCACCATGGTACTGCCGTCGAAGTGCGAAGGGCCGCTGCACCTGCATGACGATGTGGAAGAGGTCTTCTTCATGCTGAAAGGCCAGATCACGCTGATGATCCAGGATGGCGACAACTACACCGAAACCGTGCTGCGCGAGCGTGACCTCATCTCCGTCCCGCCGGGTATCTATCGCGGCCTGTTTAACCACGGGGAAGAAGAGGCGCTGATGTGCGTCATGCTGGGCACCAACAAGCCGGAAATCCCGACCTACCCGGCCGATCATCCGCTCTCAAAAGTGAAGCGGAACTAAGGGGTGCACGATGACGGAATTTCGTGAACAGGGATGCGGCATTCCGCTGATGTTGCTGCACGGCATCAGCTCCGGCGCCGCCTCCTGGCATAAGCAGATGGCGCTGAACGGTTTTCGAGTGCTGGCGTGGGACATGCCCGGCTATGGCGAAAGCCCGATGCTGGCAGCTGAACGGGCAAACGCCGGAGATTACGCCGACGCGCTGGCGGCGATGCTCGATCGGGCGGGCGTCTGGCAGGCGGTGCTGGTAGGGCACTCTCTGGGAGCGCTGGTCGCCAGTGCTTTTGCGGCGAAGTTCCCGGAACGCGTTATCCATCTGGTGCTGGCGGATGCCGCGCAGGGCTACGGCCAGGCCGCGCCGGAGCAGCGCGAGCAGGTCTGGCGAAACCGCGAGCAGCAGATGGCGCTGGGCGGCGAAATTCTCGCTCAGACCCGCGCCGCGAAGCTGCTGCGTCCCGGTGCGCGCGCGGAGGATGTCAGTTGCGTCGCGGCGGGAATGCGCAAGCTGCGTCCTGAGGGCTACCTCGCTGCCGCATGGATGCTGGCGCACGACGATATTCACGGCTGGCTGAAACGCTACACAGGCCAATTTGAAGTCTGGTGTGGTGAGCAGGATGCGATAACGGAACCTGAACGGGTAGCGGGGCTGGCGCTGCGCTACTCCATGCCGTTTATCGCCATTCCGCAGGCCGGGCACGCCAGCTATCTCGATAACGACGCGTTTTTTAACCAACAGCTTTTACGCATTAACGAAGAGGTGCGCGATGAATGCACAAATTGATGGGCGCATAGCGGTCGTCACCGGCGGTTCTTCTGGCATTGGCTTTGAAACGCTGCGCCTGCTGCTGGGCGAGGGGGCTAAAGTGGCCTTCTGCGGCCGCGACCCGGACCGGCTCGCCAGCGCCCACGCGGCGCTGCAAAACGAATACCCCGACGGGGAGATTTTCTCTTACCGCTGCGACGTGCTGAAAGCCGACGAGATGCAGGCCTTCGCGGATGCCGTTCAGGCGCGCTTTGGTGCGGCGGATATGCTGATCAACAACGCCGGGCAGGGCTACGTGGCGCACTTCAATGACACGCCGCGTGAGGCGTGGCTGCACGAAGCCGAGCTGAAACTGTTCGGGGTGATCAATCCGGTGCAGGCGTTTCAGCCGCTGCTGGAGCAGTCCGACATCGCCTCCATCACCTGCGTCAACTCGCTGCTGGCGCTGCAGCCGGAAGAGCACATGATCGCCACCTCTGCTGCCCGCGCCGCGCTGCTGAATATGACCCTGACGCTCTCGAAAGAGCTGGTGGGGAAAGGCATTCGGGTGAATTCCATCTTGCTCGGCATGGTGGAGTCCGGCCAGTGGCAGCGCCGCTTTGAGAACCGTACAGACAAAAGCCAGAGCTGGCCGGAGTGGACGGCGGAGATCGCGCGCAAACGCGGCATCCCGATGGCGCGCCTCGGCAAGCCGCAGGAGCCCGCGCAGGCGCTGCTGTTCCTCGCCTCGCCGCTGGCCTCGTTTACCACCGGCGCCGCGCTGGACGTTTCCGGCGGCTTCTGCCGCCATCTGTAAGGACGCATCATGAAAAAGATCATGTTAATTGGTTTTGGCGCTATGGCGCAGGCGGTGATTGAGCGCCTGCCTGCCGGTGTCGCTATCGGCTGGATCGTGGCGCGCGCGTCTCACCACGCGGCGATTCGCCAGCAGTTTGGTGATGCGGTGGTGGCGCTGACCTCGCCGCTGGAATGCGCTGATGCGCCCGATCTGGTGCTGGAGTGCGCCAGCCAGCAGGCGGTGGCGCAGTACGGCGAGGATATTCTGCGTCGCGGCTGGCATCTGGCGGTGATCTCCACCGGCGCACTGGCGGACAGCGCGCTGGAGCAGCGCCTGCTTGCTGCGGGCAGCAAACTGACGCTGCTCTCCGGGGCGGTAGCCGGTATCGACGGGCTGGCGGCGGCGAAAGAGGGTGGCCTTGAGCGCGTCACCTATCAGTCGCGCAAAAGCCCGGCCAGCTGGCGGGGCAGCTACGCCGAACAGCTTATCGATCTTAATTCGGTATCAGTGGCGCAGGTCTTTTTCGAAGGCAGCGCCCGGGAGGCGGCACGACTGTTCCCGGCCAATGCCAACGTGGCGGCGACCGTGGCGCTCGGCGGCGTGGGGATGGATGAAACCCGCGTACAGCTGATGGTCGACCCGGCCACGAAACGCAATACCCACACGCTGCACGTCGAAGGCGTGTTTGGCGAGTTCCATCTTGAGCTGAGCGGGCTGCCGCTGGCCTCTAACCCGAAAACCTCCACCCTGGCGGCACTGAGCGCGGTCCGCGCCTGCCGCGAGCTGGCCCAGCGCTGAGGAGTGACGATGGACGAACTGAAGATTTTTATCGGCGGCCAGTGGCGACACGGCAGCGGCAACCCGATGCAGAGCCACTTCCCGGCTGACGGGTCGATCAACGCTACGCTGAACGCGGCAAGCCTCGACGATCTGCATGACGCAATCGAGGCCGGAGAGCGGGCGTGGCGCGATCCCGCGTGGCGCAACAGCCTGCCGCATATGCGCGCGAAGATCCTGCACAGAGTGGCGGATCAGATTGAATCCCGCGTCGACGAGCTGGCGCAGATGCAGAGCCGCGATAACGGCAAGCCGCTGGCGGAAGCACGCGGGCTGGTGATGAGCGCGGCGGGAACGGCGCGCTACTTTGCCGCCGCCTGCGAACTGCTGGAAGGGGAGCTTCCGACGCCGCGCCAGCCTGATTTACTGACGCTGAGTCGCTATGAGCCGCTTGGCGTGGTGGCAGCCATCACGCCGTGGAACTCGCCGATTGCCAGTGAAATGCAAAAAGTCGCTCCGGCCATTGCCGCCGGAAACGCGGTGATCCTCAAGCCCGCCGAAGCCACGCCGCTGATGGCGCTGGAGCTGGCGCGCATCTTTGAACAGGCCGGGCTGCCCGCCGGGCTGCTGAGCGTACTGCCGGGCAAAGGCTCGGTCATTGGCGATGCGCTGGCGCGCCATCCTAAAGTGCGGAAGATTTCCTTTACCGGCGGCACCACCACTGGCCGTCATCTGGCGCACGTGGCGGCGGAAAAGCTGATCCCGGCCTCCCTGGAGCTGGGCGGTAAATCCCCGAACATCGTGCTGGACGATGCGGATATTGAACAGGCCGCGCGCGGGATCTGCTACGGCATCTTTAGCTCGGCGGGACAGGCCTGTATCGCCGGGTCGCGGCTGTTTATCCACGAAAGCCTTTACGCTCCGCTGATGGCGCGGCTGCTGGAGTTAACCCGTGGCCTGCGCGTCGGGCATCCGTTTACCGACGGCACCCACGTCGGGCCGCTGATCAACGATAAGCATCGCCAGAGCGTGCAGGCCTACGTCGAGCTGGCGAAGCGCGAAGGGGGCCGCGTGCTGTGCGGCGGGGAGATCCCAGCCGATCCTTCGCTGGCAAACGGCAGCTTCTTCCTGCCAACGATTATCGAAGGGCTGAGCAACAATGCCCGCGCCTGTCAGGAGGAGATCTTCGGCCCGGTGCTGGTGGCGATGCCATTTAACGATGAAGCGGCGTTGATCCAGCAGGCGAACAACTCGGTTTACGGCCTGGCCGCCGGGATCTGGACGCGGGATACCGGACGCGCGCTGCGCTTAAGCGAGCAGCTTGAGGCGGGCACGGTGTGGATCAACACCTACAAGGTCTTTGCGATTTCGACCCCGTTCGGGGGCTTTAAAGAGAGCGGTCTGGGCCGCGAAAAGGGCATTCAGGGGCTGAAAGCCTGGATGCAACAAAAGAGCATTTATCTGGCGACGGGTAACAGCGTCAACCACTGGTGCGACTGAGAAAGGGTGAGCAATGAGCGAAATGATAACCGTCGGCGACGCCATCGCCAGAACGCTGGAGCAGTATCAGGTTGAGGCCATCTACGGCGTCATCTCTATTCACAACCTGCCCATCGCCGATGCAGTAGGGCAGCGCGGCAATATCCGCTTTGTGCCCGCGCGGGGTGAGGCGGGATCCGTCACCATGGCCGACGCCCACGGGCGTTTCTCTGGCCTCGGCGTGGCGCTGACCAGTACCGGGGCAGGGGCAGGTAACGCGGTAGGCGCGCTGGTGGAGGCGATGAATGCCTGCACGCCGCTGCTGCATTTAACCGGACAGGTGGAAAAAGCCTGGCTGGATGCCGACACCGGGTTTATCCACGAAACCCGCGACCAGTTGACCTTCCTGAAGGCCAGTTCGAAACGGGCGTATCGCATCAGCAATGCCAACCAGGCGATAGCGATTCTCCATAAAGCGATTCAGGAGGCGCAGACGCCGCCGTGTGGGCCGGTCTCTGTGGAGATCCCGATTGATATTCAGGGGGCGAAAATTCCGCTGTCGCTGGTGACGGCGCCGGTAAAACCGGTGTCAGTTTCAGCGCCAGACGCCGGAATGGTTGATGCGCTTTGGGCGCAGCTGAAGCAGGCGAAACAGCCGCTGCTGTGGCTGGGTGGCGGGGCGCTGGAAAGCGCTGACGCCGTGAAAAAACTGGCGGATGCGGGTATCACCGTGATCTCCAGCACCCACGCGCGCGGCGTGCTGCCGGACAGCCATCGCGCCAGCCTGCGGGCTTTCCACAACTCGCCGTCAGTGGAGGCGCTGATCGCCCTGTGTGATTTTACGCTGGTGGCGGGCTCACGCCTGCGCAGCAACGAAACCCGCTCCTGGACGCTGGAGCTGCCTTACCCGCGGGTGCAGATCGATATCGACCCGGCGGCGGCAAGCCGTAACTATTTGATGGATAAAACGCTGGTAGCCGATTGTTCAGCGCTGCTTAACGCGCTGGCTGCAAAAGCGCAGGGGCGTGAATGGGGTAACGCGCAGTGGGACACGCAGGTCCAGCAGGCGGTGGAACAAGCCGAGCAGGGTCTGCGCGAGCAGTGTGGTGCCTATGCGAAGCTCAACGATGCCATCGAGAAAGCGCTGCCGCAGGATGGCCTGCTGGTGCGTGATATCACCGTTTCCGGCAGCCTGTGGGGCAGCCGCCTGTTCCGCGCCAACGGTCCGCTGATGAACATTCACTCTCTGGCCGGGGCGATTGGCATGGGGCTGCCGATGGCGATTGGTACTGCGATTGCCAATCCGCAGCGCAAGGTCGTGGGGCTGGTGGGCGACGGCGGCCTGAGCCTGAATTTAGGCGAACTGGCGACGCTGGTGCAGGAGAAAGCCAACGTGACGCTACTGATTATGAACGACGGCGGTTACGGCGTGATGCGCGGCATTCAGGATAAATATTTCGGCGGACGGCAGTATTATAACGAACTGCATACGCCGGACTTTACCCTGCTGGCCCAGGCGATTGGCCTGCAGGCGTGGAGCGTTGAGCGGGCAGAGGATTTTGATGCGGTAATGACAGAGGCGCTGGCGATGCCGGGGCCGTCGGTAGTGGAGGTGCGGATGGGGCAGATTGGCGCCCTGAAGTTTGCCGGACCGCCGCAGAAAACGCTGTACTAGCTGTGTGCCCGGTGGCGCTGCGCTTACCGGGCCTACGTTTACGCACAAAGCAGGCCGGGTAAGGCGAAGCCGCCACCCGGCTTTTCAACGGAGGCGCAGGCGCCTCCCCGGTACATTATTTAATCCCGTCTGCCGCCATGCGATCGCGGATGTGCTGCGCACGCGCTGCGGAGGCAGGGTGGTCGTCAAACATGGAGCTTTGACGGCCCGCTTCCTGTTGTGCCAGTTTTTCGAAGCTGGTGGCTAAACCTGACGGGTTAATCCCACGTTTGCGCAACAGATCGTAAGAGTAGTCATCGGCCTCAGATTCCTGACGCTGAGAGAACTGGGAGTTAACCAGTTTTTCACCGAGATCGCCGAGCTGCGACTGGGAGAGGCTACCTACAATGCCACCCGCAGAGGCCGCCGCCACGCGAACGGCGTTCGTGCCGAGGGCAACCTGCATCCCTTTCTTCACATGGCCGAGGGCAACGTGGCCCATTTCATGGCCGATAACCGCTTCGACTTCATTGTCGTTCATCATATCCATTAACCCGCTGTAGACGCGGATGCAGCCGTTAGCCATCGCAAAGGCGTTAACGTCTTTCGCCATGTAAACCTTGTAGTTCACCGGCTGGCCGTTAATGTTGTCGCCAAGTGCTGAAGCAATCTTATTCAGACGCTGAGCGTAAGTGCTGTCTGCCGGTGCGATGGTGGCTTTACCATCCATCTCTTTACAGGCCTCATCGCTTAATGTTTTCACCTGGGCATCGGTGAGGGAGTAGGCCTGAAACGCCTCTGCTCCGGAGCTCAGCAGGCCACCAGAATTCATATTCTGACACCCGCTAAGAAGAAGGGTCGTTCCCAGAGCCAGCACTACTGCACGCATTTTCATTATGTTGCTTCCGTACTCGTTAAACTTGATAAATTCTGAAAGTTTTGCCGCCCCGGAGGAGGGTGCAGCTCCAATTATAAAGAATATAAACGAAGGCGGGCGAGAAGATTGCGCAACGTGCGAGCCTGTTCCAGAGATTTCTTAAGCGGCAAAAGAATGGTCCATGTACATGCTTTGTCGCTTGGGTTACATTGTTGGCACTTTTTTCTGGCGTAGCCCAAAACGCGCTGTCGTCAAGCCGAAACGGGCATGGCCTTCAACATCCGATCTGGAGTCAAAATGTCCTCACGTAAAGAGCTTGCCAATGCTATTCGTGCGCTGAGCATGGATGCTGTACAAAAAGCTAAGTCCGGTCACCCGGGTGCCCCTATGGGTATGGCTGACATTGCCGAAGTCCTGTGGCGTGATTTCCTGAACCACAACCCGCAGAATCCTGCATGGGCTGACCGCGACCGTTTCGTTCTCTCTAACGGCCACGGCTCAATGCTGATCTACAGCCTGCTGCACCTCACCGGCTATGACCTGCCAATCGAAGAGCTGAAAAACTTCCGTCAGCTGCACTCCAAAACCCCGGGTCACCCGGAAGTGGGTTACACCGCAGGTGTTGAAACCACGACCGGTCCGCTGGGTCAGGGTATTGCTAACGCCGTGGGTATGGCGATTGCTGAGAAGACGCTGGCGGCGCAGTTCAACCGTCCGGGTCATGACATCGTCGACCACTTCACCTATGCATTCCTGGGTGACGGCTGCATGATGGAAGGCATTTCTCACGAAGTGTGCTCCCTGGCAGGCACCCTGAAACTGGGCAAACTGGTTGCGTTCTATGACGACAACGGCATCTCCATCGACGGCCACATTGAAGGCTGGTTCACTGACGACACCGCAGCACGTTTCGAAGCCTACGGCTGGCACGTAGTGCGTGGCGTTGACGGTCACGATGCTGAAGCGATTAAACGTGCAGTAGAAGAAGCGCGCGCAGTGACCGACAAACCGTCCCTGCTGATGTGCAAAACCATCATCGGTTTCGGTTCTCCGAACAAAGCCGGTACGCACGACTCCCACGGCGCACCGCTGGGTGATGCAGAGATCGCCCTGACCCGTGAAGCACTGGGCTGGAAACACGCTGCGTTTGAAATCCCGTCTGAAATTTATGCGCAGTGGGATGCCAAAGAAGCCGGTCAGGCGAAAGAAGCGGCATGGAACGAGAAATTCGCCGCCTACGCTAAAGCCTTCCCACAGGAAGCGGCAGAGTTCACCCGTCGTATGAAAGGTGAGATGCCAGCAGACTTCGACGCCAAAGCGAACGAGTTCATCGCTAAGCTGCAGGCTAACCCGGCTAAAATCGCCAGTCGTAAAGCCTCCCAGAATGCGATCGAAGCCTTCGGCCCGCTGCTGCCAGAGTTCCTCGGCGGCTCCGCTGACCTGGCGCCATCAAACCTGACTATCTGGTCTGGTTCTAAAGCGATCAACGAAGATACTGCCGGTAACTACATCCATTACGGTGTTCGTGAGTTCGGTATGACCGCGATTGCCAACGGTATCTCCCTGCACGGTGGTTTCCTGCCGTACACCTCCACCTTCCTGATGTTCGTGGAATATGCCCGTAACGCGGTGCGTATGGCTGCGCTGATGAAACAGCGTCAGGTGATGGTCTACACCCACGACTCTATCGGTCTGGGCGAAGATGGCCCGACCCACCAGCCGGTTGAGCAGGTTGCTTCTCTGCGTGTGACCCCGAACATGTCCACATGGCGTCCATGTGACCAGGTTGAATCTGCGGTAGCGTGGAAATATGGCGTTGAGCGTCAGGACGGCCCGACCGCGCTGATCCTCTCCCGTCAGAACCTGGCTCAGCAGGATCGTACCGAAGAGCAGCTGGCGAACATCGCTCGCGGTGGTTACGTGCTGAAAGATTGCGACGGTCAGCCGCAGGTGATCTTCATCGCAACCGGTTCTGAAGTTGAACTGGCTGTTGCCGCCTGGGATCAGCTGGCAGGCGAAGGCGTGAAAGCGCGCGTGGTCTCCATGCCATCTACCGACGCCTTCGACAAGCAGGACGCGGCTTACCGTGAATCCGTGCTGCCGAAAGCCGTTTCTGCCCGTGTGGCAATCGAAGCGGGTATCGCTGACTACTGGTTCAAATACGTGGGCCTGAACGGCGCTATCGTTGGCATGACCACCTTCGGTGAGTCTGCGCCAGCTGAGCAGCTGTTCGAAGAGTTCGGCTTCACCGTTGAGAACGTAGTCGCGAAAGCGAAAGAACTGCTGTAATCACGGCTGTGCCCGGCGGCGCGTAGCTTGCCGGGCCTACAAAATATTCAGGCCGGGCAGGCGTAAGCGTCACCCGGCTTTTTTGTGCATGTTATTCCTCAAAGATGTAATACCTCTGTAAATTATTCCACTTAAAATGTGATGTGTGTCATATAGCTGGCTTATTGGTCTGGACAGTCATTCCCTTTATTCCGTGTTTCGCTTATTCTGGCTGAAGCGTTTCAGTCGATTAAATGTTCGACAAATGACCAATCAGTTGGAGTTTGTGACAGGCAAGGATTCCCCTCAGCGCGTTGCTGCATTACTCTGTCAGCCACCTCGTGTCAGGGAAAGCTTTGCAGGAGACTTATGACCGTACGCGTAGCGATTAATGGTTTCGGTCGCATCGGACGTAACGTGGTTCGTGCTTTATATGAATCCGGACGCCGGGCGGAAATTACCGTGGTGGCCATCAATGAACTGGCGGATGCCGCAGGCATGGCGCATTTATTGAAATATGACACCAGCCATGGACGCTTTGCCTGGGACGTTCGTCAGGAGAGAGAGCAGCTGCTTGTCGGTGATGACGTGATCCGTGTGCTTCATGAGCGGACGATCGAAGCATTACCCTGGCGTGAACTGGGTGTCGATGTGGTTCTCGATTGTACCGGCGTCTACGGCAACCGCGAGCACGGCGAAGCCCATCTGGCGGCTGGCGCAAAGAAAGTGCTCTTTTCACATCCTGGCAGTAACGATCTCGATGCCACGGTGGTTTACGGCGTCAACCATCACGAGTTGCACGCAGAACACCGAATAGTCTCCAATGCCTCCTGTACCACCAACTGTATTATTCCGGTCATCAAACTGCTGGACGATGCCTACGGCATTGAGTCGGGTACGGTTACCACTATCCACTCAGCCATGCACGATCAGCAGGTCATTGACGCTTACCACCCGGACCTGCGACGCACTCGCGCGGCGAGTCAGTCGATTATCCCGGTGGACACCAAACTGGCGGCCGGTATTACCCGAATTTTCCCGCAGTTTGAAGATCGTTTTGAAGCTATCGCCGTCCGCGTACCTACCATCAACGTGACGGCGATCGACCTCAGTGTTACCGTAAAAAAACCGGTAAAAGCCTGTGAGGTCAACCTGTTGCTGCAAAAGGCGGCACAGCAAGCATTTCATGGTATAGTTGACTATACGGAATTACCGTTGGTCTCAGTAGATTTTAACCACGATCCGCATAGCGCTATTGTTGATGGCACCCAAACGCGAGTGAGTGGGGCGCACCTGATCAAAACGCTGGTCTGGTGTGATAATGAATGGGGCTTTGCTAACAGGATGCTCGACACCACGTTAGCCATGGCCGCACAAGGTTTCAGGTAAGACGCGTATTGCGTCTGCAAAACTTTAAGAATCAACGAGAGGATTCACCATGTCTGTAATTAAGATGACCGATCTGGATCTGGCAGGTAAACGCGTTTTCATCCGTGCGGATCTGAACGTACCGGTTAAAGATGGGAAAGTAACCAGCGACGCGCGTATCCGTGCCTCTCTGCCAACCATCGAACTGGCACTGAAGCAGGGTGCAAAAGTGATGGTAACCTCCCACCTGGGTCGTCCGACCGAAGGCGAGTACAACGAAGAATTCTCTCTGCTGCCGGTTGTTAATTACCTGAAAGACAAACTGTCCAGCCCGGTACGTCTGGTTAAAGACTACCTGGACGGCGTGGAAGTTGCTGAAGGTGAGCTGGTTGTTCTGGAAAACGTTCGCTTCAACAAAGGCGAGAAGAAAGACGACGAAACCCTGTCCAAAAAATACGCTGCACTGTGCGACGTATTCGTGATGGACGCCTTCGGTACCGCTCACCGTGCCCAGGCTTCTACCCACGGTATCGGTAAATTCGCCGACGTCGCTTGTGCAGGTCCTCTGCTGGCCGCTGAGCTGGATGCGCTGGGTAAAGCACTGAAAGAACCTGCTCGTCCGATGGTTGCTATCGTTGGTGGTTCTAAAGTTTCCACCAAACTGACCGTTCTGGACTCTCTGTCCAAAATTGCTGACCAGCTGATCGTTGGCGGTGGTATCGCTAACACCTTCGTTGCTGCCCAGGGCCACAACGTGGGTAAATCCCTGTACGAAGCAGACCTGGTTGACGAAGCGAAACGTCTGCTGAGCACCTGCGATATCCCGGTTCCAACTGACGTTCGCGTCGCGACCGAGTTCTCTGAAACCGCAACCGCAGAGCTGAAATCTGTTTCTGACATCAAAAATGAAGAGCAGATTCTGGACCTGGGCGACGCCTCTGCAGAGAAACTGGCTGAAATCCTGAAGAATGCAAAAACCATTCTGTGGAACGGTCCGGTTGGCGTGTTCGAATTCCCGAACTTCCGTAAAGGTACTGAAATCGTGGCTAACGCGATTGCAGACAGCGAAGCATTCTCCATTGCTGGCGGCGGTGACACCCTGGCAGCCATCGATCTGTTCGGTATTTCCGACAAGATCTCCTACATCTCCACTGGCGGCGGCGCATTCCTCGAATTCGTGGAAGGCAAAGTTCTGCCAGCAGTAGCCATGCTCGAAGAGCGCGCTAAGAAGTAAGCCATTTTAGGGCAGGGAAACCTGCCCAATTTTCAGCGCGCTTTTAAGAGCTCGCCCCTTTCCAAGGCCGAAGATACAGGACTCGCAACATGTCTAAAATTTTTGATTTCGTAAAACCTGGCGTGATCACTGGTGATGACGTTCAGAAAGTGTTCCAGGTAGCTAAAGAAAACAACTTTGCTCTGCCAGCGGTTAACTGCGTCGGTACCGACTCTATCAACGCCGTACTGGAAGCTGCAGCCAAAGTTAAAGCGCCGGTAATCGTTCAGTTCTCTAACGGTGGTGCTGCGTTTATCGCAGGTAAAGGCGTGAAAACTGACGTTCCTCAGGGTGCTGCAATCCTGGGCGCAATCTCTGGCGCACATCACGTTCACCAGATGGCTGAGCACTACGGCGTTCCAGTAATCCTGCACACTGACCACTGCGCGAAGAAACTGCTGCCGTGGATCGACGGTCTGCTGGACGCGGGCGAAAAACACTTCGCTGCAACCGGTAAGCCACTGTTCTCTTCTCACATGATCGACCTGTCTGAAGAGTCTCTGGAAGAGAACATCGAGATCTGCTCTAAATACCTGGCGCGCATGGCCAAAATGGACATGACCCTGGAAATCGAACTGGGTTGCACCGGTGGCGAAGAAGACGGCGTGGACAACAGCCACATGGACGCTTCTGCTCTGTACACTCAGCCAGAAGACGTTGATTACGCTTACACCGAGCTGAGCAAAATCAGCCCACGTTTCACTATCGCGGCTTCCTTCGGTAACGTACACGGTGTGTACAAGCCAGGTAACGTGGTTCTGACGCCAACCATCCTGCGTGATTCTCAGGAATACGTTTCCAAGAAACACAACCTGCCGCACAACAGCCTGAACTTCGTCTTCCACGGCGGTTCCGGTTCTTCTGCTCAGGAAATCAAAGATTCCGTTAGCTACGGTGTTATCAAAATGAACATCGATACCGACACCCAATGGGCAACCTGGGACGGTATTCTGCAGTACTACAAAACTAACGAAGCTTACCTGCAGGGCCAGCTGGGCAACCCGAAAGGCGAAGACCAGCCGAACAAGAAATACTACGATCCACGCGTATGGCTGCGTGCAGCCCAGACCTCTATGGTGACGCGTCTGGAGCAGGCTTTCAAAGAGCTGAACGCGGTTGACGTTCTGTAATTTAAGCTGCTGACACCATCAAAAGCCCGCGTTAATCGCGGGCTTTTTTTATGTCTTTTCAACTGGCTATAGCGGCTGTTTTATGTGATCTGCTTGGCATATTGTGGGCTTTTTGTTTACCCTTTACACACTTGCTCCTCTCCGCATGGGGCGGATTTGTGTTTTATGTGCATAAGGAAAGATAAATGGAAGATCTCGGTGTTGTAGATAGCATCAATAACGCGGGCTCCTGGCTGGTGCGTAATCAGGCGTTGCTTATCAGCTATGTCGTAAATATTGCGGCGGCGATTGCCATCGTGGTGGTGGGGATGATCGTTGCCCGGACGGTTGCCAGAGGCATTAACCGCGTGATGCTCGCCCGGCATATTGACGCTACCGTCGCCGATTTCCTCTCGGCAATGGTGCGCTACGCGATTATTGCTTTTACCCTGATAGCAGCAATGGGGCGCGTGGGGGTTCAGACCGCCTCGGTGATTGCGGTACTGGGTGCCGCTGGCCTGGCCGTGGGGCTGGCGCTACAGGGCTCGCTGGCAAACCTGGCGGCCGGCGTGCTGCTGGTTACCTTCCGTCCATTCCGTTCCGGGGAGTATGTCGATCTCGGCGGCACCGCGGGTACGGTGCTGAACGTGCAGATTTTTTCCACTACGCTGCGTTCCGCGGACGGCAAAATTGTTATCGTGCCTAACAAAAAGGTCATCGACGGCAATATCACTAACTTCTCCCGGGAGCCGGTTCGCCGCAATGAGCTTATGATCGGCGTGGGCTATGATTCCGATATCGAGCAGGTGAAAAAACTCATCACCGACATCATTGAATCTGACGAGCGTATCCTGAAAGACCGCGAAATGACGGTTCGCCTTAACGAGCTGGGCGCCTCCTCTATCAACTTCGTTGTCCGTATCTGGAGCAAAAGTAGCGATCTGCAAAGCGTTTACTGGGATGTACTGGAGCGCATCAAGCGCGACTTTGATGCCAACGGCATCAGCTTCCCGTATCCGCAGATGGACGTGAACTTCAAACGGGTGAAAGAACCAGCGGAATAAGGTTTTTACCTTAACCCGGTGCGCACAATGCGTACCGGGTTTTATTAGCTTCCCTTATTGCCAATTAATATTATCCATTTCCTCTTATTATTCTCCCGCAGTATAGTCAGCCCCTAAGACACATTTTTGAGATTGGTTTCCATGTTATCTTTTTACATTCAGGGGCTTATGATTGGCGCGGCGATGATCCTGCCTCTCGGTCCGCAAAATGCCTTCGTCATGAATCAGGGCATTCGACGTCAATATCACATCATGATCGCGCTGCTCTGCGCACTAAGCGATATGCTGCTGATTTGTGCCGGGATTTTTGGCGGTAGCGCGCTGTTGATGCAGTCTCCCTGGCTGCTGGCACTGGTCACCTGGGGCGGCGTCGCCTTTCTGCTCTGGTATGGCTTTGGCGCCCTGAAAACGGCGCTGGGCAGCAATATTGAGCTGGCCAGCGCTGAAGTCATGAAGCAGGGGCGCTGGAAAATTATCGTCACCATGCTGGCGGTGACCTGGCTTAATCCGCACGTTTATCTGGATACGTTTGTGGTGCTGGGCAGCCTGGGAGGGCAGCTGGATGCTGAGCCGAGACGCTGGTTCGCGCTGGGTACCGTGAGCGCCTCCTTCCTCTGGTTCTTTGGTCTGGCGCTGCTCGCTGCATGGCTGGCACCCCGCCTGCGCACCGCCAAAGCCCAGCGCATTATTAACGGCCTGGTCGGTGTGGTGATGTGGTTTATTGCTTTCCAGCTGGCGAAAGAGGGGATTCATCACATTCGTGAACTATTCAACTAAGCGTTGTCTTATGGACATTCGGCCAGCAGTCGCTAAGCTTGCTGGCATGCGCCCTGTTACCTGGGCACTCTTCGCAACATGGAGGAATTAAAGTGAAGTTGAATGTAATTGCCCTGGCGGCATTAATGGGTTTTGGCGCAGCATCCGTGCAGGCCAGTGAACTGCCTGACAGCCCGCATATTGTCACTTCCGGAACCGCAAGCGTGGATGCAGTACCGGATATCGCTACCCTGGCCATTGAAGTTAACGTGGCGGCCAAAGATGCGGCCACCGCCAAGAAACAGGCAGACGATCGCGTTGCGCAATATCTCTCTTTCCTTGAACAGAATGGCATAGCGAAGAAAGATATCAATTCCGCTAATCTGCGCACCCAGCCAGATTACGACTATCAGAATGGCAAAAGCATCCTGAAAGGTTATCGCGCGGTACGTACCGTCGAAGTGACCTTGCGTCAGCTGGATAAACTCAACTCCCTGCTGGATGGCGCGCTGAAAGCGGGTCTGAATGAGATCCGTTCCGTGTCCCTGGGCGTTGCGCAACCTGAGAAATATAAAGACGAAGCGCGTAAAGCGGCGATTGATGACGCCCTGCATCAGGCGCAGCAGCTGGCTTCTGGCTTTAACAGCAAGCTGGGCCCGGTATACAGCGTGCGTTACCACGTCTCTAACTACCAGCCGAGCCCGATGGTGCGCATGATGAAAGCGGAAGCGGCGCCGGTCTCCGCGCAGGATACCTACGAGCAGCCAACGATTCAGTTCGACGATCAGGTTGATGTGGTGTTCCAGCTGGAGCCAGCACAGGGTCAGCAGCAGAGCCAGCAGACTCCACAGGTGCAGCAGCAAGCGCAGCAGCCGGATACGGCGACAAAAGCACCGTAATGGTTGTTTAGCAGTAATAAAAAGCCGGGTGAACGTTAACGCGACCCGGCTTTTTTATTAGTCCTGGCGCAGAACCTTATGGCCGTGGGCCAGCAGCGCATCGGTGACGTTGCGCATCATCCGGCTTTCCGGCGCGAAGCGGTGCCAGTAGAGCATGCGGCGCTGGTGCAGGCCTGGCGTCAGGTCGATCAGCTCGCCGCTCTGTAGCTCTTTCTCGATCTGCAGATGCGGGATCATGCAACAGGTTGTGCCCTGACGCGCCAGCTGCACGAAGGCTTCTGATGAGTTAACGATATGGCAGGGTACGCTGCCGGGCGGCAGGTCGAAGTTCTGCTGTAAAAACGCCTGATGCATATCATCGAGATGGTCAAACGCCACGGCGGGCGCTTTCAGCAGCGCCGCGCGGGTGACGCCATTCGGGAAGTAACGTTCAGCAAAGGCTTTGGAGGCGACGAACAGATAATCCAGCGCCCCCAGCTGATCCACCAGGCAGCTCGGCAGCGCCTGAGGCTGGATACTGACCGCGCCCACCACTTCACCGCGACGCAGACGCTCCTGGGTACGGGTTTCATCTTCCACCTGCAAATTCAGCCGGATAGGCGAATCGGCCAGCACCGGGGCGAGGGCAGGCAGCAGCCAGGTTGCCAGGCTGTCGGCGTTGACCGCCAGTGACAGGAGCAGCGGCGTGGAGCCGGTCTGTTCATCCCCCAGCCACTCATCTTCCAGCAGCTCAACCTGACGCAGCAGCGCCAGCAGTTTTTGCCCCTGTTCGGTGGGACGCGGCGGAACGGTACGAACCAGCAGCGGCTGTCCGAACATATTCTCAAGCTGTTTGATCCGTTGCGAAACGGCGGACTGGGTAATGCACAGCTTCTGTGCTGCGCGTTCGAATCCGCGTTCACGAATAACGGCATCAAGGGCCTGTAATGTTCTGTAGTCCGGACGTTTCATTGCTCTGGCTGACTCCCAAATGATTCAATACTTCGCACTATGACATAAATTTATGTTTGATACAGACGAAATTGGTGACCTTGCAGATCACATGGCGCAGGTGAATGCTCTATAATGCGCGTCACGCAAAATCACCACGGGCAAGAGATCATGACGCAGGATGAACTGAAAAAAGCAGTAGGATGGGCCGCTCTCCAGTATGTACAGCCGGGTACCATTGTCGGCGTGGGCACAGGATCAACGGCAGCACACTTTATTGATGCACTGGGCACGATGAAAGGGCAGATCGAGGGCGCGGTTTCCAGCTCCGATGCATCCACGGAAAAGCTGAAAAGCCTGGGCATTACCGTTTTCGATCTGAATGAAGTTGACCGCCTGGGTATCTACGTTGATGGCGCGGATGAAATCAACGGTCATATGCAGATGATCAAAGGCGGCGGCGCGGCGCTGACGCGCGAAAAAATCATCGCCTCTGTTGCGGACAAGTTCATCTGTATCGCCGATGCTTCGAAGCAGGTGGATATCCTTGGCAAATTCCCGCTGCCGGTTGAAGTAATCCCGATGGCACGTAGCGCGGTTGCCCGTGAGCTGGTCAAGCTGGGCGGACGCCCGGAATACCGTCAGGGCGTGGTGACGGACAACGGTAACGTGATTCTGGATGTTCACGGTCTGGAGATCCTGGACGCCGTGGCGCTGGAAAACGCCATCAATGGCCTGCCAGGCGTAGTAACCGTAGGGTTATTCGCCAACCGTGGCGCGGATGTCGCGCTGATTGGCACCGCCGAAGGCGTCAAAACCATCGTGAAATGATCTGACGGGGGGAGCTTCCCCCCGCTAATTATTTTTGCAAAAGCGATATTTGGTGACTTGTGTCACATTTATAACCCTCTCCTGACGATCCTGCCGCTTTCCTACTACTCCACAGAATAATTCACTGCCAATTGCGGCTGTATGACATTTCTTCAGAGTGCCGACGCAAACGTTCATATTGCTGCAATAGTTTTTTTTGATATGTTGGCGGGAGTGGATTTCAATCCAGCACAACAACAGTTCAGACAATCAGACAGGGTCGGGGAAATGGCAAAGGTATCACTGGAGAAAGACAAGATTAAATTTCTGCTGGTCGAAGGGGTGCATCAGAAAGCACTGGATAGCCTTCGTGCGGCGGGTTACACCAACATCGAATTTCACAAAGGTGCACTGGATACCGAACAGCTGAAAGAGTCGATCCGTGATGCCCACTTCATTGGCCTGCGATCCCGTACCCACCTGACAGAAGAGGTTATTGCCGCGGCAGAAAAACTGGTGGCGATTGGCTGCTTCTGCATCGGCACCAACCAGGTCGATCTCAATGCTGCCGCGAAGCGCGGTATCCCGGTATTCAACGCGCCATTCTCCAACACCCGTTCCGTGGCGGAGCTGGTCATCGGTGAACTCCTGCTGCTGCTGCGCGGCATTCCTGAAGCCAACGCCAAAGCGCACCGCGGGATCTGGAATAAACTCGCCTCCGGCTCCTACGAAGCGCGTGGTAAAAAGCTGGGGATTATCGGTTACGGCCACATCGGTACACAGCTGGGCATTCTCGCCGAATCGCTCGGGATGCACGTCTTCTTCTACGACATTGAAAGCAAACTGCCGCTGGGTAACGCCACCCAGGTTCAGCATCTCTCCGATCTGCTCAACATGAGCGACGTGGTGAGCCTGCACGTGCCGGAAAACGCCTCTACCAAAAATATGATGGGTGCGGAAGAGCTGGCGCTGATGAAGCCGGGCTCGCTGCTGATCAACGCCGCGCGCGGTACGGTGGTGGATATTCCTGCCCTGTGTGACGCCCTGAAAAGCAAACATCTGGCGGGGGCGGCCATTGACGTCTTCCCGACCGAGCCGGCGACTAACAGCGATCCATTCAGCTCGCCGCTGTGTGAGTTCGACAACGTGATCCTGACCCCGCACATTGGCGGCTCCACGCAGGAAGCACAGGAAAATATCGGTCTTGAAGTGGCCGGTAAGCTGAGCAAATACTCCGACAACGGTTCAACCCTCTCTGCAGTCAACTTCCCGGAAGTTTCTCTGCCGCTGCACGGCGGACGCCGTCTGCTGCACATCCATGAAAACCGTCCGGGCGTGCTGACGGCCATTAACCAGATCTTCGCCGAGCAGGGGGTTAACATCGCCGCACAGTACCTGCAAACTAACGCGCAGATGGGTTATGTGGTTATCGATATCGAAGCGGATGAAGACGTTGCAGAGAAAGCGCTGCAGGGGATGAAAGCCATTCCGGGCACGATTCGCGCGCGTCTGCTTTACTGATTTAGTGCGGTCTGCTGCCCGGCGGCGCTTTGCTTGCCGGGCCTACGGATTGTGTAGGCCGGGTAAGGCGACGCCGCCACCCGGCTTTTTTCACCACTGCCAAATCCTGGACGGCGTCACCACCGCAGGCAGCGGGATATCCCACTTCTCCACCGGTAACGTTTCCACGCCCTGACAATCATGCGCATAGCCCACGGGATGTAAACCGTACTGCTGCCAGTTCTGCAACGTGCGATCGTAAAACCCCCCGCCCATGCCTAAGCGCTGGCCGCTCTCATCAAACGCCACCAGCGGCGTCACCAGCACATCCAGCTGATCCAGCGGCAATACGTCGCGCACGTCCAGTTTCGGCTCGGTGATTTTCAGACGATTCACCACCAGTTCGCTGTGAGGGTGATAGTGCAGAAACAGGAGATGACCCGGGCTAAAAGGGTGGAGTACCGGCAGATAGACCTTTTTCCCGGTGCGCCAGAGTTCATCGATCAGCGGCTGGGTATCCAGTTCGCCGTCAAAGGAGAGAAACAGGGCCACCGTGTGCGCCATGACCATAGGCGGATACGCCATCATGCGGGCCGCGGCTTGCTGCGCGAAATGGGCTTGCTGTTCAGGCGTTAAAGCTCTGCGTTGCTGACGGATAAACTGACGAATGTGTTGACGTGTGGCAGGAACTTCAGGAAGTTGCGTCATGGTAGTCGCTGGGTAGAAAGGTGAGGGAATCTCCGAGATGCCGCCGCAGGCTGTAACCCTTGAACCCTTGGTTCAAGGTGAATGTGTCGTCATGATTTTAAGGCTTCTCGGACGAACCGAGCATGCTCACCAACCATGGAGCGCCACATTCTTGTGGTATGAAATATCGGCTCAGGGGACTGGCCCGCATGCGAACATCTCAGAGAAATTTTTCCTTCAGGGTCACTCTACCATAGTAGACCATGAAGTGTTATTCAAAGTTTTGCCCCGGTCTGTCAGTAATGCGACCCTGATCAAGCAATGCCTGTTCAATGGTCTGCTGGAGCATTTTAATGCGTTGTTCCATGCTCGCCGCGTATTCGCGGGTCTTCGCTTTTTCCTGAGTCAGTTCATAACTGATGTTCAACGCGGCGATGAAAACCAGCTGCTCAGTATTTGTGACTCTAGTGCGTTCTTTTAAATCTTGCAACCGCTGATTCAAATCATCCGCAGCCTGATTCAAAGCATCCCTTTGTTCAGGCGGACAATTCACTCGCAGCGAACGGCCAAAAATTTGGATATCGACGGGTTGTGCAGACATGCCACCTTCCTGCTGTTTGACTGCGCTGCCTTCACACCCGATTCCGGGGGCTGCGAAGGGGCGACACTATAGCTACCCTGGTGCGCAGATACAAGCCCTATTCTGGTTCACCAGGGTCCAAAGTGGTAGCATACCATGAATATTCCTCCCAATGATGACGAATGCGCATGCCTATACAGAACGAAATGCCTGGCTACAACGACGTTAGCCAGTTACTGAACCAGCAGGGCGTGGGTTTAACACCTGCTGAAATGCACGGTCTGATCAGCGGGATGCTGTGTGGTGGAAACAACGACAGCTCATGGCTGCCGCTGGTTCACGACCTGACGAACGAAGGTCTGGCGTTTGGTCACGATCTGGCCCAGGCGTTGCGCAGTATGCATGGCGCAATCAGCGATGCGCTGGAAGATGACGGCTTCCTTTTTCAGCTTTATCTGCCTGATGGCGACGACGTCAGCGTGTTCGATCGCGCCGATGCGCTGGCCGGGTGGGTTAACCATTACCTGTTGGGGTTGGGCGTAACGCAGCCTAAACTTGAAAAGGTGACGGGCGAAGCCGGAGAAGCGATCGACGATCTGCGCAACATTGCACAGCTGGGCTACGACGAGGAAGAGGACCAGGAAGAGCTGGAAATGTCCCTCGAAGAGATCATTGAGTATGTGCGCGTCGCGTCGTTGCTCTGCCACGATACCTTTACGCGGACTCAGCCCACTGCGCCGGAAGTGCGCAAACCAACCTTACACTAATAACAACTACTGGAGGGTGTCATGACTCAGCAAGAGTACCTTCGTCGCCGTCAGGCGCTGCTGGCCACCATGCAGCCGGGAAGCGCCGCGCTGATATTTGCCGCACCGGAGGCCACGCGCAGTAACGATAGCGAATACCCGTATCGCCAGAGCAGTGATTTCTGGTACTTCACCGGCTTCAACGAGCCGGAGTCGGTACTGGTGCTGATTAAAAGTGATGACACCCACAACCACAGCGTGCTGTTTAACCGCGTCCGGGATCTCACCGCCGAGATCTGGTTTGGCCGTCGGCTGGGACAGCAGGCCGCGCCGGAAAAGCTGGGCGTGGATCGCGCCCTGGCGTTCAGCGAAATCAACGATCAGCTTTACCAGCTGCTTAATGGCCTGGATGTGGTTTACCACGCCCAGGGCGAATATGCGTATGCCGACGAGATTCTCTTTGCCGCGCTGGATAAGCTGCGTAAAGGCTCCCGGCAAAATCTGAAAGCGCCCGCAACGATCACCGACTGGCGTCCCGTTGTGCATGAACTGCGCCTGTTTAAATCGGCTGAAGAGCTGGAGGTGATGCGTCGTGCGGGTGAGATCAGCGCGCTGGCCCATACAAGGGCGATGGAGAAGTGCCGTCCGGGGATGTTCGAATATCAGCTCGAAGGGGAAATTCATCATGAGTTTTCCCGCCACGGCGCGCGCTATCCGGCCTACAACACCATTGTGGGCGGTGGTGAAAATGGCTGCATTCTTCACTACACCGAAAACGAGTCCGAACTGCGGGATGGCGATCTGGTGCTGATTGATGCCGGATGTGAATTTAAAGGCTATGCCGGGGATATCACCCGCACCTTCCCGGTGAACGGTAAATTTACCCCAGCCCAACGCGCCATTTACGACATCGTGCTGCACTCGCTGGACACTGCGCTGATGCTGTTCCGCCCCGGCACCTCTATTCAGGAAGTCACCGGCGAAGTGGTGCGCATTATGGTCAGCGGACTGGTGGATCTGGGTATCCTGCAGGGCGATGTCGATCAGCTGATTGCTGAGAACGCGCACCGTTCCTTCTTTATGCATGGCCTGAGCCACTGGCTGGGGCTGGACGTGCATGATGTGGGTGCCTATGGCCCGGAGCGTTCGCGCGTGCTGGAGCCTGGCATGGTGCTGACCGTTGAGCCGGGACTCTATATCGCACCGGATGCCGATGTGCCTGTGGAGTATCGCGGTATCGGCATTCGTATCGAAGATGACATCGTTATCACCGAAACCGGCAACGAAAACCTCACCGCATCGGTGGTGAAAAACGCCGACGAGATCGAGGCGCTGATGGCGGCGGCGCGCGCATGAGTATCATCATCGTTGGCGGAGGCATGACGGGAGCGACGCTGGCGCTGACCCTCTCTTCCCTGACCCAGGGTAAGCTGCCGATCCATCTTGTCGAAGCGGTTGCGCCGCAGTCGACGGGCCATCCGGGATTTGACGGACGCGCTATCGCCCTGGCGCAGGGCACCTGCCAGCAGCTCGCGCGTAGCGGCATCTGGCAGGCGATTGCCGATTGCGCCACGGCCATCGAAACCGTTCATGTCAGCGACCGGGGTCATGCCGGGTTTGTCACCCTTGAGGCGCAGGATTACCGCATTGATGCGCTGGGGCAGGTGGTTGAACTGCACGACGTGGGCCTGCGCCTGTTCCGTCTGCTAAAGGAGGCCCCAGGCGTGACGCTGCATTGCCCGGCGCGCGTGGAGCATTTTATCCGCAGCGAAGCGGCGGTGAGCGTCACCCTCGATGACGGCACGACCCTTGACGGACAACTGCTGGTGGCAGCCGACGGCTCCCGTTCGGCGCTCGGCCAGCAGTGTGGGATCCAGTGGCAACAGCAGCCGTATCATCAGCTGGCGGTGATTGCCAATGTCGCCACCGCCGAGCCGCACCGTGGCCGCGCTTTTGAACGTTTTACCCAGCATGGCCCGCTGGCCATGCTGCCGATGTCGCAGGGGCGCAGCTCGCTGGTCTGGTGCCATTCGCTGGAGAGTGCGGACGACGTGCAGAGCTGGTCTGATGAACGCTTCTGCACCGAACTGCAAAAAGCCTTTGGCTGGCGGCTGGGGCGGATCACCCATGCGGGCAAGCGTTCGGTCTATCCCCTGGCCTTAACCACGGCGTCGCAATCTGTCTCCCATCGCGTCGCGCTGGTGGGCAATGCGGCACAGACGTTACATCCCATCGCCGGACAGGGCTTTAACCTCGGGCTGCGCGATGTCATGAGCCTCGCCGAAACCCTGGCCCAGGCATTTGCGCAACAGCAGGATTGCGGGGCATATCCGGTGTTATGCCACTACCAGAAGCGTCGCCAGGCAGATAAAGCGGCGACGATCGGCGTAACCGACGGGCTGGTGCATCTGTTTGCCAATCGCTGGGCGCCGCTGGTAGCGGGACGTAACGCCGGGTTAATGGCGATGGAACTATTTATTCCGGCACGTGATGTGCTGGCACAGAGGACGCTTGGTTGGGTCGCTCGCTAAGGAGTAAACAAAGTGCAGAATGTTGATGTCGCCATTGTCGGTGGCGGAATGGTAGGACTGGCGCTGGCCTGCGGTCTGCAGGGGAGCGGTCTGCGCGTGGCGGTGCTGGAGCAGAAACAGCCGCAGCCTGTCGCTCCCGATGCGCCGCCTGAGCTACGCGTTTCGGCGATCAACGCCGCCAGTGAAAAGCTGCTGACCCGCGTTGGCGTCTGGTCAGAAATTATCGCCCAGCGCGCCAGCTGCTATCACGGCATGGAAGTGTGGGATAAAGACAGCTTCGGGCATATCGCCTTTGATGATGAGAGCATGGGCTACAGCCATCTCGGCCATATCATCGAAAACGCGGTGATCCATCATGCCTTGTGGCAGAAAGCGCAGCAGTGCAGCGACGTTACGCTGATTGCCCCCGCGCAGCTGCAGCAGGTGGCCTGGGGCGAAAATGATGCCTTTATTACCCTGCAAAGCGGCGACATGCTGACCGCGCGTCTGGTGGTCGGGGCCGATGGTGCCAACTCCTGGTTGCGCAACAAAGCTGACATTCCACTGACGTACTGGGACTACCGCCATCATGCGCTGGTCGCCACTATTCGCACCGCAGAGCCACACCAGGCCGTGGCCCGGCAGATCTTCCATAACGACGGCATTCTGGCTTTTTTGCCCCTCAGCGATGCGCATCTCTGTTCCATCGTCTGGTCGCTTTCCCCTGAGAAGGCGCAGCAGATGCAGGAGGCTTCAGCCGAAGAATTTAATCAGGCCCTGTGCGTGGCCTTTGATAACCGGCTGGGGCTTTGCACCGTCGAAAGCGAGCGTCAGGTATTCCCGTTAACCGGTCGCTATGCGCGCCAGTTCGCGGCGCATCGCCTGGCGCTGGTGGGCGACGCGGCGCACACCATTCATCCGCTGGCCGGGCAGGGGGTAAACTTGGGCTTTATGGATGCCGCCGAGCTGGTGAATGAACTGCGCCGCCTCCATCGTGAAGGCAAAGATATCGGTCAGCATCTTTACCTGCGCCGGTACGAGCGTAGCCGTAAGCACAGCGCGGCAATGATGCTGGCGGGGATGCAGGGCTTCCGCGAACTCTTTGCCGGTGCCAACCCGGCGAAAAAACTGCTGCGCGATCTTGGCCTGAAACTGGCTGACACCCTCCCGGGCGTTAAACCACAACTCCTGCGTCAGGCGATGGGTCTTAACGACCTGCCGGACTGGCTACGCTAATTTAGAACTCCATCACACTTTATTCTCCCGGCCTGCAGGCCGGGGGATCTCCCTCGTTTGAAATAATCTAATTTCACCGTCTTTTTCGCATTAGATTAACTAATCTGACTATTTTTATGTTACGGAAATTTCGCGCATTTTTCCGCAGTAAATATCAGTCCGTGCTAAATCTTCTCTTATTGCCTTTGCGTTTGTGCGGAATGATTCGCATTTTTGCAGTGAATAATTCTGTACGCTTTGCTGGCTTTTTTGACCATAAGCTAATGTGATGACCCATTTTGCCTTATGGTTAACCACCGTTTTCGGTGGTAAGTTCAGGTAAAAGAGAACGTTTGCGTCGGTGTCCGGGAGCGATGCCGATGCCGGGTTTTGTGGTGAATTTTTCGCCATGAAACGCAAGACAGCCCAGCTCATTCAACGAGGATAAGATGGCTCAACAGACGCCTTTGTATGAACAACACACCTTATGCGGTGCACGTATGGTCGATTTCCATGGCTGGATGATGCCGCTGCATTATGGTTCGCAGATTGATGAGCATCATGCGGTGCGCACCGATGCCGGTATGTTCGACGTCTCGCATATGACCATTGTCGATCTGCACGGCAGCCGCACCCGGGAGTTTCTGCGTTATCTGCTGGCAAACGACGTCGCCAAACTGAAGACGCCGGGTAAAGCGCTCTATACCGGCATGCTGAATGCCTCCGGCGGCGTCATTGACGACCTGATTGTCTATTACCTCTCTGAAGATTTCTTCCGCCTCGTTGTAAACTCCGCCACCCGCGAAAAAGACCTCTCCTGGATCACCCAACACGCTGAACCTTACGGCATCGACATCACCGTGCGTGACGACCTGTCGCTGATTGCGGTGCAGGGGCCAAATGCTCAGGCGAAAGCCGCCTCCCTGTTTAACGACGAACAGCGCAAAGCCACCGAAGGCATGAAGCCGTTCTTTGGCGTGCAGGCGGGCGATCTCTTTGTGGCGACTACCGGCTACACCGGTGAAGCGGGCTATGAAATTGCCATGCCGAACGAAAAAGCGGCTGACTTCTGGCGTGCGCTGGTGGAAGCGGGCGTTAAGCCGGCAGGTCTGGGCGCGCGCGATACGCTGCGTCTGGAAGCCGGTATGAATTTGTATGGCCAGGAGATGGACGAAGGCGTCTCTCCGCTGGCGGCTAACATGGGCTGGACCATTGCCTGGGAACCGGCCGATCGCGATTTTATCGGTCGTGAAGTGCTGGAACAGCAGCGTGAGAAGGGCACCGAACAGCTGGTTGGCCTGGTAATGACCGAGAAAGGCGTGCTGCGCGGTGAACTGCCGGTACGTTTCACCGATGCCAATGGCAACCACTGCGAAGGCATTATCACCAGCGGCACCTTCTCCCCGACGCTGGGTTACAGTATTGCGCTGGCGCGTGTGCCGGCGGGCATTGGCGAGACGGCCGTGGTGCAGATCCGCAACCGCGAAATGCCGGTCCGCGTGACCAAACCGATTTTTGTTCGCGCCGGTAAACCGGTCGCCTAATTATTTTTATCAGGAGAAATTCAATGAGCAATGTGCCAGCAGAACTGAAATACAGCAAAGAACACGAGTGGCTGCGCAAAGAAGCCGACGGCACCTATACCGTTGGGATCACCGAACATGCTCAGGAGCTGTTAGGTGACATGGTCTTTGTGGATCTGCCGGAAGTGGGCGCGACCGTGACTGCGGGCGACGACTGTGCGGTGGCGGAATCTGTTAAAGCCGCTTCTGATATCTATGCGCCAGTGGGCGGTGAAATCGTGGCGGTTAACGACGCCCTGAGCGACTCCCCGGAGCTGGTCAACAGCGAGCCTTACGGCGAAGGCTGGATCTTTAAAATCAAAGCCAGCGACGAAGCGGAAGTTGCCGCCCTGCTGGATGCCACCGCGTACGAAGCCTTACTGGAAGACGAATAATGTTGTGCCGGATGGCGCTGCGCTTATCCGGCCTCCAGAACAACGTAGGCCCGGTAAGCGTTAGCGCCACCGGGCAACAGAGTTACAGACAACTACGATTCACTGCACGTTTCAGGAACCATCGCTCATGACACAGACTTTAAGCCAGCTTGAAAACCGTGGCGCCTTCATCGAACGTCACATTGGGCCGGATGCTCAGCAACAGCAGGAGATGCTGAAGACGGTTGGCGCGGATTCGCTCAACGCCTTGATCGGCCAGATCGTGCCAAAGGATATTCAGCTCGACACGCCGCCGCAGGTGGGGGAATCGACCACTGAATATGCCGCCCTGGCGGAACTGAAAGGCATTGCCAGCCTGAACAAGCGCTTTAAGTCTTACATTGGCATGGGCTACACCAACGTGCAGTTACCGCCGGTGATCCTGCGCAACATGCTGGAAAACCCGGGCTGGTACACCGCGTACACCCCTTATCAGCCGGAAGTCTCTCAGGGCCGTCTGGAAGCGCTGCTCAACTTCCAGCAGGTGACGCTGGATCTGACCGGTCTGGACATCGCCTCTGCGTCCCTGCTGGATGAAGCCACTGCCGCCGCAGAAGCGATGGCGATGGCAAAACGCGTCAGCAAACTGAAGGGCGCAAACCGCTTCTTCGTCGCAGCCGACGTTCATCCGCAAACCCTTGACGTGGTACGTACCCGTGCAGAGACCTTTGGCTTTGAAGTGATCGTTGATGATGCTGAGAAAGTGCTGGATCACCAGGATGTGTTCGGCGTGCTGTTGCAGCAGGTTGGCACCACCGGTGAAGTGCACGATTACGCCAAACTGATTGCCGAGCTGAAAGGGCGCAAAATTGTCGTCAGCGTGGCGGCCGATTTTATGGCGCTGGTGTTGTTAACCGCCCCGGGCAAACAGGGTGCGGATATCGTCTTCGGCTCCGCGCAACGCTTCGGCGTACCGATGGGCTACGGCGGCCCGCACGCGGCCTTCTTCGCCGCTAAAGATGAATTCAAACGCTCCATGCCAGGCCGTATTATTGGCGTATCGAAAGATGCCGCCGGCAACACCGCCCTGCGCATGGCGATGCAGACTCGCGAGCAGCACATCCGCCGTGAGAAAGCGAACTCCAACATCTGTACCTCTCAGGTACTGCTGGCCAACATCGCCAGCCTTTATGCGGTCTTCCATGGCCCGGTTGGCCTGAAGCGTATCGCCAGCCGCATTCATCGCCTGGCCGATATTCTCGCCTGTGGCCTGCAGCAGAAAGGTCAAAAACTGCGTCACGCCCACTTCTTCGATACCCTGTGCGTTGACGTGGCCGACAAAGCGACCGTGCTGGCACGCGCAGAAGCGGCAGAGATTAACCTGCGCAGCGATATCCTGAATGCGGTCAGCATCACCCTGGATGAGACCACCACCCGTGACGATCTGCAGGTGCTCTTCAACGTTCTGCTGGGTGAAGACCACGGTCTGGACGTGGATACCCTCGATAAAGAGGTGGCGCACGACAGCCGCTCCATTCAGGCGAGCATGCTGCGCGATGACGCGATCCTGACGCATCCGGTCTTTAACCGCTATCACAGCGAAACCGAGATGATGCGCTATATGCATTCTCTGGAGCGCAAAGATCTGGCCCTGAACCAGGCGATGATCCCGCTGGGCTCCTGCACCATGAAGCTGAACGCCGCCGCTGAGATGATCCCCATCACCTGGCCGGAATTCGCTGAACTGCACCCATTCTGCCCGGCCGATCAGGCGGAAGGATTTCATCAGATGATCAACCAGCTCTCCGACTGGCTGGTGAAACTGACCGGCTACGACGCACTCTGCATGCAGCCAAACTCCGGCGCCCAGGGTGAATACGCAGGTCTGCTGGCGATCCGCCATTACCACGAGAGCCGTAACGAAGGGCATCGTGATATCTGCCTGATCCCAAGCTCCGCCCACGGCACCAACCCGGCATCGGCCCAGATGGCAGGGATGGAAGTGGTGGTGGTGGCCTGCGATAAAAACGGCAACATCGATCTGGCTGACCTGCGTGCGAAAGCGGAACAGACCGGCGATAAGCTCTCCTGCATCATGGTCACCTATCCGTCCACTCACGGCGTGTATGAAGAGACCATCCGCGAAGTGTGCGAAATCGTGCACCAGTATGGCGGCCAGGTTTACCTCGATGGCGCCAACATGAACGCCCAGGTGGGGATCACCACGCCAGGCTTTATCGGCGCGGACGTGTCGCACCTGAACCTGCACAAAACCTTCTGCATTCCGCACGGCGGTGGCGGTCCGGGCATGGGCCCAATCGGTGTGAAAGCGCACCTGGCGCCGTTTGTTCCGGGCCACAGCGTGGTGCAGATCGAAGGCATGCTGACCCGTCAGGGCGCGGTCTCTGCGGCACCGTTCGGCAGCGCCTCTATTCTGCCAATCAGCTGGATGTATATCCGCATGATGGGCGCGGAAGGGCTGAAGCAGGCCAGCCAGGTGGCGATCCTGAATGCCAACTACATCGCGACGCGTCTGAAAGATGCCTATCCGGTGCTCTACACCGGCCGTGATGGTCGCGTGGCGCACGAGTGCATCCTCGATATTCGTCCTCTGAAAGAAGAGACCGGTATTAGCGAGCTAGATATCGCCAAGCGTCTGATCGACTACGGCTTCCACGCCCCGACCATGTCGTTCCCGGTTGCGGGTACGCTGATGGTTGAACCAACCGAGTCCGAAAGCAAAGTTGAACTGGACCGCTTTATCGATGCGATGCTGGCGATCCGCAGTGAAATCGACCGCGTGAAGGCCGGGGAGTGGACCCTGGAAGATAACCCGCTGGTTAACGCGCCGCATACCCAGAACGAACTGGTAGCAGAGTGGAACCACGGTTACACCCGCGAACTGGCGGTCTTCCCGGCAGGCGTAGCCAACAAGTACTGGCCGACCGTGAAGCGTCTTGATGACGTTTACGGCGACCGTAACCTGTTCTGCTCCTGTGTGCCGATGAGCGAATACCAGTAATCTTTCTGTCATACTGTAGGCCGGGTAAGCGTCAGCGCCACCCGGCTTTTTTTTATCCGGAGGTTGTAGATGGCAATCGCATTAGTCACCGGCGCCAGCCGTGGGATTGGCAAAGCGACGGCGCTTGAGCTGGCGCGTGTGGGTTATAACGTGGCGGTGAATTATCACCACAACATCAGCGCCGCCACCGACGTGATCAATCAGATTATAGAAGAGGGCGGCAGAGCCTTTGCCCTGCGCGCGGATATCAGCGACGAAGCGCAGGTCATGGCGATGTTTGACAGCCTCGATCGCGAAGGGGAGCCCCTCGCCGCGCTGGTCAACAACGCCGGGATTCTCTTCGAGCAGAGCACCATTGAGAACCTCTCCGCCGAGCGGATTAACCGCGTGCTGGCCACCAACGTGACCGGGTATTTCCTCTGCTGCCGCGAAGCGGTGAAACGCATGTCGCTGAAACATGGCGGGAAAGGCGGGGCGATTGTAAACGTCTCTTCTGCGGCCTCGCGACTCGGCGCACCGGGGGAGTATGTGGATTACGCGGCATCGAAAGGGGCGGTGGACTCCCTGACGACCGGGCTGTCGCTGGAAGTGGCGGCCCAGGGCATCCGGGTTAACTGCGTGCGTCCGGGGCTGATTTATACCGACATTCATGCCTCCGGCGGTGAACCGGGGCGGGTGGATCGGGTGAAGTCGATGCTGCCGATGCAGCGCGGCGGCCAGCCGGAAGAGGTGGCGCAGGCGATTGTCTGGCTGCTGAGCGAGAAAGCCTCGTACGTGACGGGCAGTTTTATTGAGTTAGCGGGCGGGAAGTAACGCCCGGTGGCGCTACGCTTACCGGGCCTACGATCGCTGTAGGCCGGTGCAAGCGCAGCGCCGCCCGGCAAGGCCGGATTAAAGCGTCTCGCCGTTGCTGGCGATCACTTTTTTGTACCACTCAAAGCTCTTCTTACGCGAACGGGACATGTCGCCGGTGCCGTCGTCGTGCTTGTTCACATAGATAAAGCCGTAACGTTTGCTGTACTGGCCGGTGGTGAACGACACACAGTCGATGCAGCCCCACGGGGTGTAGCCCATCAGATCCACACCATCGTAAGTGACCGCTTTCATCATCTCTTCCACGTGCGCGCGCAGGTAGTCGATGCGGTAGTCATCATTGATGCTGCCGTCCTCTTCCACTTTGTCGTACGCGCCAAAGCCGTTTTCCACGATAAACAGCGGCTTCTGATAGCGCTCATAGAGTTCGCACAGGGAGTAACGCAGGCCCACCGGGTCAATCTGCCAGCCCCAGTCCGATGCTTTCACGTGCGGGTTCGGCACGCTGCCTTCAAAGCCGGAGATCGCATCGCCGGTGCCGCCTTCCGCTTTCACCGCGTTGGTCATGTAATAGCTGAAGCCCAGATAGTCACAGGTGCCTTCGCGCAGGATCTGCTCGTCGCCCGGTTCCATATTGATGGTGAAACCGCGGCGCTCCCACTCATTCAGCACGTAGGACGGGTAGTAACCCCGCAGCTGCACGTCGGTAAAGACATAGCGTTCACGCATCGATTCCTGGGCAAACATCACATCTTCTGGTTTGCAGGAGTAAGGATAGAGCGCCACCATTGCCAGCATGCAGCCGACTTTCATCTCCGGGTTGATGCGACGGGCGGCTTTCACCGCCAGGGCGCTGGCCACGAACTGGTGATGCAGCACCTGGTACATGGTCTCTTCCGGGTTTTGATGCTCGGTATAGACCACCCCGGAGCAGCAGTAGCCGAACAGCGGGGCGCGCCAGTTACGCTGGTTGTTGATTTCGTTGAAGGTCATCCAGTACTTGACCTTGCTCTTGTAGCGCTCAAAGACCACTTCGGCGAAGTTGACGAAGAAATCGACCACCTTACGGTTGGTCCAGCCGCCGTACTCCTGCACCAGGTGCAGCGGCATTTCGAAGTGGGAGAGGGTGATGACCGGCTCGATGTTGTACTTCAGCAGCTCATCGAACATATCATCATAGAACTTCAGCCCCTCTTCGTTGGGCTGGGTTTCGTCACCTTTCGGAAAGATACGGGTCCAGGCGATGGAGGTGCGGAAGCATTTGAAGCCCATCTCGGCAAACAGCTTGATATCTTCTTTATAGTGACCGTGGAAGTCGATGGCCTCGTGGTTAGGGTAGTATTTGCCATCCACCACCTCCTGGGTGATTTCACGCGGTACGCCGTGCGCGCCGCCGGTCAGCACGTCACAAATGCTCGGGCCTTTGCCGCCTTTGTTCCAGCCGCCTTCAACCTGATGCGCCGCAACCGCGCCGCCCCATAAAAAGTCTTTTGGTAAGGTGAGTTTTTTCATCTTTGCTAATCTCATTTATTGCTATTGTTTTTGAGTCTAACAAAGGGGAATAAAATGTCACGATATAACAATTCGTGAGAGTTGTAATATGTCACACCGAAAAAACAGGGTGTTTTATTCCGTTAATTTCTTCGCCAGTTTGCGCCCCAGTGATTCAAGAATATAAATCACTGGAATCTGCGTGGTAATATCGTAGACGCCGCCGACGCGGGTTTGCGGCACGTGCCAGGAGAGATTGAAGTCCGCCAGTTTCGCCAGGCGAGAATGTTCGTGGCTGGTGATAGAGAGCACCTTGCAGTGATGCAGGCTGAACTGACTGGCGAAGCGCAGGATCTCTTCGGTTTCGCCCGAGACTGAGAGCACAATCGCCAGCGCGTTTTTCGCCATATCGTTGGTGACCGGGAAATAAGGGTCGTCGATATGGTTGCTGAATTTTCCAATATTGGAAAAGAAGCGCGCGCCATATTTTGCCAGCGAGCCTGAAGTTCCCGCGCCGACAAATATAATACGTTCCGAGGATAATATAATATCCACGGCGTTATTTAATAGCGCGTCAAATTCGTCGTTGTTTACGCTTTTGAAAAAACTGATAATCTCACTGGCGCCAAAATTAGCCTGCTGCGGTTCGTTTTGCTTAAGGTATAATTTAAACCGTACGCGGAACTCCGAATAGCCATCGCAGCTCAACTTGCGGCAAAAACGCAGCACGGTGGTGGTGGAGACCCCCGCCGCATCCGCCAGTTCGCGAATGGTCATGTACATCACCCGATCGCGGTTTTTAATGACGGTGTTGTAGACCATCATCTCCAGGTTGTTGAGACTGGCAATGGCGGAATGGGAGAACATGCTCACTGGGGCTAAACTCACTCATCAGACTTCATCTTCAGGGAATAATAACATGCAGCCAAACGACATTACTTTTTTTCAGCGCTTTCAGGATGACATTCTGGCCGGACGTAAGACCATTACTCTCCGCGATGAGAGCGAATCACATTTCAAAGCGGGCGATGTGCTGCGGGTGGGGCGTTATGAAGATAACGGCTACTTCTGCACCATTGAGGTTACAGGCACGTCCACGGTCACGCTCGATACGCTGAGTGTAAAACATGCTCAACAGGAGAACATGTCCCTGGACGAACTGAAGCGGGTAATTACAGACATTTACCCGAACCAGCATCAGTTTTATGTCATTGAATTTAAATGCCTTTGAGTTTTTGTGTGAACGGTCGTTAGCCGAAATAACCCCTCAACCTTATGATTGTAATAAATAAATTTTAAACTGATATTTATTTTAGCTAACAGGTGTTCACTGGAATCGTTCTCAGTTAGCATAGACAGCGAGACATTATTCACTTTTGTTTTCCCGGAGTTATCTATGGTTAGCAAACCATTAACCACACAGGGATATTCGCTGGCTGAAGAGATAGCCAACAGCATTAGCCACGGTATTGGCCTGGTGTTTGGCATCGTTGGGCTCGTGTTGCTGCTGGTGCAGGCCGTCGACACTAACGCCAGCACGCTGGCGATCACCAGTTACAGCCTCTACGGCGGGAGTATGATCCTGCTGTTTTTGGCCTCCACCCTTTACCACGCCATTCCCCATCAGCGGGCCAAGATCTGGCTGAAGAAATTCGACCACTGCGCCATCTATCTGCTGATTGCCGGAACCTATACGCCGTTTTTGCTCGTGGGGCTGGATTCACCCCTGGCGCGCGGGTTGATGATTGTTATCTGGAGCCTGGCGCTGCTGGGGATCCTGTTTAAGCTGACCATCGCGCACCGCTTTAAGGTGCTGTCACTGGTGACCTATCTGACCATGGGCTGGCTGTCGCTGATTGTGATCTATCAGCTGGCGGTAAAACTGGCGGCGGGCGGCGTGACATTGCTGGCGGTGGGCGGAATTGTCTATTCGCTGGGGGTCATTTTTTACGTCTGCAAGCGCATCCCCTATAACCACGCTATCTGGCACGGGTTTGTACTGGGCGGCAGCGTGTGCCATTTCCTGGCGATTTATCTGTACGTCGGGCAGGTTTGATTCCGCTTTGCCCGGCGGCGCTTCGCTTGCACGGGCCTACAAAATCCGTAGGCCGGGTAAGGCGAAGCCGCCACCCGGCACTCACAGGCGTTACTCTTCCAGCGAATACGGCAGCGGCTCGATGCTTAATGTATTCACATCCTCACGGACGCGGAAGACGCTGTCTGGCTCCATATCATTATTCATCACGGCCTGAACCAGCAGGCGGCCATCGTCAAGCTGAACGGCAGCCAACACGGTGCCGGTACGGCGCCAGTTGTCACCCATTTTTAGCTCCAGATCTTCACCGGCTTCCGGTACGCGGCTGGCTTTACCCGCCAGATACCACAGCGCGCGTTTGTTGGCGCCGCGGAACTTCGCACGTGCCACCATCTCCTGACCGGTATAGCAGCCTTTTTTAAAGCTGATACCGCCCAGCGCCTGCAGGTTGGTCGCCTGCGGGATAAACTGCCCGCTGTTGGCCGCCTCGATAACCGGAATGCCCGCTTCAATGTCCAGCGACAGCCACTGCTGGCTGTTATTCAACTGCGCTTCGCCACGCAGGGCCTGGGTCACGCGCTCGGCGGTAGCGACATCGGTTACCAGTAAGAAACGCTCTGCCGGATGTTCAAACCATAGCAGCGAAGTAGCCCCGTCGTTAGTGACCTGTTTTTCTGCATCAGGCAGTTCACTGAACAGGTTTTTCAGCGCGGCGCGCGCCTGGAAGCCCGCCACACCCAGCAGCACCAGCTCGTCATCGGCCGCGATGGTCACTTTCGAGAATACCGCATACTTTTTCAGCTCGGTGAGCTGGGCGTCGCGCAGGCTACGACGTTCGATCAGAGCAAAACCATCCTGACGACGGAAGAGACGCAGGTTGCTCCACATCTTGCCTTTCGGATCGCAGTGCGCGGCCAGCAGATGCTGGTGTTCGGTCAGCTGACTGACATCCGCGGTCACCTGGCCCTGCAGGTACTTTTCGCTGTCCACGCCGACGAGGGTTGCCAGCGCCCAGTCATCAAGGGTCATAAGCGTCAGCGGCAGACGCGCAGAGGCGACAGGCTGGCGCGGAGAAAAGGGTGTAAATGCCATATTGATGTCCTGAATTGCTTAACGCTTTGATAATGCCTAATGGTAAAAGAGACTGTAGCCATTGCAAGCGGTTTCAACAGGCTATTCGTGCCCTTAGCCTAATCTGCGTAACGCTACGCAAAACAGCTGAACACGCTTATTTATTGTGTTTTTTTGTGGAAGCCTGCTCCTGGAACGTAATATTCCAGTAATGAAACAGCAAAAACACGTTACACTAAGAGCCGTTTCTTCCCGGTTGAGCACGTTTCTCTGCCGATACGAACGGAACACTGCCTGAACTCAACGTTATGCAGGAATCAGACATGGACATTAATAACAAAGCCCGCATTCACTGGGCATGCCGTCGCGGCATGCGCGAACTCGATATCTCCATCATGCCGTTCTTCGAATATGAATATGACAGCCTGAGCGATGAGGATAAGCATCTCTTCGTCCGTCTGCTGGAGAACGACGATCCCGATTTATTTAACTGGTTGATGAATCACGGCAAACCTGCCGACGCCGAGCTGCAACGGATGGTGCTTTTAATTCAGACACGGAATCAGGAACGTGGTCCTGTGGCAATCTGATCTACGCGTCTCATGGCGCGCCCAGTGGATGTCACTTCTGCTCCACGGCCTGGTCGCGGCTGTTATTCTTCTGATGCCGTGGCCGCTGAGCTACACCCCGTTATGGCTGATGCTGCTGTCGCTGGTGGTGTTTGATAGCGTACGCAGTCAGCGGCGCATTAACGCCCGTCAGGGTGAAATCAAACTGTTTATGGATTCCCGTCTGCACTGGCAAGACAGCGAGTGGGAAATTGTCGGCACGCCGTGGATGCTGAAATCCGGCATGATGCTCCGCTTACGCAAAGGCGCGGGTCAACGCTGCCATCATTTATGGCTGGCGGCAGACAGTATGGATGAAGCGGAGTGGCGGGATCTGCGTCGGATGATGTCGCACCAGCCAACGCAGGGGCGGTAGTGGTTTAGCTGAACTGCTCCGCCATTTCGCCAAGGATTTGCTCGCACCAGCTCTGCAGGCGCTCTTCACTGAGGTCGTACTGGTTGGTTTCATCCAGGGCCAATCCGACAAACAGTTCTCCGTCGGCGATAATCGGTTTCTTGCTGGTAAACTCATAGCCTTCTGTCGGCCAGTAACCAATGAACGTCACCCCTTTCGGTGCCAGCTTGTCATGCAGCATCCCCAGCGCGTCGAGGAACCACTCGCCGTAGCCCAGCTGATCGCCCATGCCGTAAAGCGCGATAATTTTGCCTTCAAGCGCCAGGGAGTCGAGCTGATCCCAGATGGCTTCCCAGTCTTCCTGCAGTTCACCGAAATCCCAGGTCGGGATGCCGAGGATCAACACGTCGTACTGCTCCATCATCGATGGGGCATCATCTTTGAGATTGTGCAGGGTGACCAGTTCCGGGCCGATAATGTCGCGAATTTTCTCTGCGGCCATCTCGGTGTAGCAGGTGCTGGAACCATAAAACAGACCAATATTCATCGCTAAAATGTCTCAATACTTGCTATGACTTTGCGAGTAGTGTACCAGAAACAAGACCCATTCAGGCATAATGCCCCATTGCAGAACGAAAGAGGCGGACGTGGAAAAGGATCTCTCACTCATCGAACAGTTTCTCGATGCGCTCTGGCTGGAGAAGAATCTTGCCGAGAATACCCTCAGCGCCTACCGACGCGATCTGGCGATGCTGGTGGCATGGTTACACCATCATGATCTCTCTCTGACCACGGCCCAAAGCGACAATTTGCAGGCGCTGCTTGCCGAGCGGATGGAAGGGGGATATAAAGCCACCAGTTCCGCGCGGCTGCTGAGCGCCATGCGGCGTCTGTTTCAGCACCTTTACCGCGAGAAGATACGCCCTGATGATCCCAGTGCGGCACTGGCGTCGCCAAAATTGCCCCAGCGTCTGCCAAAAGATCTCAGCGAAGCACAAGTTGAGAGATTATTACAGTCGCCAGTGGTTGACCAACCGCTGGAGTTACGCGATAAAGCGATGCTCGAAGTGCTTTACGCCACAGGATTACGCGTGTCTGAACTGGTCGGGCTGACGATGAGCGATATCAGTCTGCGCCAGGGCGTGGTACGGGTGATCGGTAAAGGCAATAAAGAGCGTCTGGTGCCGCTGGGCGAAGAGGCGGTTTATTGGCTGGAGAACTATCTTCAGCATGGCCGCCCGTGGTTGCTGAACGGTGTCTCCATTGACGTGCTGTTTCCCAGCCAGCGCGCACAGCAAATGACACGTCAAACCTTCTGGCATCGCATCAAACATTACGCCACACTGGCGGGTATCGACAGTGAAAAACTTTCGCCGCACGTTCTGCGTCACGCGTTTGCGACCCATCTTCTGAATCACGGCGCCGATCTGCGCGTGGTCCAGATGCTGCTTGGGCACAGTGACCTGTCAACGACGCAAATCTACACGCATGTCGCGACGGAACGCCTGCGGCAGCTACACCAACAGCATCACCCACGTGCGTGATGACTTGTAACAGGAACCAATATGAAAAAGTCTTTAGTGCTGTTCTCTCTGCTGGCAGCGTCATTATCCGGTCTGGCGCATGCTGACGATGCGGCCATTAAACAGTCTCTGGCGAAGCTCGGTGTTACCAGTAGCGAAATTCAGCCTGCGCCCGTTGCGGGCATGAAAACGGTACTGACCAACAGCGGCGTGCTGTATGTGACCGAAGACGGTAAGCACTTTATCCAGGGACCGCTGTACGACGTGAGCGGCGCACAGCCGGTTAACGTCACTAACCAGATGCTGATGAAAAACCTGAACGCGCTGGAAAAAGAGATGATCGTCTACAAAGCGGCGCAGGAAAAACATGTCATTACCGTCTTTACCGACATCACCTGCGGCTATTGCCACAAGCTGCATGAAGAGATGAAAGACTACAACGCGCTGGGGATCACCGTGCGTTATCTCCCCTTCCCGCGTGCGGGCGTTCAGAGCCAGCCTGAGCAGGACATGAAGGCCATCTGGTGTGCGAAAGATCGCAACAAAGCCTTTGATGATGCCATGAGCGGTAAAGGCGTTCAGCCTGCCTCCTGCGACATCGACATTGCCAATCACTACGCGCTGGGCGTGCAGTTTGGTGTGACCGGTACGCCTGCGATCGTGCTGAGCAACGGCTACGTGGTGCCGGGCTACCAGGGGCCGAAAGAGATGAAAGCCTTCCTTGATGCGCACCAGAAACAGTTTGGTGGTAAATAATTCGCGTGAAATCTTCGACACAACTTCGTCGTCGTGAGGTGGACGAGAGCGCCGCGTTACCCGCGACGCTCCCTCCGCTGTTGCGTCGGCTGTATGCCAGCCGTGGTGTGCGAAATGCAGATGACCTTGAGCGCAGCGTCAAGGGCATGCTCTCCTGGCAGCAGCTTAGCGGCGTCGAACGCGCCACCGAGCTGCTGTACAACGCCCTGCGGGAGGGGACGCGCATCATTGTGGTGGGGGATTTTGACGCCGATGGTGCCACCAGTACCGCGCTGAGCGTGCTCAGCCTGCGGGCGATGGGGTGCGACAACGTCTCATATCTGGTGCCGAACCGCTTCGAGGATGGCTATGGCCTGAGTCCGGAAGTGGTGGATCAGGCTCACGCCCGCGGTGCGCAGATGATCCTGACGGTAGACAACGGGATCTCCTCCCATGCCGGGGTTGAGCGCGCGCATGAGTTTGGCATCCCGGTGCTGGTCACCGATCACCACCTGCCTGGCGATACCTTACCGGCGGCAGAAGCGATCATTAACCCCAACCTGCGCGACTGCGACTTCCCCTCGAAATCGCTGGCGGGAGTGGGGGTGGCCTTCTATCTGATGCTGGCGCTGCGTACACGGCTGCGTGATGAAGGATGGTTTGACGCTAAAGGTATTGCGCCGCCTAATCTGGCGGAATTCCTCGATCTGGTGGCGCTGGGCACCGTGGCGGACGTGGTGCCGCTGGATGCCAATAACCGTATTCTCACCTGGCAGGGCTTAAACCGCATTCGGGCGGGAAAATGCCGTCCGGGTATTAAAGCGCTGCTGGAGATCTCTAACCGGGACCCGCTGCGGCTGGCCGCCAGCGATCTCGGTTTTGCCCTTGGCCCGCGTCTCAACGCTGCCGGACGTCTGGACGATATGTCGGTGGGGGTGGCGCTGCTGCTGTGCGATAACATCGGCGAGGCGCGCGTGCTGGCCAACGAGCTGGACGCGCTGAACCAGACCCGCAAAGAGATCGAGCAGGGGATGCAGGCCGAAGCCCTGATTCTCTGCGAAAAGCTGGAGCGCAGCGGCGACTCGCTGCCCGGCGGGCTGGCGATGTATCACCCCGAGTGGCATCAGGGGGTGGTGGGCATCCTCGCCTCGCGCATTAAAGAGCGTTTTCACCGCCCGGTGATCGCCTTTGCCCCTGCCGGCGACGGCACCTTGAAAGGATCGGGCCGCTCGATTCAGGGGCTGCACATGCGCGACGCGCTGGAGCGCCTGCATACGCTGCATCCGGGGTTGATGATCAAATTTGGCGGCCACGCCATGGCGGCAGGACTGTCGCTGGAAGAGGCGAAATTTGACCAGTTCCAGCGCCTGTTCAGCGAGCTGGTTACCGACTGGCTGGATCCGGCTCTGCTCCAGGGCGAAGTGGTCACCGATGGCCCGCTGGCGCCGGCGGATATGACCATGGAGGTGGCGCAGATGCTGCGCGACGCCGGTCCGTGGGGGCAGATGTTCCCGGAGCCGCTGTTTGACGGACGTTTCCGCCTGCTGCAGCAGCGGCTGGTGGGTGAGCGGCATCTGAAGGTGATGGTAGAACCGGTTGGCGGCGGCCCGCTGCTGGACGGTATCGCTTTTAACGTGGATACCACAATCTGGCCTGATAACGGCGTACGCGAAGTCGAACTGGCCTATAAACTGGATATTAACGAGTTTCGCGGCAACCGCAGCCTGCAAATCATCATCGACCATATCTGGCCACTTTAGCATCACTATTCCGCTATAAAAAAGGGCGTGAATCCGGTACAATTCCGCCCTTACACCGCATTTTTACTCGTCCATAAAAGAAAACAGACCATGTTTGAAATTAATCCGGTAAAAAACCGCATTCAGGACCTCACCGAGCGCTCCGACGTTCTTAGGGGGTATCTTTGACTACGATGCCAAGAAAGAGCGTCTTGAAGAAGTAAACGCCGAGCTGGAACAGCCGGACGTCTGGAACGAACCTGAACGCGCACAGGCGCTGGGTAAAGAGCGTTCCTCTCTCGAAGCTATCGTAGATACGCTGGATCAAATGGCGCAGGGTCTGGATGATGTTTCCGGGCTGCTGGAGCTGGCCGTTGAGGCCGACGACGAAGAGACCTTCAACGAAGCTGTCGCAGAGCTCGATGGGCTGGAAGAGAAGCTGGCACAGCTGGAATTCCGTCGTATGTTCTCCGGCGAGTACGACAGCGCCGACTGCTACCTTGATATCCAGGCCGGTTCCGGCGGTACAGAAGCCCAGGACTGGGCCAGCATGCTGACCCGTATGTATGTGCGTTGGGCTGAAGCCCGCGGCTTCAAGACTGAGATTATCGAAGAGTCTGAAGGCGAAGTGGCAGGCCTGAAATCTGTCACCATCAAGATTATTGGCGATTATGCCTACGGCTGGCTGCGTACTGAAACCGGCGTACACCGTCTGGTGCGTAAGAGCCCGTTCGACTCCGGCGGTCGCCGTCATACCTCGTTCAGCTCCGCGTTTGTCTATCCGGAAGTGGACGAAGATATCGACATCGAAATCAACCCGGCAGATCTGCGTATCGACGTCTACCGCGCATCCGGTGCGGGTGGTCAGCACGTTAACCGTACGGAATCTGCGGTGCGTATTACCCACATCCCTACCGGTCTGGTGACACAGTGCCAGAACGACCGTTCCCAGCATAAAAACAAAGACCAGGCCATGAAGCAGATGAAAGCGAAGCTTTATGAGCTGGAGATGCAAAAGAAAAATGCTGAGAAACAGGCGATGGAAGATAACAAGTCTGATATCGGCTGGGGCAGCCAGATCCGTTCTTACGTCCTTGATGACTCCCGCATCAAAGACCTGCGTACCGGTGTCGAAACCCGTAACACGCAGGCGGTGCTGGATGGCAGCCTGGACCAATTTATCGAAGCAAGTTTGAAAGCAGGGTTATGAGGAACCAACATGTCTGAACAACAAGCACAGGGCGCTGACGCGGTAGCCGATCTTAATAATGAACTGAAAACCCGCCGCGAGAAGCTGGCTGCGCTGCGCGAGCAGGGCGTGCCGTTCCCGAACGATTTTCGTCGCGATCGTACCTCAGACCAACTGCATGCTGACTTCGACGCTAAAGAGAACGAAGAGCTGGAAGCGCTGAACATCGAAGTGGCCGTTGCTGGCCGTATGATGACCCGTCGTATCATGGGTAAAGCCTCCTTTATTACGCTGCAGGACGTTGGCGGCCGCATTCAGCTGTATGTTTCTCGCGACGATCTGCCGGAAGGCATCTACAACGAGCAGTTCAAAAAGTGGGACCTGGGCGACATCCTGGGTGCCAAAGGCAAGCTGTTCAAAACCAAGACCGGCGAGCTCTCCATCCACTGTACCGAGCTGCGTCTGCTGACCAAAGCCCTGCGCCCGCTGCCGGACAAGTTCCACGGCCTGCAGGATCAGGAAGCGCGTTACCGTCAGCGCTACCTGGATCTCATCTCTAACGATGAATCCCGCAACACCTTCAAAATTCGCTCTAAGATCATGGCCGGTATCCGCCAGTTCATGGTTAACCGCGACTTTATGGAAGTGGAAACCCCAATGATGCAGGTGATCCCGGGCGGTGCCTCCGCGCGTCCATTCATCACCCATCACAACGCCCTGGACCTGGACATGTACCTGCGTATCGCGCCGGAACTGTACCTGAAGCGTCTGGTGGTGGGTGGTTTCGATCGCGTATTTGAGATCAACCGTAACTTCCGTAACGAAGGCATCTCCGTGCGTCATAACCCAGAGTTCACCATGATGGAACTCTATATGGCCTACGCGGATTACAAAGATCTGATCGAGCTGACCGAATCCCTGTTCCGCACCCTGGCGCAGGACGTTCTGGGCACCACCGAAGTGCCGTACGGCGAAGAGGTGTTCGACTTCGGTAAGCCGTTCGCTAAGCTGACCATGCGTGAAGCAATCAAGAAATACCGTCCGGAAACCGAGATGGCGGATCTGGATAACTTCGACTCTGCGAAAGCTATCGCTGAGAGTATCGGTATCAAGGTTGAGAAGAGCTGGGGTCTGGGCCGTATCGTGACCGAGATCTTCGAAGAAGTGGCCGAAGCGCACCTGATTCAGCCGACCTTCATCACCGAATACCCGGCTGAAGTCTCTCCACTGGCGCGTCGTAACGATGTGAATCCGGAAATCACTGACCGCTTCGAGTTCTTCATCGGTGGCCGTGAAATCGGCAACGGCTTTAGCGAGCTGAACGATGCAGAAGATCAGGCGCAGCGTTTCCAGGATCAGGTTGATGCGAAAGCGGCGGGTGACGACGAAGCGATGTTCTTCGACGAAGACTACGTGACCGCCCTGGAACACGGTCTGCCACCAACGGCGGGTCTGGGTATCGGCATCGACCGTATGGTGATGCTGTTCACTAACAGCCACACCATCCGCGACGTGATCCTCTTCCCGGCGATGCGTCCGGTAAAATAAGTCATTGTTGATAAAAAGCCCCGGCGTATAACGCGTCGGGGCTTTTTTATTGCCTGGCGTTTGCCGCGAAGCGAAGCAGGGCGTCTCTCGCTGCCTGGGCTTCCATCACCATCCACGGGCTGAACGCCCAGGGAGTGGCCTCCAGCGCGCCGAGCATTGCCTCCAGCGTTACCCACTGATAATCCATCACTTCGTCGCGGTTGATGATCACGGCGTTAACGGCGAGCGCCGCGAAGACCGGGCAGATCTCATTTTCGACAATCCCGGAAGGATCGGTTTCGCAGTAGCGGAATGCCGGTGCGACCGGGCAGATCCCGGCGATCTCTGCGCCCACTTCATAGCGGCAGCGGCGGATCATGGCCTGCTCCAGAGATTCCCCCTGTTGTGGATGTCCGCAAACGGAGTTGGTCCAGACGCCGGGCCAGGCTTTCTTACTCATGGCGCGACGCGTAACCAGCGTCTCCCCCCTGGCATTGAATAACCAACATGAAAAGGCCAGATGAAGAGGGGTGCGCGAGGTGTGTGCGGCGTACTTTTCCTGTGTGCCAATAACCGTTCCGTGGTCGTTAACTAAAATGACGTGTTCGTGCGTTCCCATTGTAACTCCCGTGCTGAAATTACCGGGCGATACTGACCTGTTAGCATTCCAGTAAGTTCAGCACGGCCTGGCTGGGCGATTATATCGTAATCGCTGCTAAACGGGTTGTCGCTCAGGGTGCTATTGGCATCCTGATTGAGACTGTTATGATAGCGCTGCCATTCACGTTGACCGAGGTACTGTTTTGTTTGCAGGAAGCCCGACGAAAAACCCTGTTTCTGCTCTGTTTTGCCTGACCCTGGCCCTGTTGCTGGCGGGATGTGCGGGCAGTAAATCATCGGATTCTGGTCCTGTGTATACCGTTAAACGCGGTGATACGCTGTACCGTATATCGCGTGCAACCGGCACCAGCGTGAAGGATCTGGCGCGCCTGAACAATATTTCCCCGCCTTACACCATCGAAGTGGGGCAAAAGCTGAAGATTAACGGCAGCAGCACGGCCAGAAAATCCTCTTCAAAAAGCAGCGGTAAAACCGCCGCGGTCACCCCTTCTTACACCGTACCTAAATCCTCCTGGCCGCCTGTCGGGCAGCGCTGCTGGGTCTGGCCGGCCAGCGGCAAAGTGGTGATTCCGTACTCCACCGCGGAAGGGGGAAACAAAGGCATTGATATCGCCGGCACCCGCGGCGCGCCGGTGTATGCCTCCGATGCAGGCAAGGTGGTCTATGTCGGCAATCAGCTGCGGGGTTATGGCAACCTGATCATGATTAAGCACGGCGAGGACTACATCACCGCCTATGCCCATAACGACACGATGCTGGTGAATAACGGGCAAAACGTGAAGTCCGGGCAGAAGATCGCCACCATGGGCAGTACCGGATCCAATACCGTGGCGCTCCATTTCCAGATCCGCTATCGGGCAACGGCTATCGATCCGATCCGCTATTTACCGGCACCAGGTGGTAAACCGAAGTGCTAAGTGATTATTTAATCGCCACTTAGCGAGCCGGTCTCTTGTCAGCAGAGGCGTAAGGTCTATAATGCTTTACGCACCTCAACGCGGGCGTAGTTCAATGGTAGAACGAGAGCTTCCCAAGCTCTATACGAGGGTTCGATTCCCTTCGCCCGCTCCAGATTTTCTTCTTATATTCCCTTATGCTCAAAAAACATATACGGTACCTCTGCTGAATATGCTGGATCCTTCTATTAAATAAATGTTAACTTTTTGGATCTCAACACCTGCATCATCCTGATTCCCGAACGCATAATAATTACAGAGGCAATGTCATGGATAATGATCTCCTGCAAGCGGGGTACCGGGCCTATACCGGTGAGAAAATTGACGTCTACTTCAATACCGGCATCTGCCAACACGCGGGAAACTGCGTGCGCGGAAGCGCTAAGCTCTTCAACCTGAAACGTAAACCGTGGATCATCCCTGACGAAGTGGATGTCGATACGGTTGTGCGTGTGATCGACACCTGCCCCAGCGGCGCACTCAAATACCGCCACAAATAAGCGAGAAACCATGGACATTCAGGAAGGCCATAACAAGTTTTACGTGAACGATGCCGAAGGCAATCAGGTCGCGGAGATCGTCTTTGTCCCCACCGGCGAGCATCTCAGCATTATTGAGCATACCGATGTCGATCCCAGCCTGAAAGGGCAGGGCGTGGGCAAACAGCTGGTGGCAAGGGTGGTGGAAAAGATGCGTGCCGAAAACCGTAAAATTATTCCCCTCTGCCCGTTTGCGAAACACGAATTTGATAACACCCGCGAGTATGACGATATCCGCGCCTGACGCGGCACAGCACGCTGTCGTAAAACAGCGTGCTCTCTTTTAGTCAGGCAATAAACATCACCGACACGCATAACACCCCGACGATCAGCGTCAGCACATTGCCGATGGAGCGGTAAGGCTTCAGGGCAGGGATCAGGAAGGTCGACAGGGTCGGCATGATAAACAGGATCATGGCGATAAGCGGCCCGCTGATGGCGTAGATCATCGAAATGGCATTAGGGTTAATGCAACACACCGCAAAGGTGATCAGGGAGACCCCCATCACCGATACCGCCCGATTAAAGGCCCGGCTTTTCTTTACGCCAACCTGGTTTAACCCTGATTTCACCATCGCTGTAGCCCCCTCAATCACGCCAAAATAGGTGCCGAGAAACGACTTCGACATCGCGATGATGGCGACAACAATCCCGGAGATCCCAAGCCAGGAAGGGGAGGAGGGCATCATCGAGAGCGCCGAGAGGATGGTGACCCCTTCCTCTTTCGCGGCGACGATGTAAGAGGGTGGGATCGACATCAGGCAACTGAAGACGAAGAAGAGCACGCTCAGGCAGATAACCAGGTAGGCCACCTTCATGATGCGGGTACATTTGCCCATGGCGGCCTCGCCATATTTTTCCTGCCGATCGACGGCAAAGGTTGAAATAATCGGGGTATGGCTGAAGGCGAACACCATCACCGGAATGGAGATCCACACCTGGTGCAGAGTGTGCTTATCAACGCTCATCTGGCTGGTGAGCAGCGCGGGCTGCCAGCTGTGGGTGAGATAGAGCGACACCAGCAGGAAGTAAGCGATCAGCGGGAAGACCAGAAAACCCATCACCCGGATGGTGGCATGCCGCCCCATCAGGAAGATCAGATTCAACGCCAGCACTACGCCAAGGCTGACCAGCACCCGCACGGTGGTGTCCACCGTCATATGCTTCGCCAGCTGTTCGGTGAGCGAGTTAGTGATTGCCACGGCATAGATCTGCACCACCACGAAAAAGGCGACAAAGTAGAGCGTGGTGATCAGATTGCCGATCTTTTTCCCGTAGTAGTAGGTCACCGCGCCGGTGATCCCTTCGCTACCTTTGGTTTTTGCAGAGAGGATGAACTGGCATAACGCTTTGTGGGGCCAGTAGGTGAATGGATATGCCACAAGGGCGGTGATGAACAGGACGACAGCGCCCGCAGATCCCAACTGGATGGGCAGAAACAGGGTTCCTGCGCCCACGGCCGTGCCGTACAGGGCAAAGCTCCATAGGGTCTCTTCTTTAGACCAGATTTTCGACATGAGAGAAACGTATCAACTATAAAACCAACAAAAAGGAGACTATTTTACCATAATCAAAAGTTGGCCTGGCGGTTGGAACGGTTTTAAGCGGGCCGGAAAGCATTTCCGGCCGGGGAGTTAAGAGGTGGCAGCCTGCCGCTGCTGGCGTCGCTTAATCATGCGATCGCGCAGGGTATCGTACGCCCAGTTATAAACCATGGTGTACGGCAGGAAGAAAATAAAGAAGCCAATCTCTAAGGTGAAGGCCTGAAGCAGGCTCACGCCCAGCACCAGCGACACAATCCCGACGCCGATAAAGATGAACCCCACTTCAAAGCCCAGCGCGTGCAGGGCGCGCACTTTCGCGGTGCGGGGCACCTTATGTCGCGGCCACAGCCTGTCGAACAGGTAATTGAAGATGATGTTCCAGATCATCGCCGTGGTGGCGAGGAGAACAGTTAACCCACCCATCTCCAGTATCGGGCGCTGCATCAGCCACGCGGTGGTCGGGGCCAGGATCGCCGTGGCTATACCCTCAAAGCAGACGGCGTGGAAAATGCGTTCCGGCAGTTTTCTGCGCTGAACATCGTTGTGCTGCATAACTTATTACCTCAAAAACAAGCCAGGACGGCCAATCATGCGGCTATTTTTATCGTTAAAAGTGATATATAAAAGTGAGATTCCATCGATAAAGTAGATACTTCATGCGCTACTCACCCGAAGCGTTAACCGCGTTTGTCGAGACGGTTGCCGCGGGCTCGTTCTCCGCTGCCGCCCGCCGTCTGCGTAAAAGCCAGTCCACCATTAGCACCGCCATCGCCCATCTGGAAGATGACCTGGGTTTTGCCCTGTTCGACCGCAGCGCCCGCCAGCCGGTACTCACCGCCCAGGGCAAGCAGGTGCTGGGCTATGTACAGTCGATTCTGGCGGCCAGCGCGCGGCTGGATGAACTGGCGGTATCCCTCAGCGAAGAGACCGAAGCGCGGCTCACCTTTGTCCTCTCCGATACCCTGCATCCGGACGTGCTGGAGGAGATGCTGTTTCGTTTTGATGAGCGTTTTCCCCACACCGAATTTGAGTGTCTGATTGACGAAGAGGAAGATGTCATCGATCTGCTGCAAAAGGAGCGGGCGCAGATTGGCCTCACCGAGGCGCGGGAGAGCTATCCCACGGACATTGCCGCCGTTCGCCTGCCGATGCAGAGCCATATGGCAATTTATACGTCAGCCAGCCATCCGCTGGCCGCGCAGGTGCGAACGGAGCACGATGAACTGCACAGCTGGCGGGAGCTGCGCCTGAATACCTATCTGGAGCGCGAACCGGTGCTGGCGCAGGGGCCAGTCTGGTCGGCGCCCAACTACCTGATGTTGCTCAGCATGGCGGTTCAGGGCTTCGGCTGGTGCGCGCTGCCCTGTGCGCTGGTGGAGGAGTTTGCCCCGGCGAAAGCGCTAGTGCAGCTCAATGTGCCGGGCTGGCCGCGCTCGGTGGCGATCGATCTGGTCTGGAATAAACGCTCCCCACCGGGGACGGCAGGCAACTGGCTGCGCCATTATTTACAGCAAAAAGCGGATCCGCGGTGATCTCTGCCCCCCGTCAGTGGCGACATTAAAACGAACTACACTTAGCGGAGTGCAATGACTGACTGAGAAGAGACCATGACTGCTAAAGAGACAATCACGCCCCGGACGCTGATGCTCTCCGCCAGAGACTGGGTGCCGAATAATCCCCATTTGCCGGTGCTGCTTTATAAAGGGGTGATAACGGATGGCGATCGCGCAAGCCAGTTTGAACAACGATTTGCCGACAACGGTTGGCCGCCTCAGTGGCGCGATGGGGTTTTTGATTATCACCACTACCACTCTAATGGGCATGAAGTCTTAGGTATTGCCCGGGGCGCGGCGCGCCTGATCGTTGGCGGACCAGGGGGCGAAGAGATCGAAGTAGCAGCGGGAGACGCACTGTTATTGCCTGCCGGAACCGGGCACTGCCGGATATCTGCAACCGACGATTTTCTGGTGGTGGGAGCCTATCCGCCGGGTACGGATGTGGATCTCTGCAAGCAGGCGGCAACGCCAGCAATGCTGGCGCGGATCGTGGCGTTGCCGTTTCCTGAGCAGGATCCGGTAAATGGAAACTCGCCCGCCTTAACCCAGTACTGGAGATCTTGACCCGCTTTGCCCTGCGCCCGCGCAGGGTAAGTTTCCCGGTATCGGCAGAACATTCATTTCTCTCGGCCCTCCAGAATCCTTTGTGATAAAACTCACTTTTTTTAAACAATTACATCATTAGTTGATAACAATCCTCTACTATGAGCGGTGTCATTTTGCGCAGAGGTAGAGATGAAAGACGTCGTGATAGTCGGTGCATTGCGTACCGCAATCGGCTGTTTCCAGGGAGCGCTCTCACGCCACTCGGCGGTTGAGTTAGGCAGCGTGGTGGTTCGCGCGCTGGTGGAGCGCAGCGGCATTGAGGCACACGAGATCGACGAAGTGATCCTCGGTCAGGTGCTGACCGCAGGCGCCGGGCAAAACCCTGCCCGTCAGGCCGCGCTGAAGGGCGGATTACCCAATACCGTCTCTGCCATTACCATCAACGACGTGTGTGGCTCCGGTTTGAAGGCGCTGCATCTGGCGACCCAGGCGATACAGTGCGGCGAAGCCGATGTGGTGATCGCCGGCGGCCAGGAGAACATGAGTCGTGCCCCGCACGTGCTCACCGACAGCCGTACCGGCGCCCAGCTGGGTAATAGTCAGCTTATCGACAGCCTGGTGCATGACGGGCTGTGGGATGCCTTCAACGATTACCATATGGGCGTCACGGCGGAGAACCTGGCGCGCGAATATGGCATCTCCCGTGAGCTGCAGGATGCCTATGCCCTCAGCTCCCAGCATAAGGCCCGGGCGGCCATCGACGCGGGCCGTTTTCGTGACGAGATCGTCCCGGTTGTCGCCCAGAAGCAGGGTGGGGAGAGCCTGCTGGTGGATACTGATGAACAGCCGCGCACCGATGCCAGCGCAGAGGGGCTGGCGCAGCTGAACCCTGCCTTTGAACTCACCGGTTCGGTCACTGCCGGGAATGCCTCCTCAATTAACGACGGGGCCGCCGCGGTGATGATGATGAGCGAGAGCAAAGCCGAAGCGCTGAATCTGCCGGTGCTGGCGCGCATCAAAGCCTTTGCCAGCGTGGGTGTCGATCCCGCCCTAATGGGCATCGCCCCGGTCCATGCCACGCGCCGCTGCCTTGAGCGGGCAGGCTGGCAACTGGCGGATGTTGATCTGATCGAAGTGAATGAAGCCTTTGCTGCCCAGGCGCTGTCGGTGGGCAAAATGCTGGAGTGGGACGAACGCCGGGTGAATGTCAACGGCGGAGCGATCGCCCTGGGCCACCCCATTGGCGCATCGGGTTGCCGTATTCTGGTCTCACTGGTGCATGAGATGGTGAAACGCGATGCGCGTAAAGGGCTGGCTACGCTCTGCATCGGCGGCGGGCAGGGCGTGGCATTAGCTATAGAAAGATAATTCGCGTTGATATATATCAACCCAAATAAGCCTCCGACCCCGGAGGCTTATTTGTTTGTGAGCACCGTCATATTTTACCCTCCTGTAAGTAAAATCTTAAGCACCCGCAAAATATTTAACGTATTCGCTGAATCTGTAATAACGATTTAGTGTGATCGTGATCCGTTAAATTCCGCTTAAAAGGCCTGTTTTGTTGATATTGCTCACGGCTGGGTTTGCCAAAAAAAATGAAACAAATAATTACGATCGCGATCACTAAAATTACGTTTATTAAAAAATAAAATGCAATTCCATAAAAACGAAACATCATTTTAAACGAGGGTTTTTCCATGTTTAAGAAATCTCTGGTCCTTGCTTCACTTATTGGCGCTTCTTTCGCAGCTCAGGCTGTCACCGTGGATCTGCGTCACGAATATATCGATAGCGGCTCGAACGCAGACCGTGTTTCGGTTTCGCACCGTTTCGAAAATGGCTTTGGTTTCTCTGTAGAAGCAAAATGGAAATCTGGCGGCGATAAAGCTGACCAGCCATTTGCGGACGTGGTGGGTAACGGCCACGAAGATCAGATTAGCTGGCGCTGGAAAGCGAACCAGAACATTGCGTTAACACCAGGCTTTACGCTCGAAAGTAAAGACAGCTTCACTATTTATAAACCTTATCTGCACGCGCAATATAGCTTCGATAATGGCTTCTATGTGGCAGCCCGTTATCGCTATGACTACACCCGTTATCCGTCAAACGCGAATAAAGACGACGATAAAGTTAACCGTGGCGATGCCTGGGTTGGTTGGGTAATGGGCGACTGGCGTACCGAGCTGAACTACGTATACGCGAAAAGTACAGAAGGGAATATTCGTAACAACAATAAAGATTACTCCCAGGAATATAACGTCAAGCTGGCGTACAAAATTGATAAGAACTGGGCTCCGTATGGCGAAGTGGGTAACGTCGGTGTGAAAGATACCGATGAGCGTCAGACCCGTCTTCGTGTCGGCGTAGCTTATTCATTCTGATAACAAGCAGTACCTCCGGGATAAACCGGCTCTCAGGAGCCGGTTTTTTTACGCCTGTACTTTATTATTTTTTGCCGTCTCTACCGAATCAGCCAATAAAAAAAGCCCTCCATAAAGGAGGGCAAGGCCAGTTACAGGAACACAAACACAAACATTATTCTCGCAACAGTTCTGGTTGCTCAGGAAGCTTCGCAATATAGAGAGCAGGTTTGCCATCTTTATCGGAACTAAACAGCACCGCTTTATCATCCGGAGTAAAGGAGGGATGCGGGTGGGTGACCTGGCGGCTATTTGCCACGGTTGCCCAGGAAGTATCGTGACGCGCGATGCGGAAATAAGCCTTTTTCGCCACGTCGAATGCGTAGAGATACGGGTCGTTGTCGATGGTGTAACCGCTGGTATCTTTCACATCGACCGGCGTACCGGAACCATCCCCTACCAGCAGCGTACCGTCAAAGTTACTCATCAGGTGTGAACAGGCTGGCATCTTCATTACCGCGCGGTTCTCACCGGTATCCGGGTTGAAGCTATATACGGTACGCCCTTGCTCACCCTTCAGGTAAGAGACATAGACCAGCGCTGAGCCGTTCGGTACCCAGAACTCATGGGTGCAGCTTTCGCCTTCGGCGTGCTCTTTCACCTTGCGAACGTTGCTGCCGTCTTCGTTGACTATCCACATACGGGCATCCACCAGATCGTGCGGGCCTTCATGACAGAACGCGACGGTGTTGTCGTCAAACGGACGGTAAATCGGGTGACCCAGCCAGTTCTTCTCTTCGTGGATGACGCTGCTTTCACCGGTCTGCAGATCGACCCGCAGCAGGCGGCAGTGTGGGCCTTTATGGAAGAAGTCGTGGAAGATTTTCCAGTCGTTGAGCGGCGTCCAGTCGCTTTTCGCGATTTCAATGCCCACCAGTTTGGTGCAGTCGCTGTTGGCTACCCAGGTGCCATAGCCGACCCAGTCGTCGCTGACGCGATAGACTTCACGCTCTTCGAGAGTGGTCAGATTGACTTCCCGCAGGGTGCGATCATTCTTAACGTAATAGAGGGATTTATCATCCGGTGAGAGGAAACCGCCAAAGGTGTTATCGCCAGCGCCTTCGGTTAACTGCACCGCTTCGGCCTTTTTCAGATCCAGCAGATAGTAGTTCCAGTGGCCATCGAATTCACCCGCAAACAGCAGTTGGCTGCCATCGTTGAAAAAGCACTTTTGATAGAAGTAGTTACGGTGACAAGTAACTTCAGGGGGGGTCAGGCGGGTCACTTCCACGCCTGTATCCGGATCGCGGCTGACCTCATAGTTCAGTTTGACCCGCATACCTTTTGCCATGATGCGCTCCTTGAATTCGACGGCAGGATCGCGCCTGCGGTCCGATCGGTAAAATATGAATTTAAAAACTGGGTGTTAAAATATCAAAACAATGTTTCACTATGTGTGACTGGTGGCGCACTTCTGAAGGAAAACCCTGCGGATTCATCAATATCTTTAAATTCGTTCAGTTTTTTCTGATGGCTGCACCCATTTTTTATTTTTTCATAACCTTTTGTTTATTATAAAAAATAAGAAGGGGTATTTAAAAAAATGGTGAAGGAAAGCCTTGTCAACTCCCTGACAATCGTGATCGAAACTACAGTTTTGAGATTAACTTGCAGAAAAAGTGAAACATCGTTTTGAATGTAATTGAAAACCTATTTCACAGCAGATAATATGTGCTCATCATGAAAACGGAACACCGTTTTGTTAATTATCCAGGCCGTCGGGGCCGATAAATTCTGGAGGTTAATGTGGAAGTCAGACAAAGCATCCACAGCGCGCATGCAAAAACGCTGGATACCCAGTGTCTGCGTGATGAGTTTTTAGTCGAGAAAGTGTTTGTCGCAGATGAATACACCATGGTGTACAGCCACATTGACCGCATCATCGTTGGCGGCATTATGCCGGTTGCCAAAACGGTTTCTGTGGGTGGGGAAGTGGGCAAGCAGCTCGGCGTCAGCTTCTTCCTGGAGCGTCGCGAGTTGGGCGTGATTAACATTGGCGGCCCGGGCACCATCACCGTTGACGGCCAGTGCTATGAGATCGGCCATCGCGATGCGCTGTACGTCGGGAAAGGCGCGCAGGAAGTGGTCTTTGCCAGCGTCGATAGCAACAAACCGGCGAAGTTCTACTATAACTGCGCCCCGGCACACACCACCTACCCAACCAAAAAAGTGACCCCGGCTGACGTTGCTCCGGTCACTTTGGGTGACAACCTCACCAGCAACCGCCGCACCATCAACAAATACTTCGTTCCTGATGTGCTGGAAACCTGCCAGCTCAGCATGGGTCTGACCGAGCTTGAGCCGGGCAACCTGTGGAACACCATGCCGTGCCATACCCACGAGCGCCGCATGGAAGTCTACTTCTACTTCAATATGGAAGAGGACGCCTGCGTATTCCACATGATGGGTCAGCCGCAGGAGACGCGCCATATCGTGATGCATAACGAGCAGGCGGTTATCTCTCCAAGCTGGTCTATTCACTCCGGCGTAGGCACGCGTGCCTATACCTTCATCTGGGGCATGGTGGGTGAGAACCAGGTCTTCGATGATATGGACCACGTAGCCGTTAAGGATCTGCGCTAGTCGCGGACAGTTAAGCACAAACTTGCCTGTTCGTTCAGGCGCTGAAAGACTAAGGATAAAAAAATGATTCTGGATGCATTTTCTTTGCAAGGTAAAGTTGCAGTCGTGACCGGTTGTGACACTGGCCTCGGTCAGGGCATGGCGTTGGGTCTGGCGGAAGCGGGCTGCGACATCGTGGGTATCAACATCGTTGAACCGCAGGAGACCATCGAGCGTGTAACTGCGCTGGGCCGTCGTTTCCTGAGCCTGACCGCTGACCTGCGTAAGATCGACGCTATTCCTGAGCTGCTGGATCGTGCGGTTGCGGAATTCGGTAAAATCGACATTCTGGTGAACAACGCCGGTCTGATCCGTCGTGAAGATGCGATCAACTTCAGCGAGCAGGACTGGGACGACGTCATGAACCTGAACATCAAGAGCGTGTTCTTCATGTCTCAGGCGGCGGCGAAGCACTTCATTGCCCAGGGCAACGGCGGCAAAATCATCAACATCGCCTCCATGCTCTCCTTCCAGGGTGGCATCCGTGTGCCTTCTTATACCGCTTCCAAGAGCGGCGTCATGGGCGTAACCCGTCTGCTGGCGAACGAATGGGCGCAGCACAACATCAACGTGAACGCCATTGCGCCGGGTTACATGGCCACCAACAACACCCAGCAGCTGCGTGCTGACGAAGAGCGTAGCGCAGCTATCCTCGAGCGTATCCCTGCGGGTCGTTGGGGTCTGCCAAGCGATCTGATGGGGCCGGTGGTGTTCCTGGCCTCCAGCGCATCTGACTATATCAACGGCTACACCGTAGCGGTTGACGGCGGCTGGCTGGCGCGTTAATTCCTGCTCAGGTCAAAAAACCTCTGCCCCAGGGCAGAGGTTTTTTTTGACCTGGATAAGCCATTGTCCATATTCAAAAAAGAGAAAAATCCATAAGCATTTTACGAAAATTGCATGGATCACACATTTACCATCCAGAAATCAGTTGATTAACAATAATTGAGTAATTTTTACCCTTCTTTTAAAGTGTAATGTCCATCACAGATCGAACCCTGCCAGCTGATATATCCATATTTTCACGTTTTACGACCTGACACTTTTTCAGGGTTTCTCGTAATTTCGATTAACGTCTTACGCTGTTCAGGCAGGAAAATATGACATCTATAAATGACTCTACCTTTATGCCCCGCGCCCTTCGCGATACCCGAAGGATGAATATGTTTGTTTCTGTTTCCGCGGCGGTGGCCGGTTTACTGTTTGGGCTGGATATCGGCGTTATTGCCGGTGCGTTACCCTTTATCACCGATCACTTTACGCTCAGCAATCGCCTGCAGGAGTGGGTGGTGAGCAGTATGATGCTGGGCGCAGCGGTGGGAGCCTTGTTCAATGGCTGGCTCTCGTTCCGGCTGGGGCGGAAATACAGCCTGATGGTCGGCGCCATTCTCTTTGTCGCCGGCTCGATAGGATCCGCTTTCGCCACCAACGTGGAGGTGCTGTTGCTCTCGCGCGTCCTGCTGGGCGTGGCGGTGGGGATTGCCTCCTATACCGCTCCCCTTTATCTGTCAGAGATGGCGAGCGAGGACGTGCGCGGCAAAATGATCAGCATGTACCAGCTGATGGTGACCCTTGGAATTGTGCTGGCCTTTCTTTCTGATACATATTTCAGCTACAGCGGCAACTGGCGCGCCATGCTGGGTGTACTGGCATTACCGGCAATAGTGCTGATTGTGCTGGTGATTTTTTTGCCCAACAGTCCACGTTGGCTGGCGCAAAAAGGGCGCCACGTCGAAGCGGAAGAAGTGCTGCGGATGCTGCGCGACACCTCCGAGAAAGCGCGTGAAGAGCTGAACGAGATCCGCGAAAGCCTCAAGCTTAAGCAGGGCGGCTGGTCGTTGTTCAAAGTCAACCGCAACGTGCGTCGCGCGGTATTCCTCGGCATGCTGTTGCAGGCGATGCAGCAGTTTACCGGCATGAACATCATCATGTATTACGCGCCACGTATTTTTAAAATGGCCGGATTCACCACCACCGAGCAGCAGATGATCGCCACACTGGTGGTGGGGCTGACCTTTATGTTTGCCACCTTTATTGCGGTATTTACCGTCGATAAAGCGGGCCGTAAGCCTGCCCTTAAAATTGGTTTCAGTGTGATGGCGCTGGGGACGCTGATCCTGGGCTACTGCCTGATGCAGTTTGATAACGGTACGGCGTCCAGCAGCTTATCCTGGTTGTCCGTGGGTATGACGATGATGTGCATTGCCGGTTACGCGATGAGTGCCGCGCCGGTGGTGTGGATCCTCTGCTCTGAAATTCAGCCACTAAAATGCCGCGACTTTGGGATCACCTGTTCCACCACCACGAACTGGGTGTCGAACATGATCATTGGCGCCACCTTCCTGACCCTGCTGGATGCGATCGGCGCGGCGGGAACCTTCTGGCTTTATACGGTGCTGAACGTGGTCTTTATTGGCATCACCTTCTGGCTGATCCCGGAAACGAAAGGTGTCACCCTGGAGCATATCGAGCGCAAGCTGATGACAGGGGAGAAGTTACGCAATATTGGGGTATAGCAGATTGCCCGGCAGCACTTGCCGGGCATGGGGTTTTGTAGGCCGGGTAAGGCGTAGCCGCCACCCGGCTTTTTTACACCCGGGCGAGATAGAGCGCCGGCATCCCTTCTTCGTCGGAGGTGTACAGCACCCACTGATTATCCGGTGAAAACGACGGATGCGGATGGGTCACCTGGCGGTCGCCGTCCAGCACTTTCCAGCTGGTGTTGTGCTGGCAGATGGCGGTTTGCGTGCCTTTGGCAATATCGAACACCCAGATAAAGGGATCGTTCAGGCTGATATCACCGGTGTTGTGTGGCGCACCATCGCCGACGATCAGCGACCCGTCGTGGTTACTCATCAGATGGGAGCAGGGCGGGATCGCCATCAGCTGGCGGTTTTCCAGGGTGGCGGGATCGGCGCTGAACAGATAGCGCTGAGGATCGTTCTCCTTGTGCGCCACGTAATAGAGTGCGGAGCCGTCCGGCACCCAGAATTCGTGGGTAAAGCTCTCCCCCTCAGCATGCTGGCGCACCTTGCGCAGATTGCTGCCATCTTCGTTAATCAGCCACATGCGGGCGTCGATCGCATCGCGTGGCCCTTCGTGACAAAACGCCACGGTATTGTCGTCAAAAGGACGGTAGATCGGGTGTCCGAGCCAGCGCTTTTCCTGCAAAATCACGCGGCGCTCGCCGGTTTGCAGGTCGATATTGATCAGGCGACATTCCGGATTGGTAAAGTAAAATGCGCGGAATTTGCTCCAGTCGGTGAGCGGCTGCCAGTCGCTTTTTTTAATCTCGATACCCACCAGCTTCGTGCAGTCCGAGTTCGCCACCCAGGTACCGTAGGCGACCCATTCGTCATCGGCCTCATAGACCACATACTCTTCCAGACTCTCGAGGTCGACGCGCCGCAGTTCGCGGCTGTTTTTCACATACCACAGCGAGCGATCGTCCGTGGAGAGGAAGCCGCCAAAGGTGTTATCTCCGGCGCCGTCGGTAAGTTGGGTTGCCTGTTGCTGCGCAATGTCCAGCAGGTAGTAGTTCCAGTGGCCCTCAAAGGCACCACCAAAGATGAGCTTGCTGCCATCGCGGGTAAAGCATTTCTGATAGAAGTAGTTACGGTGACAGATGATGTGCGGCGGCGTCAGCCGTATCACCTCATGTCCGGTTTCACTGTCCTGACGAGGCCGAAAACTCAGGGGAATGATTTTTCCTTTCATAATATGTTCCTTCAGATAAAAAAATACCCCACCGCAGTCGCGGCAGGGTATTGATAACGTATGGGAATTAGCGCATTGCGCGTTTCAGGATACGTTCAGCCTGACGCTGGAAATCAGCAGCCGTCTCTTCAACGGTTTTCTGGCCATAGTCGATGTACTGCAGCGAAGTACCGAACTGCGCCACGATCTGCGGGTCATCGAAGTATGGCGACACAGAGAGTTTCGCTGGCAGAGATTGCGCCAGACGCAGACCCGCAACCGCCGGATCGTCCTCTTTGATAGCGCCGTTTTCGGTCAGGTATTTCACCGCTACTTTGCTCAGCGGTACGCCACGCTCCAGGCCCAGCGTCTCAACGCCTTCTTTGCTGTTCAGCAGGAAGTTGATCACTTTCGCGGCCGCTTCCGGGTTCTTGGTCGATTTACCGATAGAGAGCATCTGTGCTGGTTTGAAGAACAGACCGGCATCGGTTGCGCCCGGCAGCATTGGGTAGCTGCCCAGCTCCAGCTTCGCTGGTGGCTTCAGGTTGTCGGAATATTTTTTGATGGTGGAGTTCCACATGTAGGTGCCGCCCCATTCACCCTCGATCCACGGCTTCATCTCATACATGTTGCTCTTACCGAACGACGCATAGTACTTGGTGTCCGGCATCACATGGCTGTCGATCAGCTTTTTATAGGTCTGGAAGAACTCAACCCACTGCTCTTTGGTGTAGGAGAATTTTTTCGCCTTCTCGTCCACCGCCGGGATGTTGTACTTCTGGATCATGTAGGAGTTCAGCAGCGCCAGGGTATCCTGATGCTCGAGAATAACCGGGTAGTACTGTTTTCCCAGCTTGCTCTCAAAGGCTTTACCCGCCGCCATCAGCTCATCCCAGGTTTTCGGGTATTCGACGCCCGCTTTTTTCCAGGTTTCATCGTTGAAGTAGAAGACGCGCGCGGTCACGGAGATCGGAATACCGTTCAGCTTGCCGTTGACCGTGGTCGACTGCAGCTCTTTTGGATCGAACTGGGACAGATCGATCACATCCTTCATTTTGTTCAGATCGTAAAAGCCGTCGCCGGTTTTAGAGAAGATCGGCAGCCAGTTCCAGTTGGTCTGCATCACGTCCGGCTCGGTGCCGCCCGCAATCTGCGTGGTCAGACGCGACAGGTGACCATCCCAGCCGGTGTATTCCGACTTCACGTTAATGTCCGGGTTCTGTTTGTGGAACTCTTCCAGGGCTTTCAGTGTGACCTGGTGACGGCCATTGCCGCCCCACCAGGACATACGCAGATCGGTGCTGTCCGCAGCAAAAGTGGGTAGGGCACTCATTCCAAAGGTAGCGGAGATAACGGCGCTTAAAAGCACTTTTTTCATTTTTATAACTCCATTAAAGAGAGATGTTCTGTTCAGTTTTTGCGTCAAAAATATGACACTTATTCATATCAAACTTAAAGTAAACCTTACGGTGAAGGCCCTTGTTGATCATGGGTTTAGCTTCATCGGAAGGAATTCGGGCTGTCAGTTCGTACTCGCCAACTTTCAGGTATACAAAGAATTCATGGCCCATATTTTCGGCGCGGACCATCTCACCGGTGCAGCAACCTTCAGCGAACGGCTCATCGGAGATAGAGACAAAATCAGGGCGAATGCCGTAGAAAATCTCCTTATCCGCGTGGCCGGCCACTTTCTCTTTCAGCTCCGGGCTTAACGGCATGGTCTGGTTGCCGATGGTCAGGGAGAGTTGACCATCCTGTTGCACCAGCTTGCTGGCGCGGATGTTCATCTCCGGTGAGCCGATAAAGCCCGCGACGAACATGTTTTTCGGTTTGTGATACAGGTTGTCCGGGGTATCTACCTGCATGATGTGGCCGAGCTTCATCACGCAGATGCGGTCGCCCATGGTCATCGCTTCGGTCTGGTCGTGCGTCACGTAGACGGTGGTCGCCGGTTTGCCGGAAGCCTTCAGCTGCTTGTGCAGATCCGAAATACGGATACGCATCGAGGCACGCAGTTTGGCGTCGAGGTTGGAGAGCGGTTCGTCGAACAGGAACACGTCTGGCTTTTTCACAATCGCGCGGCCGACGGCCACACGCTGCGCCTGACCACCTGAAAGCTGGCGCGGCAGGCGGTCGAGCAGCTCTTCCAGCTCAAGGATTTTTGCCGCTTCGTTAACCTGGGTCTCAATCTGCGCTTTAGGCAGCTTGCTCAGCTTCAGGCCGAAGGCCAGGTTTTCCCGCACGGTCATGTGTGGGTAGAGCGCATAGTTCTGGAACACCATCGCAATCCCGCGCTCTTTTGGCGCGAGGTTGTTAACGATCTTGTCCCCGATACGCACTTCACCGCCGCTGATGGTCTCCAGACCGGCCAGCATACGCAGGGTAGTGGACTTCGCGCAGCCGGAAGGGCCGACGATAACCATGAACTCACCTTCAGCGATTTTCAGGTCGATAGCATGTACCGCTTTGAAGCCGTTGGAGTAGACCTTTTCCAGTTTGTTGAAAATAACTTCAGCCATGATATTTCCCTCTTAACCTTTAATTCCGCTGCTGGTTACGCCCTGTACGAAGTAGCGCTGTGCCAGGAAGAAGACAATGATGGATGGCAGGATGGAGATGCTCGCCATTGCCAGAATTTCGTTCCACGGCGCCCCTTCGGTGACGTCGATGGACATTTTCAGAGCCAGTGCAATCGGGTATTTATCCACGCTGTAGACATAAATCAGCGGCCCGATAAAGTCGTTCATTGACCACATGAACTGGAACAGCGCCACGGAGATGATGGCTGGCTTCAGGATTGGCACCACCACGTACCACAGCACCTGAATAGAGTTACAGCCGTCAATCTGCGCCGCCTCTTCCATGTCACGCGGTACGCCGCGCAGGAACTGGATCAGCATGAAGACGAAGAACCCTTGCGTGGCGAAGGCCAGCGGCAGGTAGAGCGGCATATAGCTGTTCAGCATGCCCATTTCACGGAACATCAGGTACTGCGGGATCAGCAGTACGGTGCTTGGCAGCAACATGGTGGTAATCAGCGTCGCGAACCAGAACTTCTTCCACGGGATCTCGAAGCGGGCAAAGCCGTACGCCACGATGGTGGAGGAGATAATGGTCAGGATCACTTTCGGGATTACATACTTAAAGGTATTCAGCATGTAATGGCCGAAGTTGTACTCAGTACCGGTTTTCCAGCCGTTTACAAAGCCGTCCCAGGTGGCGTGTGCGGGCCACAGGCTGAGGGTGGTGAAGATCTCGTGGTTCGGTTTGAACGACGCCGAGAACATCCACACCAGCGGATAGAGCATCAGCAGGCCAACAAACAGCAGGATCACATAGCGAATGGTGGCGCTAATTTTTTCACGACGCTGAGTACGCGCCACTTCACGCTCTGCGATGCTTCTCGCCGTGGAGAGTTGTTGAATATCAGCCATTTTTGCCTCCCTTATCGGCGGAGTAGAAGACCCAGTATTTCGAAGACTTAAAGGCGATAGCGGCAAAGACAGCGACCACCAGGAACAGGATCCAGGCCAGCGCAGCGCCGTAACCCATGTCAAAGTACTTAAATGCGGTATCGTAGATGTAAAGTGAGAACAGGTAGGTGGAGTAGGTTGGTCCACCGCCGGTAATAACATACGGACCGGTAAATTCCTGGAACGCCTGGGTGGTCTGCATGATGAAGTTGAAGAAGATAACCGGCGTGATCAGCGGCACGGTCACTTTCATGAACATCTGCCATTTGGAGGCACCGTCAATCATCGCCGCTTCGTACTGCGACTGCGGCACGTTCTGCAGGGCAGCCAGGAAGATCACCATTGCAGAGCCGAACTGCCAGACGCGCAGCAGGGTCACGGACATCAGCGCCAGAGACGGCTCGCCGAGCCAGTTCACCGCGTCGAAACCAAAGACGCCAATGAAGCTGTTAAGCAGGCCATCGATCGCGAACAGCGCACGCCACAGAACGGCAATGGCAACGGAGCTGCCGAGAATAGACGGAATATAATAAGCGGTACGGAAGAAGCCGATGCCGCGCAGTTTAAAGTTCAGAACAAACGCAATACCCAGCGCAAAGGCCAGCTTCAACGGGATAGTCAAAAATACGTAGGCAAAGGTCACGCCCATGGATTTCCAGAAGAGGGTATCTTCCGTAAACATGTAGCGATAGTTTTCTACGCCGTTAAATACGGGCGGGCTCATCAAATCGTACTCAGTAAAACTGAGGAAGAAAGATGAAACAAAGGGGAAAGCGGTGAAGAGTATCAACCCAATTATGTAGGGTGATATCCAGGCCAGCCCCAGCATCTTGTTTTCATTCATACATACCTACCTGGTAATTAATGGTTTAAAACGGAATCTGCCCGGCTCTGCCCGCTTAACAGCAAGCGAACAGCGGAATGCGTCTGGTGCGAAATTTCACTGCGGTATCTCCTTCTACCTGTTTATGAGTGCCGGTAATGCCGGGCGCATCCTGCCCGGTTAAGCAATTTTTTAAATCTTATGAACCACCGTTTTCAATTTGTAAAACGACGTTTTAATTTATTTTATTGTGATTTAAATCCACGTCATTCGATAAATAGTGGAAATGTGATCAAGGTCGAAACAGCGTTTCAATAAGGTGAGATGGGTGGCATTTTTATCGGTATGCGCGAAAAAATGAGGGAAGAGGGCCAGCTAAACGAGGACTTAGCTCACATATTCTGGGAATTATTGATAGCAGATACAAACTACTAATATTTGTAGCAAAACTGTAACATGAGAAGTAAGGTAGCGAGGATATAATTAACTTATTGAATGATTCTTCGCGGAAATAAAGTGAATTGCACTTAAGAAGAAAAAGGCGATGCCCGCGCATCGCCCTATTTTTTTATTTGAGGAAATCTTCACGAACCGGGGTGAAGGTATCCAGCAGTGTACCCGGTTTCAGGCAAACGCAGCCGTGCATAATATGCGGCTGCTTATAAAGCGTATCCCCGGCGGTCACCACATGCTTTTCTTCGCCGATGGTAAATTCAAACTCACCGGACAAAACATAGGTCAGCTGCTCATGGGGATGGTTATGCATTGGGCCAACGGCGCCTTGCTCAAAATTGACCTCTACCGCCATCATTTTGCCATCGTGCGCCAGAATACGGCGTGTCACGCCATTACCCAGATCTTCAAGCTGCGTCTCTTTATGGAAAATAAACATGCTCATGTCCTGTTATATAGTGAAACATCGTTTCATTTAATTTATCCCAGAGCCAGCTAAAAGGAAATGTTGAACCAGAGAACTGGAAACTCGATCACAAGTTTGCTTCACTGGATGAAACCGGAAAGGAGAGCAAGATGAAAACGATTGGCCTGTTGGGAGGAATGAGCTGGGAGTCCACCATTCCCTATTATCGTCTGATCAACGAAGGGGTAAAACAGCGCCTCGGGGGATTACACTCGGCCAGCCTGCTGCTGCACAGCGTCGATTTTCATGAAATCGAAGCCTGCCAGTCCAGCGGCGACTGGGGAAAGGCGGGAGAGATCCTGGCGGAGGCAGCACTGGGCTTGCAGGGTGCCGGGGCGCAGGCCATTTTGCTCTGCACCGACACCATGCACAAAGTCGCTGAGCAGATTGAAACCCGCTGTTCCCTGCCGTTCCTGCATATCGCCGATGCCACCGGGCGGGCGATTACCGCGGCGGGCATGAACCGCGTGGCGCTGCTGGGTACGCGCTATACCATGGAGCAGGATTTTTACCGCGGGCGGCTGGCGGCGCAGTACGGCATCGAGAGCCTGATCCCGGACGAGGCGGACCGGGCCTGGATCAATCAGATCATCTTTGAAGAGCTGTGTCTCGGCACCTTTAGCGAGACGTCACGCCACTACTACCTCAGCGTGATCCGCAAGCTCGCCGATCGAGGGGCGCAGGGGGTGATCTTTGGCTGCACCGAGATTGGCCTGCTGATCCCGGCGGATGAAAGCCCGATCCCGGTGTTCGATACCGCCGCGATCCACGCCGCCGATGCGGTGGAATTTATCCTTTCGTAACGGGCGAGGCTAAAAGCTGTTCCAGCGGGTCGGTGATCGCCGCCAGCCCCTGTTGCAGATGCGCGCTGAAAGCGTCCACCAGCGCCGAGGCCGGGCGGTGCAGCGGGCGGATCAGGCTCACCGTAAACGGCACCGAGATACTGAAGCGGCGAATAACAATCCCGCTGTCGGCATAATCCAGCGCCGTCAGCGGATTGACCACCGAAATCCCCACCCCTGCGCGCACCATCGCACAGATGGAGGCCGCGCTGTGCGTCTCCACCACCATGCGTCGCTTCACCTGATGTTCGGCAAAAAGCTGGTCCAGTAGCTGGCGATAACTGTCGGTGCGCGAGAGGCTGATGTAGTTCTCGCCCTGAAAATCACCCGGCGTCAGCACCGCTTTTGCGGCGAGGGGATGGCTGGCGGGCAGGACGCATACCTCATCTAAGGACAGCAGCTCGTGACGCGCGGTACCCGCTGGGGTCGCCAGGGTTTCGGTCAGGCCGAGATCGTGACGCTGGGCCGAGAGCCACTCCTCCAGCAGGGGCGACTCCTGGGGCACGATGGTCAGGTTCACGTCCGGGTAGCGGGCAAGAAACGGCTGTAGCAGGGCGGGTAAAAACGACTGGGAGAAGACCGGCAGGCAGACGACGGAGAGCTCGCCCTGGCGAAACTCTCGAAGGCTGTCGGCGGCGCTGACGATGCGGTCCAGCCCGTACCAGGAGCGCTGCACCTCTTCGAAGAGCCGCAGCCCCTGCACCGTAGGGTGCAGCCGCCCGCGGGTGCGCTCGAACAACGTCAGGCCGATCACCTTCTCGAAGCGCGCCAGCTCGCGGCTCACCGTCGGCTGCGAGGTGTGCAGCAGGCGTGCGGCTTCGGTCAGGTTCCCGGCGGTCATCACCGCGTGGAAAATCTCAATATGGCGTAAATTTACAGCGGGCATGGCAGCAACCTGGTTGAACATAATCCATATCATTTTTGCATAGAGTGGCGATAAAACGATATTTTTTATTCTCTTCGCGCTGTGGCGTAATCATAAAAAACGTATTCCCGGAGAGCACCATGCCACGCCCGCTGAACAACACCGATACCGATCTCAATGCCGACAATTTGCTGCGCCTGCCTGCCGAGTTTGGCTGCCCTGTCTGGGTGTACGACGCGCAGATCATCCGCGACAAAATTGCCGCCCTGTATCAGTTCGACGTGGTGCGCTTTGCCCAGAAAGCCTGCTCCAACATCCATATTCTGCGCCTGATGCGCGAGCAGGGCGTCAAGGTTGACTCCGTGTCGCTGGGTGAAATCGAGCGTGCGCTGGCGGCGGGATACGATCCACAGATCGATAGCGATGCGATTGTCTTTACCGCTGACCTGATTGACAGCGCCACCCTGGCGCGGGTGCATGAGCTGCAGATCCCGGTCAACGCCGGTTCTGTGGACATGCTGGAACAGCTCGGTCAGGTGTCGCCGGGCCATCGCGTCTGGCTGCGGGTGAACCCGGGCTTTGGTCACGGCCACAGCCAGAAGACCAATACCGGCGGCGAAAACAGCAAACATGGCATCTGGTACAGCGATCTCCCTGTGGCACTGACCGTACTGCAACGCTATAACCTGAAGCTGGTGGGCATTCATATGCATATCGGCTCCGGCGTGGATTACGGTCACCTTGAGCAGGTGTGCGGCGCCATGGTGCGCCAGGTGATTGAGTTTGGTCAGGATCTGGAGGCGATCTCCGCGGGCGGCGGGCTGTCGATCCCCTATCGTGAAGGGGAAGAGGCGATCGATACCGATCACTACTACGGCCTCTGGAATGGCGCCCGCGACAAAATCGCCGCCCATCTCGGCCACCCGGTGAAGCTGGAGATCGAGCCGGGGCGTTTCCTCGTCGCCGAATCGGGCGTTCTGGTGTCGCAGGTGCGCAGCGTGAAGGCGATGGGCAGCCGCCATTTCGTGCTGATCGATGCAGGCTTCAACGATCTGATGCGCCCGGCCATGTACGGCAGCTACCACCACATTTCGGCGCTGGCTGCCGATGGCCGCGACTTATCTCAGGCCGATCTCGTGGAGACGGTGGTGGCCGGGCCGCTGTGCGAATCCGGGGATGTGTTTACCCAGCTGGAGGGCGGAAAAGTGGAAACCCGCGCGCTGCCGCCGGTTGTACCGGGGGATTATCTGGTGCTGCACGATACCGGCGCATACGGCGCGTCTATGTCATCTAACTACAACAGCCGTCCGCTGCTGCCGGAAGTGCTGTTCGATAAGGGCGCGGCGCGGCTGATCCGCCGCCGCCAGACCATTCAGGAACTGCTCGCCCTCGAACTGTTCTGATCGCACCAGGGTCCCGTCGCCACCGAATCGCGTAACACCAGCGTGCCGGTGAAGGGCGGGATCGCTTCGATAGGCTCGTTTTTGACCAGCCGGATGGCCTGATCGATAGCGGTGGTGATCATGTTGTCGATGGGCAGATAGACGGTAGAGAGCCCCGGCTCCAGCCACTTCGCACAGGGTGCGTCATCGAAGCCGAACAACGACACATCCTGTGGAATGCGCAGCCCGGCCTGGTGCAGCGCCTTCGACGAGCCCAGCGCCATATCGTCGTTACAGGCAAACAGGGCGCTGAACGTCACCTTCTCGTTCAGCAGCTCCTGACACAGCTCGTATCCGCGCGTCATTCCCGAATCGCCATACTTCACCCGGTTCTCATCCCAGGGAATGCCGTGCTTCTCCAGCGCCTTGCGATAGCCCGTCAGCCGCGCCTTGCCGGTAGGGGTGTGGATCGGCACGGTTATGCAGGCGATCTCCCGGTGCCCCTGGCTTATCAGGTACTCCACCGCGTTGAAGGCCGCCTCCTGCTGCTCGAAGAAGACGCAGCGCTCCCGCGCCTGGCTGACGTCACGGTTGATCACGATAAGCGGCATCTGCACGCTGTTGATGAGCTTCATGATCGCTTTTTCGCTCATGTAGCGGGTGTAGAGCACGATGGCATCGCACTGGCGATCGGCCAGCATCTGCACCGCTTCCTCTTCCCGCTCCGGGGTGTCGTGACCGTCGGTGACAATCAGCTGCTTGCCGTGCGTTTCGGTCTGTCTTGAGGCCTGCTGCAGCAGGCGACCAAAGTAAAAACCGTCAAAGGTTGAGACCACCAGACCAATGCTGTTGCTGGTCCGGTTCGCCAGCGATCGCGCCAGGAAATTGGGGCGATAGCCCAGCTCTTCCATCGCGTTAAACACCTGCTGACGGGTGCTCTCTTTTACCTGACCTGTGCCGTTCAGTACGCGCGATACGGTGGCTTTCGACACGCCCGCACGCAGTGAGACATCCAGCATTGTTGCCATTCGATATTCCTGCTTCCACGTTATGCACGGAAGTTTATCACAGACGTTCAGAGGCATAAGCCGGGCGGGAGGGTGAAACCCCCATCACGATCACGCTTTCCGGCAACAGATGAGGGAGTAACGACAAGTGGCATACCAAAGTGATGATAAATCATACTCCGGGATACCTCTTATCGCGTTGGGAGCTTAATCACAGAACAAATCTTTACCAGAAGCTATTTTTGGTATGCCAATAGAAGCCGGCTGAACACCTAAATCCCAATAAAGGCCCTTTTACTGAGGTACTACCCTATGGCATTACAGGAAAAACTGATCAACTCTCTGGGCAGTTTCGCCACAAAGTTTAACAGTTATCGCTATATCATGGCGATAAAGTCCGCCTTCATCACCTTAATGCCGGTCATCATTGTTGGCGCATTTTCGGTGCTGATCTCCAACATGGTGCTGGATCCGAAAAACGGCTTAGCCAGCTTTGAGTCGCTTTCGTTTCTCGCCACGCTGAAACCGATCACCAGCGCCCTGAACTACGCCACGCTCAACTTCCTCAATATTGGGGCCGTGTTCCTGATCGGCATTGAGCTGGGGCGCATCAACGGCATTAAGTCGCTGTTCCCGGGGCTGCTGGCGGTGATCTGCTTTATCTGCGTCACCCCGACCACCGTTGAGATGATGGTCGATGGCGAAATGCACATGGTTAAAGATGTGCTCCTGCGCCAGTTCTCGGATACCCGCAGCCTCTTCCTCGGCATGTTTATCGCCATCCTGTCGGTAGAGATCTACTGCTGGCTGGAGGGGCGTCCGGGATTGAAAATCAGAATGCCGGACACCGTGCCGCCAAACGTCTCGGCCTCGTTCTCGGCCCTGATCCCAGCGATCATCACCACCACTACCATTGCCACCTTCGGCTTTGTCTTCCATCAGCTCACCGGCATGTATCTCTACGATGCGGTATACCAGGTGGTGCAGCAGCCGCTTGAGCGGGTAGTGCAAAGCCTGCCGGGGATCCTGCTGCTAATGTTCGTGGCCCAGCTCTTCTGGGTGATAGGGATCCACGGCAACCAGATGATCAAACCGATCCGCGAGCCGCTGCTGCTGGGGGCGATCACCGTCAACATGAGCGCTTTTGAGCAGGGCAAAGAGATCCCGAACATCATCACCATGCCGTTCTGGGATGTCTATATGAGCATCGGCGGCTCGGGTCTGACCATCGGCCTGCTCGTCGCGGTGATGATCGGCACCAAACGCAAAGAGATGAAGGAGATCGCCAAGCTCTCCATCGGCCCGGGGATCTTTAACATCAACGAGCCGGTGATCTTCGGTATGCCAATCATGCTCAACCCGATTCTGGCGATCCCGTTCATCATCACCCCGCTGGTGAACGGCACCATCGGCTACTTCGCCACCGTCACCGGCTTTGCCGGCAAAGCGGTGGTGATGGTGCCCTGGACCACGCCGCCGCTGATCAACGCCTGGCTCTCTACCGCCGGGTCGATGGGCGCGGTCGTAACCCAGCTGGTCTGCATTATCACCGCCGTACTGATCTATCTGCCGTTTGTGAAGATCGCCTCCCGCCGGGCAGAGCAGGCCGCGATGCAGGCCGCGAACCAGGAGGCGACGAATAACGCATGAGCATTAAACAGATGGCTATCCCCGAGGGGTTTATCCTTGGGGCCGCGGCCTCCGCCTGGCAAACCGAGGGCTGGAGCGGCAAAAAAGCCGGGCAGGATTCCTGGATCGATCTCTGGTACAAAAACGATCGTCAGGTGTGGCACAACGGCTACGGCCCGGCGGTGGCGACTGACTTTATCAACCGCTTCCGTGAAGATGTGGCGCTGATGAAGCAGGCGGGGCTGACCCACTACCGCACCTCCATCAACTGGTCGCGTTTTCTTACCGACTACGAAAACGCCACCGTTGATGAGGAGTACGCTGCGTATTACGATGCCCTGTTTGCCGAGATGCACCGGCAGGGCATTGAGCCGATGATCTGCTTCGAGCACTACGAGCTGCCGGGCACATTGCTGGAAACCTACGGCGGCTGGGCGTCGAAGCATGTGGTCGAGCTGTTCACCCGCTATGCTGAACAGGTCTTTGCCCGCTATCACCACGTGGTGAAGCGCTGGTTTACCTTCAACGAGCCGATTGTGGTGCAGACCCGGGTATACCTCGACGCCCTGCGCTGGCCCTATGAGCAGAACACCCATACCTGGATGCAGTGGAACCACCACAAAGTGCTGGCGACGGCGAAGGTGGTGAAGCTGTTCCGCGAGAAGGGCTACAGCGGCAGCGTAGGCTGCATTCTCAATCCGGAAGTCACTTATCCTCGCTCCCGGGCCGCCCACGACATAAAGGCTGCGGAGATCTACGATCTGTTCTACAACCGGGTGTTCCTCGATCCGCTGGTGCATGGGCGTTATCCCCAGGAACTGTTGACCCTGCTGGAAAAACATCAGGTGCGGTGGGAGTACAACGATGACGAACTGGCCCTGATTGCGGAAAACACCGTCGATGAGCTGGGGATCAACCTCTATTACCCGCACCGGGTGAAGGCGCCGTCCCGGGCCTGGCATCCCGAGACGCCGTTCCATCCGGCATACTACTACGAGCCGTTTGACCTGCCGGGGCGAAGGATGAACCCCTCCCGCGGCTGGGAGATCGCCCCGCGCATCATCTACGACATGGCGATGCGCATCAAAAACGACTACCGCAATATCGACTGGTTCGTGGCCGAAAGCGGGATGGGGGTGGAAAACGAAGGCCAGTACCGTAACCGCGATGGCATCATCGAGGACAACTACCGCATCAACTTTATCAGCGAACACCTCTATTACACGCTGCTGGCGCGGGAGGAGGGGGCCAACTGCCACGGTTACATGCTGTGGGCCTTTACCGATAACGTCTCGCCGATGAACGCCTTTAAGAACCGCTACGGCCTGATTGAGATCGATCTGGCGGACAACCGCGCCCGACGCCCCAAAAAATCGGCCAGCTGGTTCCGGCAACTGCGCGATAAGCGCGTGCTGACCCTGACCATTGATGATGAATGGAAGTAGGCGAAGAGTGCGACGCTTCTGGTAACATAGGGCACAAACTGGCCGGGAAGCTGCCCGGCCCGCGCATTAACTCTCAGTACAGGTGATAACGTGGATAAGGCTGTCGTCCCGGCGGAAAAGAAGCAGTACCAGGAGATTGGCGAGGATTTACGCGCCCAGATCGTCCAGGGGCACTATCCCGTGGGCTCACGTCTGCCGCCGGAGCGCAACATTGCGGAAACCTACGGCGTCAGCCGTACCATCGTGCGTGAGGCGCTGCTGATGCTGGAGCTACAGGGCACCGTGGATATTCGCCAGGGTTCCGGCGTCTACGTGATGCGCATTCCTGAAGAGCATGAGAACGAGGAAGAGCGCTTCTTTCACAGCGACGTTGGCCCGTTCGAGATTTTGCAGGCGCGCCAGCTGCTTGAAAGTAACATTGCCGCCTTTGCTGCGAAGATGGCGACCCGGGCAGATATCGACAACCTGCGTCGCATTATCGAGCAGGAGCAGCGGGCGATTGCCGCCAACGACAACAGCCAGGACAACAGTAAGATGTTCCACCTGGTGCTGGCGGGGGCCACGCAGAACCAGATGCTGCTGGCGACCGTAGAGAGCGTCTGGCACCACATGGACAGCAGCCCGCTCTGGCAGCAGTTCAACGCCCATATCGCCAGCCGGGCATATCGCCTGAAGTGGCTGGGCGACAGACAAACCATCCTCGCCGCCCTGCGCCGTCGTGACGTGATGGGTGCCTGGCAGGCGATGTGGCAGCATCTGGAAAATGTCAAAAAGAGCCTGCTGGAGCTCTCCGACGAGGACGCCCCTGACTTTGACGGCTACCTGTTTGAGTCGGTACCCCTTTTCCAGGGGAAACTGATGTGATTATTCAACCGCTGTACGCGGCTCCGCATCACGCGGAGCAGGTGATTGACTGGCTGTGGCAGGCTTTTGGTGATGGACTGTCGCGTGACTTTTTTGCCAGCGTCGTGACCTATAGCCAGACCCCCGGCGCGCTGCCGCTCACCTTTATTGCTACCGAAGGGAAACGCCTGCTCGGCACGGTGGGACTTTGGCGCTGCGATCTGATTACCCGCCAGGATCTCCATCCCTGGCTGGCAGCGCTGTATGTGGACGACGCGGCGCGCGGACAGGGGCTGGCGGGGAAGTTACAGCGGCACGTTCAGCGCTACGCCGCAGAGAGCGGCTTTAGCGAACTGCATCTCTGGTCTGCCTGCCGCGATTTTTATGAGCGCTACGGCTGGCATTACATCGGTGACGGTCTGGAGTACCCGGACAAAACCGTTCATCTCTACCGCTATTCGCTGGCGGACTCTGCCGGCGGCACAACGGAGTGACGGCGCACCAGCGTCGGGCTGAATAGGTGGGTGATCTCCGGCGGCTGGCGTTTATCCGCCAGTGACAGCGCCAGCTCCGCCGCCTGGGTCGCCATGGTGACGATAGGATAGCGCACCGTGGTCAGGCGCGGGCGCACATAGCGGGAGATGAGAATGTCATCGAAGCCAATCAGCGAAATATCCCCCGGCACGTCAATGCCGTTATCGTTCAGCACCCCCATCGCCCCGGCGGCCATCGAGTCGTTGTAACAGGCGATCGCCGTAAAGTTACGCCCCCGTCCCAGCAGCTCGGTCATCGCCTGCTCGCCGCCGCGCTCGTCAGGTTCACCATAAGTGACCAGGCGATCGTTGCAGGGCAGGTCATTCTCACGCAGCGCATCGTAATAACCCTGCAGCCGATCTTCGGCATCCGAAATGGGGTGGTTGGAGCAGAGATAGCCGATACGGGTATGCCCCTGCTGGATCAGATGGCGGGTGGCAAGCCAGGCGCCGTAGCGATCGTCCAGCGCCACGCAGCGCTGTTCATAGCCGGGAATAATGCGGTTCACAATCACCATGCCGGGGATCTGCTTCATCAGATGGACTAACTCGTCATCCGGCAGCTTTTTGGCATGCACCACCAGCGCCGCGCAGCGATGGCGGATCAGCTGCTCAATCGCCTGACGCTCTTTCTGCTCGTTGTGGTAGCCATTGCCGATCAGCAGAAAATTACCGGTCTGGTAGGCGACCTGCTCGACGGCTTTGACCATCGCGCCGAAAAAGGGATCGGAGACATCGCCCACCACCAGCCCGACGGTATCGGTAGACTGCTGAGCCAGCGCCCGGGCGTTGGCGTTGGGGTGATAGTTCAGGGATTCCATGGCGGTCAGCACCGCCTGGCGGGAGGTTTCACTGGCTTTCGGAGAGTTGTTGATCACACGTGAAACCGTGGCGACGGAAACACCCGCCAGTCGGGCCACATCCTTTATTGTCGCCATTCTCTACCTTCTTGTTAGGGTAAGCGTTTACACACTCAATAGTGTTGCGGAAAAGTGAGGTGTATTCAAGCGCAGGGCGGTGAGGCAATTCACAAAGGTGAGAAACACCGGCGGAAACGGTGTAATCGTTACACAGCGAAGCGTGACAGAAGAGGGTGAATTTGAATCTTTGGTTACACTTTGCCTCAGGCTGTTGCGATTGTCTGCTGGCGGGGGTTTGGGCCGCGTTGCTACATTTGAGATCCCAGAGGTATTGATAGGTGAAGTTGACCCCGGGTTAACTGACACGCTTTACACCAGCCTGCGTTCTTACGCAGGTTTTTTTTGCTTGTTGTTCAACATGTAACAGCCAGGGAGAAAATTCACACCTGGTTGCACTTCGGCTCATTCCCTTGCTTTTTTGCGCTGGTGAAGTCGAGGGCCCGGAGCCACAATCAAGATCCCAGAGGTATTGATTGGTGAGAATTCTTAGTACGTACTGCGTACTCATCTCTTGCACCAACCTGCGCAGATGCGCAGGTTTTTTTTTGTCCCTATCCGGTTGTCGCTCCCACCGCACTTCTCGTGTAATCTGCCACAATTTACCGTAACCCGGCTAATTGAAAAGCAAAGGGAGTTGAAATGCTATTTGGGTTTTTCCGCACACTGTTTCGTATCCTCTTTCGCGTCCGTCTGACTGGCGACACCCAGGCTCTGCACGCTGAACGCGTTATTATTACCCCCAACCATGTCTCTTTTATTGACGGCATTCTGCTGGCGCTGTTTTTACCCGTGCGCCCGGTCTTTGCGGTCTACACCTCCATCAGCCAGCAGTGGTACATGCGCTGGCTGTCGAGCGTGATTGAGTTCGTTCCGCTCGATCCCACCAAACCGATGATGATCAAACATCTGGTGCGTCTGATCGGGCAGGGACGCCCGGTGGTGATCTTCCCGGAAGGGCGCATCTCCATCACCGGCTCGCTGATGAAAATTTATGACGGCGCGGGCTTTGTGGCGGCGAAATCGGGCGCGACGTTAGTGCCGGTGCGCATTGAAGGCGCGGAGCTGACCTTTTTTAGCCGCCTGAAAGGACTGGTGAAGCAGCGCCTGTTCCCGCGGATTACCCTGCATCTGCTGCCGCCAACCACCTTGCCGATGCCCGATGCGCCCCGCGCCCGCGACCGACGTAAGATCGCCGGGGAGATGCTGCATCAGATCATGATGGAAGCCCGCATGGCGGTGCGTCCGCGTGAAACGCTGTATGAGTCGCTGCTGACGGCGATGTACCGTTATGGCGCGAAGAAAAACTGCATCGATGACATCAATTTTGCGCCTGATACTTATCGCAAGCTGCTGACCAAGACGCTGTTTGTCGGCCGTATTCTGGAGAAATACAGCCAGCAAGGGGAGAAGATTGGCCTGATGCTGCCGAACGCCGGGATCAGCGCGGCGGTGATCTTTGGCGCCGTCTCCCGTGGCCGTGTCCCGGCCATGCTCAACTACACCGCAGGGGGGAAAGGGCTCAGCAGCGCTTTCACCGCCGCGCAGATCAAGACCGTCTTCACCTCACGCACGTTTCTTGATAAAGGCAAACTCTGGCATCTGCCGGAGCAGCTTACTCAGGTACGCTGGGTCTTTCTGGAAGATCTTAAGGCGGAGGTCACCCTCGGCGACAAGCTGTGGATCTTTGCTCACCTGCTGATGCCGCACCTGGCGCAGGTTAAACAGCAGCCGGAAGATGCCGCCGTGATCCTCTTTACCTCCGGCTCGGAGGGGAACCCGAAGGGGGTGGTTCACAGCCACAAAAGCCTGCTGGCTAACGTCGAGCAGATAAAGACCATCGCCGACTTTACCGCCCGGGATCGCTTTATGTCGGCGCTGCCGCTGTTTCACTCCTTTGGCCTGACGGTGGGGCTGTTTACGCCGCTGCTGACCGGTGCCGAAGTATTCCTCTACCCGAGCCCGCTGCACTATCGCATCGTGCCGGAGCTGACCTATGACCGTAACTGTACGGTGATCTTCGGCACCTCGACCTTCCTTGGCAACTACGCCCGTTTTGCCAATCCGTATGATTTCCATCGCGTGCGCTACGTGGTGGCCGGGGCGGAAAAATTGCAGGAGAGCACCCGCCAGCTGTGGCAGGACAAATTTGGTCTGCGCATTCTGGAGGGCTACGGCGTCACCGAGTGCGCGCCGGTGGTCTCTATTAACGTGCCGATGGCGGCCAAACCGGGAACGGTAGGACGCATTCTGCCGGGAATGGATGCCCGTCTGCTCGCTGTGCCGGGCATTGAAGAGGGCGGACGTCTGCAGCTGAAAGGGCCGAACATCATGAACGGCTATCTGCGGGTGGAAAATCCGGGCGTGCTGGAAGCGCCAACGGCGGAAAACGCCAACGGCGAGGTGGAGATCGGCTGGTACGACACTGGCGATATCGTGCGCTTCGATGACCAGGGCTACGTGCAGATCCAGGGGCGGGCGAAGCGCTTCGCCAAAATCGCCGGTGAAATGGTCTCGCTGGAGATGGTGGAGCAGCTGGCGCTGGGGGTATCCCCTGACAAAATGCACGCCACCGCGGTGAAGGCCGACGCCAGTAAAGGTGAAGCCCTGGTGCTCTTTACCACCGACAGCGAACTGAAACGCGAGCGACTTCTGCAACAGGCGCGCGAACATGGCATCCCTGAACTGGCTGTGCCGCGTGATATTCGTTATCTCAAGCAACTTCCGGTGCTGGGCAGCGGTAAACCGGATTTTGTCACCCTGAAAGGCATGGTTGAACAGGCGGAGCCGCATGATGAGTGAGTCAGTACCTACTAACACATCCATCTGGTCGAAAGGGATGATGGCGGTTATCGCCGCCCAGTTTCTCTCTGCCTTTGGTGATAACGCGCTGCTGTTTGCCACTCTGGCGCTGCTTAAAGCTCAGTTTTACCCGGACTGGAGCCAGCCGATCCTGCAGATGGTGTTTGTGGGCGCTTACATCATTTTTGCCCCTTTTGTCGGCCAGGTGGCGGACAGCTTCGCCAAAGGGCGGGTGATGATGTTTGCCAACAGCCTGAAACTGCTGGGGGCGGCGAGTATCTGCTTTGGCGTCAATCCGTTTGTGGGCTATACGCTGGTGGGCGTCGGAGCGGCAGCCTACTCCCCGGCTAAATATGGCATTCTCGGGGAACTCACCACCGGCGATAAGCTGGTGAAAGCCAACGGGCTGATGGAGGCCTCCACCATTGCGGCGATCCTGCTGGGCTCGGTAGCCGGCGGCGTGCTGGCGGACTGGCACGTGCTGGCGGCGCTGGGGGTCTGTGCCGTGGTGTATGGCGGGGCGGTGATTGCCAACCTGTTTATCCCGAAACTGCCGGCGGCGCGTCCGGGGCAGTCCTGGCGCTTTACGCCGATGACCGCCAGCTTCTTTAACGCCTGTCGCGTACTGTGGCGTAACGGCGAAACCCGTTTCTCACTGATGGGCACCAGCATGTTCTGGGGTGCAGGGGTGACGCTGCGCTTCCTGCTGGTGCTCTGGGTGCCGACGGCGCTGGGCATTACCGATAACGCCACGCCGACCTATCTCAACGCCATGGTGGCGGTGGGGATCGTGCTGGGCGCGGGGGCCGCGGCGAAGCTGGTGACGCTGCAAACCGTCGCCCGTTGCATGCCTGCCGGGGTCCTGATCGGCCTGGTGGTGCTGATCTTCGCCCTGCAACATGCGCTGTTGCCTTCCTATGCGCTGCTCTTCCTGATGGGGATCTGCGGGGGCTTCTTTGTGGTGCCGCTGAACGCGCTGCTCCAGGAGCGCGGGAAGCATACCGTCGGCGCGGGAAATGCCATCGCGGTGCAAAATCTCGGCGAAAACGCCGCCATGCTGCTGATGCTCGGTCTTTACTCGCTTGCGGTGAAGGTGGGCGTGCCTGTAGTGGGCATTGGCGTCGGGTTTGGCGGACTGTTTGCGGTGGCGATAGCGGCGCTGTGGGTGTGGCAGCGTCGGCGATGATGTGGCGGCGGCTACGAAATCCGCCTTTGACCTTGTAGGCCCGGCAAGCGAAGCGCCGCCAGAGCGACAGGTCGGGTGGCGGCTTCGCCTTACCCGACTTGTGAAACTAAAAAGGCAACTGTCGTTGCCTTTTTGCGTTTATTACGGCGCCGGATAGGTATATACCTGATGCACCGCCTCAATTTCCGCTAACACCTCTTCGCTCAACTCCAGATGGAAGCTTTCGATATTCGTTTTCAGCTGCTCCATGGTGGTCGCGCCCAGCAGGGTGCTGGCGACAAACGGCTGACGGCGCACAAAGGCCAGCGCCATCTGCGCCGGATCGAGCCCGTGACGTCTGGCGATATCGACATAGGCTGCCACCGCTTTTTGCGTCTGCTCGCCGCTGTACCGGGTAAAGCGGCTAAAGAGGGTATTACGCGCTCCCGCCGGTTTTGCGCCGTTAAGATACTTACCGGTCAGCGTACCAAAGCCCAGGCAGGAGTACGCCAGCAGCTCAACGCCTTCATACTGGCTCACCTCCGCCAGACCCACTTCGTAGCTGCGGTTCAGCAGGCTGTACGGGTTCTGAATGGTCACGATACGCGGCAGGTCGTGCTTGTCCGCCAGGTGCAGATAACGCATCACGCCGAACGCCGTTTCGTTAGAGACGCCGATGTAGCGGATTTTGCCCGCGCGCTGGCACTCGGTTAACGCTTCCAGGGTTTCCAGCAGCGTGACGACTGGGGCACTGTCGCTCCAGCTGTAGCCCAGTTTGCCAAAGCAGTTTGTTGCGCGCTGCGGCCAGTGAACCTGATAGAGATCGAGATAATCGGTCTGCAGACGCGTCAGGCTGGCGTCCAGCGCGGCGCGGATGTTTTTACGATCGAGGACCTGATTCGGGCGAATGCCGCTGTCGTTATTGCGGGAGGGGCCGCTGACCTTGGAGGCGACAATCAGCTTTTCGCGATTACCGCGCTTTGCCAGCCAGTTGCCGACGTAGGTTTCAGTTAAGCCCTGCGTTTCAGGACGTGGCGGAACCGGGTACATTTCCGCGACATCAATCAGGTTAATGCCCTGGCTGACGGCGTAATCGAGTTGTGCATGGGCATCGGCTTCGCTATTTTGTTCACCAAATGTCATCGTGCCCAACCCCAGTTGGCTTATCTCAAGAGCGCTATGGGGGATACGGTGATAATGCATAGCCGGCTTCCTTATTTGACATGTTATCTGCGTCAGGAAATTCCCGACAAAGGACTATAAACATGACAGAGGGGAAGGGAAAAATCAAAAGGCCAGCAAGCCGCTGACCTTTATTATTATCTTTCTATAATCTGTGAAACTTCGTCGCGGTTAATCTGCATATTGTTACCCTGCTGATCGCGGTAGCTGACCAGCCCGGTATCATCGTCGACTTCGGGTTTGCCGTCGGTCAGAATCATACGACCATCTTTGGTCGCCATGACGTAGTCGCTGCTACAACCAGAAACGGCAAACGCTAAACCAACTGCCGAGATTATCACTGCCCATTTCTTCATTCTTGTTACCTCCGCCTGGCTCGTGTTAGTTATCAGTGTAGTAATAACTCTGCCGTTGTTTTTCTGAAAGTGGTCAATTCTGAAAAAACAGGGAAATGTGTGATAAAAAGCAACATTCTGGCTAAAAAGTCAGGTATTCAGAAGAAAGTGACGTGCCAGTAACGCGCCCGTGAAGTTTTTTTTCAAATAAAAGCCCCGAGGCAGGGTGAGGATCGGTTCTCCGCGTGCGCCAATGGCCTCGGTGAGCGCTTTACTGTTTGCGGCTTTTGGCCGTAGCTGGAGCACCTCGCCGTGGCGGGCAGTGATGCGCTCAACCTGACCCAGGACGATCATGTCCATCAACTCCTCCCAGTCCAGACGCAGCTGACGATCCTCTTCTTCGTTCGGGCTCCAGATCAACGGCGCCCCGACGCGACGGGCGGCCAGCGGGATCGCGCGATCCCCCTCAACCGGGATCCACAGCACGCGTTTCAGCTTATGCCGCACGTGACTGCTCTCCCATGTGATCCCCGTATTGCCGGTTAGCGGCGCCACGCAGACAAACGTCGTCTCCAGGGGGCGGCCTGCGCTGTCGATGGGGATGGTCTTGAGCTCCACCCCTAAGGCGGCAAAATCCTGTTCAGGCTTACTGCCCGCGCTGGCACCCAGCCACAGCTCCAGCAGAACGCCTGTCCAGCCTTTATCGCGCTTAAGATCGGGCGGAATGGGCAGGCCTGCCAGGGCAGCGAGTTCACCCAGCGAATAGCCCGCCAGACGCTGCGCTTGTTGTAGTAACACCGCTTCTGTAGCAGGAGGCGAAGAGAGGGGAGCGAGGGGAAGCATGATAATTGCCTTTTGGTTAAAAAATGAACAGCAGTTTTCCACCGCACTGAGAGAGTTTATCTTTTTCTTTTTGCATGTGCCAGGTTAATGATTTATATGTATTTTTATGGGCATTTTCCCCTGCGCTGCCAGTCGGTTATCCAGGTTGTCCAAATCTGGTCACTGACAATAAACAGGATCTTACACCCAGTTATCCACAGAAAAATGGGATAACTGGGAATAACCCCCACTACTGTTTCCATTTACAGCCTTGACGCGCGACGAAAATCGAAAATTCAGACAAAATGTGCCTAACTTATTGGCACAATCTGTGGATAAAACCGACGTTGCTCGATCTTTCATCAGCACAACGATCTTTCAGGTGACCTGCATCACACAATGCTGTGCATTTCACAGATAATCTCATTTAAACTAATGAAAAATAGAGAGTTGTAAAAAACGCTAATCTCTGCAATATTCAGAGTGATCTGGGTTGTCCATCGGTAATTCCATACTTCTTCACAACTCTATCCACAGAAAAAGTGTATAAAATTGCCCTTCCGGGCGTTCATCTGTTTATAACTCCGATGATAATTGTGAGTTATTCAAATGTTATTCGGCTCCAGGCCCGAAAGAGAGTGGTTTACCGCCTCACTGGAGTGTGAAACAATCATTTATATATAAGGTTTAGTTTGGGGTAGTCCGGTGATTGATGACGATGGCTACCGCCCGAATGTAGGTATCGTAATTTGTAATCGCCAGGGGCAGGTCATGTGGGCCCGGCGATATGGTCAGCACTCCTGGCAATTTCCCCAAGGCGGGATTAACCCTGGAGAGTCCGCAGAGCAAGCGATGTATCGGGAGCTGTTCGAAGAAGTTGGCTTAAGCCGCAAGGATGTTCGCATTCTGGCTTCGACCCGCAACTGGTTGCGTTACAAGTTACCGAAGCGTTTGGTGCGTTGGGACACAAAGCCGGTATGTATCGGCCAGAAACAGAAATGGTTTCTTCTGCAATTGGTGAGCAGCGATGCGGATATCAATATGCAAACCAGCAGCACGCCTGAGTTTGATGGCTGGCGCTGGGTCAGCTACTGGTATCCCGTTCGGCAGGTCGTGTCGTTTAAGCGCGATGTTTACCGCAGGGTGATGAAAGAGTTCGCAAGTGCCGTAATGATGCTTCAGGAGGTTCCTCCTAAGCCCCAGAGCGCACCTGCCTGGCGACGTAAAAGAGGTTAAGCTACGCACATTATGCTCACCCGCCTGCGCGAAATAGTCGAGAAGGTGGCCAGTGCCCCACGGCTCAACGAGGCGCTGGATATTCTGGTCACTGATATCTGCCTTGCGATGGAAACCGAGGTCTGTTCGGTCTATCTGGCCGACCACGACCGCAGGTGTTACTACCTTATGGCCACGCGCGGATTGAAAAAACCGCGTGGTCGTACCGTTGCGCTGGCGTTTGATGAAGGCGTAGTGGGTCTGGTCGGGCGTCTGGCCGAACCCATCAACCTTGCCGATGCGCAAAAGCACCCCAGCTTCAAATATATCCCCTCCGTAAAAGAGGAGCGTTTTCGCGCCTTCCTGGGCGTACCGATCATCCAGCGTCGTCAGCTGCTGGGTGTGCTGGTTGTGCAGCAGCGCGAACTGCGTCAGTACGACGAAAGCGAGGAGTCATTCCTCGTTACGCTGGCCACGCAAATGGCGGCTATTCTCTCCCAGTCCCAGCTCGCGGCACTGTTTGGTCAGTACCGGCAGACGCGCATTCGCGCCTTGCCGGCCTCACCCGGCGTCGCGATCGCCGAAGGGTGGATGGACGCCACGCTGCCGCTCATGGAGCAGGTTTACGAAGCCTCCACGCTGGACACCGCCCTTGAGCGCGAACGTCTGACCGGCGCGCTGGAGGAGGCTGCCAACGAATTTCGCCGCTACAGCAAGCGCTATGCCGCAGGTGCGCAAAAAGAGACGGCAGCGATCTTCGATCTTTATTCACACCTGTTGTCTGATGCCCGGCTGCGTCGGGAGCTGTTTGACGAGGTCGACAGGGGCTCGGTGGCGGAGTGGGCCGTCAAAAAGGTCGTCGAAAAATTCGCCGAACAGTTTGCCGCCCTGACCGATGGCTATCTGAAAGAGCGTGCCGGGGATCTGCGTACCTTAGGTCAGCGTCTGCTGTTCCATCTCGATGATACCATTCAGGCTGCCAATACCTGGCCGCCGCGCTTTGTGCTGGTGGCGGATGAACTCTCCGCCACCACGCTCGCGGAGTTGCCGCAGGACAGACTGGCCGGGATCGTGGTTCGCGACGGCGCCGCCAACTCCCATGCCGCCATTATGGTGCGGGCGCTTGGGATCCCGACCGTAATGGGGGCCGATATTCAGCCCTCCGCGCTGCACCGCCGAACGCTGGTGGTGGACGGTTATCGCGGCGAGCTGCTGGTCGATCCTGAACCGGTACTGTTGCAGGAATATCAGCGCCTTATCAGCGAAGAGAATGAGCTGAGCCGTCTGGCGGAAGACGACGTCAACCAGCCCGCGGCGCTGAAAAGCGGTGAGCGCATTAAGGTAATGCTCAATGCCGGGTTAAGCCCGGAACATGAAGAGAAGCTCGGCAGCCGTATTGATGGTATCGGTCTCTACCGCACCGAAATCCCGTTTATGCTGCAAAGCGGCTTCCCCTCTGAGGAGGAGCAGGTGGCGCAGTATCAGGGCATGCTGCAGATGTTCAACGACAAGCCGGTGACGCTACGTACGCTGGACGTTGGCGCAGATAAGCAACTGCCGTACATGCCTATCAGCGAAGAGAATCCCTGCCTGGGCTGGCGAGGGATCCGTATTACCCTCGATCAGCCGGAGATCTTCCTGATCCAGGTGCGCGCCATGCTGCGCGCCAATGCTGCGACCGGCAACCTCAGTATTTTGCTGCCGATGGTCACCAGCATTGACGAAATCGACGAAGCCCGCCGCCTGATCGAGCGTGCCGGACGCGAAGTCGAAGAGATGATCGGCTACGAAATACCGAAGCCGCGCATTGGCGTGATGCTGGAAGTCCCGTCGATGGTCTTTATGCTCCCGCAGCTGGCCACGCGCGTCGACTTTGTTTCGGTGGGCACCAACGACCTGACCCAGTACATGCTGGCGGTGGATCGCAATAACACCCGGGTGGCGAGCATCTACGACAGCCTGCATCCGGCGATGCTGCGCGCGCTGGCGATGATTGCCCGCGAAGCGGACGCCAACGGTATTGATCTGCGTTTATGCGGCGAGATGGCGGGCGACTCAATGTGTGTAGCGATCCTGATTGGTCTCGGCTTCCGCCACTTGTCCATGAACGGACGTTCCGTTGCCCGCGTGAAGTATCTGCTGCGCCATATCGACTTTGAAGAGGCTCAGCAGCTGGCGAAACGCAGTCTTGAAGCCCAGCTGGCAACGGAGGTGCGGCATCAGGTGGCGGCCTTTATGGAGCGTCGCGGCATGGGCGGGCTGATCCGCGGCGGACGTTAGGCACCAGGTATCCCTCAGCGTCTGCGCCGGGGGATACAAACCCCTATACACATCTTTTACATCTCTGGCGCAACCTCCACGCTCGCTTGTGCTATGATTCGCAACTTTGGAGCGCAGGGTACTCCTCTGCGCGCTTCTCTACCGCTGTCCACTTTCAGCGGAATAACAACATCTTGTGGTGACAGATGAACAGTGGCTATCTGCATTTTCCGGAGTTTGATCCGGTCATTTTCTCAGTAGGACCCGTCGCGCTGCACTGGTACGGATTAATGTATCTGGTCGGTTTCGTCTTTGCCATGTGGCTGGCTGGCCGTCGCGCCAAACGCCCGGGCAGCGGCTGGACCAAAGACGAAGTGGAAAACCTGCTGTATGCCGGTTTCCTCGGCGTTTTCCTCGGTGGGCGTATCGGCTATGTGCTGTTTTACAACTTCCCGGTCTTCCTGAACGATCCGCTCTACCTGTTCCGCGTCTGGGACGGCGGCATGTCCTTCCACGGTGGCCTGATTGGCGTCATTCTGGTGATGGTCATTTTCGCGAAGCGCACCAAACGCAGCTTCTTCCAGGTCTCTGACTTTATTGCGCCGCTGATCCCGTTCGGTCTGGGCGCAGGCCGTCTCGGTAACTTTATCAACGGCGAGCTGTGGGGCCGCGTCGACCCGAGCGTACCGTTTACTATGCTGTTCCCGCAGTCCCGTGCCGAAGATATGGCCCTGCTGCCGTCGCACCCGGAATGGCAGTCGATTTTCGACACCTACGGCGTCCTGCCGCGCCATATGTCGCAACTGTATGAAATGGCGCTGGAAGGGGTGGTGCTGTTTATCATTCTGAACCTGTTCATCCGTAAACCGCGCCCGACGGGCTCCGTCTCTGGCCTGTTCCTGATCGGTTATGGCGCGTTCCGCATTATCGTGGAATTCTTCCGCCAGCCGGATGCGCAATTTACCGGGACATGGGTCCAGTACATCAGCATGGGGCAGATCCTCTCCATTCCGATGATCGTCGCGGGTATCGCAATGATGGTCTGGGCGTACCGTCGTCCACAGCAACAGGTCTCCTGAGGAATCATGAAACAGTATCTTGAACTGATGCAAAAAGTGCTCGATGAGGGCACGCCAAAAAACGATCGTACCGGCACCGGTACTCTCTCCATTTTTGGGCACCAGATGCGCTTCAACCTGCAGGAAGGCTTTCCGCTGGTGACGACCAAGCGCTGCCACTTACGCTCAATTATTCACGAGCTGCTCTGGTTCCTGCAGGGCGACACCAACATCGCTTATCTACGCGAGAACAATGTCTCTATCTGGGACGAATGGGCAGACGAGAACGGCGACTTGGGCCCGGTATACGGCAAGCAGTGGCGCGCCTGGCCGACGCCGGATGGCCGCCACATTGACCAGATCACCACCGTGATGAACCAGCTGAAAAACGATCCCGACTCGCGCCGTATCATCGTGTCGGCCTGGAACGTGGGCGAACTGGACAAGATGGCCCTGGCTCCGTGCCATGCGTTTTTCCAGTTCTATGTCGCGGATGGCAAGCTCTCCTGCCAGCTCTATCAGCGCTCCTGCGATGTCTTCCTCGGCCTGCCGTTCAACATAGCCAGCTATGCGCTGCTGGTGCATATGATGGCCCAGCAGTGCGACCTGGAAGTGGGTGATTTTGTCTGGACCGGGGGGGATACCCACCTCTACAGCAACCATATGGAGCAGACCCACTTGCAGCTGACTCGCGAGCCGCGCGCGCTGCCGAAGCTGATTATCAAACGTAAGCCGGACTCCATTTTCGACTATCGCTTTGAAGATTTCGAAATCGAAGGCTACGACCCGCATCCGGGGATCAAAGCGCCTGTAGCGGTCTGATGCTGCAATCCTGACACAACCGGCGCACTCTGCGCCGGTTTTTTTATGCCTGTCGTCGTCTTTTGCGAGCCTGCTTCCGCGAGAATTGCAACGGGCTGCAATCCCCCATAAAGCGCGGAAAGCGCCTCGTAATTCGCCTAATGTCGCCTCGACCTGTTTCTTTCCCCCCGGCACACTGCCGCCATGAAAAAGGAAAAGGGGTTTACCCTCATGGAAATGCTGATCGCCCTCTCGCTCATCATGACGCTGAGCGCTGCGGGGCTGTACGGCTGGCGATCCTGGCAGCAGCAACAGCAGCTATGGCAGACGGCGCGCCAGGTGCGCGATTTTCTGGTGATGCTACGCAATGATGCCTGGCGAAATAACCGCGACCATATCGTCACACTCAAACAGGACGGCAAGCGATGGTGCCTGTTAAAGACGGGGATTCCTGCGTGTGAGGCGGACAACGCCTTTGTGCTAATCCCGCAGTGGGCGGATATCAGCCTTACTGAGTTAACGCCGGGGTTGGGATTTTACGGTTTGCGGGATACCGCCTGGGCCGGAAGGGTGCGTCTGCAAAGCCAGGCCGGCGAGTGGCTTATTCTCATCTCCTCATGGGGACGTATTCGGATGTGCAACGGCAAGGGAGCGTTCGCATGTCGGTAAAGCAGCGGGGATTTTCCCTCACGGAAGTGCTCATCGCGATGGCGGTAAGCAGCGTGCTGCTGTTAAGCGCAGCGCGGTTTTTGCCCGCGCTACAGCAGTCAGTCACGCGGCTCACGAAACAGCAGGAGCTTGAAGAAGAGCTTTGGCTACGCATAACCACTATCGGTAAACATCTGCAGCGGGCGGGGTATTGCGCGGGCGAGTGCACTGGCGAGGCGTTAAAAGTGGGGCAGGGTGGTGAATGTGTCATTGTGCAGTGGGACGAAAACAGCAATGGCCGCTGGGAAACCTCCCCGCCTGCCGCGGCGGAACAGACCGGGTTTCGCCTGAACGGCGGTGCGCTGGAAACAGTGCGCGGCGCGACACAGTGTGAAGGTAAGGGGTGGGAGAGAATAACCGATCCCGACCGGATCACGGTCCTGCGTTTTCAGGTGCAGCGCATTGCCCGCGCAGGCTTTGCGCCGGAGCTGAGTCTGATGCTCGCGGCCGCCGTCAACGGGCAGCGTGACGGCGGCGTTGAGGTGCGCCACATCGTTACCGGATTTAATTTATGAGCCGCGAGCGGGGAATGTCATCGCTGGCGCTGGTGCTCCTGCTGTTAATTCTGGGTAGCCTGATGCTGGCGGGACTTAACCAGCAGCTCGACGCGCTACTGCGTATCGTCAGTGCAGAACGGCAGGCGATACAGCATCAGGCTGCCGCCCAGTCGGCGCTGGAGTGGGGAAGAACGCTCGACTGGCAAACGCAGGTGGACTACGCGTGCCAGCAGCATCCTCTGCAGCCCTGGCGAGTCTGTTTGCGTCTGACCGGGGGGCGCGCACTGCTTATCGCCAGCAGCGACAGCATCACGTTGTGGCGGCAGGGCGAGCTAAAGGCAGACGGCGTACATTTTTTGCCCCACGGCTGGAGCGATTTTTGTCCCCTGAAGGAGAGGGCGTTATGTCAGCCACAATAGCCAGACAGAAAGGGTTCAGCATCGTGGAGGTCCTGCTGGCAATGGTGCTGATGGTCATGGTCGTCACCGCGCTGGCGGGTTACCATCGTGTTTTAGCCAGTCGGTTTGTCACGCTTGAGCAGTATCGCCAGCTCTGGCGTCATGCTCAGACGCTGTCCCAGCTGAGCGCCGGGGATGCGCCTGGCGGCTGGCAGGTAAACAGGATGCAGACAACACAGGCTGGATGTGTCAGCATCTCGGTCAAACTTATTTCTCCTCGGGGTCGGCAGGGTCAAATGACACGCCTGCACTGCCCGGTTAGCCAGTAGTTGGAGCAGCAATGTTAAGGGTCTACCACTCAAACCGTCTTGATGTGCTGGAAGCACTGATGGAATTTATTGTCGAGCAGCAGCGGCTCGACGATCCCTTTGAACCAGAGATGATCATGGTTCAGAGCACCGGTATGGCGCAGTGGTTACAGATGTCCCTTTCACAGAAGTTTGGTATCGCCGCCAATATTGATTTCCCGCTGCCGGCCAGCTTTATCTGGGATATGTTCGTCCGCGTACTGCCGGAGATCCCAAAACAGAGCGCATTCAGCAAACAGAGCATGAGCTGGAAGCTGATGTCGCTGCTGCCTGAGATGCTGACCCATGACGAGTTTGTCATGCTGCGCCACTACCTGAATGACGATACCGATAAACGGAAGCTGTTCCAGCTGGCGTCACGTACGGCGGATCTCTATGACCAGTATCTGGTCTATCGGCCGGAGTGGTTAACGCGCTGGGAGGCGGGCGAGCTTGTCGACGGTCTCGACCAGGCGCAAATCTGGCAGGCGCCGCTGTGGAAAGCGTTGGTCGCCCATACTGAGGCGCTGGGCCAGCCGCAGTGGCACCGCGCAAATTTATATGAGCGTTTTATCGCGACCCTGGAGTCCGCCTCTGAGACGCCTGCCGGTTTGCCGTCCCGGATCTTTATCTGCGGAATATCCGCACTGCCGCCGGTCTACCTGAAAGCGCTGAATGCCCTGGGCAAGCATATCGACATTCATATTCTCTTCACCAACCCCTGCCGCCATTACTGGGGAGATATTCAGGATGCCCGCTGGCTGGCCCGCATGGTGACGCGCCAGCGTCGTCGCCTGTTTGACGACGGCACGGTACCGCTGTTTAAAGACAGCGAGACGGCCTCTGAACTCTTTGACGAACAGGGGATCCAGCACTTGCCGAACCCGCTGCTCGCCTCCTGGGGCAAGCTGGGGCGCGACTATATCTATATGCTCTCGGAGCTGACCGCCTCCGGGGAAGGGGATGTCGACGCCTTTGCGGATATCACCCCGGACAGCCTGCTGCATAATATACAGCGGGACATTCTGGAGCTGGATAACCGCGCGGTGACAGGCATCACCGCTACGGAGTTTGCCCGCAGTGACAGCAAACGCCGGCTCGATCCTGACGATCGCAGCGTGACCGTTCACCTGTGCCATAGCCCGCAGCGCGAAGTGGAGGTGCTACACGACAAACTGCTGGCGATGCTGGAGGAGGATCCGCAGCTGACGCCGCGCGATATCGTGGTAATGGTGGCGGATATCGACAGCTACAGCCCCTATATCCAGGCCGTTTTTGGGAGTGCGACGGGCGACCGCTACCTGCCGTTTGCCATATCAGACCGTCGTGCGCGTCAATCGCACCCGGCCCTGCAGGCGTTTGTCAGCCTGCTCTCTCTACCGGACAGCCGCTTCGTCCCGGAAGATGTGCTGGCCCTGCTGGATGTCCCGGTCCTGGCGGCTCGTTTTGATATTGATGAGGAGGCGCTGCGCTACCTGCGTCAGTGGGTTAACGAGTCGGGCGTGCGCTGGGGCATGGACGATGACAACGTGCAGGAGTTTGAGTTGCCCGTCACTGGCCAGCACACCTGGCAGTTTGGCCTGACGCGTATGCTGCTCGGGTACGCCATGGAGAGTAGCCAGGGGGAGTGGAATGCCGTGCTGCCTTATGATGAGTCCAGCGGCTTAATTGCCGAGTTGGTCGGGCATCTGGCGTCACTGCTGATGCAGCTTAACCGCTGGCGTCGGGAGCTGATGAAAGCCCGCCCGCTCGACGAGTGGATGCCGGTATGTCGCGAAATGCTTAATGATTTCTTCCTGCCGGATCAGGAAACCGAAGCGGCGATGGCGTTAATCGAGCAGCAGTGGCAGGCGATCATCGATGAGGGGATCTCCTCGCACTATGGTGAAGCGATCCCCCTGTCGTTGTTGCGGGATGAATTAACCCTGCGTCTCGACCAGGAGCGTATCAGCCAGCGTTTTCTCGCCGGGCCGGTAAACATCTGCACCCTGATGCCGATGCGATCCATTCCGTTTAAGGTCGTCTGCCTGCTGGGCATGAACGACGGCATTTACCCACGCGCGCTGGCGCCGCTGGGCTTTGATTTAATGAGTCAGAATGCGCAGCGCGGCGACCGCAGTCGTCGCGATGATGACCGCTATCTGTTTCTTGAGGCGCTGATCTCCGCGCAACAGCAACTCTATATCAGCTATATCGGCCGCTCTATCCAGGACAACAGTGAACGGTTCCCCTCCGTGCTGGTGCAGGAACTGGTGGACTACATCGGGCAAAGCCACTACCTGCCGGGCGATGAGGCGCTCAACTGTGATGAGAGCGAAAAGCGCGTAAAAGCGCATATCACTTGTTGTCACAGCCGTATGCCGTTTGATGCGGAGAACTACAAAGCTAACGAGCAGCAGAGCTATGCCCGGGAATGGCTGCCCGCCGCGAAACGGGAGGGCGTAGCCCATGGCGACTTTATTCAGACGCTGAAGCCGTTAGCGCTTGATACCGTTCCCTTTGAGCAGCTTCAGCGTTTCTGGGCGCACCCGGTGCGGGCGTTTTTCCAGATGCGGTTGCAGGTTAACTTCCGCTCCGAAGAGAGCGAGATCCCGGATGCCGAGCCGTTTACGCTGGATGGCTTAAGCCGCTACCAGCTCAATCAGCAATTGCTGAATGCGCTGGTGGAGCAGGAAGATGCGCAGAAGCTGTTCCGTCAATATCGCGCGGCAGGTCAACTGCCCTATGGCGCCTTCGGCGAGATCGTCTGGGAGGCTCAGTGTCAGGAAATGCAGGCCCTGGCTGGTCGGGTGATTGAGTGCCGTCAGCCGGGTACGAGCATGGAGATCGATCTCAATTGCAACGGTGTGAATCTGACGGGATGGCTACAGCACGTGCAGCCCGACGGGCTGTTGCGCTGGCGACCGTCAATGCTCAGCGTTTCGCAAGGTTTGCAACTTTGGCTGGAACACCTTGTCTACTGTGCGAGCGGTGGCGAAGGTGAGAGCCGGTTATTTGTCCGCAAAGAGGGTGAATGGCGCTTCCCGGCGCTCTCTGCTGAACAGGCCATGAACTATCTGTCGCAGCTGGTTGAGGGTTACCAGCAGGGGATGAACACGCCGCTGCTACTGCTGCCAGAAAGTGGGGGGGCATGGATTAAAACCTGTTATGACGCCACAAATGATGCCATGTTAACGGATGAGGCGACCCTGCAAAAAGCGCGCAGCAAATTTTTGCAGGCCTACGAAGGCAACATGATCGTCCGCGGGGAAGGTGACGACGTCTGGTATCAACGCCTGTGGCGAACCCTTGAACCTGAGTACTTCGAGGCCATCACCGACGAGGCCCGACGCTACCTGTTACCGCTGTATAAATTTAATCAGTCCTGACGCCTGTATAAAAATTGCACGGATTTGGGCATTCATTTATGATGCGCAACTTGTCATGGACTGATGTACCAAAACAAAGAGATGCTGGCGTGTCCGGCACGAAGCTTGTTAATGATGATGTCCGTGATGAAGAGGTAGTGAATGCCAGGCAGCACCTTGTTGAAAACGTTAGTTTTGTTCGTCGCTCTTTGGGCCCCCCTCAGTCAGGCAAATACCGGTTGGCAACCCGTTCAGGAAACGATCCGCAAAAGTGATAAAGATACCCGTGAATATCAGGCGATCCGCCTTGATAACGGGATGGTCGTGCTGCTGGTTTCCGATCCTCAGGCCGTAAAGTCACTGTCGGCGTTGGTGGTGCCGGTGGGCTCGCTGGAAGATCCTGAATCCCATCCAGGGCTCGCACACTATCTTGAACATATGACCCTGATGGGCTCAAAGAACTATCCGCAGCCTGACAGCCTGGCCGAATTCTTGAAAATGCACGGTGGCAGCCATAACGCCAGCACCGCGCCGTACCGTACGGCTTTTTATCTTGAAGTGGAAAACGATGCGCTGGAAGGTGCCGTCGATCGTCTGGCGGATGCCATTGCTGCCCCGCTGCTGGATAAAAAATATGCCGATCGTGAGCGCAACGCCGTGAATGCGGAGCTGACGCTGGCGCGTACCCGGGACGGGATGCGGATGGCGCAGGTCAGCGCCGAAACCATCAACCCCGCGCACCCTGGATCGCGCTTCTCCGGCGGAAATCTTGAGACGCTGAGCGACAAGCCGGGTAGCCCGGTGCTTGATGCGCTGCACGCGTTTCGCGACAAATACTACTCCGCTAACCTGATGAAGGCCGTGGTCTACAGCAATAAGCCGCTGCCGGAACTGGCGCAGCTGGCTGCCCAGACCTATGGCCGGGTGCCGAATAAAAATATCACCCGCCCGGAAATCACCGTGCCGGTGGTCACCGACGCGCAGAAAGGCCTGATCATTCACTATGTTCCCGCGATGCCCCGCAAGGTGCTGCGCGTGGAGTTCCGTATTGATAACAATACGCCGCAGTTTCGCAGTAAAACCGACGAGCTGGTTAACTACCTGATTGGCAACCGTAGCCCGGACACCCTCTCCGACTGGCTGCAAAAGCAGGGGCTGGTGGAAGGTATTCGCGCCGACTCCGATCCCGTCGTCAATGGCAACAGCGGTGTGCTGGCGATCTCCGCCACCTTAACCGATAAAGGTCTGGCCCATCGCGATGGCGTTGTCGCCGCGATTTTTAGCTACCTTTCGCTGCTGCGTGAAAAAGGGGTGGATAAACGCTACTTTGACGAGCTGGCGCACGTGCTGGATCTCGACTTCCGTTATCCTTCCATTACCCGCGATATGGACTACGTCGAGTGGCTGGCCGATACCATGATCCGCGTGCCGGTTGAGCACACACTGGATGCGGTCAATATCGCCGATCAATACGATGCCGACGCCGTCAAAGCCCGACTGGCGATGATGACGCCGCAGAACGCCCGTATCTGGTATATCAGCCCGAACGAGCCGCATAACAAGACCGCTTACTTTGTGAACGCCGAATATCAGGTGGACAAAATCAGCGAGCAAACTTTTGCCGACTGGCAGAAGAGATCCGCCGGGATCGCCCTTAAGCTGCCGGAGGTGAACCCTTACATCCCGGACGACTTTACCCTCATCAAACCGACTAAAGATTATCCACAGCCGCAGCTGATTGTGGATGAGCCTGACCTGCGCGTGGTCTATACCCCGAGCCGCTATTTCGCCAGCGAGCCAAAAGCCAACGTCAGCATGGTGCTGCGTAACCCTGCGGCGATGAATACCGCTAAAAACCAGGTGATGTTTGCGCTGAATGACTATCTGGCCGGTATCGCGCTGGATCAGCTCAGCAACCAGGCCGCAGTAGGCGGGATCGGTTTCTCGACCAACGCCAATAATGGCCTGATGCTCAACGCCAACGGTTACACTCAGCGTCTGCCGCAACTCTTTAAAGCGCTGCTGGAAGGCTATTTCAGCTACACCGCCACCGAGGAGCAGCTGGAGCAGGCTAAGTCCTGGTACGCGCAGATGATGGATTCCGCAGAAAAGGGCAAAGCCTTCGATCAGGCTATTATGCCGGTGCAGATGCTCTCGCAGGTTCCCTACTTCCAGCGTGAGGAGCGCCGGGAACTGCTGCCGTCTATTACGCTGGACGAGGTAATGGCCTACCGTGCCGCGCTGAAAACCAATGCCCGACCGGAGTTTCTGGTGGTGGGCAACATGAGCGAAGATCAGGCGAAAACCCTGGCGCAGGATGTGCGTACTCAGCTGGGTGCGAAGGGGACCGAATGGTGTCGTAACCAGGACGTGCTGGTCGAAAAACAGCAGAACGTGATTTTCGAAAAAGCGGGCAGCAGTACGGATTCCGCACTGGCAGCGGTCTTTGTCCCGACCGGCTATGACGAATACGCCAGTTCAGCATACAGCGCCGTACTCGGACAGATCGTGCAGCCCTGGTTCTACACCCAGTTACGTACCGAAGAGCAGCTGGGCTATGCCGTCTTTGCCTTTTCGATGAACGTTGGTCGCCAGTGGGGGATGGGCTTCCTGCTGCAAAGCAGTGATAAACAGCCAGATTATCTCTGGCAGCGTTTCCAGGCCTTCTTCCCGCAGGCAGAAGCGAAGCTGCGTGCGATGAAGCCGGAAGAGTTTGCCCAGATTCAACAGGCGGTGATTGCCCAGATTATGCAGCCGCCGCAGACGCTGGCTGAAGAAGCGTCAAAAATCAGCAAAGATTTTGATCGGGGTAATATGCGCTTCGATTCGCATGATAAAGTAGTGGCCGAGATAAAACAGCTCACGCCACAGAAAGTGGCCGACTTCTTCCACCAGGCCGTGGTCGCCCCGCAGGGGATGGCTATCCTGTCACAGGTTTCCGGTAGCCAGAGTAAGAAAGCCGATGTCACCCCGCCGGCGGGCTGGACGGTATGGAAGAGCGTGAGCGCATTGCAGCAATCTTTGCCCAGGAGTAAGAACGAATGACCGATACCGCTGAGTCCCTTAACCCCTTACGTTTACCGTTACAGGGGGAGCGACTGATAGAGGCCTCAGCGGGAACCGGAAAAACCTTCACCATCGCTGCACTCTATCTGCGACTGCTGCTCGGTCTGGGCGGCAGCGCGGCGTTTAGCCGCCCGCTCAACGTGGAAGAGCTACTGGTGGTAACCTTCACCGAAGCCGCGACGGAAGAGCTGCGCGGACGTATCCGCGCCAACATTCATGAGCTGCGCATCGCCTGCCTGCGACAGAGTACAGATAACCCGCTGTATGCCAGCCTGCTGGATGAGATTGACGATAAACAGCAGGCGGCACAGTGGCTGCTGCTGGCGGAACGGCAGATGGATGAGGCTGCCGTGTTTACTATCCACGGCTTCTGCCAGCGCATGCTCAGCCTGAATGCCTTTGAATCAGGCATGCTTTTTGAGCAGCAACTCATCGAAGATGAATCCCAGCTGCGCTACCAGGCGTGCGCCGACTTCTGGCGTCGCCATTGCTACCCTCTGCCACGTGATATCGCCGAAGCGGTACATAATCTCTGGAAAGGCCCGGACGAGCTACTGCGGACCATCGATCGCTATCTGCAGGGAGAAGCCCCGGTCATCAAATCTGCCCCGCCTGCGGACGAAACGCTGGCTTCACGCCATGAGAAGATTGTCGGCCTGATCGCCGCCATGAAACAGCAGTGGTCTGACAGCGTGGCGGAAATCGAGGCGGTGATTGAGCGCTCCGGCATCGACCGGCGTAAATTCAACCGCGGCAACCAGACAAAATATATCGAGCGCGTGACGGCCTGGGCTCAGGAAGAGAAGCACAGCTATCAGCTGCCTGACGCGCTGGAAAAATTCTCCCAGTCGTTCCTTGCCGAGCGCACGAAAGCGGGCGGCGAGGTGCCGGAACACCCGCTCTTTTCCGCCATCGATAATCTGCTGGCAGAGCCGTTAACCCTTAACGATCTGATGATCACCCGTGCTCTGTCAGAGATCCGCGAAGCGGTGGCGCGGGAAAAGCGCCGTCGCGGCGAGCTGGGCTTCGACGATATGCTCAGCCGTCTCGATGATGCCCTCAACAGCGACAATGGCGAGGCGCTGGCTGACGCCATCCGGACCCGTTTTCCGGTGGCGATGATCGATGAATTTCAGGATACCGATCCCCAGCAGTACCGGATTTTCCGCCGCATCTGGCGCCAGCAGCCGGATACCGCTCTGCTGCTGATTGGCGACCCGAAACAGGCGATCTACGCCTTCCGTGGGGCGGATATTTTCACCTACATGAAAGCGCGTGGCGAAGTGGCCGCGCACTATACGCTGGATACCAACTGGCGCTCGGCCCCCGGCATGGTGGAGAGCGTGAACACGCTCTTTTCACAGATGAACGATGCCTTCATGTTCCGTGAGATCCCCTTCTTACCGGTCAAATCTGCCCCGAGAAACGCCACGCTGCGTTTCGAGTATAAAGGCGATTTCCAGCCCGCGATGCGCATCTGGCTGATGGAGGGCGAAGGGTGTGGCGTCGGAGATTACCAGACCTTTATGGCCCAGCACTGCGCGGCGCAAATCCGCGACTGGCTGAGCGCTGGCGTACGCGGCGAAGCCATTTTGCACCGGGGCGAGGATGCCCAACCGGTGAAGGCGTCAGACATTACGGTGCTGGTGCGCAGCCGTCAGGAGGCGGCGTTGATCCGTGATGCGCTGACCCTGCTTGGCATTCCTTCGGTCTATCTCTCCAACCGCGACAGCGTATTTGAAACGCTGGAAGCCCAGGAGATGCTCTGGCTGTTGCAGGCGGTGCTGGCGCCGGAGCGTGAAAGTACCCTGCGCAGCGCCCTGGCAAGCGCCATGCTCGGCCTTAACGCCCAGGATATCGATACGCTGAATAACAGTGAGACACTCTGGGATGAGGCGGTAGAAGAGTTTACCCGCTACCGTGAGCGCTGGCAGAAGCGGGGCGTAATGGCGATGCTGCGCGACCTCATGACCCAGCGCAACATCGCCGAAAATATGCTGGCAACTGCCGGAGGGGAACGCCGCCTGACCGATATTCTGCACATCAGCGAACTGTTGCAGGAGGCGGGGGCCCAGCTTGAGAGTGAATATGCCCTCGTGCGCTGGCTGGCGCAGCACATTGCCGAGCCGAACAGCAACGCCTCAAGCCAGCAAATGCGTCTCGAAAGTGACAAGCATCTGGTTAAAATCGTCACCATTCACAAATCGAAAGGGCTGGAGTATCCGCTGGTCTGGCTGCCCTTTATTGCCAACTACCGGGTTCAGGATCAAGCCTTTTATCACGATCGTAAGACCTTTGAAGCGGTGCTTGACCTCAGCAAGGCCGACGACAGCGTGGAGCTGGCCGAGGCGGAACGGCTGGCGGAAGATTTACGCCTGCTCTATGTGGCACTGACCCGTTCGGTGTGGCACTGCAGCTTAGGCGTGGCGCCGCTGTTCCGTCGGCGTGGCGAAAAATCGGGTGACAGCGACTTCCACCTGAGCGCGCTTGGACGCCTGATCCAGCGCGGTGAGCCGAAAGATGCCGCCGGTCTGCGCCAGTGTCTGGAGGCGTTGTGCAATGAGCACATTGCATTGCAGGTTGCCGGTGTGGCAGACGCCGCCCGCTGGCATATGCCGGATCCGGTGTTACCGGATCTGCAGGCGCGGCAGGTGGCCCGCATGCTGTATGACGACTGGCGGGTCACCAGCTATTCCGGGCTTCAGCAGCACGGGCACAGTATCGCCCAGGATCTGATGCCACGCCTCGATGTTGATGCCGCAGGCACCGGTGAAGTGCCGCAGGAGCCAGAGCTGACGCCGCACCAGTTTCCGCGCGGCGCCTCGCCGGGCACCTTTTTACACAGCCTGTTTGAAGCACTCGATTTTACGCAGCCCGTCTCCCCGGAGTGGGTGCTGGAGATGCTGCAAAAAGGGGGATACGATGCCCGCTGGGAGCCGGTGTTAACCCGCTGGATCGCGCAGGTGCTGGAGACTCCGCTCAATGAGGAGGGGATCTCACTGAGCCAGCTGACAGCCGCTGATAAACAGGTTGAGATGGAGTTTTATCTGCCCATCGCCGGGCCGCTCACCGCCGGGGCGCTGGATGCGTTGATCCGCGAGTACGATCCACTCTCCCGGGGCTGCCCGCCGCTCGATTTTCGTCAGGTGCGCGGCATGCTGAAAGGCTTTATCGACCTGGTCTTCCGCCATAATGGCCGCTATTACCTGCTGGACTATAAATCCAACTGGCTGGGTGAAAACAGCGAGGCTTATACCCCGCAGGCTATGGCCCGGGCGATGCAGTCGCACCGCTACGATCTGCAGTACCAGCTCTACACCCTGGCGCTGCACCGATATTTGCGTCACCGTATTGCCGACTATGACTATCAACACCATTTCGGTGGGGTGATCTACCTGTTTTTACGTGGCGTGGATGGCAGCTCGCCGGGCGCCGGTTGCTTTGCCACCCGTCCGGATGAAGCGTTAATTGAACAAATGGATAGCCTGTTTTCTGCCAGCAACGAGGAGCTAACACAATGACGATGCAGGAACACTTGCTGGAAGCCGTTGAGCAGCGCGTGCTGCGTCGTCTGGATGTACAGTTTGCGATGATGGTAGCAGGGAACGACGAACCGGCGGTGATGCTGGCGGCGGCAATCTTAAGCCGTGATGCGGGAGAAGGGCACGTTTGCCTGCCGTTGTCCCGGCTGCGTGCCGAGGCGAAAAGCGCCGCGCTGCAGGCCTGTTTTGCGCTGTTTGACCAGGAGCCGGACTGGACCGCTACGCTGCTGCGCTCCCGCGCGGTGAGTGCAGGGGATGAACCGACGCCGCTGGTGCTCACCGGCGAGCGGCTCTACCTCAACCGGATGTGGCGCTATGAGCGGGCGGTGGCCAGCTTCTTTAGCGAAGCCAATCAGCCGTTGCCCCATGACAGCGCCGACGTTCAGCGCACGCTGAATGCGCTGTTCACCTCTGACGAAGCCGTCAACTGGCAAAAGGTGGCTGCGGCAGTCGCGTTAACGCGGCGTATTTCCGTGATTTCCGGCGGACCGGGGACCGGCAAAACGACCACCGTTGCCCGCCTGCTGGCGGCGCTGATCCAGATGGCGGGAGAGGAGAAATGCCGGATCCGGCTGGCGGCACCCACCGGCAAAGCGGCCGCTCGTCTGACCGAATCGCTGGGCGGCGCGCTGCAAAAACTGCCCCTGACCGAGGCCCAGCGCGCGCGATTCCCGACGGAAGCGAGCACGCTGCACCGTTTGCTTGGCGCGCAGCCGGGCAGCCAGCGCCTGCGTTACCATGCAGGTAATCCGCTGCACCTGGATGTGCTGGTGGTGGATGAGGCGTCGATGATTGATCTGACGATGATGTCGCGTCTGATTGAAGCCCTGCCGCCTCATGCCCGGGTGATCTTCCTCGGCGATCGCGACCAGTTGGCCTCCGTCGAAGCGGGCGCGGTGCTGGGTGATATCTGTACCTGGGCCAGCGCCGGCTTTACGGTCCGGCGCGCGCAGGAGCTTGCCAGCATGACGGGATGCGAGATGGAGGGCAACGTCAGCCCGGTCGCAGGCGCGCTACGTGACAGCCTGTGTCTGCTGCAAAAAAGCTACCGTTTTGGCAGCGATTCTGGCATCGGGCAATTGGCGGCCGCGGTCAACCGGGGCGATCGCCACGCTATCCGCTCGGTATTTGATGGCAAATTCAGTGATATTGAGAAAAAGCAGCTCCAGAGCGGGGAAGAGTATCTGGCGATGCTGGAAGATGCTCTGCAGGGGTATCAACATTTTCTCGACAGCGTGCAGCAGCAGGCCTCCGAAGCGGAGATCCTGGCGGCATTTGGCCGCTACCAGCTGCTTTGCGCCTTACGGGATGGCCCTTTCGGCGTCGCCGGGCTTAACGAAAGGCTTGAGCAGGTCCTGGCGCAAAAACGCCGTATTGGCCGTCAGCCCCATTCGCGCTGGTATGAAGGCAGGCCGGTGATGATTTCACGCAACGACAGCGCGCTGGGCCTGTTTAACGGCGATATCGGGATTGCGCTGGATCGGGGTCAGGGTCTGCGGGTCTGGTTCCAGATGTCGGACGGCAGCGTGAAGTCCGTGCAGCCCAGCCGCCTGCCGGAGCATGAAACCGCCTGGGCCATGACGGTGCATAAATCCCAGGGCTCTGAGTTCGATCACGCGGCACTGATTTTACCTAACCAGATGTCGCCCGTCGTGACCCGCGAGCTGGTCTATACCGCTATTACCCGCGCCCGTCGGCGGTTGTCGTTGTATGCGGATGAAGGGGTGCTGACGCAGGCTGTCACCACCCGTACGGAGCGGCGCAGCGGGCTGAGCGCGATTTTTGAAGCCTTATAAGCGTGTGAAAAGCCGGGCGACGTTTGCCCGGCCTGTGGGTGATGACCGTTATCCCAGATCCGCCATCAGCACTTTTGAACGGCGCTGATAGTTGTACATCTCTTTCTTGGTTTCCGGCAGGGAATCAATGTCCACCGGCGTGAAACCCCGCTCCTGGAACCAGTGAATACTGCGGGTCGTCAGCACAAACAGCTTGCTCAGCCCCATCTGCCGCGCCTGGAGGGCGATGCGCTCCAGCAACACTTCGCCGCGCGATGAGCTGCGGTAATCCGGATGCACCGCCACGCAGGCCATTTCACCGATCTTCTCTTCCGGGAAGGGGTAGAGCGCCGCACAGGCGATGGTGAGGTTATCACGCTGAATAATGGTGAACTTGTCGATCTCCATCTCCAGCTGTTCGCGGGAGCGGCGCACCAGGATCCCCTGCTGCTCCAGCGGGCGGATGAGTTCCAGAATGCCGCCGATGTCGTTGATGGTGGCGCGACGGATCTGCTCGGCGCTCTCCATCACAATCTGCGTCCCGATACCGTCGCGGGAGAAGAGCTCCTGCAGCAGGGCGCCATCTTCCTGATAGCTGATCAGGTGGCTTCGACGCACGCCGCTGCGGCAGGCTTTGATTGCACCCCGCAGGAAACGTACGGTACCGGAGTAGTAATCCCCCTGCGCCTCAAGGGCATCGACGCGCGCCTGAGCCTCGTTAGGGAACAGCTCAGAGACAATGTTCCCGAGCTCGTTCATCACGCCCTGCGAGGAGCAGAAGCCGATCATTTTTTCTGCTTTCAGCTTGATCGCCAGCTGGGTGGCAATCTCTTCAGAGGTGAGATTGAAACTTTCGCCCGTGACAGAGACGGCAACCGGGCCGGTCAGCACAATCGCGCCGCCGTCGAGCTGACGGTGGATCGCCTCTTCATCAATACGACGAATACGGCCGCTGTGGCAGTAATCCACGCCATCATCCACGCCGAGCGGCTGGGCGATAATAAAATTACCGCTGACCACGTTAATATGTGCCCCCTGCAGCGGGGTGTTGTTAAGGCTCATCGACAGACGCGCGGTGATGTCCAGCTGCAGCAGACCGGCGGCCTGCTTAACCAGCTCCAGCGTTTTAGCGTCGGTGACGCGGGTATGTTTGTGGTAGATCGGCTCGTGATGATGCGCGGCCAGATTCGCCTCAATCTGCGGGCGAGCGCCATACACGACGACCAGGCGAATACCCAGGCTATGCAGCAGGCCGATGTCATTGACAATGCTGGAGAAATTCTCATGCTCAATGGCTTCACCACCCAGCATGACGACAAACGTCTTTCCCCGGTGGGCGTTGATATAGGGAACAGAATGGCGGAATCCCTGGACCAGTTCGATTCTACGTTCCTTCACCACGGCACAACCCCTCAATGAATGTTTATTCGTAATTTTTGTATTTTTATTCGAATATCGCGCTGTGCGCAAGCCAAACTTTTCTGCGAAGCAAAGAAAAGATTCAGTTAAGTTATCGTTAACGCATGATTGTTACCCTTTTAGGGATGACAGGTTATGCATCATTCGTTAAAGTTTTCGGTCAATTTGGACGTTATGAAAAGTTATTCGATATCTTTGCTCGGGAGAAGCATGTCGGGATCCAGTAAAGCATTAAGTCGCCGTCGCCTGTTACAAGGGGCTGGGGCAATGTGGTTGCTTAGCGTTAGTCAGGTCGGGTTTGCCGCTGTCAGTCAGGTTGTTGCGGTGCGCGTCTGGCCGTCTTCGACCTATACGCGCGTGACGGTCGAGTCAAACCGGGTGCTGAACTATAAGCAATTCGCGTTGAGCAACCCGGAGCGGGTGGTGGTGGATATCGAAGGCGTAAATCTTAACTCGGTGCTGAAAGGAATGAGCGCCCAGATCCGCGGCGACGATCCCTTTATCAAATCCGCGCGGGTAGGGCAGTTTGATCCGAAAACCGTGCGCATGGTGTTTGAGCTCAAGCAGAACGTCAAACCGCAGCTGTTTGCTCTCGCGCCGGTGGCCGGTTTCAAAGAACGTCTGGTTATGGACCTCTATCCTGCCAACGCGACCGATATTCAGGATCCGCTGCTGGCCCTGCTGGAGGATTACAACAAAGGCGATCTGGAAAAACAGGTACCGCCTGCGCAAAGCGGCCCACAGCCCGGCAAAGCGGGACGCGATCGCCCGATTGTGATCATGCTCGATCCGGGGCACGGCGGCGAGGACTCCGGCGCGGTAGGCAAATACCGGACCCGGGAAAAAGATGTGGTGCTGCAAATCGCCCGTCGCCTGAAGGCGATGATCGACAGAGAAGGCAACATGCGCGCCTATATGACGCGCAACGAAGATGTCTTTATTCCGTTAAAAGTGCGTGTGGCCAAAGCGCAAAAGCAGCGTGCGGATCTCTTCATCTCTATCCATGCGGACGCCTTTACCAGCCGTCAGCCCAGCGGGTCATCAGTGTTTGCCCTCTCCACCAAAGGGGCGACCAGTACCGCAGCACGCTATCTTGCCGATACCCAGAACGCCTCCGACCTTATCGGTGGGGTAGGGCGGAGCGGCGATCGCTACGTCGACCACACCATGTTCGATATGGTCCAGTCGCTGACCATCACCGACAGCCTGAAGTTTGGTAAAGCGGTGCTGGGCAGGCTTGGGCATGTGAACAAACTGCATAAGAACAGCGTCGAACAGGCCGGATTTGCGGTGTTAAAAGCGCCGGACATCCCGTCGATTCTGGTGGAAACCGCGTTTATCAGTAACGTGGAAGAGGAGCGCAAACTTAAAACGGCTAAGTTCCAGCAGGAAGTGGCGGAGTCGATACTGGCGGGGATTAAGGCCTATTTCTCTGACGGGGCGACGCTGGCGAGACGCGGATAAGATCAATACTGCCCGGCGGCTCTGCGCTTGCGCGGGCCTACGGGTGGGCTGACGACAAAAACAAAAAAACACCCGGAAGGGTGTTTATTGTTTTTAGAAGTGTTGGTTGCGGGGGCCGGATTTGAACCGACGACCTTCGGGTTATGAGCCCGACGAGCTACCAGGCTGCTCCACCCCGCGTCCGTCTTTATACTTAGCATTTCAAACCACATGTGCGTTGGCTTTCCTCGTTCACCTCAGTCACTTACTGGAGTAAGCTCCTAAGGATTCACTGCGTCGCCGCCTTCCTGTGATTCGAACTGCTTTGTATAAACTTACTTCTTTAAATTTGATTGGTTGCGGGGGCCGGATTTGAACCGACGACCTTCGGGTTATGAGCCCGACGAGCTACCAGGCTGCTCCACCCCGCGTCCGTCTTTCTGCTTTGCAGAAGATACTTCATCAAATTTTAATTGGTTGCGGGGGCCGGATTTGAACCGACGACCTTCGGGTTATGAGCCCGACGAGCTACCAGGCTGCTCCACCCCGCGTCCGTGGAAGCGCACTATACTCGGATGACTTTTTGATGCAACCCTTTTTCGTAAAAATCACCAAATTAGACGTTGATTTGTCCGCTCTGTCGTCGATTTGAATATTTTTTGCGCAAAATTTGCCTAAGGGGAGGCAATCGCATTTCAATACCTTTGCCGGTTTGTTATCTTCGTTGCGCAGAATGGGGCAACTTGAAGATGGGATATATGAAAGGACGTTGGGCGAAGTATCTGATGACAGGCGCACTGGTAGCAATTCTCGCCGCCTGTTCCTCCAAACCGACCGATCGCGGTCAGCAATATAAAGACGGGAAACTGACCCAGCCTTTCTCTTTAGTAAACCAGCCGGACGCCGTGGGCGCGCCCATTAATGGCGGGGATTTCGCCGAGCAGGTGAGCCAGATCCGCACCGCATCGCCGCGGCTGTATAGCTCGCAGAACGCCGTCTATAACGCCGTGCAGGACTGGTTACGCGCCGGGGGCGATACCCGGACCATGCGCCAGTTCGGCATTGATGCCTGGCAGATGGAGGGCACCGATAACTACGGTAACGTCCAGTTTACCGGCTACTACACCCCGGTGGTACAGGCCCGCCATACCGCGCAGGGTGAGTTCAAATACCCTATCTACCGCATGCCGCCAAAACGTGGCCGCCTGCCGTCCCGCGCCGAAATCTACTCGGGCGCGCTGAGCGACAACTATGTTCTCGCTTACAGCAACTCGCTGATGGATAACTTCATCATGGATGTGCAGGGCAGCGGCTATATCGATTTTGGCGACGGCAGCCCGCTTAACTTCTTCAGCTATGCCGGTAAAAACGGCCATGCCTACCGCAGTATCGGTAAAGTGCTGATCGATCGCGGAGAAGTGAAACGCGAAGATATGTCGATGCAGGCGATCCGCGAGTGGGGCGAGAAGCACAGCGAATATGAAGTGCGTGAGCTGCTTGAGCAGAACCCGTCGTTTGTCTTCTTCAAACCGCAAAACTTTGCCCCGGTGAAAGGTGCCAGCGCGGTGCCGCTGATTGGCCGCGCGTCGGTCGCCTCTGACAAGACAGTGATCCCGCCGGGCACCACGCTGCTGGCCGAAGTCCCGCTGTTGAATAACGAAGGCAAATTCAGCGGCCAGTACGAGCTGCGCCTGATGGTGGCGCTGGACGTGGGTGGCGCGATTAAAGGCCAGCACTTTGATATCTATCAGGGCATTGGTGCCGATGCCGGCCACCGCGCGGGCTGGTATAACCACTACGGCCGCGTGTGGGTGCTGAAAACCGCCGCAAGTACGGGCAACGTCTTTAGCGGCTGAGTGTGGTAATATTGACGCTATGTTTTCCGGGGTGAGGGGTAACTCTCACCCTTTTTACATCTGAGGTCTTATGTCTGTGGTAATGAGCGAAGCCTGGCGCCAGCGTTTTGGTGGCACCGCACGTTTATATGGTGAAAAAGCCCTGCAACTGTTTGCCGATGCGCACATCTGCGTGGTCGGCATTGGCGGCGTCGGCTCATGGGCAGCGGAAGCACTGGCACGAACCGGGATCGGCGCCATTACGCTTATCGACATGGACGATGTCTGCGTCACCAACACTAACCGGCAGATCCACGCCCTGCGCGACAGCGTCGGGCTGGCAAAATCCGAGGTGATGGCGGATCGCATTCGCCAGATCAACCCGGAGTGTCGCGTCACGGTGATTGATGATTTCGTGACCGCCGATAACGTTGCCCAGTATATGGGGGCTGGTTACAGCTACGTGATCGACGCCATCGACAGCGTGCGCCCGAAAGCGGCGCTGATCGCCTGGTGTCGTCGCAATAAAGTGCCGCTGGTGACCACCGGCGGTGCGGGCGGGCAGATCGACCCGACGCAGATCCAGGTGACGGACCTGGCGAAAACCATTCAGGATCCACTCGCGGCCAAGCTGCGCGAGCGTCTGAAAAGCGATTTTGGCGTAGTGAAAAACAGCAAAGGCAAGCTCGGCATCGACTGCGTCTTTTCAACGGAAGCGCTGGTCTATCCGCAGGCAGACGGTTCAGTCTGCGCCATGAAAAGCACTGCGGAAGGGCCAAAACGGATGGATTGTGCCTCCGGGTTTGGCGCGGCCACGATGGTGACCGCGAGCTTTGGTTTTATCGCCGTCTCTCATGCCCTGAAAAAGATGATGGCGAAGGCGGAACGTCAGGCCTGACGCGCCGCTTCCAGTACCGCGTCACTGAGCGCAGCCAGCCCCTGGCTGCGCGAGGCGCTAAGCTGGCCGCGAAGCCCCAGCGCATCAAACAGCGCCAGCGGGTTCTCCTCCAGAATCTGCGCGGCGCTTTTTCCCTCAATGGCGGTCAGCAGCACGGCCAGCAAGCCGCGAACAATCCGCCCTTCGCTGTCGCCATAAAAATGCAGCTTATCCCCAATTCGTGTAACCCCAAGCCAGACGCGGTTCTCACAGCCGGGGATCTCTTTGGCCTGCGCTTTGAGTTCATCGGACAGCGCAGGGAGCTGCTTGCCCAGCAGGATCAGCTGGCGATATTTGTCTTCCCACTGGGTCAGCGGGGCAAAGGTCTGTTTTAACGTCTCTTCAGTGATGACGGTGCCGAACGGATGTCCGGCCAGGGTTGGGCTTGTCATTAATCCACCAGTAAAGCAAGAGCGCGATCGACGGCGGCAACCAGCGCGTCGACATCGCTTTGGGTGTTATAGGGAGCAAACGAGGCGCGCAGCGTGCCGTTGACGCCTAGCGCCGCCAGCAGCGGCTGGGCGCAGTGCTGACCGGCGCGCAGGGCAATGCCATACTCCGCCAGCAGCGTCACCATGTCGCTGTGATGTACCCCGGCAAAGTCGAATGCCAGCAGGCTCGAATCCTGTACCCGGAAGGAGCGAAAACCGGGGCGTTGTTTCAGCGCCTCTTCCGCCAGCGTTGCCAGCCCGCGGCTCCAGCTCTCTGCCTGTTGCAGATCGATATCCGCCAGCCACTCCAGCGCCGCGCTCAGACCAATGACCCCCGCGACATTTGGCGTCCCGGCTTCCAGACGATAAGGCACTTGCTGAGTTTTAAAGCCGTCGAAAGTCACCTCGGTGATCATCTTGCCGCCGCCGAGCCACGGGGACATCTCCTCCAGCAGCGCCGCTTTGCCGTACAGTGCGCCAATCCCGGTAGGGCCGTACAGCTTATGTGCGGAGAAGGCATAGAAATCGATATCCAGCGCCTGCACGTCCGCCGGGAAGTGGACCACGCCCTGGGCGCCATCCACCATCACTACCATCCCGCTGGCATGGGCGAGCTGAATAGCGCGGGCCAGATCCGGGCAGCCGCCGGTGACGTTGGACATCTGCCCCAGCGCGAGAATGCGGCTACGCGGGGTGATCAACTCAGGCAGGCGAGCCACATCCGCCAGGCAGTCTGTGCCAATCGGGAGCTTAACCACCTTCGCGCCGGTCTGTTCGGCCACCATCAGCCACGGCACGAGGTTAGCGTGGTGCTCCGCCTCGCTGACGATAATCTCATCGCCCGGCTGCAGGCGCGGGCGGGCATAACATTGCGCCACCATGTTGATGGCTTCGGTGGTGCCCCGCGTCCAGACAATATTTTTGCCGCTTTCAGCGTTAAGCAGACGGGCAACCTGATCCCGCGCCGCTTCATAGCGTGCGGTTAAGCGCTGCGCCTCGGCAAACTGGCTGCGATGCACATTGCCAGCGCTCAGGCTATAAAACTGGTTGGTGGCCTCAATCACGGCCTGAGGCTTAAGGGCTGTCGCAGCGCTATCAAGATAGACACCGGCATCGGCCAGGGCCGGAAACTGGGCGCGAAAATGGGCAGGGCTGAATGCGTTCATGGAATTCCTCTTCGTGATGATGAGATCGTCGCGCAAATTCCGCAGCAGGGCAAGAAGGTTGATCTCTATCGGAATTGTCTGTTTATCCTGGCGCAGCAGACGAAGCAGGTTATGCTGAAATAGAGTCAGGAGAATGTCTTAGCCTGTTAATAAACACGCTTGAAATAGCATTAATTGCTGAAGGAGAAGAAAATGAAAAAGACTATCGCAATCGCCTCTGCCTGTATGCTTACCTTTGCCCTGAGCGCCTGTTCTGGCAACAACTATGTTATGCACACTAACGATGGCCGCTCCATCGTCTCAGAAGGTAAGCCGCAGACTGATAATGATACCGGCATGATCTCGTATAAGGACGCGAACGGGAATAAACAGCAGATCAACCGCAGTGATGTGAAAGAGATGGTTGAGCTGGATCACTAACGGAATTGCAGACAAAAAAAAGCACCGCAATTGGGCGGTGCTACATTAATCACTATGGACAGACAGGGTAAATGTACAGGAAGTGAAAAGGTGGTAGTTTTCCTACCGTGGTCTGAATCGCAGACCAATTGCAAACACAACAACACAACATCACAACCGTAAGCCAAAAGCCCATCAGAACACGCATTCCAAAAAAAGCTTTTCGTTCCGGCTCAGGAAGTGCCGCCACTATAGGTATTTGCTGGTAGTTCCTCAACGGACAATTTATAATGGCTCAGATAAAAAAAACTAATAGGTTAAACGTTGTTTCCTGTTTGTTAAAAGCCGTTAACATCTAAGCCAGATAACCATGTCCAAGCGATTACCACCACTTAATGCATTACGTGTATTTGATGCTGCTGCGCGCCACCTGAGCTTCACGCGCGCGGCCGATGAGCTTTTTGTGACGCAGGCCGCAGTCAGTCATCAAATCAAGTCTCTTGAGGATTTTCTGGGCCTCAAGCTGTTCCGCCGCCGCAACCGTTCCCTGCTTCTGACGGAAGAGGGGCAGAGCTATTTTCAGGATATCAAAGAGATATTTTCCCAGCTCACCGAGGCCACCCGTAAGCTGCAGGCGCGCAGTGCCAAAGGGGCACTGACGGTCAGTTTATTGCCAAGTTTTGCCATTCAATGGCTGGTGCCGAGACTCTCAAGCTTTAACTCAGCTTATCCGGGAATCGACGTTCGAATCCAGGCGGTCGACCGTCAGGAAGAGAAGCTGGCAGACGATGTCGACGTAGCGATTTTTTATGGGCGGGGCAACTGGCCAGGGCTGCGTGTTGAAAAATTGTACGCGGAATATTTGCTGCCGGTCTGCTCGCCACTACTCTTAACGGGCGAAAAAGCGTTAAAAACGCCGGACAATCTGGCGCAACACACGCTTTTGCATGATGCTTCTCGCCGCGACTGGCAAACTTATACCCGCCAGCTCGGTCTTAACCATATCAATGTGCAGCAGGGACCCATCTTTAGCCACAGTGCGATGGTGTTACAGGCTGCCATCCACGGACAGGGCGTGGCGTTGGCTAACAACGTGATGGCGCAGTCCGAAATTGAGGCTGGCCGCCTGGTCTGCCCCTTTAATGATGTTTTGGTCAGTAAGAACGCATTTTATCTGGTTTGTCATGACAGTCAGGCAGAACTGGGTAAAATAGCCGCGTTTCGCCAGTGGATCCTGGCAAAGGCGGCCAACGAGCAAGAAAAATTCCGCTTTCGGTACGAGTAACACTTTCTTTTGCGTGCAGGGCGCGCATAACTTCAGGACAGAAACATGACCAGCCGTTTTATGCTGATTTTTGCCGCGGTGAGTGGCTTCATTTTTGTTGCGCTGGGCGCCTTTGGCGCACATGTATTACGCAAATCCCTGGGTGTGGTGGAGATGGGCTGGATCCATACCGGTCTGGAATATCAGGCGTTTCATACCCTGGCAATCTTCGGACTGGCCGTGGCGATGCAGCGTCGCATCAGCATCTGGTTTTACTGGAGCAGCGTATTTATGGCGCTGGGCACCGTGTTGTTCAGCGGTAGCCTCTATTGCCTTGCGCTGTCGCATTTACGCCTGTGGGCGTTTGTTACCCCGGTGGGCGGCGTCAGCTTCCTGGTCGGGTGGGTTTTAATGTTAATCGGTTCGTTCCGTCTGAAACGCAAGGGCGTTGTTCATGAATAAAGTTGTCTTATATTGTCGCCCGGGCTTTGAAAAAGAGTGTGCCGCGGAAATTACTGATAAAGCCGCGAAGCGTGAAGTCTTTGGTTTCGCTCGCGTGAAAGAGAATGCGGGCTACGTTGTTTTCGAATGCTATCAGCCAGAAGATGCCGATAAACTGGTTCGCGAGCTGCCGTTCAGCTCGCTGATTTTTGCCCGTCAGATGTTTGTGGCCGGCGAGCTGCTGCAGGATCTGCCGCCAGAGGATCGTATTACCCCTATTGCCGGTATGCTGCAGGGCGTCGTGGAGAAGGGCGGTGAGCTGCGCGTTGAGGTGGCCGATACTAACGAAAGCAAAGAGCTGATGAAGTTCTGCCGCAAATTCACCGTGCCGCTGCGCGCCGCACTGCGTGACAGCGGCGTGCTCACCAACTATGAGACGCCAAAGCGTCCGGTGGTGCATGTCTTCTTTATCGCTCCGGGCTGTTGCTACGCCGGGTATTCCTATACCACCAACAATTCGCCGTTTTACATGGGGATCCCGCGTCTTAAGTTCCCGTCCGACGCGCCGAGCCGTTCCACCCTCAAGCTGGAAGAGGCGTTCCATATCTTTATTCCGGCTGACGAGTGGGATGAGCGTCTGGCAAACGGGATGTATGCGGTGGATCTGGGTGCCTGTCCGGGTGGCTGGACCTATCAGCTGGTGAAACGCAACATGTGGGTCTACTCCATTGATAACGGCCCGATTGCGCAAAGCCTGATGGACACGGGCCAGGTGACCTGGCTGCGCGAGGATGGTTTCCGCTACCGTCCGAACCGCAATAACATCTCGTGGCTGGTGTGCGATATGGTAGAAAAACCGGCCAAGGTGGCTGCGCTGATGGCAACCTGGCTGGTCAACGGCTGGTGCCGCGAGGCGATTTTCAATCTCAAGCTGCCGATGAAAAAGCGCTACGAAGAGGTTTCCCAGAACCTGGCATACATCCAGACCCAGCTTGCAGAGCATGGCATCAATGCGGAGATTCAGGCGCGTCAGCTGTACCACGACCGCGAAGAGGTTACCGTGCATGTGCGCCGCTGGTGGGCTGCCGTGGGTGGTCGTCGCGACGAGCGGTAATCTGTACAACGCCCGGAGGCGCTGCGCTTACCGGGCCTACAACACCCCTCGTCCCGTAAGCCCGGTAAGCGCAGCGCCACCGGGCATGACGTCACACTCGCTCTAACCTGAGCTGCTGCAAATTCCCGTCTAGCTGTAAATCCGTCTGCAATCGCGCCACGTCCCGGCAGATAAAGGCCATCTCTTTGTGCGCCTCCAGTTTTTTGCGCCACTTCTCCGGCACCTCATCCAGACGGGCGTAAATCCCTTCCAGATCCTGGAAATCGGCCAGCAACTGGGACGCACTTTTCGGGCCAATGCCCGCCACGCCCGGCACCCTGGAGCTGCTGATCCCCGCCAGTCCCCAGTAATCCGGCAGCTGCTGGGGTGATACGCCAAACTCACTGGCGATAAAGGGCGCGTCGAGCCAGCGTTTCTGGAAATAGTCGCGAATGCGAATGGTGGGGGAGAGGAGCTGACAATAGCCTTTGTCCGTCGAGACAATGGTAGCCTGATGGCCTGCGCTGGCCACTTTGACCGCCAGGGTAGCCGCCAGATCGTCGGCTTCGTTGCCCTGGGCGCCCCAGCAGGGGACTCCGCGCTGCTCAAAGGCGGCGCGGATGGCGGGCATTTCGGCGTGCAGATCGTCCGGCATTGGCGCGCGGCCGGCTTTGTAATCCGGCAGGCGCTGGTGACGCCAGCCGCTGTTGCGGGCTTCATCATCAAAAACGGCAACCGCATGGCTGGGCTGGCTGTGACGAATAAGCTGCTCCAGAGCATGCAGGCAGGTATCCTTGCAGGGGGTGCCCTGTACCGCATGAATGCGGCGGATAAGATTCAGCGCGTCGACAATAAGCAAATGAACAGCCACAGATAATCCCTCTTATATCCAGTGGATTAAGGGTAACACCGTCGGCAGAATGAAACTACGAGAGGCGGGAAGAACGGGAAGGAGCCTCGCAAAACAAGGCTCCTTTTCAGGCTTAGTCGCAGGTCACGATCTTCATCGCCAGACCACCGCGAGAGGTTTCACGGTATTTGGCGTTCATATCTTTCCCGGTTTCATACATGGTTTCGATCACTTTATCGAGGCAGACGCGCGGCTCGCTGGTGCGACGCAGTGCCATACGTGCGGCGTTCACCGCCTTCACGGAGGCAATCGCGTTACGCTCGATACAGGGCACCTGCACCTGGCCGGCAACCGGATCGCAGGTCAGACCGAGGTTATGTTCCATGCCAATTTCTGCCGCAATGCACACCTGCGCCGGACTGCCGCCCAGCAGCTCAGCCAGACCCGCCGCCGCCATGGAGCAAGCCACGCCCACTTCGCCCTGACAGCCCACTTCGGCGCCAGAGATCGAGGCGTTCATCTTATACAGCGAGCCAATGGCGCTGGTCACCAGCAGATAGCGGGCCAGTGAGTTAGCGTTTACTTCGCGGATAAACTTGTCGTAATAAGCCAGCACCGCAGGAACGATACCGCAGGCACCGTTCGTTGGGGCCGTTACCACACGGCCACCCGCGGCGTTCTCTTCATTCACCGCCAGCGCGAACATGTTGATCCAGTCCACCACCGCCATCGGATCGCTGGTGGTTTTATCGCTGCTCACCAACATACGACGCAGGGCCGCTGCACGGCGCGGAACACGCAGTTTACCCGGCAGCACGCCCTCGGTGGTGATGCCGCGCTCAATACCGCCGCGCATCACTTCCCAGACGTTAGCAAAGTGCTGTTCCAGTTCTTCTTTGCTGTGTAGCGCCAGCTCGTTTTGCATCATCAGGCCGGAGAGGGAGAGGCCACTCTCCTGGCAATGACGCTGAAGGTCGGCAGCCGTTTTATACGGATACGGCACCGCGACAGGCGCGCTCTCTGGCTGCCCAAAATGGTCTTCGTCGACGATAAAACCGCCGCCGATAGAGTAATAGGTTTGGCTGTAAATCGCCTTGTCGCCTGCCAGCGCGGTGATGCGCATACCATTTTCGTGCAGCGACAGGTTGTCGGCGTGGAAATTCATGCAGCGATCAACCGGGAATTCAACTTCATGCTCACCGTTGGCCAGCAGCAGTCGGCCATGGGTGTTAACGTCCTGGATAAAGCCCGGGATGGCGTCAATATCAACACTATCCGGCAGGTTGCCCGCCAGGCCCATAATGATGGCGATATCGGTATGGTGACCTTTGCCGGTCAGCGACAGGGAGCCATAGACATCTACAACCACGCGGGTGGTGTCGTGCAGTATTCCGCGCGCAATAAGATCGTCCGTGAACTGTTTACCTGCTTTCATTGGCCCGACGGTGTGCGAGCTGGAAGGACCAATACCAATTTTAAAAATATCGAAAACGCTAATCATGATGCGTCCGTTGCTTTACGTCAGAGGAGTAGATTGCGCCATCCGAAGATGGCGCGGGAGGCATTACGCGAACAGCGAGTAGAAGATAGCGGAGATAGCAATCAGACCCATAACCACAACGAAGACGTTGCTGATCTGGCCGCTGTATTTACGCATCGCTGGCACTTTCTGAATGGCGTACATCGGCATCAGGAACAGGATCATCGCAATAACCGGGCCACCCAGGGTTTCGATCATGCCGAGGATGCTTGGGTTCAGAGTCGCAACCGCCCAGGTGGTCAGCAGCATGAACAGGGCTGTGATTTTGTTCAGCTTGTTGATTTCAATACTCTTACCTTTACCGCGCAGAGATTTAATCACCATGCCGTTAAAGCCTTCACGTGCGCCCAGGTAGTGGCCGAGGAAAGATTTAGTGATAGCGATAATCGCGATGATTGGCGCCATCCAGGCAATCACTGGGGCATTAAAGTGGTTCGCCAGGTAAGAGAGAATCGAGATGTTCTGCTCTTTCGCGGCCGCCAGATCTGCCGGGGAGAGGCTCAGTACGCAGCTGAAGACGAAGAACATAACGGTCAGCACCATCATCACGTGAGCGCGAGCCAGGATGCTGGAGCACTTCTTCTCGGCGCCCTGGCCGTACTCTTCACGCTTCGCCACGGCGAAGGAGGAGATGATCGGCGAGTGGTTGAAGGAGAAGACCATTACCGGGATTGCCAGCCACAGGGTCATCCACAGGCCATTACCGGTGGCGGACGCGCTGCTCAGGGAGAGGGTTTCCAGCGCTGCGCCGTTCCACTGAGGGATCAGGTAGCAGGCCAGCACCATCAGGGCGATAACGAACGGGAATACCAGTACGCTCATCGCTTTTACAATCATCTGCTCACCGAAGCGCACGATAGTCATCATACCGACAATCAGGATCAGCGACAGAATGGCGCGCGGTGGCGGCGTCATGCCCAGCTGGTGGGTCATAAAGCTCTCAACGGTGTTGGTGATAGCCACGCTATAAACCAGCAGGATTGGGTAGATGGCAAAGAAGTAGAGCAGGGTAATCAGCTTACCTGCGCCAATCCCGAAGTGCTCTTCAACCACTTCAGTAATGTCTTCACCCGGGTTTTTACCGGAGAGCACAAAACGGGTCAGGCCGCGGTGTGCGAAGTAGGTCATCGGGAACGCAATGATTGCCATGATGATCAGCGGAATTAAGCCGCCAACACCCGCGTTAATAGGCAGGAAGAGAACACCAGCGCCGATTGCTGTGCCGTACAGGCCAAGCATCCACATGGTATCGGTTTTACGCCATCCGCTTCGGGTTTCAATCGAAGCAACGGTGCTGGTTTGAGTGGTTTCCATCTGTGTCTCCAGGAGTAGCTAATGTCAGGTTTCTGGTCAAATTCGATGCAAAAAGGACAAATCGTAATATGAAATTCGCTCAGTGACGGTTTTTATATAATTTTTCTCCGTAACTATCGGCGGGCGGAAAGATACATTTTCATAATGGATCTATCAGTGATCCCGATCTCAAATGCAATAATCTACTTTTGAGGTGGATATCTTTAGACCATTTATCTGCTAAGAAAACATCACAGCGAATTTCTGGGCGCGAAGGCTATCATTAACGATATGTAGCGTGATAGAGAGCCCAGCAATATAGGTGTCATACGCTGTATAAGTCGCGTTTTAGAGGATTTTTTCGTGATTTAAAGCATTTGTACCTAATAAATCACGCTTAGGAAATCTACGTAATCGTTTGCGTTCCATAATGCAAACGTAAAAAGATAAGTTATGGTGATATCTGACGCCACGCCATGTAACTGAAGGCAATAAAAAAGCCGGGCGGCTGAAGGCCATTCCCGGCGGGAGAGAGTGAGAAGGCGCCCGACACGCAGCCGGGCAGGGGCGTTATGCGCAAATCTCGTAGCAGGGGATATAGGCGCTGCCCGGAAGTTTCATACGGTGCTGGGCGACAAAGCCCTGCAGCAGATCGTCCATGCGGCGCATCATTTCGCGGTCGCCATGGATTTTATAGGGACCAAACTCCTCAATGGCCTGGATACCCACCTCTTTCACGTTACCGGCCACGATGCCCGAGAAGGCGCGACGCAGGTCGGCGGCCAGCGTTTCAACCGGCTGATCGGGGTAGAGCTTCAGGTTAGCCATATTTTCATGTGATGGCTCAAACGGGATCTGTAGATCCGGCGAAATACGGATCGACCAGTTAAAGCTGTAGGCATCTCCGGTATCACGGCGGTTCTCTTTCACCAGCGGCATGGCCTTTTTCATCAGGCGTGCCACTTCTGCGGCATCGTCAATGATAATGCGATAGTGACGACGCGCCGTTTCGCCCAGCGTATGCACAATGAACTCATCCAGTACGCGGAAGTAGTCGGCGCTCTCTTTCGGGCCGGTAAGTATCAGCGGCAGCACCTGATCCTGGTTGGCCGGATGCATCAGAATACCCAGCAGATAGAGCAACTCTTCTGCCGTACCCACCCCGCCCGGGAAGATGATAATTCCGTGGGCGATGCGGACAAACGCCTCCAGACGTTTCTCAATGTCCGGCATGATGATCAGTTCGTTAACCAGCGGATTCGGTGGTTCAGCGGCGATGATCGACGGCTCGGTCATACCGATGAAGCGCCCCTCTTTGTAGCGCTGCTGCGCATGACCCACTGCCGCACCTTTCATCGGCGCTTCCATCGCACCCGGGCCACAGCCTGTGCAGATGTTCAGCTCGCGCAGACCCAACTGGGTACCCACACGACGGGCATAGAGATATTCGGTTTCGTTAATAGAGTGACCACCCCAGCAAACCACCATACTTGGGGCTTCGCCCACGTGCAGGGCACGGGCGTTACGCAGGATAGAGAAGACCAGGTTGGTGATATGAACGGAGCTTTCCAGGTTCAGGTGCTGGAAACGACCGGCGTTACTGATCTGGCCGTTCACGAACAGGATGTCGCGCAGAACCGCAAACAGGTTAGCCTGCAGCGCACGGATGATGCGCCCGTCAACAAAGGCCTCTTCTGGCGGGTTAATCAGTTCCAGCTTTACGCCACGTTCGCGGCGCAGGACGTTGATATCAAAGCTTTCAAAGCGGGACAGCAGCTCTTTGCTGTTGTCGGTGAGGCTACCGGAGTTCAGAACGGCAAGTGAACAGTTGCGAAACAATTGATAAAGATCGCTGCTGGCCGTGCTCTTGAGCATGTCCACTTCCAGCTGCGACAACATATCCATTGAGCCAAGCGGGCTAATATGTGTAATCAAGTGAGCTCCTTACGGGACGTTTATCGTCTTTCCCCGTTGATTACAATAGCCCTGGCTTATGACCTTTCACAACCTAAAGCGCGGAACATACCGCGCAGATTGCGAATTTATTTATTTTACTGACGCACTAACCGACCGGTGGCGGGAACAAAATCGGTATTGCTCCGCCACGGGTTGATATCCAGCCCGCCGCGTCGGGTATAGCGGGCATAGACGCTGAGCGACTCCGGCTGGCAGAAACGAAGAATATCGTTGAAGATGCGCTCCACGCACTGTTCGTGGAACTCGTTATGGTTGCGGAAGGAGACCAGATAGCGCAGCAGCTTCTCACGATCGATTTTTGCCCCGCGATACTGGATCTGCACCGAACCCCAGTCAGGCTGATGGGTAATCAGGCAGTTGGATTTGAGCAGGTGACTGACCAGCGTCTCTTCCACCACTTTGCCGCTGGCACTCTTTTCCAGCCACGCGGTGTCAAACTGATAGTTGTCGATCTCAATCTCCTGATCGTCGATGCAGGTGCCGTGGAAGTGGGCAATAGGCTGGCCTTCAAGCTCATCAATCCGATAGAGCGCCACCGTGACCTTACCCTGGGCACAGGCGCTTAAATCCCTCTCCAGAGTGTGCTGTACCGCTTCCCAGCTCTCAAAGCGGGTCTGGTTAAAGCTGTTGAGGTAGAGCTTAAAACTTTTGGACTCCACCAGATTGACGCTGGTGTAATCCAGCTCAACGTGACCCACCGCCACCTGCGGCAAACCGCGGGCGTTAAGCCAGGAGAGCTCATAGAGCGTCCAGATATCGCCGCCGTGGAAGGGCAGGGCATCGGCCTTCAGGCCCAGCGGATCGCGGTTGAGGCTGCGCGGCACGCCCTGTAGCAGGCTGGCATCGTAGATGTCACGGTAGGCTGTGCTTTTGCCCAGCGTCAGGCCCGATAAGGCATCATGATTTTCGTAAGACATGTTTCATTGTCACTTTAAAGGTAAACTATGGGCTGAGTGTATCCTGGCTTATATGAAGAGAGAAACCGGTGGATAAAGAGACTGCTGCTGCGTTAACCGCATTTACCACGCGTTACTGTGACGCCTGGCATGAACAGAAAGCGTCATGGCCGCAAAGCGAAGAGCTGTACGGCGTGCCTTCACCCTGCATTATTACCTCTTCCGGGGATACCGTGACCTGGCAGCCGCAGCCCTTTACCGCTGAGCAGAGTGTAAATGCCATTGAACGTGCCATGGACATTGTGGTACAACCTCCGGTTCACGCGTTCTATACCACACAGTTCGCCGGGGATATGTGCGCTCGCTTTGATAATGAAGCGATGACGCTGCTGCAAACCTGGAGCGAAGAAGACCTGCTGCGCGTGCAGGAGAACCTGATAGGGCACCTCGTTACCCAGAAGCGCCTGAAGCTATCGCCAACGTTGTTTATCGCCACGCTCGACAGTGAGATGGACGTTATCTCTGTCTGTAACCTCACGGGCAACGTGGTAAAAGAGACGCTGGGTACGCAGAAACGTCAGATCCTCTCCGCTTCCCTTGCGGATTTTCTTAATCACCTTCATCCCGTCGTGTAATCCTGCATACTACTGCGCGTGTGAGAGATCTCTTACAGAGTTTGTGAGAGATCGCCCTTATTACTTGAATGTTTAAAACATCAGGTCATTTAAAAAATACTTTATTATCATCTTGTTGCGTTTTCATAACGCTTGGTACAGATACGCAAACTCTTTAATGTGGCTTACGCAGTGCCTTGTAAGACGAAGCGGAATCATGGATTCTATCTCCGTCGACAGGAAGCCGACACAAGAAACGAACATCAGGATGATGACGTTTCTTAACAAGGACACGTCAGGAAGACGCTACAAGGAAGGCTTCAGGATGAAGCAAGAGGATCACGCAGGACGCGTTGAAGGACACCTCCAGGAAGGAGAATGAGAGCCGGTACAGATGTCCGGTGGGTCAGGAAGACCAGGACGCTTCAGGAAGAAGCAGTCACATCAGGACGATGTGCGCAGGATGCAGCGGTCAAGGGAAGACCAGACCTTAGGGTCAGAGGAAAAGTTGTCACGGATGAGCAGGGAGCACTAAAAGTAGCTGGATTGCTGCGAAACGAACCGGGAGCACTGTTTTTACAGTGCTCCCTTTTTTTATTTCTGCGTGGTCTTTGCTATGCTGCGCGCCGTTCACATTTTCAGTTGAGGTTTTCATGACCCATCACGACAACGTGCGCGCGCAACTGCACGCCATTGAAGCTTTACTGCGCGATCATCAGCTGTGGCAGGAGACGGCGCCGCAGCCAGACGCGTTTGAGAGCACGCAACCTTTCTGTATGGATACCCTGGAGCCGTTTGAGTGGCTGCAATGGGTCCTCATTCCCCGCATGCATGCCCTGCTCGATAGCGGCCATCCGCTACCCCAGAGCTTTGCCGTGGCGCCCTATTATGAAATGGCGCTGGATGCTGCCCATCCGTCACGCGACGCGGTGCTGGCCGCGCTGCTGGCGCTGGATACGCTCTTCGGCGACGAAGCATGATCGAGATCCTCTATCAGGATGAGTGGCTGGTTGCCGTTAATAAGCCCTCCGGCTGGCTGGTACACCGTAGCTGGCTGGACCGGGATGAAAAAGTGGTGGTGATGCAGACGGTGCGCGACCAGATCGGTCAGCATGTCTTCACTGCCCACCGTCTGGACAGACCTACTTCCGGCGTTCTGCTGATGGGACTCTCCAGCGAGGCCGGTCGACGTCTGGCGCAGCAGTTTGAGCAGCATCAGATCCAGAAACGCTACCATGCGATTGTCCGGGGCTGGCTGACAGAGTGCGCCACGCTCGATTATCCCCTGACGGAAGAGCTGGATAAAATTGCCGATAAGTATGCCCGCGACGACAAAGGCCCGCAGCCCGCGGTAACCGACTATCGCGGCATGGCGACCACTGAAATGCCGGTTGCCACCAGTAAGTTTCCCACCACGCGCTATAGTCTGATGGAACTGGAGCCGAAAACCGGGCGTAAGCACCAGCTGCGACGTCACCTTGCGCATCTCCGCCATCCGATCATCGGCGACAGCAAGCATGGCGACTTGCGGCAAAACCGCAGCGCCGCAGAGCATTTCGGCTGTCATCGTCTGATGTTACACGCCAGCCAGCTGCAACTTATCCATCCGTTTACCGGCGAGCCGCTGACGATCCGGGCCGGGCTGGACGAGGTGTGGATGCAGGCGTTGTCACAGTTTGGATGGCGCGGACAACTCCCCGAAAATGAAAGGGTTGAGTTTGACGTAACCAACGTTCAGGATGATCGGAACGAGCGTTCAATCAGGGAGTAAAACATGGCGGTAATCGGAATTTTTGTCGGCACGATGTACGGTAACTCGCTGCTGGTGGCAGAAGAGGCCGAAGCGATTCTGGCGGGTATGGGCCATAAAGCCACGGTCTATGAAGATCCCGATCTGGCCGACTGGGAAAAATACCAGGGCCAGTATGCGCTGGTGGTCACCTCGACAACCGGGCAGGGCGATCTCCCGGACAGCATTGTTCCGTTGTACCAGGGAATTAAAGATAAGCTGGGTTATCAGCCGGAAATGCGTTACGGCATTATTGCGCTCGGTGACAGCACTTACGCGAATTTCTGCGGTGGCGGCAAGCTGTTCGACGCTCTGTTACAGGAGCAAAGCGCGCAGCGCGTGGGTGAGATGCTGATGATTGACGCCTCTGAACACCCTGAGCCGGAAGGCGAATCCAATCCCTGGGTTGAACAGTGGGGCACATTGCTAAAATAAGTTCCTGCCCTCCCTGAGCGGAGGGCCAGAACCCTTTGCCAGTTAACAAAGCGACCATGCAGCCAGTATAAGTTAACTGAATCGAGTAAGCTTTGGGCAATCGCCCGTAAATCCTCACCTGAAACGCGGTCATTAGCAGGCATTTTCACTGCGTCAAGCGACCTGTTTCACACTCCCGTTATTCCCTGACTCTGGCCTTCCCCTTACGGGCAGGCAGTTTTCATTTCCGTGAAGTCTCTTCCATTGTCCTGGGCTTTTGCCACAAACAACCGCACAGAGCCTTGCCAATGTTGTGTTGTTGCACGGTGAGAGGGGCCAGGTTCCTTTCTTATACTTTTTCCGCCAGTTAATAAAAATGCAGTCAGTAAGGCGAAACGACCTACATGTTCGAACTGCAAAAACACATACACGTCATTCTGATTACCCTACGGTTGAGCTGTTCAGAATGAACGTAGCGAAAACGCTATGATTCAGGAGTGCAAGAATGAGTTCATTAAGCCAAGCGGCGAGCAGCGCTGAAAAGCGCACTAACGCCCGCTACTGGATAGTGGTGATGCTGTTTATCGTCACATCCTTCAACTATGGCGACCGCGCCACCCTGTCGATTGCTGGTTCAGAAATGGCAAAAGATATCGGGCTGGATCCGGTCGGTATGGGGTATGTTTTCTCCGCATTTTCATGGGCCTATGTTATCGGCCAAATTCCAGGCGGTTGGCTGCTCGATCGCTTCGGTTCAAAACGCGTCTATTTCTGGTCCATTTTCATCTGGTCCATGTTTACCCTGCTGCAGGGCTTTGTGGATATCTTTAACGGCTTTGGCATCATTGTCGCGCTCTTTACCCTGCGCTTCCTCGTCGGGCTGGCAGAAGCCCCATCCTTCCCGGGCAACAGCCGGATCGTGGCTGCCTGGTTCCCGGCGCAGGAGAGGGGAACGGCGGTCTCCATTTTCAACTCCGCACAATACTTTGCCACCGTCATCTTCGCACCTATCATGGGCTGGCTGACGCACGAGGTGGGCTGGTCGCATGTGTTCTTCTTTATGGGCGGTCTGGGTATTGTGATCAGCTTTATCTGGCTGAAAGTGATCCACGAACCGAACCAGCATCCCGGCGTAAACCAGAAAGAGCTGGACTACATCGCCGCAGGCGGCGCGCTGATCAACATGGATCAGGCGAGCAGCAAAGCGAAAGTCCCGTTCAGCCAGAAACTGGGCCAAATCAAACAGCTGGTGGGTTCCCGCATGATGCTCGGGATCTATCTCGGCCAGTACTGCATCAACGCCTTAACCTACTTCTTTATCACCTGGTTCCCGGTCTATCTGGTGCAGGCGCGCGGCATGTCGATTCTGAAAGCCGGGTTTGTCGCTTCCGTTCCGGCAATCTGCGGCTTTGTCGGCGGCGTACTGGGCGGGGTAATTTCCGACTGGCTGATGCGTCGTACTGGCTCTTTGAATATCGCCCGTAAAACGCCAATCGTGCTGGGTATGCTGCTCTCCATGACGATGGTGATGTGTAACTACGTGAACGCCGAGTGGATGATTATCGGCTTTATGGCGATGGCCTTCTTCGGTAAAGGTATCGGTGCGCTGGGCTGGGCGGTGATGGCAGATACCGCGCCGAAAGAGATCAGCGGCCTGAGCGGCGGTCTGTTCAATATGTTCGGCAACATCTCCGGCATCGTGACTCCGATTGCCATTGGCTACATCGTCGGTACCACCGGCTCGTTTAACGGGGCGCTGATCTACGTCGGTATCCATGCCCTGGTGGCGGTGCTGAGCTACCTGGTGCTGGTAGGTGATATCAAACGTATTGAGCTGAAACCTGTTACGGAGCGTTAATGATGAGTATGCAATCCAGCCCTGTCGTCACTGAAATGAAGGTTATCCCGGTTGCCGGCCAGGACAGTATGCTGCTGAACATCGGCGGCGCGCATAACGCCTGGTTTACCCGCAATATCGTGGTACTGACCGATAACGCCGGGAATACCGGCGTAGGTGAAGCGCCAGGCGGCGAGGTGATCTACCAGACCCTGGTGGATGCCATTCCGCAGGTGGTGGGTCAGGAGGTGGCGCGCCTGAACAAAGTGGTGCAGCGCGTACATAAAGGCAACCAGTCTGCCGACTTCGATACCTTCGGTAAAGGCGCATGGACCTTTGAACTGCGGGTGAATGCGGTGGCGGCACTGGAAGCGGCGCTGCTGGACCTGCTCGGCAAAGCGCTGAACGTGCCGGTGTGCGAACTGCTCGGCCCTGGAAAACAGCGCGATGCGGTCACCGTGCTGGGCTATCTCTTCTACCTGGGCGATCGCACCAAAACCGATCTCCCTTACCTGGAACGTTCGCCGGGCAGCCACGACTGGTATCACCTGCGCCATCAGGAGGCGCTCTCCAGTGAGGCGGTGGTGCGTCTGGCGGAAGCCGCGCAGGATCGCTACGGCTTTAAGGATTTCAAACTGAAAGGCGGCGTTCTGCCGGGCGAGCAGGAAATTGAGAGCGCCCGCGCCCTGAAAAAACGCTTCCCGGATGCCCGTATTACCGTGGATCCCAACGGCGCCTGGCTGCTGGATGAGGCTATCTCCTTGTGCAAAGGGCTGGGCGATGTCCTGACTTACGCCGAAGATCCGTGCGGCGCCGAGCAAGGTTTCTCTGGCCGTGAGGTGATGGCGGAGTTCCGCCGCGCCACGGGCCTGCCGGTGGCGACCAACATGATCGCCACCAACTGGCGTGAGATGGGGCACGCCGTCATGCTCAATGCGGTCGATATTCCGCTGGCGGACCCGCACTTCTGGACCCTTTCCGGCGCGGTACGGGTGGCGCAGTTGTGCGATGACTGGGGCCTGACCTGGGGTTGCCACTCCAACAACCACTTTGATATTTCGCTGGCGATGTTTACCCATGTCGGCGCTGCCGCACCGGGCACGCCGACCGCTATCGACACCCACTGGATCTGGCAGGAAGGCGAAGCGCGCCTGACCAAAAATCCACTCGAAATTAAACACGGCAAGATTGCCGTACCTGATGCACCGGGGCTTGGCGTGGAACTTGACTGGGATCAGATCCACAAAGCGCATGAAGCGTATAAGAAACTGCCAGGCGGCGCGCGTAATGACGCAGGCCCAATGCAGTACCTTATCCCCGGCTGGACCTTTGACCGTAAACGCCCGGCGTTCGGTCGCCACTGATTAAAGGATGGAATTATGAGCACGTTTACTACTCCTGTTGTGACCTCTATGCAGGTTATCCCGGTTGCCGGCCATGACAGCATGCTGATGAACCTGAGCGGCGCCCATGCCCCGTTCTTCACCCGTAATATTGTGATCATCAAAGATAACTCCGGTCACACCGGGGTAGGTGAAATCCCGGGTGGCGAGAAGATCCGTAAAACACTGGAAGAGGCGATCCCGCTGGTGGTGGGGCAAACCCTCGGCGCCTATAAAAACGTTCTTAACGCCGTACGTAACGAATTTGCCGACCGTGACGCGGGTGGCCGCGGTTTGCAGACCTTCGACCTGCGCACCACTATTCACGTTGTGACCGGCATTGAAGCCGCAATGCTCGATCTGCTGGGCCAGCATCTGGGCGTTAACGTCGCCTCCCTGCTGGGTGATGGGCAGCAGCGCACTGAAGTTGAGATGCTGGGCTACCTGTTCTTCGTCGGCAACCGCAAGCTGACCCCGCTGCCGTATCAGAGCCAGCCGGATGAGCAGTGCGACTGGTATCGCCTGCGCCATGAAGAGGCGATGACCCCTGATGCGGTGGTCCGTCTGGCGGAAGCGGCCTACGAGAAGTACGGCTTTAACGATTTCAAACTGAAGGGCGGCGTGCTGGCGGGTGAAGAAGAAGCCGAATCGATCATTGCGCTGGCGAAACGCTTCCCACAGGCGCGCGTCACCCTCGATCCAAACGGGGCCTGGTCGCTGGATGAGGCGATCCGCATCGGTAAGCGTCTGAAAGGCGTGCTGGCCTATGCGGAAGATCCGTGCGGTGCTGAGCAGGGCTTCTCCGGCCGTGAAGTGATGGCCGAGTTCCGCCGTGCCACCGGTCTGCCAACCGCCACCAACATGATCGCCACCGACTGGCGTCAGATGGGGCATACCCTGTCGCTGCAGTCGGTGGATATCCCGCTGGCGGACCCGCACTTCTGGACCATGCAGGGCTCGGTGCGCGTGGCGCAGATGTGTCACGAGTTCGGCCTGACCTGGGGCTCGCACTCCAATAACCACTTTGATATCTCGCTGGCGATGTTCACCCACGTGGCCGCTGCCGCGCCGGGCAACATCACCGCCATCGACACCCACTGGATCTGGCAGGAGGGCAACCAGCGCCTGACCAAACAGCCGTACGAAATCAAGGGCGGTATGGTGCAGGTACCAACCACGCCGGGTCTGGGCGTGGAGTTGGATATGGATCAGGTGATGAAGGCGCACGAGCTCTATCTGCAGCATGGTCTGGGCGCACGCGACGACGCGATGGCGATGCAGTACCTGATTCCGGAGTGGACCTTCAACAACAAACGCCCTTGCATGGTGCGTTAAGTCCGGTGCCGGTTCCTGCGGGAGTCGGCATTTTCTCTTGCGTGACGGGTGTATGCTTATGGTAGTCAACATGCGTAAGGACGGCTTATGAAAATAGTGATCGCACCGGACTCTTACAAAGAGAGCCTGAGTGCCCTGGCAGTGGCAACGGCGATAGAGCAAGGATTTTGCGAGATTTTCCCCACGGCGGAGTACGTGAAACTGCCGGTTGCCGATGGTGGGGAGGGCACCGTGGAAGCGATGGTCGCCGCCACCCAGGGTGAAATTATTCAGGTACGCGTAACGGGGCCGCTCGGCGAGCATGTTGACGGTTTTTATGGCCGCTCCGGCGATGGAAAAAGCGCATTCATCGAGATGGCGGCGGCCAGCGGTCTGGAGCTGGTTCCCCCGGCCCAGCGCAATCCGCTGAAAACCACCTCCTGGGGAACCGGGGAGCTGATCCGCCATGCCCTGGATGCAGGCGTAAAACATATCATCATTGGGATTGGCGGCAGCGCCACCAACGATGGCGGCGCAGGAATGGTGCAGGCGCTTGGCGCGAAGCTGCTGGACGAACAGGGTCACGCCATCGGTCCCGGCGGCGGTGAACTGGAAAGGCTGGCTCGTATCGATATCAGTGGTCTGGATAAACGGCTGACGTCGTGCCGCATTGAGGTGGCATGCGACGTCACCAACCCGCTGACCGGCGACAACGGCGCTACCGCCGTGTTTGGTCCGCAGAAGGGGGCGACCTCAGAGATGATCGTGCGCCTCGATCGCGCGCTGACGCAGTATGCCCGGATCATCGCCCGCGACCTGGACGTTGACGTGCTCGGGCTGGCGGGTGGCGGCGCGGCGGGCGGTATGGGCGCGGCGTTGTACGCGTTCTGCGGCGCGCAGCTGCGTCAGGGTATTGAAATCGTCACCGATGCGCTCAATCTCGACGGCCTGGTGGCCGATGCCGATTTGGTGATCACCGGCGAAGGGCGGATCGACAGCCAGACCGTTCATGGCAAAGTGCCGGTAGGGGTGGCGAAGATTGCCAAACGCTACAATAAACCGGTCATTGGCCTGGCGGGCAGCCTGACGGCGGATGTCGGCGTGGTGCACGAGCATGGTATCGACGCGGTATTCAGCGTGATTTATACCGTCTGCACGCTGGAAGAGGCGCTGGAAGATGCCGAAGAAAATGTGCGGATGGCGGCCCGCAATATCGCCGCCGTATTAAAAGTGGGAAGGGGGCTGTAATCCCTTCTGTTCCCCCTCTTCCTGTCGGGAGAGGGGCCTTACGACCCCAGCACCTTCATCGCTTCCCGCGTGACGTTATCCATCTCATCCAGCAACTCCAGGAATTCCGGCTCCAGCTCGCTTTCCGGCGTGCCGGAACGTAACTGCTGCTCCAGCAGCTGACAGAGATTCTTAAGACGCGGCACCCCGCTGTACCCGCAGCTGCCGTGCAGCTTGTGGATCGCCCCGACCAGATCTTCCGGGTTTTCTCCCACCAGCTGCTCTTCCACTTTATTGCGGATCTCCGGCAGGAACGCGACCAGCATCTGCAGCATCTCCCGCGCGAGGTCGTTTTTGCCCGCCGCCTGACGCAGCGCCAGCTGCCAGTCGAGGGTGACACTGCCGTTAACTACGATCTCCGGGACCGCCGGCGGGACCTCCGGTGCGGGGAGCCAGTGACCTGTGGTAGGGCCGGGTTTGTAGCGCAGCAGCAGGCTGTGCAGTTTCTCTTCTTCAATCGGCTTCGCCAGATAGTCGTTCATCCCGGCGCTCAGCAGCTTCTCCTTTTGCCCCGCCATCGCATGCGCCGTCACGGCGATCACCGGGGTTTGCTGCTGATGGGGAAGCTGGCGAATCAGTTCACAGGCGCGGATGCCGTCCATACCGGGCATCTGGATATCCATCATGATCAGGTCAAACGGCTTCTCCTTCGCTCGCTCCACAGCCTGCAAACCGCTCTCGCACAGTTCGACATGCTGAACCTGATCCTCCAGCAGCGCCCCGATCAGCTTGAGGTTGGCGGGGTTGTCATCCACCGCCATCACGGTCATCGGCAGTTTGCTATCATCGCTGGTAATCGGTGCGATGTGATGGTTCAGACGGCAATATTCCGTCAGCGTTGGCAACAGGCGGGTGGCCGTCAGCGGTTTCAGCAGGCAGGCGGCTGCCCCGTCATGTTTTAGCTCCTCGGCGTTGATCTGGGCATGGCAGGGCAGGGCCAGCAGCAGGTAATCGGTCATCGAGGCCGCTTTCGCCAGCCGCTCCTCCTGCATGGTCAGATCGCCGGTAAAGGTCACCGGGATCCCCAGCAGCAGGATGTCGTAATGGTCAACCGGCAGCGTGGAGAAGTTCGGACTGTAGACCACCTCCAGCGGTGTCGTGCTTAACACATCGAGGGTGCTTTGCGCGGCGGCGGTATTGGGCTCCACGTACGCCAGCCGTTTACCCTGCAGACAATCCATGGCCAGACGATCGGTGAGCACGTTCGGGTTCAGGTCGAGGTTGATATGGAACCAGAAGGTCGAGCCCCGGTTAGGCTGGCTGTGGAAGGAGATATCGCCCCCCATCTCATTAACCAGTTTTTGGGTGATGACCAGCCCCAGCCCGGTACCGCCGTGGCGGCGGGAGATGCTGGCGTCGGCCTGGCGGAAGGCCTGGAACAGCCGGGACTGATCGCGCTCAGGAATACCGATCCCCGTGTCGCGGATCTGCACCTCAATCTGCACTTTGGTATTGCTGATGGAGCGTTTTTCGACCAGCACGTCGATGTTCCCGCTCTCGGTGAACTTAATGGCGTTACCCACCAGGTTGGTGATCACCTGTTGCAGGCGCAGCGGATCGCCAATGACGTTGTCCGGCACATCATTTTTAATGTTCAGCGTAAGCTCCAGTCCCTTGTCGTGGGAGGAGTGCGCCAGCAAGGTGACCACCTCATCCAGGGTGTTGCGCAGCGGGAACGGAATACTCTCCAGAATCAGCTTGCCTGCCTCGAGCTTGGAGAAGTCCAGCACGTCATTGATGATTGCCAGCAGGTTGTTGGCGGAGCGTTCAATGGTATGCAGGTGGTCGCGCTGGGTCGGGTTGAGCTCGGTTTTCAGGGTCAGGCGGGTAAAGCCAATCACCCCATTCAGCGGGGTGCGCAGCTCGTGGGACATATTCGCCAGGAACTCCGACTTGATGCGTGCCGCCTCCTGGGCGCGTTTTTTAGCCAGATCCAGCTCAACGTTCTGGATCTCCATCTGCTCCAGCGTTTCGCGCAGGTCGGAAGTGGCCTGATCGACGTTATGCTGCATCTCCTCATGGTATGCCGCCAGCGACATGGCCATCGAGTTGATGCCGTTTTTCAGCATATCCAGCTCGCCGAGCATAAAGCCTTCGACGCGGCTGTCGAGCTGGCCCCGGCGGATCCGGTCGACGGTATTCACCATGTTGCGGATGGGGCTGGTTACATCCCGCATCAGACGCCAGCCGAAGATCAGCGCAATGCCGATACAAAACAGCATCATCACCGTGGAGATAAAGATCTCCCGGTACTGTTGCAGCCGCACGGACTTGAGATCCAGCTCCAGCGCCACATATCCCAGCAAGTTGTTATTGGGCTTAGCGTCTGACGCGGGAGATTCATCCGGTGAATAGCTTTCCGAAATAATGGGGGTGCGCAGGATCATTTTTTCACCCTGGCGGATCACGCTCAGCCGCTTTGGAAACGCTGTACCATCCGGCAGCTTCAGGGTGTCCGGATCAAGCTGAATATTGGAGGTCACGAACAGGTGATTATTTTGGTCATACACTGAAATCGCCCGCACAATGTCCGAATGCCGACGGTGCAGAATGCTGATGAGCTGGCCGATGGGCTCGCGATTTTGCAGGTTCATGCCGTACTCGCTGGAGACCGCGAGCGGCTCAATAATGCTGGCACCGGCGTCCTCGAGCTGACGTTGCAGGTCGTTATAACGGTGCACCACGAAGAAGGTACTCAGCAGTAAACCAATGAGTACGGTAGGGGCGAGGATCAAAATCATCATGCGCGCACGCAGGCTGTAGTTGGTCATGGAGTTCCGTTATGGGACAATTAGAGTCAATATGTTCATTTGAGAAAATTCCCGGCGATGGCGCAATTCTACTCTGCAAAGCGACGCGTGACGACGCGTCAGATCATAACTGTTGAAGTGACAGACCTCGATCCGTTCGGACAGGGGGTGGCGCGCCACGAGGGCAAGACCGTATTTATTCCCGGCCTGCTGCCCCAGGAGCGTGCGGAAATCACCCTGACGGAAGAGAAACGTCAGTACGCTCGCGGGCAGGTAAAGCGCCGTCTTAATGATAGCCCGGAACGCGAAACGCCCCGCTGCCCGCACTTTGGTGTCTGCGGCGGCTGCCAACAGCAGCATGCCAGCGTCGCGCTGCAGGAGCGCAGCAAAAGCAATGCCCTGGCACGCCTGCTGAAGCACGACGTCGATGAGGTGATCGCAGATAAACCCTGGGGCTACCGCCGCCGGGCGCGTCTGAGCCTCAATTATCAGCCGAAAACCGCTCGTCTGGAGATGGGCTTTCGCAAGGCCAACTCCAGTGACATCGTTGATGTCAGAGAGTGCCCCATTCTGGTGCCCCGTCTTGAGGCATTGCTGCCAGAAGTGCGCAAATGCCTCTCTGACCTGCAGGGCGTACGCCATCTTGGGCACGTTGAACTGGTGCTGGCGAACAGCGGCCCGCTGATGGTGCTGCGCCATACTGCACCGCTTTCGGCCAAAGATCGCGAAAAACTGGAACGCTTTTCGCATTCCCATGAGCTTGACCTTTATCTCGCCCCGCAAAGCGAGATACTTGAGCAACTGAGCGGGGAAACGCCCTGGTATGATTCAGAGGGGCTACGCTTAACGTTCAGCCCGCGCGACTTCATCCAGGTTAATGACGGCGTTAACCAGCAGATGGTCGCGACTGCGCTGGCGTGGCTGGATATTCAGCCGGAGGACCGGGTGCTCGACCTGTTTTGCGGGATGGGCAACTTTACCCTGCCGCTGGCAAAACGGGCACGAAGCGTGGTCGGCGTTGAAGGGGTGGCGGCGCTGGTAGAAAAGGGGCGCGATAACGCTGTTCACAATGCGCTGCAAAACGTGACATTTTTTCACGAGAATCTGGAAGAGGATGTTACACAGCAGCCATGGGCGGCGCACGGTTTCGATAAAATCCTGCTTGATCCGGCACGCGCGGGCGCGCCAGGCGTGATGCAGCATATTATTAAACTGGCCCCCAAACGTGTGGTCTATGTTTCCTGTAATCCGGCGACGCTTGCCCGCGATAGCGAGGCGTTATTAGCGGCGGGTTACCAGATTCAGCGTCTGGCAATGCTTGATATGTTCCCGCACACTGGGCATCTGGAATCAATGGCGTTGTTTGAACACAATTGATGAGTTTCGGCTTGTCGAATTCGACAGGCAGGGGTCCCTAAAGGAGAGGACAATGGTTGCGGTAAGAAGTGCACATCTCAATAAAGCTGGTGAGTTTGACCCACAAAAATGGATCGCAAGTCTGGGGATCGCCAGCCAGCAGTCGTGTGAACGCTTAACCGAAACATGGGCCTACTGTCTGCGCACCACACAGGGGCATCCCGATGCCGAGCTGCTGCTGTGGCGCGGCGTAGAGATGGTTGAGATCCTCTCCATGCTGAGTATGGATATCGACACCCTCCGTGCGGCTATGCTCTTCCCGCTGGCCGACGCCGAGGTGGTCACAGAAGAGGTGCTGCGCGAAAGCGTCGGGAAATCGATCGTGGCGCTGATCCACGGCGTGCGCGATATGGCCGCCATCCGTCAGCTGAAAGCCACCCACACCGATTCGGTCTCTTCTGAACAGGTGGATAACGTTCGCCGTATGCTGCTGGCGATGGTGGATGATTTCCGCTGCGTGGTCATTAAGCTTGCCGAACGCGTTGCCCATCTGCGGGAAGTCAAAGACGCGCCGGAAGACGAACGCGTGCTGGCGGCGAAAGAGTGCACCAACATCTATGCCCCGCTGGCGAACCGTCTGGGCATCGGCCAGCTGAAATGGGAGCTGGAGGATTACTGCTTCCGCTACCTGCACCCGGCGGAATACAAACGCATTGCTAAGCTGCTGCACGAGCGCCGTATCGATCGTGAACACTACATCGATGAGTTTGTCGGCGGCTTACGTAAGTCGATGAAAGAAGAGGGCGTGAAGGCCGAAGTCTATGGCCGTCCGAAGCATATCTACAGCATCTGGCGCAAAATGCAGAAAAAGCACCTCGCCTTTGACGAGCTGTTTGATGTGCGCGCCGTGCGTATCGTCGCCGAGCGGCTGCAGGACTGCTACGCCGCGTTGGGGATTGTCCACACCCATTACCGCCACCTGCCGGATGAGTTTGACGACTATGTCGCCAATCCGAAACCGAACGGCTACCAGTCGATCCATACCGTGGTGCTGGGGCCGGGCGGCAAAACCGTCGAAATCCAGATCCGTACCAAGCAGATGCATGAAGAGTCCGAGCTGGGCGTCGCCGCGCACTGGAAGTATAAAGAGGGGCCCACAAGCGGGGCGCGCTCCGGCCACGAAGATCGTATCGCCTGGCTGCGTAAGCTGATTGCGTGGCAGGAGGAGATGGCCGACTCCGGCGAGATGCTCGACGAATTGCGCAGCCAGGTCTTTGACGACCGGGTCTACGTCTTTACGCCGAAAGGTGACGTGGTTGACCTGCCGGCAGGCTCAACGCCGCTCGACTTCGCCTACCATATCCATAGCGATGTGGGGCATCGCTGCATCGGCGCCAAAATCGGCGGGCGTATCGTGCCGTTCACCTATCAGCTGCAGATGGGCGACCAGATTGAGATCATCACCCAGAAACAGCCGAACCCGAGCCGCGACTGGCTGAACCCGAACCTCGGCTATGTCACCACCAGCCGCGGGCGCTCAAAAATTCATGCCTGGTTCCGCAAGCAGGATCGCGACAAGAATATTCTTGCCGGACGCCAGATCCTTGACGATGAGCTGGAGCATTTAGGCATCCACCTGAAAGAGGCAGAGAAATTCCTTCTGCCGCGCTACAACTTTAACGAGCTGGATGAGCTGCTGGCCGCCATTGGCGGTGGGGATATTCGTCTTAACCAGATGGTGAATTTCCTGCAGGCGCAGTTCAACAAACCGAGCGCGGAAGAGCAGGATGCGGCGGCGCTGAAGCAGCTTCAGCAGAAGAGCTACGCTCCCTCGCACCGTGGCAAAGAAAAGGACAAAGGCAGAGTGGTGGTGGAGGGCGTCGGCAACCTGATGCACCATATTGCCCGCTGCTGCCAGCCAATCCCGGGGGATGAGATTGTCGGCTTTATCACCCAGGGGCGCGGGATCTCCATTCACCGTGCGGACTGCGATCAGCTGGACGATTTACAGTCTCACGCGCCGGAACGCATCGTGGATGCGGTTTGGGGCGAGAGTTATTCTGCCGGTTATTCACTGGTGGTACGGGTCTCAGCCAACGATCGCAGCGGCCTGCTGCGCGATATCACCACCATTCTGGCGAACGAGAAGGTGAACGTGCTGGGCGTCGCCAGCCGCAGCGATACGCGGCAGCAGCTCGCCACCATTGATATGACCATCGAAATCTATAACCTGCAGGTGCTGGGCCGCGTGCTCGGCAAGCTGAACCAGGTGCCGGATGTGATCGACGCCCGTCGTCTGCACGGCGGATAATCGCACCTTCTTTTGTAGGCCGGGTAAGGCGTAAGCCGCCACCCGGCATTTTTTTATCAGGACAAAACTATGACCCAAATCGACCGCCTGCTCGGCATTATGCAACGTCTGCGCGACCCGGAAAACGGCTGTCCGTGGGACAAAGAGCAGACTTTCGCCACCATCGCCCCCTACACTCTGGAAGAGACCTACGAGGTGCTGGACGCCATCTCCCGGGAAGATTTTGACGATCTGCGTGGCGAGCTGGGAGACCTGTTGTTCCAGGTGGTGTTCTATGCGCAGATGGCCCAGGAAGAGGGGCGCTTCGATTTCAACGATATTTGCGCCGCCATCAGCGACAAGCTGGAGCGCCGCCACCCGCACATTTTTGGTGATGCTACCGCCGAAAACAGTACCGAGGTTCTGGCCCGCTGGGAACAGATTAAAAGCGCGGAACGGGCTGAAAAGTCGCAACATTCGGCGCTGGACGATATTCCGTTAAGCCTGCCGGCGCTGATGCGCGCGCACAAGATTCAGAAACGCTGCTCGACGGTGGGGTTTGACTGGACATCCTTAGGCCCGGTGCTCGACAAGGTGCATGAAGAGATTGACGAGGTGATGCACGAAGCGCAGCAGGCGGTAGTGGATCAGGAGAAGCTTGAAGAGGAGATGGGCGATCTGCTGTTCGCCACCGTCAATCTTTCCCGTCATCTGGGCGTCAAAGCCGAAGTGGCGCTGCAGAAAGCGAACCTCAAATTCGAGCGCCGCTTCCGGGAAGTGGAGCGCATTATCGCGGCTCGCGGCCTGGAAATGACCGGCGTGGACCTCGACGCGATGGAAGAAGTCTGGCAGGAAGTAAAACGCCAGGAATCTGATCTCTAACGGGTTTTTGCGATCAAGCGCAATTTGTGTGATTTTTTAAATGACAAGCGCTTGATTTGCGTCAAAAACATTTACCCAAAAGGGGCTATTTTCTCACTCCCAATATGAGTCAAAGCCTGAGACAGGAGACGGAGAATGAAAGTTTGTGGCGCTCGCCGTGTTCGGGTATACTACTTTCCCGTCCTGGTTATTCCATCGTTTCACCCTAACTTCTCAGGTTCAGCATGACAACGAACTATATTTTTGTGACCGGCGGGGTTGTATCCTCTCTGGGTAAAGGCATTGCCGCAGCCTCCCTCGCAGCCATTCTTGAAGCCCGTGGCCTCAATGTGACCATGATGAAGCTGGATCCGTACATCAACGTCGATCCAGGTACCATGAGCCCGATCCAACACGGGGAAGTGTTCGTTACTGAAGACGGCGCTGAAACCGACCTGGACCTGGGTCACTACGAGCGCTTCATTCGCACCAAAATGACCCGCCGTAACAACTTCACGACTGGCCGTATCTACTCCGACGTTCTGCGTAAAGAGCGTCGCGGTGACTACCTGGGCGCAACCGTTCAGGTTATCCCACACATCACCAACGCCATTAAAGAGCGCATCATTGCCGGTGGCGAAGGCCACGACGTCGTGCTGGTAGAAATCGGCGGTACCGTAGGCGATATCGAATCCCTGCCGTTCCTCGAAGCGATCCGTCAGCTGGCGGTGGACATTGGTCGCGAACACGCGCTGTTCATGCACCTGACTCTGGTGCCGTACATGGCTGCCGCAGGTGAAGTGAAAACCAAACCGACTCAGCACTCCGTTAAAGAGCTGCTCTCCATCGGTATTCAGCCAGATATTCTGGTCTGCCGCTCCGATCGTGCGGTTCCGGCCAACGAACGTGCAAAAATTGCATTGTTCTGTAACGTGCCAGAAAAAGCCGTTATTTCAATGAAAGATGTCGATTCCATTTATAAAATTCCGGGCCTGTTGAAATCACAGGGCCTGGACGATTATATTTGTAAACGATTCAGCTTGAACTGTCCGGAAGCTAACCTGTCTGAATGGGAACAGGTTATTTACGAAGAAGCGAACCCGGCAGGCGAAGTGACTATCGGTATGGTCGGCAAGTACATCGAACTGCCGGACGCCTATAAGTCCGTTATCGAAGCGCTGAAACACGGTGGCCTGAAAAACCGCGTAACCGTCAACATCAAGCTGATCGATTCGCAGGATGTTGAAACCCGCGGTGTAGAAATTCTGAAAGATCTGGATGCTATTCTGATCCCTGGCGGCTTCGGCTACCGTGGCGTTGAAGGCAAGATCGCTACCGCACGCTATGCGCGCGAAAACAATATTCCTTACCTCGGCATTTGCCTGGGTATGCAGGTTGCACTGATTGAATTTGCCCGTAATGTGGTGGGCATGGAAAACGCGAACTCTACGGAATTTGTGCCAGACTGTAAGTACCCTGTTGTGGCGCTGATTACCGAATGGCGCGACGAAGAAGGTAACGTCGAAGTCCGTACCGAGAAAAGCGATCTGGGTGGCACGATGCGTCTGGGTTCTCAGGCTTGCCAGCTCTCTGATGACAGCCTGGTACGCCAGATGTACGGTGCGCCAGTCATCACTGAACGCCATCGTCACCGTTATGAAGTGAACAACCTGCTGTTGAAACAAATTGAAGCTGCGGGTCTGCGTATTGCGGGCCGCTCCGGGGATGATCAGTTGGTCGAGATCATCGAAGTGCCGAACCACCCGTGGTTCGTTGCCTGCCAGTTCCACCCGGAATTTACTTCTACGCCGCGTGATGGACATCCGCTGTTTGCTGGCTTTGTAAAAGCCGCGACTGAGTTCCAGAAGCGTCAGGCGAAGTAAGAAAAGTTAGAACGGCAGCGCGTACCAAGGGTACGCGCTGTTTGTCTGGAGTTTTAGTTTAACTTGTACTGAGGAAAATCTAATGTCCAAAATCGTTAAAGTCATCGGTCGTGAAATCATCGACTCCCGTGGTAACCCGACTGTTGAAGCCGAAGTACACCTGGAAGGTGGTTTCGTAGGTATGGCTGCTGCGCCGTCAGGTGCTTCTACTGGTTCCCGCGAAGCGCTGGAACTGCGCGATGGCGACAAATCCCGCTTCCTGGGCAAAGGCGTAACCAAAGCGGTTGGCGCAGTAAACGGTCCTATTGCTCAGGCAATCCTTGGCAAAGATGCCAAAGATCAGGCTGGCATTGACAAGATCATGATCGATCTGGACGGTACTGAAAACAAATCTAACTTCGGTGCGAACGCAATCCTGGCTGTTTCCCTGGCAAACGCCAAAGCAGCAGCAGCTTCTAAAGGTCAGCCACTGTTCGAACACATTGCTGAACTGAACGGCACTCCAGGCAAATACTCCATGCCAGTTCCGATGATGAACATCATCAACGGCGGTGAGCACGCTGACAACAACGTCGACATCCAGGAATTCATGATTCAGCCGGTTGGCGCGAAAACTGTTAAAGAAGCCATCCGTATGGGTTCTGAAGTTTTCCATCACCTGGCAAAAGTTCTGAAAGCCAAAGGCATGAACACCGCTGTTGGTGACGAAGGTGGTTATGCACCTAACCTGGGTTCTAACGCCGAAGCACTGGCCGTAATCGCTGAAGCAGTTAAAGCAGCAGGCTACGAGCTGGGCACCGACATCACCCTGGCGATGGACTGCGCAGCATCTGAATTCTACAAAGACGGTAAATACGTTCTGGCTGGCGAAGGCAACAAAGCGTTCACTTCCGAAGAGTTCACTCACTTCCTGGAAGAGCTGACCAAACAGTACCCAATCGTCTCCATCGAAGATGGTCTGGACGAGTCTGACTGGGATGGTTTCGCATACCAGACTAAAGTACTGGGCGACAAAATCCAGCTGGTTGGTGACGACCTGTTCGTAACCAACACCAAAATCCTGAAAGAAGGTATCGAGAAAGGCATCGCTAACTCCATCCTGATCAAATTCAACCAGATCGGTTCTCTGACCGAAACTCTGGCTGCGATCAAAATGGCGAAAGATGCTGGCTACACTGCCGTTATCTCTCACCGTTCAGGCGAAACTGAAGACGCGACCATCGCTGACCTGGCTGTTGGTACCGCTGCTGGCCAGATCAAAACTGGTTCTATGAGCCGTTCTGACCGTGTTGCTAAATACAACCAGCTGATTCGTATCGAAGAAGCGCTGGGCGAAAAAGCACCTTACAACGGTCGTAAAGAGATCAAAGGTCTGTAATTCACGCTGAACCTTCATCTTTAGAAAAACCCGCTTCGGCGGGTTTTTTTTTATCATCACACCGTCGGTACGCTATGACGTGTGCATACCGCCTGTTCAATAATTTCGGCAGCCCGTGCTGCCCCTCCGGCGTTAATCAGCTGAGTCTGGAGGGCGGTGATGCGCTGCGTGTACTGCTTATTTTCCAGCAGGTCGAGAAGATGCTGGCTGAGCGTGCGGCTCGGCGAAAAACGGCAGGCCTTAAGGCCAATGCCGCTGAAGACCACTCGGGCGGCGACGCCTGGCTGATCAAACGCCAGAGGCACGGCGAGGATCGGCGTGGCGGTGGCGATGGCATCCATAACCGTATTCAGCCCAGCGTGGGTGATGACGGCGCTGGCATCGCGCAATACCGCCAGCTGATCGGTAAATCCTACGGTTTTCGCCCCGGCACGCGCCAGCCGGGCGGTTTGACTTGCATTGAGTCTGTCACAGTGGGCAATTAGCAAGGGTACACTCGCCTGTCGGCAGGCGCGGGCAATGGTGCGGAACAGCCCGTAGCGGTAGCCCTGAAGCGTGCCTAATGACGCAAAAACAAACGGCTTCTTATTGCCGGAAGAGACCGTTGGCGGATCGTAGCGTAGCGGACCTACCGCATGGAAGCAGGCGGGCAAGGTACGTGGAAAATCAAAGCCTGGGATGGTCTGGCTGATTTGCGCCAACGGCGACAGGCATTGATCCAGCCTGTTGCGCGAGGACAGACCAAACGCCCGGGCATGACGGGCAATCACTCGCCCCTGTCTCGACATCAGCCAGTCATACACATCCGCACTGGAGGCGTATAATTTCCGGCTGCGATTGCTGGTGCCATAGCGAAAAGGCATCACCGGCAAGGGTATGGTGTTATCCCGGTTTACCGGCAGGGCGCAGCAGATGGAGATAAAGGGCAGGTTGAGCGCTTGTGCAACCAGCCCTCCTGCCGGCTCCATCTGATCAACAATCACGGCGTCAATATTGTGCTGTCGGAAGGCGAGAGGCAGTTCGCGGCACAGCATATCGGTAACGCTTGCCATATCTGATATCAGGCGGAAAAAACCTGGCTCGTGCATCGCAGACGGCGTCGGGTGACCCACGGCGATGAAGCGCGCCTGCGGTTCCCTGAGCAGCGTGCGAGCCTCTTCCTGCTGAAAAAAAGTGACCCGATGGCCGCGCACGATAAGGTGTTTTGCCAGTGCTTCCATAGCGCGCATATGGCTGTATAACGGTAGCGTTATTACCGCAAAATGGCTCATTCTGCTTGTCCAGTATTCTGATGGCTACTCAGTCAAGGGGGTTAACGTCGACAGCCGGGTGGGCGATATCTTAAAAGCGTAGCGTAAGTTTTAATGTTTTTAACATTGCCTTCTGACAACGGCTTTCCACCCTAAGGCTGTTAGCCTGGCTATCCTTAAACTGACAGGAATAAAATCGTGGCCGGGGTTGTTTTGCCTGATTATGTGCGATCTGCAATAATGCCCCCCCGTAAATCTGACCAGAGATAACTATGCAGTACCCGATTAACGAGATGTTCCAGACCCTGCAAGGCGAGGGTTACTTCACCGGCGTTCCCGCTATTTTTATTCGACTGCAGGGATGCCCGGTTGGCTGTGCCTGGTGCGACACCAAACATACCTGGGATAAGCTCGCGGATCGGGAAGTGTCGCTGTTTAGCATCCTGGCCAAAACCAAAGAGAGCGACAAATGGGGCGCAGCCAATCCGGAAGATCTGCTGGCGATCATTGGCCGCCAGGGCTGGACCGCGCGCCACGTGGTGATCACCGGCGGCGAACCCTGCATTCATGACTTGATGCCACTCACCATGCTGCTGGAGAAGAACGGCTTTAGCTGCCAGATTGAGACCAGCGGTACCCATGAAGTGCGCTGCTCCCACACCACCTGGGTGACGGTATCACCAAAAGTAAATATGCGCGGCGGCTACGACATCCTCTCCCAGGCGCTGGAGCGTGCCGATGAGATCAAACACCCGGTCGGGCGCACGCGCGATATCGAAGCGCTGGACGAGCTGCTGGCAACGCTGACGGACGAAAAACAGCGCGTTATTGCGCTGCAGCCCATCAGCCAGAAAGAGGATGCCACCCGTCTGTGTATTGAGACCTGTATTGCGCGTAACTGGCGTCTGTCGATGCAGACGCACAAATACCTGAACATCGCCTGATAGCCCTGCGGCCTCTGTTACTAAGGGGCCCGCAATTTGGGTAATAACGCCCAGGCCACCACCGCCGAACCGAGACAAATCGCACTGTTAAACAGCAGTGCATACTGGGCGGCGCTGGCCATGCCCAGCGGCAGCAGCAGGGCATACAGTGAAGCCGTTACGGCGATCCCCATTGCTCCGCCCAGCGAACTGCCCATCTTATAGATCCCTGATGCTACCCCAACTTTGCTCTCTGGGGCGTTCATCACCGCCGTGTCTGTCGATGGCGTGGCATAACAGCCCAGCCCGAGGCCAAACAGGACGTTGCTGAAAAAGACGGTCACGATATAGATCTCTTTGCTCAGGAAAGTGCAGGAGATAAAGGTGATGCCGATTGCGGTCAACACCGGGCCGGTCATCATCGGCAGGCGGGCGTCATAGCGTTGAAGCAGCTTTTCTGCCACGCGAATCATGGCGAGCACCGTCACCAGATACCCCAGCGTCATCATTCCGGTTTGCAAAGGCGTCAGATGATGGCCCTGCTGTAACCAGATGCTGGTGATCATCATGGTGCCAATACAGCCGTTGAGCATGAAGTTTGAGAGCACCGCCGCGCTGTAGGCCCGGTTTTTAAACAGCGCAAAATCAATCAGCGCCGCATCGCCTTTGCGCAGGCTGGTATAGATAAAACCCAGTGCCGCGAGGATCGTTGCCCCCAGCACCGTCAGTGACAGGCCGCTGCCCCAGCCCCAGCTATGCCCTTTGCTGATAAACAGGTTGAGCAGCACCAGCATACAGACAAAACTCACCAACCCGCCAATATCCAGCTTGTGCTGACCAGCACTGGCGCTTCGGCTTTCCGGCGTACCGCGGATCAACAGCAGTGCAGCCAGGGCCATCGCGATGGAAAAAACAAAAATCCAGCGCCAGCCCAGGCTGGTGGCAATCGCGCCGCCAACAAACGAGCTCAGGCCGCTGCCGCCCCAGGAGCCAATGACCCAGAAGCTGATCGCCCGCTGGCGCGCTTTACCGTCGTACCAGGTTTTAATCAGCGCCAGTGTCGCGGGCATAATGCACGCTGCCGACATTCCCTGGATCGCCCGTCCCAGCAGGAAAAGCACCGGTTCCCGGGCCAGAAACAACAGGCCGCTGCCGATGATACTCAGCACCAGGCCGATAACCGTCAGGCGCACGCGGCCAAACTTATCGGCAAAGCCACCGCTGGCGACCACAAAGCAGCCGCTGAATAATGCGCTGAGACTGACTGCCAGCGTGAGCGTCTCCAGGGATATGTCGAGGCTATTTTTCATGGCCGGCACGACGTTAATCACCGACTGGGCAAATAACCAGAATGTCAGAACGCTCAGAACAATACCCGCCAGCAGTCGATCGTTACCTGCGAAAGCCGGGGTGCCTGTCAGGGGAACGGTACTCATTGTGCAGCCCTCCTGGGGATATGGTATCAACGCAGATAGTGTTCGGTCAGGGCGCTCCAGAGTGCGGCGCCGGTGATCAGGATCTTGTCGTTAAAGTCATAGCCCGGGTTATGCACCATGCAGCGATCCGCTTCATCGCCCGCGCCGATGGTGAAGTAACAGCCGTCAGGGTTCTTTTCAAGCATAAAGGCGAAGTCTTCACTGCCCATGAATGAACCGATAGCGGCCACAGCATCCTGTCCGAACAGATCCTGGGCGACGGTACGCACCATCTCGTTGGCCGCAGGATTATTGATGAGCACCGGGCTGCCGTTGATATGGCGGATGGTGGCCGTGGCGTTGAAGCTCTCTGCCTGCGCAACGGCGATATCGTGGATGCGCTGCAGGACGGTTTGACGCACCTTTTCGTTCAGGGTGCGCACGGTCAGTTTCATCAGAACTTTGTCATTGATGATGTTGGGCGCATGACCGGCCTGAATACTGCCGACCGTCACCACGGCGGGTTCAAACGGAGTGATATTGCGCGACACAATCGACTGCAGGGCGAGGGTAATATGGCAGGCCACCAGCGTAGCATCGACGGTATGTTCCGGCAGGGCACCGTGCCCACCCACGCCATTAACTTCAATGTGTATAGTGTCCGAGGAGGCCATCATGGCGCCATCGCGCAGGCCAATTTTGCCCAGTTTCTGCCCCGGCATATTATGCAGGCCAAAAATATGGTCGCAGGGGAAGGTCTCAAACAGGCCATCTTCGACCATCACCCGTCCGCCATACAGGAGCTCTTCCGCTGGCTGGAAAATCAGGTGCAGCGTGCCGTTAAAGTTGCGGGTGCGCGCCAGGTACTCGGCGGCATAGAGCAGGGTGGTGGTGTGGCCGTCGTGACCGCAGCCGTGGAATTTGCCTTCAACGGTGCTGCTCCACGCTTTGCCGCTCTCCTCCTGCATCGGCAACGCATCCATATCGGCGCGAAGACCAAGACGTTTGCTGCCGTTGCCCACTTTCAGGGTGCCGACCACCCCGGTTTTTGCCATTCCGCGATGTACCTCATATCCCCATTGCTGAAGCAGTTCCGCAACGCGCTGGCTGGTTTGCTGCTCCTCAAAACTGATCTCAGGATGCTGATGAAAATGTCGCCGCAGCTCAATAAACTGCGCTTCGTTGCCCTGCAGTGCTTCAACAATCGGATGTGTCATTTTTGTTATCCTTTTTTTATCAAACAATGCTAATTTCGAGTTTATGCCGATCGCAGCGACGGAAAATGCACTTTTTTGTTGTGAAGCGACGCATTATTTCTGATTGTTTTTCATACAATTCAGTTATGACAAAAAAAAGCGCGTCATAATTTGTCTTCCCTGGAGGAACACATGGAGCAACGGGGTAGCGAGTTTTGGGTGAAGGTGCAGGATATTCGTCAGTTTCATCAGGACGAGGACGACGCGCTGACGCTGCTGTGGCTGCTGGAAGGGAACGCCGACCTGCACACCGACCAGCGGCAGATGACCCTGGCGGCGGATAGCCTGACGATCGTTAATCGTAATCAACGCTGGCAGCTCACCAGCGAGAGCGGCAATACGACAATGTGCGTCATGCTTTCCGGGCGCTGGATCCAGCAGCTCTGTAGCGACTTTTTTACCTATGATTACGCCATCCCGCCCGAAGCCGGGAGCGGCTGGCCTCCTGGTGATGAGCTACGCCACCTTCTGCGCCAACTGCTGGTCTGCACCCTGATTAACGATCAGCATCGCTACCGGCTGGAGGCGACCCGCTGGCTGAGCGAGATCCTGCTCCTGCTGACCAGCCGGTTTCAGCAACCCGCCCGCCTGCTTCTGCGGGAACATCATCCGGGCGTAAGCAAACGCATCGCCCGGGTGGTGGAACGCATCAACGTCAGCTACACCCGACGCATTACGCTTGCTGAAATCGCCGGAAGCGAATTTGTTTCGGAAGCCTGGCTCTCCCGTCTTTTTCGCAAAGAGATGGGCGTCAGTTTTATGCAGTACATTACCACCCTGCGCCTTGAGAAGGCGGCCGACGCGCTTCGCCTGACCAACCGTCCGCTGCATCAGATTGCGCTGGAACAGGGGTTCGCCAGTACGCGGATGATGAGCGATCTGTTCCGACGTCATCACCAGATGGCCCCGGGAGCGTATCGCAAACAACGTCGTCATCACGCCGGGATGCCCCGTCTACGTCCGGGCAATGGGGAGCAGCGTTATCCGGTGGCGGTGGACAAGCTCTTCAGCCTGCTAAATGAAGCCGAAACGCGCGCTCGGGAGCCGTTGCCATTAACCCCGCATCCGGTGCAGGAGAGGGTGCTCGATCTGCATCTTCTCAAGCCCGCTGCGCCGCTGCGTCATACCCGAATGGTGGTGACGGTGCGTGAGCTGGACGACCTGCTGCGGGAGGATGTGCGCCGGGAGCTGGAAAAGCTGGGGGAGGCGATGCCCCTTTTCGGGATTGATATCGCGGAGCCGTTTCTCAGTAGCCGCCTGTTTGCCAGCGGCTGGGACGATCCGCTGATGGCAGGTTATGCCTGCTGGTACAATCTTCATCAGGTCTTCAGCTGGCTTGCGCAAAAACAGTGGACGGTGCTGCTGCATACCGGCCTGACAACCCGCACCGATTTGCTGGCGCGCTTCTTACAGCAGTCGGTCAATCACTTTTCGCCTGAGATTACCGGTCGCTGGCAATTTGTGATGCACTGGTCAACGCAGGCGAGCGAGGAGACAAGAGCGCAGGTCTGGCAGGCTCAGCGGGCGACGCTGCGGGAATATCTGCCGCAGGCGACATTTGGCGTATGGCACCGTTTTGCGCCCGGGCACTCGGGGCATAACGATGAGGCACTGCTGGACTCGACTCTCCTCACCCAGGCCGATTTTTTGGCCTGTCCAGCCGATGGCAATGAGCTTCTCGATCTGGCGCAGCTGGATCCGGCTCATCTCTCTTCCTCTGAAAACTATCCGGTGCAGAAGGTCCGGCAGATCCTGACCTCGCTTCGTCAGCGAAAGCTCTCGCTTCCGGTATGGCTGCTGTCGTGGAATACCCTCACCGGGAACACGCGCGCCACCAACGGCTGGTTTTTTCGTGGGGCACTGCTGATGCAAAACCTGCTCGGACTGTCGGAACAGGTGTGGCTGGCCGGGTTCTGGCTCAACTCGGGCTTACAGGGGGAAGCGCGGGCCAACAATACCATCGATACCTCGAGCCTGGCGCTGCAGTATAACCACGGCCTGCCGCGCCCGATCTATTGGGTAGTCTGGCTGTGGCGACGCCTGCGCGGTGAGGTGTTAGTCAACGAAAAGAATCTTCTGCTATTGCGCCACCACAACGGATACCAACTGCTGCTGCGCAATACGGTGGTGTTTAACCCGTTACTCTCCAGCGAAGAGGCTTTCATTCAGCGTTTTCGCCAGCAGTACCACGTTCAGCTGAAGGGGCTAAGCGGCAGGTGGCGGATTAAGTGTCATCTGTTTGATCAGCACAACGGCGCGCTGTACCCCTTGATTGAAGGCGTGCGCAGTGAAAGGGGACCTGACGAAGAGATGTGGCGCTGGATGGAGCATAAAGCGCGTCCAACGTTGTCAATGCGTGATGAACGGCTTCATGATGGCTGGCAGATTACGGCGTCGCTGGAAAGCAACGCGCTGATGCTCTTTGAGCTCGCGCCGTTGCTCTCTCATGAGACGTAATTATTCGCCGCGATAGACGCAGCCCGCGGTGCAGGTCTCTTTGATCATTACCGCACTCAGCAGCGGCACTAGCGGTTTGATCTCATTCCAGATCCATTTTGCCAGCACTTCGCTGGTCGGGTTTTCAAGTCCCGGAATATCGTTCAGATAGTAATGATCGAGGCGATCGTAGGTCGGTTTGAAGGCGGCCTTCAGCTCGGCAAAATCCATGATCCAACCGGTATGCGGATCGACTTCACCCGTGATCTCCAGACGCACCATAAAGGAGTGTCCGTGCAGACGACCACATTTATGCCCTTCCGGGACGTGAGGCAGATGGTGGGCGGCTTCGAAGATGAAATCTTTAAACAGTGTGGTGGACATCGTGGACTCTCAAAAATGCGGAAAAAACCGCCGTAGAGTACCGGAAAGTACATTTTTTATCATTAACTAAAACGGGCATTATGGTCAGGGGCACCAGACAGCGTAATTAGTGCTGTTTTTTATTTTACTTTTCAAGGAGATGATTAATCACTTTTATTGTTAAGAACAATAGCTAAAAGAGGTTAGTCCATTTGGTTATTTATTATTTCCATCCTGTCTTTAATTGTTATGATCCGCGCCGTTAACCTTACACTCTGTTCTGTCTTTCAGATAAAAATTCAGCTTTGCTACTGGAACATAACGACGCATGACAACACAGGCCCCACCTTCAAATTTGCTTCCCCTGAACCCGGAGCAACTGGCACGCCTGCAGGCGGCCACCACTGACTTTTCACCCACCCAGCTGGCCTGGGTATCCGGTTATTTCTGGGGAATGCTCAATCAACAGCCGGGGGCTGTGGCGAGTGCGCCTGCTACGGCTGTTGAGATCCCGGCAATCACGCTTATCTCCGCCTCGCAAACCGGCAACGCCCGTCGCGTGGCGGAAGCCCTGCGCGACGATCTGCTCGCAGCCAAACTGAACGTGAACCTGGTGAACGCCGGGGACTATAAATTTAAGCAAATCGCGTCAGAGAAGCTGGTTATCGTTGTGACCTCAACCCAGGGCGAAGGTGAGCCGCCTGAAGAAGCGGTTGCGCTGCATAAGTTCCTGTTCTCGAAAAAGGCGCCAAAACTGGCGGGCACCGCCTTTGCGGTCTTCGGCCTGGGCGACTCTTCCTATGAATTCTTCTGCCAGTCGGGCAAAGATTTCGACAGTAAACTGGCCGAGCTGGGGGCAGAGCGCCTGCTGGACCGCGTCGATACCGACGTTGAATATCAGGCTGCGGCGGCCGAATGGCGCGCGCGCATTGTCGAGGTGCTGAAAGCCCGCGTACCGACCGAGACGCCAGCCCAGGCGGCAGCCACCGCCGCTGGCGCAGTCAACGACATTCACACCAGCCCCTACACCAAAGAAGCGCCGCTGACGGCGAGCCTTTCGGTGAACCAGAAAATCACCGGGCGCGATTCAGAAAAAGATGTACGCCATATCGAAATCGATCTCGGCGACTCCGGCTTGCGCTACCAGCCGGGCGATGCTCTTGGCGTCTGGTACCAGAACGATCCGGCGCTGGTGAAAGAGCTGGTTGAGCTGCTGTGGCTGAAGGGCGATGAGCCGGTCAGCGTAGACGGCAAAACGCTGCCGCTCTCTGAAGCGCTGCAGTGGCATTTCGAGCTGACCGTTAACACCGCGAACATCGTGGAAAACTACGCCACCCTGACCCGCAGCGAATCCCTGCTGCCGCTGGTGGGTGACAAAGCCAAACTGCAACACTACGCCGCCACCACGCCAATCGTCGATATGGTGCGTTTCGCGCCAGCCCAGCTCGAAGCCGATGCGTTAATCGGCCTGCTGCGTCCGCTGACGCCGCGCCTCTACTCTATCGCCTCTGCTCAGGCTGAGGTGGAGAACGAAGTCCACGTCACCGTGGGCGTGGTGCGTTACGACATTGAAGGCCGCGCCCGTGCCGGCGGCGCGTCGAGTTTCCTTGCGGATCGCGTGGAAGAAGAGGGCGAGGTGCGGGTCTTTATCGAGCACAACGACAACTTCCGTCTGCCTGCCAACCCGGAAACCCCGGTGATCATGATTGGCCCGGGCACCGGTATTGCACCGTTCCGCGCCTTTATGCAGCAGCGCGCCGCCGACGAAGCGCCGGGTAAAAACTGGTTGTTCTTCGGCAACCCGCACTTCACTGAAGATTTCCTCTATCAGGTGGAGTGGCAGCGCTACGTTAAAGAGGGCGTACTGAGCCGGATCGATCTGGCCTGGTCCCGCGATCAGAAAGAAAAAATCTACGTACAAGACAAACTGCGCGAACAGGGCGCAGAGCTGTGGCGCTGGATCAATGACGGTGCCCACATTTATGTCTGCGGCGACGCCAATCGCATGGCGAAAGACGTTGAGCAGGCTTTACTGGAAGTGATTGCCCAATTCGGCGGTATGGATGCCGAAGCGGCGGATGAATATTTAAGTGAGCTGCGCGTCGAGCGCCGTTATCAGCGAGATGTCTACTAATGAGCGAAAAACATCCTGGCCCACTGGTGGTCGAAGGCAAACTGTCTGATGCCGAGCGCATGAAGGTTGAGAGTAACTACCTGCGCGGCACCATTGCCGAAGATTTAAATGACGGTCTGACCGGCGGTTTCAAAGGCGACAACTTCCTGCTGATCCGTTTCCACGGCATGTACCAGCAGGACGACCGCGATATCCGCGCCGAGCGTGCTGAACAGAAGCTGGAGCCGCGTCATGCGATGCTGCTGCGCTGCCGCCTGCCGGGTGGCATCATCACCACCAAACAGTGGCAGGCGATCGACAAGTTTGCCGGTGAAAATACAATTTACGGCAGCATCCGTCTGACCAACCGTCAGACCTTCCAGTTCCACGGCATTCTGAAGAAGAACGTGAAGCCGGTACACCAGATGCTGCACTCCGTCGGGCTGGACGCGCTGGCGACCGCCAACGACATGAACCGTAACGTGCTTTGCACCTCTAACCCGTACGAGTCCGAGCTGCATGCCGAAGCGTACGAGTGGGCAAAGAAGATCTCCGAGCATCTGCTGCCGCGTACCCGCGCTTATGCCGAGATCTGGCTCGATCAGGAGAAAGTGGCGACCACCGACGAAGAGCCAATCCTGGGCCAGACCTATCTGCCGCGTAAGTTCAAAACCACGGTGGTGATCCCGCCGCAGAACGATATCGATCTGCACGCCAACGACATGAACTTCGTGGCAATCGCCGAGAACGGCAAGCTGGTGGGCTTTAACCTGCTGGTGGGCGGCGGTCTCTCTATTGAGCACGGTAACAAAAAGACTTACGCCCGTACCGCGAGCGAGTTTGGCTATCTGCCGCTGGAGCACACCCTGGCGGTGGCGGAAGCGGTAGTGACCACTCAGCGCGACTGGGGCAACCGTACCGATCGTAAAAACGCCAAGACCAAATACACCCTTGAGCGCGTAGGCGTGGAGACGTTCAAAGCCGAAGTGGAGCGTCGCGCGGGCATCAAGTTTGAGCCGATCCGCCCGTACGAATTCACCGGTCGCGGGGATCGCATTGGCTGGGTAAAAGGTATCGACGATAAATGGCACTTGACGCTGTTTATTGAAAATGGCCGTATCCTGGATTATCCGGGCCGTCCGCTGAAAACCGGCCTGCTGGAGATCGCGAAGATACACCAGGGCGAGTTCCGTATCACCGCCAACCAGAACCTGATCATTGCCGGCGTGCCGGAAAGCCAGAAGGCGAAGATAGAGAAGCTGGCGCGGGATCATGCCCTGATGGAGGCAGTTAAACCGCAGCGCGAAAACTCCATGGCTTGTGTGTCGTTCCCGACCTGTCCGCTGGCGATGGCGGAGGCCGAACGTTTCCTGCCGTCGTTCACCGACAAGGTCGAAGCGATTCTGGAAAAACATGGCATCCCGAACGAACATATCGTGATGCGCGTGACCGGCTGCCCGAACGGCTGCGGCCGCGCGATGCTGGCCGAGCTGGGGCTGGTGGGTAAAGCGCCGGGGCGCTACAACTTGCACCTGGGCGGTAACCGTATCGGCACCCGTATTCCGCGCATGTTCCGGGAAAACATCACCGAGCCGGAAATCCTTGATTCCATCGACCTGCTTATCGGGCGCTGGGCGAAAGAGCGCGAAGCGGGTGAAGGCTTCGGCGACTTTACGGTGCGTGCGGGCATCATTCGTCCGGTGCTCGATCCCGCAAGGGATTTCTGGGAGTAACATCCCACGGGTTTTACCGATTTTCCAGGCCGGGCAGACGCAGTGCCGCCCGGCAAAACAGGCAAACGAGGTTCTTATGTCCGTACTCGATCTAAACGCCCTTAACGATCTGCCAAAAGTCGAACGTATTCTGGCGCTGGCCGAAACCAACGCCCAGCTGGAGAAGCTGGACGCCGAAGGCCGCGTCGCCTGGGCGCTGGAAAATCTGCCGGGCGAATATGTGCTCTCGTCGAGCTTCGGTATTCAGGCGGCGGTCAGCCTGCATCTGGTAAATAAAATTCGCCCGGATATCCCGGTGATCCTCACCGATACCGGCTACCTCTTCCCGGAAACTTACCAGTTTATTGATGAGCTGACGGACAAGCTTAAGCTGAACCTGAAGGTCTACCGTGCAGAGCAGAGCGCGGCCTGGCAGGAAGCACGCTACGGCAAGCTGTGGGAGCAGGGCGTCGAGGGCATTGAGAAATATAATGCCATCAACAAAGTCGAGCCGATGAACCGGGCGCTGTCTGAACTCAACGCCAAAACCTGGTTTGCTGGCCTGCGCCGGGATCAGTCCGGCAGCCGCGCGTCCTTACCGGTGCTGGCGATCCAGCGCGGGGTGTTCAAGGTGTTGCCGATTATCGACTGGGACAACCGGACCGTATACCAGTACCTGCAACAGCATGGCCTGAAATACCATCCGCTATGGGATCAGGGCTATCTGTCGGTGGGGGATACCCATACCACCCGTAAATGGGAGCCGGGTATGGCAGAAGAAGAGACCCGTTTCTTTGGCCTCAAGCGCGAGTGCGGGCTGCACGAAGGCTAATGTTTTTTGCCCGGTGGCGGCTACGCCTTACCGGGCCTACGAATAAGCATCCTGTAGGCACGGTAAGCGCAGCCCCCCGGGCAGCTGCCTCAGGCTTTCTCCGCTTTCGCCAGCTCCTTCACCAGCGGCAGCATCACCCGTACCACATCCCGGCTGCGGTGTTCAATCCGCTTCGGCAATGCCTCGTCGATATACTGCAGATTATCCAGCCTGACGTCGTGCCAGCTTGTTCCCTCTGGAAACGCTTTTGATTTTGCCTGCTGCTGATAACCATCCTTCTTGCCCAGGGACCAGTTGGTCGCTTCAACGTAGAGCACCGGGATCCCGGCTTTATCGAACACCTCGCCATCATTGCAGCAGCCGGTGCCTTTCGGATACGCGGCGTTGCCGCCCGGGTTGGTGGCAGCATAGATGCCGTGGGCGCGGGCAATCGCCAGCGCGCGGTCGCGGGTTAACTTGCGTACCGGACCTGGAGTGGTTTTGCCGCTGTTGAAATAGAGCTTATCCCCCACAATCAAATTATCGAGGTTGATCACCAGCAGGGTGTTTTTCTTCTCGGCCGCGCTCATGCGTTTAAGGACATTCTCGGCGCCCAGCCGTCCCTCTTCCTCGCCGCTGGTGGCGATAAAGCGGATGCTGTACTGGGTGGGAATATCTTTTAGCTGATCGGCCAGCTCCAGCATTACCCCGACCCCAGCGGCATTATCATCAATGCCCTGTAACGTAAGGCCGCCAAGATTGTTGTCGGCATCGCTGTCGCTCATTGGGGCATAGGTATCGAGGTGCGCCAGAATAATAATCTGCTGCGCGGCTTTGCCTTCATGGGCCGCAATCACGGTGCTGCCGGTGACGTTGTGCCAGTTTTTGTTCAGATTGCGTGAGGTATAGATGTAGCGGCTCTGAAATGTACGGATATCGCTCTGGTAGCCCATCCCGGCGAACTGCTGGCGCACGTAGTCAGCGGAGAGCATTTCGGCGGGGGTGCCGGTCATCCGACCCGGGAAAAAGGTGGCAATATGACGAGCCTGCGTCGCGGCCATCTCACCCAGGGGCGAGGTCTTAGCCTGAACCGTTCCGATTAAGCAAACGCCGAGCGCCAGGGCAGCGTATCGGTGGCGCATTGCGGAAAACATAGTGAGTCCTTAAAAAAATAACGCAAAATTTTAACGCGCTTAGTATGAAACTGTGACCGCGCTTACACAATTTGATTTGCTCTTAAATGCCCGGAATGTCGCGCGTTAAGCACTTTTTGATATGGGCTTTTTCAGCGCGTTATTCCATTGAGTAACTACTCATTCCAATTCGTAATTTCATTCGCTCGTAGCCGCCCCCTATAGTCCCCCTATTCCTTGTTGTTAGCGAGTTGTAGCATTGTGGATTACCTTCCTTTATTCGCTGCTGTAAAAGACCGCCCGGTGCTGGTTGTCGGCAGCGGCGAAATCGCTGAGCGCAAAATTGCCTTTTTACATCGGGCAGGCGCGCGCGTGCAGGTTGTTGCCGAAGCGGACTTTGCTGAAGCGCAAATCGACAATGTGGTGCTGGTGATTGCCGCCACCGAAAACCGGGCGCTCAACCAGCGCATCTCCGATGCCGCCCACGCCCGTCACCGCCTGGTGAACGTGGTGGATGACCAGCCGCTCTGCTCCTTTATTTTTCCGTCGATTGTCGACCGTTCGCCGCTGCTGGTGGCGATCTCCTCCGGCGGGACAGCCCCGGTGCTGGCCCGTGTCTTGCGGGAAAAAATCGAAGCGCTGCTGCCGACAAGCCTGGGCCGGATGGCCGAAAAGGCCAGCTACTGGCGCAACCATCTGAAAACCCGCCTGACCAGCGTGGCGGAACGCCGTCGCTTCTGGGAACGGGTATTTCGTGGTCGCTTTGCCAGCCTGATGCAGGCCGGTAATGAGACGGCAGCGCAACAGCTTCTTGAAGACGAACTCGATAACCCCGGCAGCACTGGCGGGGAGATCATTCTGGTGGGCGCCGGGCCAGGCGATGCTGGCCTGCTGACCCTGCGCGGTTTGCAGGTGCTGCAGGACGCCGATGTGGTTTTCTATGACCACCTGGTGAGCGACGGCGTGCGCGAGCTGATTCGTCGCGACGCCGAGCAAATCTGCGTGGGCAAACGCGCGGGCGGCCACGCTGTTCCCCAGCACGATACCAACCAGATGCTGATTGCGGCGGCCAAAGCGGGCAAAACCGTGGTACGCCTGAAAGGCGGCGATCCGTTCATCTTTGGTCGTGGTGGCGAAGAATTGCAGGCGGCAGCCGAAGCGGGCGTGCCGTTCCAGGTAGTGCCGGGGATTACCGCGGCCTCGGCGGTCACGGCTTATGCCGGCATTCCCCTGACGCACCGTGATTACGCCCAGAGCGTTACTTTTGTCACCGGCCACTACAAGGCCGACAGCACCCCGTTTGACTGGACGCATCTGGCGCAGAGCCGTCAGACCCTCGCCATCTACATGGGCACCATGAAAGCGGCGGAGATCAGCGAACAACTGATTCGACACGGGCGCGATGCGAATACCCCTGTCGCGGTGATATCCCGCGGCACGCGCGTCGATCAGCATGTGTCGATCGGAACACTACAACACCTTGCAACCCTGGCGTTAGACGCCCCGATGCCCGCCCTGATTGTGGTGGGGGAAGTGGTGCAGCTGCACAGCACGCTCGCCTGGTTCCAACATACAACCGACACAGAAGGCTTTGGATCTTCTGTTATCAATTTGGCTTAGTCCTGGAGCAACAGGCTATTTTATTTGCCATTTTTGCCCCGGGCTGTGCTCGCAATCCTCACGTACTTGAGTACGCTCCGGTTGCTGTGCGCAGGCCGTGACAAAACTGGCTGCAACAATAACGCCTGTTGCACCAGGCCTTATAAGGAACAGTTATGGATCAAAAACGACTGACGCACCTGCGGCAACTGGAAGCGGAGAGTATTCATATTATCCGCGAAGTGGCCGCTGAGTTTGCAAATCCGGTAATGATGTACTCCATCGGCAAAGACTCCAGCGTAATGCTGCACCTGGCGCGTAAAGCGTTTTATCCAGGCACGCTGCCGTTCCCGCTGCTGCACGTGGATACCGGCTGGAAATTCCGCGAAATGTATGAGTTCCGTGACCGTACCGCCAAAGCCTACGGCTGTGAACTGCTGGTGCATAAAAACCCGGAAGGGGTGGCGATGGGCATTAACCCGTTTGTCCACGGCAGCGCCAAGCACACCGACATCATGAAGACCGAAGGGCTGAAGCAGGCGCTGAACAAATACGGCTTTGATGCCGCTTTCGGCGGCGCCCGCCGGGATGAAGAGAAATCCCGCGCCAAGGAGCGTATCTACTCCTTCCGTGACCGCTTCCACCGCTGGGACCCTAAAAACCAGCGTCCGGAGCTGTGGCACAACTACAACGGCCAGATCAATAAAGGCGAAAGCATCCGCGTCTTCCCGCTCTCCAACTGGACCGAGCTGGATATCTGGCAGTACATCTATCTGGAAAATATCGAGATCGTTCCGCTCTACCTGGCGGCTGAACGCCCGGTACTGGAGCGCGACGGCATGCTGATGATGATCGACGACGATCGCATCGACCTGCAGCCTGGCGAAGTGATCAAAAAGCGGATGGTGCGCTTCCGTACCCTCGGCTGCTGGCCGCTGACCGGCGCGGTGGAATCCGACGCGCAAACGCTGCCGGAGATCATCGAAGAGATGCTGGTGTCCACCACCAGCGAGCGACAGGGGCGCGTGATTGACCGCGACCAGGCAGGCTCGATGGAGCTGAAGAAACGTCAGGGTTATTTCTAAGGAGCCGCCATGAATACCACTATTGCTCAACAGATCGCCAATGAAGGCGGCGTCGAAGCCTACCTGCACGCCCAGCAGCACAAAAGTTTGCTGCGTTTTCTGACCTGCGGCAGCGTGGACGACGGAAAAAGCACCTTGATTGGCCGTCTGCTGCACGATACTCGTCAGATCTATGAAGATCAGCTCTCTTCCCTGCACAACGACAGCAAGCGTCACGGTACCCAGGGTGAAAAACTCGATCTGGCGCTGCTGGTGGATGGCCTGCAGGCGGAGCGCGAGCAGGGCATCACCATCGACGTGGCCTATCGCTATTTCTCCACCGAGAAGCGCAAATTTATCATCGCCGACACCCCAGGGCATGAGCAGTATACCCGCAATATGGCGACCGGGGCCTCAACCTGCGACCTGGCGATCCTGCTGATCGACGCCCGTAAAGGGGTCCTGGATCAGACCCGCCGTCACAGCTTTATCTCCACGCTGCTGGGGATCAAGCATCTGGTAGTGGCGGTTAACAAGATGGATCTGGTGAACTTCAGCGAAGAGAAGTTTAACGAGATCCGCGAGAGCTATCTCACCTTTGCCGAGCAGCTGCCGGGCAACCTCGATATCCGCTTTGTGCCGCTCTCGGCGCTGGAAGGGGATAACGTCGCTTCCCAGAGCGTGAGCATGCCGTGGTACAGCGGCCCGACGCTGCTGGAAGTGCTGGAGACCGTTGAGATCCAGCGCGACGTGGATACGCAGCCGATGCGCTTCCCGGTGCAGTACGTCAACCGCCCGAACCTCGATTTCCGCGGTTTCTCCGGCACGATTGCCTCCGGCAGCGTGCAGGTGGGTCAGCGCGTGAAAGTGCTGCCGTCAGGCGTGGAATCGGCCATTGCCCGCATCGTGACCTTCGATGGCGATCTGCAGGAAGCAAGTGCTGGCGAAGCGGTCACCCTGGTGCTGAAAGATGAGATCGATATCAGCCGCGGCGATCTGCTGGTGGATGCGCAGGAGTCGCTGCCTGCGGTACAAAGCGCCGCGGTGGATGTGGTGTGGATGGCCGAGCAGCCGCTGAGCCCGGGCCAGAGCTACGACATCAAGATTGCCGGGAAGAAAACCCGCGCCCGCGTGGACGGCATTCAGTATCAGGTGGATATCAACAACCTGGCGCAGCACAGCGTGACTGAACTGCCGCTGAACGGCATCGGTCTGGTGGATTTCACCTTCGACGAGCCGCTGGTGCTGGACGAGTATCAGCAGAACCCGGTAACCGGGGGGCTGATTATTATCGATCGTCTGACCAACGTCACCGTTGGCGCAGGGATGGTGCGCGAACCTAAAGCGCAGGCGAGCGCGGTGCCGTCTGAATTCAGCGCCTTTGAGCTGGAGCTCAACGCGCTGGTGCGCAAACACTTCCCGCACTGGGACGCGCGCGATCTGCTGGGAGGCAAGTAATGGCGCAGCATGATGAGAACGTCGTCTGGCATCCTCATCCGGTCACGGTGGCCGAACGCGAACAGCTCCACGGTCACCGTGGGGTTGTGCTGTGGTTTACCGGACTCTCGGGGTCCGGTAAGTCCACCGTTGCGGGCGCGCTGGAAGAGGCGCTGCACAAAGCGGGCGTCAGCACCTATCTGCTGGATGGCGACAACGTGCGCCATGGGCTGTGCAGCGATCTGGGCTTTAGCGATGCGGATCGCAAAGAGAACATCCGTCGGGTGGGCGAAGTGGCCAGCCTGATGGCCGATGCCGGGCTGGTGGTGTTAACCGCCTTTATCTCACCGCACCGCGCCGAGCGGCAGATGGTGCGTGAGCGGGTAGGAAACAGCCGCTTCATTGAAGTGTTTGTCGATACCCCGCTGGAAATATGCGAGCAACGCGATCCGAAGGGACTGTACAAAAAGGCGCGCGCTGGCGAGCTGAAGAATTTCACCGGCATTGATGCGGTTTACGAAGCGCCGGAAAACCCCGATATCCACCTGGAAGGCCAACAATTGGTAACAAATTTGGTGGGTCAATTATTAGACCTGCTCCGGCAGGGCGATATTATCAGATCCTGAGATGGTATTGATGGGGATGCTTAATCTCCATCAATATGTCACGGTCACAGGATCAGCTATGCGGAACAGTGAAAACTACATCATCACCGGGTCGGACACAGTATCGGCACATGACGAGACGACCTGGTCTTTTCCTGGGGCGATTGTCGGCTTTGCGTCATGGCTGATGGCACTGGGGATCCCTTTCCTGTTTTACGGCAGCAATACGCTGTTTTTCTTCCTTTATACCTGGCCTTTCTTTCTGGCGCTGATGCCCGTTGCCGTTGTGGTAGGGATCGCGCTGCACTCTCTGCTTAACGGCAAACTGCTCTACAGCGCCCTGATAACGGTTATGACGGTCGTCGCCATGGTCGGACTGTTATTTTTGTGGCTCATGGGATAAGTTCAGCCATAATTCAAACCGTAACCAACTATGTGACATTGTTGGCTTGCGCGAATCTGCAAAAAAAATGTGGTACATTTGCCCGCAATGTTGCGGCATCTCTGTAGCCCCGATGTAGAGTCATGGGGAAAGTTATGGGATGATGATGCCGTTTTTCAGGGGGCAGGATGGGTAAACTTACGCTGCTGTTGCTGGCTCTGCTGGTCTGGCTTCAGTATTCGCTGTGGTTCGGTAAGAACGGCCTTCACGATTACAGTCGCGTCAGCGATGACGTGACGGCGCAGCAGGCAACAAACAGCAAATTAAAAGCGCGAAACGATCAGCTGTTTGCGGAAATTGACGATCTCAATGGCGGACAGGAAGCCATTGAAGAGCGCGCGCGCAACGAACTCAGCATGACTAAGCCGGGCGAAACCTTCTATCGTCTGGTGCCGGATGCGTCTAAACGCAACCAGGGCTCAGTACAAAACACTCGATAATCAGGCCCAGGATTACGCCATGGCAGTAACTTTTTCCAACGTATGCGCCGTTGTGCCAGCCGCCGGGTTTGGCCGGCGCATGCAGACTGAATGTCCTAAACAATACCTTTTAATTGGTGATAAAACGATCCTTGAGCACACCGTGGCGGCGCTGCTGGCGAACCCACGCGTGACGCGGGTCGTTATCGCTATCAGCCCGGGCGACGCCCGCTTCGCCGCGCTGCCGCTTGCCCGCCACCCGCAGGTGACCGTGGTGGACGGTGGCGCAGAGCGTGCCGATTCGGTGCTGGCGGGACTGATAGCCGCCGGTGACGCGCAGTGGGTACTGGTGCACGATGCGGCGCGTCCGTGCCTGCATCAGGATGACCTGGCGCGGCTGCTGGCCATCAGCGAAACCAGCCGCGTTGGCGGCATTCTGGCCACGCCGGTTCGCGATACCATGAAACGCGGCGAGCCCGGTCTGCCGGCCATCGCCCATACGGTGGAGCGCGTTGACCTCTGGCATGCGCTCACGCCGCAATTTTTCCCTCGCGAGCTGTTGCACCACTGCTTAACCCGTGCGCTGAACGAAGGCGCAACCATCACCGACGAAGCCTCGGCGCTGGAGTATTGCGGTTTTCACCCGGAACTGATTGAAGGGCGCGCAGATAATATAAAGGTGACGCGCCCCGAAGATTTACAGCTGGCAGAATTTTATCTTACCCGTTCGACCCATCAGGAGAAGGCATAATGCGAATTGGACATGGTTTTGACGTACACGCCTTTGGCGGCGAGGGCCCAATTATCATTGGCGGCGTACGCATCCCTTACGAAAAAGGACTGCTCGCGCATTCTGATGGCGATGTTGCCCTGCACGCGTTAACCGATGCGCTGCTGGGTGCCGCGGCGCTTGGCGATATCGGCAAGCTGTTCCCGGATACCGATCCGGCCTTCAAAGGGGCGGACAGCCGCGAGCTGCTGCGCGAAGCCTGGCGCCGTATTCAGGCCAAAGGCTATACCCTTGGCAACGTGGATGTGACCATTATTGCCCAGGCGCCGAAAATGCTGCCGCATATTCCCCAGATGCGCGTCTTTATCGCCGAAGATCTTGGCTGCCATATGGATGACGTCAATGTCAAAGCGACCACCACCGAGAAACTCGGCTTTACCGGCCGTGGTGAAGGCATCGCCTGCGAAGCCGTGGCGCTGCTGGTGAAGGCGGCGAAATGACGGACTTGGACAACCTGACCTACCTGCACGGTAAACCGCAGGGCACGGGGCTGCTGAAAGCCAACCCGGAAGATTTTAGGGTCGTCGAGGATCTGGGTTTTGAGCCGGATGGCGAGGGCGAGCATATTCTGGTGCGGATCCTGAAGAACGGCTGCAACACCCGCTTTGTGGCCGATGCGCTGGCAAAGTTCCTGAAAATTCACGCCCGTGAAGTGAGCTTCGCCGGGCAGAAAGACAAACACGCCGTGACGGAACAGTGGCTCTGCGCGCGGGTGCCGGGTAACGGGATGCCCGACTTAAGCCAGTTCCAGCTTGAGGGCTGCCAGGTACTGGAATACGCCCGCCATAAGCGCAAGCTGCGCCTCGGCGCGTTAAAGGGCAATGCTTTTACCCTGGTGCTGCGCGAGGTAAGCCACCGCGACGAGGTGGAGCAACGTCTTAAGGCCATCCAGGCGCAAGGGGTGCCGAACTACTTTGGCGCGCAGCGTTTTGGCATCGGCGGCAGTAACTTGCAGGGCGCGCTGCGCTGGGCGCAGAGCAATGCTCCGGTGCGCGATCGCAATAAACGCAGTTTTTGGTTGTCGGCAGCCCGCAGCGCGTTGTTTAATCAAATCGTCAGCGAGCGACTGAAAAAAAGAGACGCGAATCAAGTTGTTGTCGGCGATGCGCTACAATTAGCGGGACGCGGCAGCTGGTTTGTCGCCACTGACGAAGAGCTGCGCGATGTGCAGGCGCGCGTCGAGGCAAAAACGCTGATGATCACTGCGGCCCTGCCGGGTACCGGCGACTGGGGTCCGCAGGGTGATGCGCTGCGCTTTGAACAGTCTGCCATCGCCGATGAAACAGAGTTATGCTCACTGCTGGTGCGTGAAAAAGTCGAAGCGGCACGCCGGGCGATGCTGCTCTATCCGCAACAGTTGAGCTGGAACTGGTGGGATGACGTAACCGTCGAGCTACGTTTCTGGCTGCCGGCAGGCAGCTTTGCCACCAGTGTTGTCAGGGAACTTATCAACACTTCGGGTGACTATGCGAATATTGCTGAGTAACGATGACGGGATCCATGCGCCAGGCATTCAGACGCTGGCGAAAGCGCTACGTGAGTTCGCCGAGGTGCAGGTGGTGGCTCCCGATCGTAACCGCAGCGGTGCCTCTAACTCGTTAACACTCGAGTCGTCTCTTCGCACCTTTACCTTCGATAACGGTGATATCGCCGTGCAGATGGGCACCCCGACCGACTGTGTCTTTCTGGGGGTTAATGCGCTGATGCGTCCCCGCCCGGACGTGGTGGTCTCCGGCATTAATGCCGGACCCAACCTGGGCGATGACGTGATCTACTCCGGTACGGTGGCGGCCGCCATGGAAGGACGCCATCTCGGCTTTCCTGCCCTGGCGGTCTCGCTTAACGGCCATCAGCATTACGATACCGCCGCCGCGGTCACCTGCGCCATTCTGCGCGCGCTGAGCCGTGAGCCGCTGCGCACTGGCCGCATCCTTAATATCAACGTGCCCGATCTGCCGCTGGATCAAATCAAAGGTATCCGCGTGACGCGCTGTGGCAGCCGCCACCCGGCGGATAAAGTGATCCCGCAGGAAGATCCGCGCGGCAACACGCTGTACTGGATTGGTCCGCCGGGCGAAAAACATGATGCCGGGCCGGATACCGATTTCGCCGCCGTAGATGAAGGCTACGTCTCCGTCACCCCGCTGCACGTCGATTTGACCGCGCATAACGCGCAGGATGTGGTTTCAGGCTGGCTGGATCGCGCCGGGGTGAGCTCGCAATGGTAAGCAATCGTGTACAAACTCTTCTGAATCAATTACGCAGTCAGGGCATTGCTGACGAGCGGGTGCTGGACGCCATCTCGCGGGTACCGCGGGAAAAGTTCGTGGATGAGGCGTTTGAGCACAAGGCGTGGGAAAACGTCGCGTTGCCGATAGGGCAGGGGCAAACCATCTCCCAGCCCTATATGGTGGCGCGCATGACCGAGCTGCTGGAGCTGACCCCGGACTCGCGGGTGCTGGAGATTGGCACCGGTTCTGGATACCAGACCGCCATTCTGGCGCACCTGGTGCATCATGTCTGCTCGGTTGAGCGCATTAAAGGGCTGCAATGGCAGGCACGCCGCCGCCTGAAGCAGCTCGATTTACATAATGTTTCTACCCGTCACGGGGATGGCTGGCAGGGCTGGAAGGCTCGCGGCCCGTTTGATGCCATTATCGTGACGGCTGCACCGCCTGAGATCCCGGCTGCGCTGATGGCGCAACTGGACGACGGCGGGATCCTCGTTTTACCGGTGGGCGATGAACACCAGCTGTTGAAGCGTGTTCGTCGACGGGGCAACGAGTTTATTATCGATACCGTAGAAGCCGTACGTTTCGTGCCTCTGGTAAAAGGAGAGCTGGCCTGAGACTCGGATTTTTCCAGGGTTATTCAGGCAAATTCAGCGTATGGTGTGGCGCAAAACGTCGTGACATTACGGTAATTTTAAGTCACTGGTAATTAAAAATAATCCTGGGGGATAAATGAGCGCGGGAAGCCCAAAATTCACCATCAGCCGTGTTGCGGCATTGTCACTGGTTTCAATCTGGTTGGCAGGTTGTTCAACATCGAATAATGCCCCTGCGCCTGTAAGTTCGGTCGGCGGTGATAGCGGTTCTGGTAATTCATCCGGTGGCATGCTGATCACCCCTCCGCCTAAGATGGGCACCTCTACGGCGCAACAAACTCCGCAAATCCAGCCTGTTCAGCGCCCGGTTACCCAGCCAGTGCAGATTCAGCCAGTGGAACAACCTGTCCAGACGGAAAATGGCCGCATTGTGTATAACCGCAAGTATGGGAACATTCCGAAAGGCAGCTATACTGGCGGCAGCACTTACACCGTGAAACGCGGCGATACCCTCTTCTATATTGCCTGGATCACCGGGAACGATTTCCGTGATTTAGCAGAGCGAAACAACGTTCCGGCCCCGTATAGCCTGAATGTCGGCCAGACGCTGCAGGTGGGCAATGCGACCGGCGCGCCGTTAACGCCAGGCAATACCGTTTCTGCGGCTGACGTCACGGCGCAAAATAACAGTGTGACGCCTGCGCAAAAATCAAGCACAGTGGTTGCGTCGCAACCGACAATTACGTATTCTGAAGATTCAGGTGAACAGAGTGCTAACAAGATGTTGCCGAACAATAAGGGGACTGCGACTGTTGTTACAGCACCCGTTACGGCTCCTGTGGTTAGCTCTACCGCACCCGTTGCCAGTAGTCAGACGTCCAGCTCGCCAATTTCTTCGTGGCGCTGGCCGACTGAAGGCAAGGTTATCGAGAACTTTTCTTCCTCCGAGGGGGGAAATAAAGGGGTCGATATCGCAGGGAGTAAGGGACAGGCTATTATCGCGACCGCTGATGGACGCGTGGTATACGCCGGTAACGCTCTGCGCGGTTACGGTAATCTTATTATCATCAAACACAACGATGATTACCTGAGTGCCTACGCCCATAACGATACGATGCTGGTCCGGGAACAACAAGAAGTTAAGGCGGGGCAGAAAATAGCTACCATGGGTAGCACCGGAACCAGTTCTACACGCTTGCATTTTGAAATTCGTTACAAGGGGAAATCCGTAAACCCGCTGCAGTATTTACCGCAGCGATAATTTGGCGGGACATATCTTTTGGTATGTTGCGCCCAGGGATCACGGGTAGGAGCCACCTTTATGAGTCAGAATACGCTGAAAGTTCATGATTTAAATGAAGACGCGGAATTTGATGAGAACGGAGTAGAGGCTTTTGACGAAAAAGCCTTAGTAGAAGAGGAACCCAGTGATAACGATTTAGCTGAAGAAGAGCTGTTATCGCAGGGTGCCACACAACGTGTGCTGGACGCGACTCAGCTTTACCTTGGGGAGATTGGTTACTCCCCACTGTTAACAGCCGAAGAAGAAGTTTACTTCGCGCGCCGGGCATTACGTGGTGATGTGGCTTCACGTCGTCGCATGATTGAAAGTAACCTGCGTCTGGTGGTTAAGATTGCCCGTCGTTACAGCAATCGTGGTCTGGCTCTGCTGGATCTGATTGAAGAGGGCAACCTGGGCCTGATCCGCGCAGTAGAGAAATTTGACCCTGAACGTGGGTTCCGTTTCTCAACCTATGCGACGTGGTGGATCCGACAGACCATCGAACGGGCAATCATGAACCAGACCCGTACGATTCGACTGCCTATTCACATCGTGAAAGAGTTGAACGTCTATCTGCGTACCGCACGCGAGTTGTCCCATAAGCTGGACCACGAGCCAAGCGCGGAAGAGATTGCCGAACAGCTTGATAAACCTGTTGATGATGTTAGCCGTATGCTGCGTCTCAACGAGCGTATTACCTCCGTCGACACCCCGCTGGGTGGCGATTCCGAGAAAGCGCTGCTGGACATCCTAGCCGATGAAAAAGACAACGGCCCGGAAGACACCACGCAGGACGATGATATGAAACAGAGCATCGTCAAATGGCTGTTCGAACTGAACGCCAAACAGCGTGAAGTGCTGGCACGTCGTTTCGGTCTGCTGGGGTATGAAGCTGCGACACTGGAAGATGTCGGTCGTGAAATCGGCCTGACCCGTGAACGTGTTCGTCAGATTCAGGTAGAAGGTCTGCGTCGCCTGCGTGAAATCCTGCAGGGCCAAGGGCTGAATATCGAAGCGCTGTTCCGCGAGTAAGCACCTTTTCGTCAAAAAAGGCCAGTCGAAAGACTGGTCTTTTTCTTTTGCTTAAGGCGCTGCGGTTTCGTGTAGCAGACGCCAGGTGAGGTTATCTCCCTCCTGGTTCAGGATAGCGCTGGACCAGCGCACGTTCACCGGCTGATCCGGGCGGGTTTGTGTTTCACGGTAGTGAAGCACTGCACCGTTATCCCAGGTCTGCAACGTCGTTATTTCATCAATCACGATCTTCAGTCCAGGGCGGCTGCCGCGCTGAGCCTCGAGGAAACGTGTGAGCGCGGGGTGATCCAGGTGTGCGCCGGTTGGGGCAATCATCAAAAAATCCTGATGAAAACGGGCGAGCAGGGGGGCAAAATCGCCTTCACCCTGGCCTAACCACTTTTCTAATGCGATGTGAGCATCAATAATTTCTGTTTCATAGCGGGTCATTCTCTCTCCTTTACCATCATTTTGCGAACCAACTCCGTAAACTGGCGACGCTCCTCAGCCGTTAAACGCCCCAGAAAAGCCTCATCGACATGATTCCCTACCGGTTTACAGTTGCCGAGCAACGCTTCGCCTTCCGGCGTTAAGAATACAAACCGGCGGCGCTTATCTGCAGCATCGGCTTCGCGCTTCACCAGCCCACGTAATTCCATACGGCTCAGCATCTCCGCGAGGGTAGCTTTGGTGCTTACCGCCGCTTCGGTGAGCGCCACCTGCTCAATGCCGGGATGTTCCGCGATAGAACGCAGCACCGCGTATTGCGGCTTAGTCAGCTCGGGTAAGGCCTGCTGCCAGCGCGCAGTATGTTGCTGAAAAAGCTGACGTAACAGGTGGAACGCTTCTTGTTTTAGTTCCATGAACTCTCCGGCATAAAAATGATCTCTTTATGATAGCCCCGATCAGCGGTGAATTTAACGCGGTCCGTTTTATCATTTCGTGTGATCGTATGCGAACGATCTTGTCAGCGCCCAGATCCGGGCGTACGGTAAGCAAAAAGTTCGTATGCGAACAAATGAAATGAGGTGTTGGATGAGATTGATTGTTGGGATGACAGGGGCGACCGGTGCGCCGCTTGGCGTGGCATTGCTGCAGGCGCTGCGCGACATGCCGGAAGTAGAAACCCATCTGGTGATGTCGAAATGGGCGAAAACAACGATTGAACTGGAAACGCCCTATACCGCTCAGGATGTTGCCGGATTGGCGGATGTGATTCACAGCCCGGCGGATCAGGGGGCAACCATCTCATCCGGCTCCTTTCGCACCGACGGCATGATCGTCATTCCCTGCAGCATGAAAACTCTGGCGGGCATCCGCGCAGGCTATGCCGAAGGGCTGGTGGGGCGTGCCGCTGACGTGGTGTTAAAAGAGGGACGCAAGCTGGTTCTGGTCCCGCGGGAAATGCCGCTCAGCACTATCCATCTTGAAAATATGCTGGCGCTTTCCCGCATGGGCGTGGCAATGGTGCCGCCGATGCCCGCTTATTACAACCACCCGCAAACCGCCGATGACATTACTCAACACATTGTGACCCGGGTGCTCGATCAGTTTGGTCTGGTGCATAACAAAGCCCGTCGCTGGGAGGGGTTACAGGCGGCCAGACATTTTTCCCAGGAGAATAAACATGGCATTTGATGATTTGAGAAGCTTCCTGCAGGCGCTCGATGAGCAAGGGCAACTGTTGAAAATTACGGAACAGGTCGATGCGGAGCCGGATCTGGCCGCGGCAGCCAATGCTACCGGGCGCATTGGCGATGGCGCACCTGCGCTCTGGTTTGACAACATCCGCGGCTTTACCGACGCCCGCGTGACGATGAACACCATCGGATCCTGGCAGAATCACGCCATCTCCATGGGGCTTCCGCCGAATACACCGGTCAAAAAGCAGATCGACGAGTTTATTCGCCGCTGGGATAACTTCCCGGTTGCGCCGGAGCGTCGCGCAAACCCGGCCTGGGCAGAGAACACGGTGGATGGCGACGCGATCAATCTGTTCGATATTTTGCCGCTGTTCCGCCTGAACGACGGTGACGGCGGATTCTATCTGGATAAAGCCTGTGTGGTCTCCCGCGATCCCCTCGATCCGGATCACTTCGGCAAGCAGAACGTCGGCATCTACCGCATGGAGGTGAAGGGCAAACGCAAGCTGGGTCTGCAGCCGGTGCCGATGCATGACATCGCCCTGCATTTGCATAAAGCGGAAGAGCGCGGGCAGGATCTGCCGATTGCGATCACCCTGGGCAATGACCCGATCATCACCCTGATGGGGGCGACGCCGCTGAAGTACGATCAATCAGAATATGAGATGGCGGGAGCGTTACGCGAAAGCCCGTATCCGATCGCCACCGCGCCGCTCACCGGTTTTGACGTCCCCTGGGGTTCGGAAGTGATTCTCGAAGGGGTGATTGAAGGCCGCAAACGTGAAATCGAAGGGCCTTTCGGGGAGTTCACCGGACACTACTCCGGTGGCCGTAACATGACCGTGGTGCGCATCGATAAAGTTTCTTACCGCACAAGACCGATTTTTGAGTCGCTCTATCTTGGGATGCCGTGGACCGAAATCGACTATCTGATGGGCCCGGCAACCTGCGTGCCGCTCTACCAGCAGCTGAAAGCCGAGTTCCCGGAAGTGCAGGCGGTGAACGCTATGTACACCCACGGCCTGCTGGCAATTATCTCCACCAAAAAACGCTACGGCGGCTTTGCCCGTGCCGTTGGCCTTCGGGCAATGACCACGCCGCACGGTCTGGGCTACGTGAAGATGGTGATCATGGTGGATGAGGATGTCGATCCGTTCAACCTGCCGCAGGTGATGTGGGCGCTGTCATCGAAAGTGAACCCAGCAGGGGATCTGGTGCAGCTGCCGAACATGTCGGTGCTGGAGTTGGATCCGGGGTCAAGCCCTGCGGGGATCACCGACAAATTGATTATCGACGCCACCACACCGGTTGCACCCGATATGCGTGGACACTACAGCCAGCCGGTACAGGATCTGCCTGAAACCAAAGCCTGGGCCGAAAAACTGACCGCGATGCTGGCCGCACGTAAATAAGGAGGGGAAAATGATTTGTCCACGTTGTGCCGATGAACATATTGAGGTGATGGCGACGTCGCCAGTTAAAGATGTCTGGACGGTGTATCAGTGCCAGCACTGTCTGTATACCTGGCGTGATACCGAGCCGCTGCGCCGCACCAGCCGTGAGCACTATCCCGAAGCGTTTCGCATGACGCAGAAGGATATCAACGATGCCCCACAGGTGCCGACCATTCCGCCGTTGCTGGCGGAAGATAAGCGCGGATAAAAAAGCCGGGTGGCGGCTACGCCTTACCCGGCCTGGGATCCAGCGTCTTTTGTAGGCCCGGTAAGCGATAGCGAGCCCGCACGAAATTCCCGTAGGCCCGGTAAGCGTAGCGCCACCGGGCAAGAGAGACCGCAGAGCGCTACACCAGATTCTTCAACCGATAAATCCACTCCAGCGCCTGACGTGGCGTCAGGGAATCCGGGTCGAGGTTCTCCAGGGCTTCCAGCGCCGGGGAGGTCTCTTCGGCAGGGACCAGCAGCGACATCTGGGTGCCATCTACCTGGGTGGCCGCCGCGTTTGGCGCCAGGCTTTCCAGCTCGCGCAGCTTCTGGCGCGCGCGCTTGATTACCTCTTTCGGCACCCCTGCCAGCGCCGCCACCGCCAGTCCGTAACTTTTGCTCGCCGCGCCATCCTGTACGCTGTGCATAAAGGCGATGGTATCGCCGTGCTCCAGCGCATCCAGATGCACGTTCGCCACGCCCTCCATCTTCTCCGGCAGTTGCGTCAGCTCAAAGTAGTGGGTAGCAAACAGGGTCAGGGCTTTGATCTTATTGGCCAGGCTTTCGGCACAGGCCCACGCCAGCGAGAGCCCGTCATAGGTTGAGGTGCCACGGCCAATCTCATCCATCAGCACCAGGCTGTACTCCGTGGCGTTGTGCAGAATATTCGCCGTTTCGGTCATCTCGACCATAAAGGTGGAGCGACCGCTTGCCAGATCGTCCGCCGCGCCGACGCGGGTAAAGATACGGTCGATAGGGCCGATCTCCACCTTTTGTGCCGGAACGTAGCTGCCGATGTAGGCCAGCAGCGCAATCAGTGCCGTCTGGCGCATATAGGTACTTTTACCGCCCATGTTTGGCCCGGTAATAATCAGCATCCGGCGCTGCGGCGACAGGTTCAGCGGGTTGGCGATAAACGGTTCGTTCAGTACCTGTTCCACCACGGGGTGGCGCCCTTCGGTAATGCGCACGCCTGGCTTATCGGTGAAGGTTGGGCAGCAGTAGTTCAGCGTCTCGGCACGTTCTGCCAGGTTAACCAGTACATCCAGCTCGGCCAGCGCCGCGGCGCTCTGCTGCAGATCCGCAAGGTGCGGCATCAGGATGTCGAACAGGGCATCATACAGCTGTTTTTCCAGCGCCAGGGCTTTGCCTTTGGAGGTGAGCACTTTGTCTTCGTACTCTTTCAGCTCCGGAATAATGTAACGCTCGGCGTTTTTCAGCGTCTGGCGGCGCACGTAGTGAATAGGGGCCAGATGGCTCTGTCCACGGCTGATCTGAATAAAGTAGCCGTGTACCGCGTTGTAACCGACCTTCAGGGTGTCCAGTCCAAGGCGCTCACGCTCGCGGATCTCCAGCTTATCCAGATAATCCGTCGCGCCATCGGCCAGGGATCGCCACTCGTCCAGCTCTTCGTTGTAGCCTGGAGCAATCACGCCGCCGTCACGCACCAGCACCGGCGGGGCTTCAATGATGGCTTTTTCCAGCAGTTCGCGCAGTTCGCTAAATTCGCCCATCGCCTCGCGCAGCTTTTGCACCGGGGCGCAGTCAACCTCCGCCAGCTGGCTGCGCAGTTCAGGCAGTTGCTGGAAGGCATGGCGCATGCGGGCTAAATCGCGCGGGCGTGCGGTGCGCAGCGCCAGCCGTGCCAGAATACGTTCCAGATCGCCCACCTGACGCAATACCGGCTGAATGTCGCTGTACCGATCCTGCAGGGCACCAATGGTCTGCTGGCGCGCAGTGAGCGTGGCAATATCGCGCACCGGCATATGCAGCCAGCGTTTCAGCATACGGCTGCCCATCGGGGTGACGGTACTGTCGAGCACCGAGGCGAGGGTGTTCTCCACACCACCGGCTAAATTCTGGGTGATCTCCAGATTGCGGCGGGTGGCGGCATCCATAATGATGCTGTCCTGCTGGCGTTCAATCGTAATGGAGCGGATATGCGGCAGGGCGGTGCGCTGGGTATCTTTTACGTACTGCAGCAGACAGCCCGCGGCGCACAGGCCGCGTGGCGCGTTTTCTACGCCAAAGCCGGTCAGATCGCGGGTACCAAATTGCAGATTGAGCTGCTGGCGCGCGGTATCGATTTCAAATTCCCATAGCGGACGGCGACGCAGACCGCGACGCCCCTCAAGCAGCCCCATCTCGGCGAAATCTTCGGCATACAGCAACTCCGCAGGATTCGTGCGTTGCAGTTCGGCCGCCATGGTTTCGCGGTCGGCCGGTTCACTCAGGCGAAAACGCCCGGAGCTGATATCGAGCGTGGCGTAACCGAAACCTTTGCTCTCCTGCCAGATGGCGGCGAGCAGGTTATCCTGGCGCTCCTGTAACAGCGCTTCATCGCTGATGGTGCCCGGCGTGACGATGCGTACCACTTTGCGCTCAACCGGACCTTTCGAAGTGGCCGGGTCGCCAATCTGTTCGCAGATAGCGACCGATTCACCCTGGTTAACCAGCTTCGCCAGGTAGTTCTCTACCGCATGATGCGGAATACCGGCCATCGGGATGGGTTCACCTGCCGAGGCGCCACGTTTGGTCAGGGAGATGTCGAGCAGCTGCGAGGCGCGTTTCGCATCGTCATAAAACAGCTCGTAAAAGTCGCCCATCCGGTAAAAGAGCAGGATCTCCGGATGCTGAGCTTTCAGCTTCAGGTACTGCTGCATCATGGGGGTGTGGGCGTCGAAATTGTCAGTAGCGGTCATGGAGTGATGATGTCCATTTCTTTGAAAACAGTGCTGTTCAGGCGACGTTAGGGTCGTGTATTGCCGCTATTGTCGCATGAAAAAATGGCCCGGCGCAGCAAAATGTCACCGCCTTAGTCCGGCTCTTCGCCGACCAGCTCAATCACCAGTTTTCCCTGTTCCACCAGCACCCGCACCCGGGAATGGGTTTTAAAACCGGCCTCTTCCAGCCAGTCGCCTTTTAAACTCAGCGCGGCGTGTACGCTGTAGCGTGTTGGGATCTTGGTCTTGCGATCCTCATGGCGCTTTCTGAAATACCCCACGGTGAGCTGACGGCTGGGTCTGGAAATGCTGATATCTGACATAGAAACTCCTTTTTCTCGGGCAAGGATCAGGTGATATAAACACCTGTATAAAATGCCAGTAAAATGAACCTGAGACAAACGCAGAACTGCGAAGCGTCTTCAGAAAACGAAATGTAAAATATGAAATCGGGCTGAATATCCAGCCTGAAAAGGGTATTATAAATACAACTTATTATTAGGTATTAGACTATGGCAGGAAAACGGATCGCGCGCGAAAAAGAGACCATCCGCAAGATGATCGCGCTCTATGAAAAGCAGTGCCCGCAGGCATCTAAAGAGGCGGGACACTACGCAGCGCTGAATGCGTATGCCGACAAGCGGCTGGATAAATGCGTGTTTGGTGAAGAGAAACCGGCCTGCAAGCAGTGCCCGGTCCACTGCTACCAGCCCGCTAAGCGTGAAGAGATGAAGCAGGTCATGCGTTGGGCGGGGCCGCGCATGCTCTGGCGTCACCCGATTCTGACGATTCGCCATTTGATTGACGATCGCCGCCCGGTGCCAGAGCTGCCGGAAAAGTACCGCCCGAAAAAGTAACCTCTCAGGTGCGCGGCCTGCGTATCGGGCGGCAGATTGCCATTTTAACTGCGAGATGAGATAGCTCATAGTTGACCATTATTAAATCAACCGAATGCATTTTTCTTGCTATGTATCAGGCTTGAAGAAAGTTAATGTATATTATTTACAGTACTTTCTGAAAATTGAAATTAATATTTTCTAAATGAATAGGTGAGGTAAATTTAGCGATAAATTTCTATAGCTTTATCTTTCAGTTGCCCACAAAATTCAATCCAGGATTTTGGACCGATACTTACACGGCTAACGCCAGATTTACTGTAAGCCTGAAGGTCCGGTTTACTGCTTAAATCCATTATATTTACTGGTAAATCGACTGCCGAACAAACTTGTTTTATTAAATAATGGTCTGTGGTACCAGGAATAAAGAATCCATTTGCGCCAGCCTCACGATATGCACGTCCTCTGTGGATGACGGCTTCTAGTAAATTGGTATGTTTGTTCTGGTCACCTTCTTGCAAGAAAATATCTGTTCTGGCATTAATGAAAACATTAACCCCCATTTTATCTGCTGTTTTTCTCAGGGCTGTTATTCTTTCAGATTGCTCTTCTATCCCGAATATACCACCCTGAGCGATATTTTGGTCCTCAAAGTTAACGCCTGCGACTCCGATATCAATCAACGCAAAGAAGTTTTCACAAACCGCTTTTAATTCCTGAGCGTATCCGCTTTCGAAGTCGACAGTGACTGGAAGGTTTACCGCTTTAACAATATTTTTTACAACTAGAAGTAACTCATCAAAAGGTATGGATTGCCCGTCAGTGTATCCCTGTGCCTCCGCAACAGACCAGCTGCTGGTCGCAATCGCCTCTGCGCCATTAGTGGCAAGAATTTTGGCCGTACCGGCGTCCCAGATATTGTAGAGAAAAAGAGGGCGATCCTTTTTGTGCAATAGATGAAATGATTCGATGTGCTTATTCATAGTGCCTCTCACTTATTGGATATTCTGCGTTCATGTTCGATTAACCATTTCTTACGCCACAGTCCACCACCATATCCTGTTAATGTTCCGTCTGCGCCAATTACTCTATGGCATGGGATTAAAATGGAGATGTGATTTGCTCCATTAGCTCGGGCAACTGCCCGACAAGCCGTGGTATTGCCTATCTCTTTAGCAATATCTGAATAACTTCTTAATTCGCCCATAGGAATTTTTCTCAGCGCATCCCAGACTCCTCTTGTAAATCTTGTGCCAAATTCTGCTAAGGGTGTATTAAAATGGAAAATTCTACCCTCGAAGTATAAGTTAAGCTCTTTCTCAACGAGATCGATGGGGGCTTCGCGGCCCATAACAATTTCGGCGTTGGTGATTTTTTTAAGTTTTTCCATTTCGCCTGGCAGCGCTTTTCTGTCGAGAAATTCCAGTAAATAAAGAGAGTATTTATCCGCAATGGCGATCATTGTTCCGATAGGGGTCTCTATCCAGTCTGCTTTAAGGTAAAATCTATTATGAGCATTTTTGGGAGAAACACCGATATGCCGCGATATTGCATTACGGAATCCGCTTCCTGAATCATAATTGGCTGTTAATTGTGCATCGATCACTTTTGATCCGTCAGTCAAAGACTCCACACTTCTCCCAATCTTTCTCTGCCGGGCAATTTCTAAAAAAGTAATGCCAAACTGACGTCTGAATGCCCGCCTGACTGTCGACGGATCGAATCCCATTTCTGCAATGGCACCTTCGGACCACTTTTTATCAGTGTCGCTTTCCAGCTCATCCAGTAGCTTGTCAATCATAGGCTCACGAGTCAGGCCGATAGCCATCGGTCTACAGCGTTTGCAAGGTCTGAACCCGGCTTCCAGCGCTGAACCTATAGATGAATAACAGGTTGAATTTTCTTTTTTGGGTTTTCTGGCAGGACAGGTCAGCTTGCAGAAGATACCTGTGCTTTTGACCCCCACATATGCAAAGCCTTCATAGGAAGGATCCCGTTCAATCAATGCCTTATAAAGAACGTCATCTGAAGGAATATCGAATAGCATCATGATGCCTCGTTTGGGTGGTGTTCCAATAATGTTAATGGAATGCTGGGGAGGGGAGCGACTAAAAACGGGCATCTATTTGTTCAAAGAGTAAAACAGAGTTTTTGTTTAAATATGAGTTTTTTAATAGTTTATTCACATAAAATTTAAATTTTAAACGGATATAAATACCAAAAAAATCGTATTTGGTTTTTTTAAAAGCATGCAATTCTGTGATAATAATCACCAGCCATATTTTTATCTTATTGAATTAAAATGTTTTTTCGGATTGTGCTTTGTTGTAATCATAGTGTGAATACAATCGAGACTGCATCAAGAATCTGGTTTTCATTAAACCGAGAAGCACTCCCAGTTTTCCTTCGATTCATTCGGGCATCTGGCGAATGGATGTCTTATGTAGAAGATGAGCAGGTGATGCCCCGGTCAGGGCCGCGCATGCTGTGGCGTCAGCCGATTAGCCTCGCGGCCTACGCATCGGGCGGCAGATAACGACCATAGCAATTGCACTGCACAGCGGAAACACCGCCAACACCAGCCACGGAACGATCGCCCCGGCGGAAGGCGTCAGCGCCCGGTCGAGCAGATCGCCGAGCAATAAATTCCCCGCCAGCACCGCGCAGCCCCCAGCGGTAGCCAGCGCGCCATAGTGCGCGCCTAAAGTCGATTCACTCGCAAACCACGGCACCACATCTTTGCCCGCCGGCACCAGCAGCATCTGCCCGGTGGTCAGCAGGGTGACAAAACAGGCCGCAGGCAGCAGACGCAGCAACCCCGTGCCCGGCGTTGAAGAGGCAAAGAGCGCGACGCTCAGAAACGCGGCGGCGATAAGCAAAAAGCCCACCGGCAGGATCCGCACCGCCCCCACCCGACGGGCAAAACGCGCCAGCGGCAGCTGAAAAAGGATCACCAGCCCCGAGGCCAGCATAAACAGTGGGCCAAGATCTTTCTCGCTGCCGCCAGCACGCTGGATCTCCACCGGGAGCGCCAGATAGAGCTGGTTATAGCTTAACAGCCAGCTGCTCCAGGCGATGATGAACGCCACGAACCGCGGCTGGCGAAAGGTGGTCCACCAGGGGGTGATATGCAGCGGCTGATTTTTTGCTGAGCCTGAAGGTAAACAGAAGAACAGCACGATAAGCGCCACCACGAAGACCGCGGCCCCGGCCAGCGCCACCTGACGAAAGCCCAGGCCGGTGAGCAGGGCGCCCGCGACCGGGCCAAGCACTGCCCCCAGCTCGCCGCACACCGCAAAGAGGGCGAACCACTCGGCGCGGCTGCGTTTGCCCTGCGCCTCGCTGCGGGTTCCGGCTTTGGCCAGTAACGCTTCGATGGAAGGGGAAAACAGCGCCCCGCCGATCCCGGTGAGGCATGCCCCGGCAATAATGACCGGCAGGCTGTAGCCAAAGGCCAGCAGCAGATAGCCCACCACCCGCACAACGCAGCCGCAAAGAATAATGATGCGCGCGCCGTAGCGGTCGGAGAGGGCGCCGCCAACGATAAACATCCCCTGCTGGGAGAAGGTCCGCAGCCCGAGCACCAGCCCGATAACGCCGCCGGAGAGCAGCATATCGTCGCGTAAAAAAATCGCCAGGAAGGGGACAACGGCGTAAAAACCGATGTTGAAAACAAACTGGCTGCCCAGTAAGACGGGCGGCCAGAGTTGCGTCGCGGGACGAATGGATAGCACCTGTTACCTCGCCTCAGACGAGGAAGTGAATATGTTTTTTGCCATGATCGGGGGAGAGCTCAATGCGGGTTTTCACCCGGAATATCTCCCACAGCAGCTCTTCGGTCAGGATTGCCTGCGGCGTACCGCTGGCGACAACGCACCCTTTTTGCATCACGATTAGCGCATCACAGAACATGGAGGCGTGGTTAAGATCGTGAATGGCGACAATGCTGGTGACCGGCAGCTGGCTGATCAACTGCATCAATTGCATCTGATGGTGAATATCCAGATGGTTAGTGGGTTCATCCAGCAGGATCTCGGTTGGCATTTGCGCCAGCGCCCGGGCGATATGCACCCGCTGGCGCTCGCCGCCGGAGAGACTCAGCCAGCCCTGCTCGCTGTGATGCATCATATCCACCGTCTTCAGCGCCTGGTTTACCGTTTCGTCATCCTGCGCCGTCCAGCCGGAGAAAGGGGAGTGGTGCGGAATACGCCCCAGCTTTACCACGTCCCGCACGCGCATGTTGGCATCGGTCATGCCGTGCTGTTCCACAAAGGCTACCCGCCGGGCGAGCTGCTTTTTCGGGATACCACTGATGCTTTTGCCATCCAGCGCGACGGTGCCGCTATGGGGGCGACGTAAACCGGCCAGGATCCGCAGCAGCGAGGATTTGCCGGAGCCGTTTGGCCCCAGCAGGCCGACGGTCTGCCCCTGAGATACTGCCAGCGAGACATTGTCGACGATGACCTTTTTACCCACCTTCCAGGTGATATTTTCAGCAGTGATGCTCATCACTTATTCCTTGAACGGTAGATAATCACAGCAAAGAACGGGACGCCCACCAGCGCAGTCACCACGCCGACCGGCAGGCTTTGCGGGGCGATCAGCAGGCGCGAGGCGATATCCGCCAGCACCATCAGGATGGCACCCGCCAGCGCGCTGGCGATAAGCAGCGTGCGGTGCAGCGGACCAAAGAAGAAGCGCATCATGTGTGGTACCACCAGGCCGACAAAGCCGATGGAGCCCGCCATACTGACGATGGTGGCGGTCATCAGTGCGGTAACGATAAACAGGATCAGGCGCACCCAAGGGACAGCGATCCCCAGCGATGCGGCGGCATCGTCGCCAAAGGTGAAGGCGTCGAGCGCCCGGGCGTACCAGAGACAGACAGCCAGACCGACCAGCACCGCGACCAGCACCATCTGGAACTCGGGCCATCTCACGCCGCTAAAGCTGCCCAGCAGCCAGAACATCACGTCGCGTGCCTGCTGGGCGCTCGCCGAGGTGCTGACGGTCCAGGCGGTGATGGCGTTAAACAGCTGCGAGGCGGCCACCCCGGCAAGGATGGTGCGTTCGCTGCCGCCGCGGGCACCGTTCGTCAGCAGGGCCACAAACGCGAAGGCGGTAAACGCGCCGGCGAAGGCCCCGGCGGAAAGTGTCACGGTACCGCTGCCAATGCCCAGCACGACCACGGAGACCGCACCGGTTGACGCCCCGGCAGATACCCCCAGGACGTAAGGTTCGGCGAGGGCGTTTTTCAGCAGGCTTTGCAGCACCGCGCCGCAGATAGCCAGACCCGCACCGCAGCAGGCCGCCACCAGCGCCCGGCTCAGACGAAAGTCCCAGATCACGCTCTCATAGATGCGATTGAGCGGCACCTCGGTTAAGCCCATTTTATTGGTAATGGCGTAGAACACGCTCTGCAGGGGGATCGACAACTCCCCCACGCTGACGCCAAAAGCGATAACCAGCAGCAGCGCGACCACCGCCAGGAAACCCGAAGCTGGCAACAGCCAGTTCAGGCGGGTCTGTTGTACCACTGCGGTCATTAATTCAGTTCCATTTTTCTGAGCTGTTCACCAATCTGCTCCGCGCCGTAGAGGGTGCGGATGGTCGGGTTCATCGCCTGGCCGTCCATCACCACGATGTGGCCTTTTTTCACCGCATCGAGCTGGCTGACGGCGGGATCGCTTTTCAGGAATTTGATTTTTTCCTCGGCGTTATCCAGCGCCCAGCGGTTACGGTCGAGGCTGGAGACCACGATCACGTCCGGGTTGGCAGCGATAATGCTCTCCCAGCCGACGGTCGGCCATTCCGTTTCAGAGGTGATGGCGTTGTGGCCGCCCAGCACGTTAGCGATAAAGCCGGAGGCGCTGTTTTTACCGCCGACGTAGGCGTCAGAAGAGGGGGAGGAGCTGGAGAACCAGAAGACAAATGAGAGGTCTTTTTTGTTTTTGCTGAATTCTGCCCGCAGGTCGGCTTCACGCTTTTTAAAATCGGCAATCAACGCCTGGCCGCGATCTTCGACGTTAAAGATTTTGGCGAAGTCTTCGATCTCTTTATACAGGAAGGTCATATCCCACAGCTTCTGGCGGCTGCCGTACATATCGCCCACATCTTTTTTGGTGGCGCACATGCCCGGCGACATGTAGCTGTTCACGCCGACGGTAGCCAGATCTTCGCGTTTGGCGACTTTACTCTCTGGCCCCAGCAGCAGCGGCAGCTGGGCCGGAACGAAGTCCGGATTTTGCGCAAGGATAGACTCTAGCGTCGGGATCTCGACGGTCAGCAATTTAACTTTTTCATTCTTTTCAGCGAGTTCAGGCAGCACTTTGGTCGGCCAGAAGGCGCTGGCGGCGACCTTATCCTGCAGGCCCAGCAGTAAGAGAATTTCTACGGTGTTCTGGCCCAGTGCGACCACGCGCTCCGGTGCTTTGGTGAAGGTCTCTTTATAGCCGCAGTTCTCGATCGTCAGAGGGTAGGTGGTTGCAAAAGCAGAACCGGCTGTCGCGATCAGCAAGCCTAATGCACTGATGATCTTTTTCATGAAACGCTATCCTTCATTAATTTATTGATGACAGCCCGGGAGCATGGCTGAGAATGAATATCATTTATTGTGGCGGGGTTTTATACAATGATATATTCATGGTGTCAATGAACGATAGTAACGCCATGAAACTATTGGTTTTGATCGGGAGAGTAGGCCGGGCAAGCAGCGCGCCGCCCGGCGAAGGGGGATTAATCTAAATCTGCACCGTTGCTGGCAATCACTTTCTTGTACCACCAGAACGATTTTTTGCGTTTGCGTTCAAGGGTACCGTTGCCCGCATCATCACGATCAACATAGATAAAGCCGTAGCGCTTGCTCATCTCGCCCGTAGAGGCGGCCACCAGATCGATACAGCCCCAGCTGGTGTAGCCGATCAGCGGAATGCCATCTTCTATGGCGTCGCCCATCGCGCGAATATGCTCCCGCAGGTAGCTGATGCGGTAGTCGTCGTTAATCTCACCGTTGGCGTCGATCTCATCCTTCGCGCCTAAGCCGTTCTCCACCAGGAACAGCGGCTTCTGGTAGCGGTCGTACATCATGTTCATGGTGATGCGCAGGCCCAGCGGGTCGATGCCCCAGCCCCACTCGCTGACTTCAATGTGCGGGTTGCGCAGGGATTTCACGATATTGGCCGCGCTGGTGTTGTTGGCATTCATATCCGCCGAGGCGCAGCGCGAAGCGTAATAGCTGAATGAGACAAAATCGACGGTGTTTGTCAGCAGTGCGTCATCGCCCGGATCTTTGACAATCACCACCCCCTTTTCGCGGAATACGCGAGCAGAGTAGGCCGGGTAGCGGCCGCGGGCCTGCACGTCGATAAAGAACAGGTTCTCACGATCTTTTTCTAATGCCGTCCACACATCTTCCGGTTTGCAGGAGTAGGGGTAGAAGTTACCGCCCGCCAGCATGCAGCCCACCTGGTTTTGCGGGTTCACCTCGTGAGCAATTTTGGTTGCCAGCGCGCTGGCAACCAGCTCATGGTGGGCGGCCTGATACTTCACCTGATCCTCATTTTCACCTTCCTCAAACACCAGCCCGGCACCGGAGAAGGGGCTGTGCAGCATGATGTTGATCTCGTTGAAGGTGAGCCAGTATTTCACCAGCCCGTTAAATTCTTCGAAGCAGGTGCGGGCGTAGCGGGCAAAGAAATCGACCATCTTGCGGTTGCGCCAGGAGCCGTACTCGGTCACCAGGTGCATCGGCACGTCAAAGTGGCAGAGGGTCACCAGCGGCTCGATGTTGTACTTTTTGCACTCCTCAAACACCGCCCGGTAAAAGGCAATCCCTTCTTTATTAGGCAGCGGTTCGTCGCCGTTCGGGTAGAGACGGCTCCAGGCAATGGAGGTACGGAATACCGTGAAGCCCATCTCGGCCATTAAGGCGATATCTTCTTTATAGCGATGGTAAAAATCGATCGCGTCGTGGCTGGGATAGAACTCGTCGTCACGCAGCGAAAAGCGTTTTTCCTTGCCGACTTTCACCGCCAGGCGATTTGCGCCGTGGGGGATCATATCGACGGTGGTCAGGCCCTTGCCGCCCTCGCGGTATGCGCCTTCGCTCTGGTTAGCGGCCAGTGCGCCGCCCCATAAAAATCCTTGTGGAAAAACTGACATTCTTACCTCGCTATAAATTTATGCTTGTGCTGCTTTGGCCTGAACCGGTGCGGATTGCAGCGCGCGCGCTTTTTCCGCTTCGTCTTCTACCGGGATATCTTCAAAGCCCAGAATCAGGGTCAGCACGAAAGAGAGCACCACGGCCAGGGCCATTACCCCAAATACCCAGACGATGGACATCGGGTTGGCCGGGTCGAAGAACTGGACGCTGGTAAACAGGCCCGGCGCCGCCATCGAGTGGCTGGCCAGCCCTGCAATTCCGGCCACGGCGCCGCAGATAAAGCCGCTGATCAGGCTCGCAATTAAAGGACGTTTCAGGCGCACCGCCACGCCGTAGAGCGCCGGTTCAGAAATGCCAGCCATGATGGCAGAAGCTGCGGCGGCCAATGCCGTCTGGCGCAGTTCCGGGTTTTTGGTTTTCCATGCCACCGCCAGCGATGAACCGCCGAGGGAGAGGTTGGCGCCGATTTCAGACGGCATTACCATCCCCTCTTTGCCGGTTTCGGCAATGGTCTGAATGATGGTAGGCGTAAAGACGCGGTGCATCCCGGTCATCACCAGCAGCGGCCACAGCGCGCCCATGATGGCGACGGAGAGCCAGCACAGATAGCCGTGAATGGTGTAAACCAGCGCGGAGATGCCGCTACCGATCCAGATCCCCAGCGGCCCAATCAGGACGATGGCGAGCGGGGCGGCAATCAGCACGATCAGCATTGGCTTGAGGAAGTTTTTCGTCACCGCCGGGGTGATTTTGTCCACCCAGCGTTCGATATAGGACAGGCACCAGGTCATCACCAGCGCCGGGATCACCGTATAGGTATATTTCACCGCGGTCACCGGCACAAACGCGAACTCAACGTGCTCGCCCTGCGCCGCTTTCGCCATCAGCTCAATAAAGCTCGGGTGGACCAGCACGCCCGCAATGGCGATCGCCAGCGACATGTTGGTTTTGAATTTCACCGCCGCAGAGGCGGCTACCATCAGCGGCAGGAAGAAGAACGCGCCGTCGCCGATTACGGTCAGGATCGTCAGCGTCGGATCGCCTTTGGTCAGCACGCCGGTCATCTCGAGGATCATCGCCAGCAGCTTGACCATTGAACCGCCGATGATCGCCGGGATCAGCGGTGACATGGTGCCGATCAGGGCATCAAGAATGCCCGCGCCAATGCGTTTCAGGGTCAGCTTTTGCGGCCCCTGGGGCGCGGCAGGCTGCATGTCGGCGGGCAGCAGGTTGACCACCTCGCGGTACGCCTGGGAAACGGTATTGCCGATGATCACCTGGCACTGGTTGTCGTTGCGCACGACGCCCAGCACGCCGCTGATGCTTTTCAGCGTCGCGCTGTCGATCAGGCTCTCGTCTTTTGCCACGAAGCGCAGGCGGGTCATGCAGTGGGTGACCGCGACGATATTCTCTTTGCCGCCGAGCGCGCTGACAACGGCATTCGCCAGCGCAGCATAATTTTTGGCCATCGGGTTGTATCCTGTTTTATCAGTAAGGTACGTCTTCATCGGGGTGAGCGATGAAACTTATATAGGAAACCGGTTCCACAAAATCATGAAGAGTTTCCTGGGATCTAACAAGATCACGTTTTAGCCATTTTTTAAATTCGTGATGGCGATCACCTGGCGTGTTAAAAAGCGTGTGACAGACGCTGCGACAATTTTCACGCGGTGCAGTACACTGCCGCTCACGGGATTAAGACGGAACAGATGCATGACCACGATGCTGGAAGTGGCGAAGCGGGCAGGGGTCTCGAAAGCGACGGTTTCCCGGGTGCTTTCGGGCAATGGCTACGTGAGCCAGGAGACAAAAGACAAGGTTTTTCAGGCGATTGAAGAGAGCGGGTATCGGCCTAATTTACTGGCGCGTAACCTGGCGACCAAAAGCACGCAAACCCTTGGGCTGGTGGTGACCAACACCCTCTACCACGGGGTCTATTTCAGCGAGCTGCTGTTCCATGCCGCCAGAATGACCGAAGAGAAGGGACGTCAGCTGATCCTCGCCGACGGTAAGCACAGCGCCGATGAGGAGCGCGAGGCGATTCAGTACCTGCTGGATATGCGCTGCGATGCGATCATCATCTACCCGCGTTTTCTCAGCGTTGATGAGATGGACGAGATCATCCAGAAACACGCCCAGCCGGTGATCGTGCTCAACCGACGCCTGCGTAAAAACAGCAGCCACTGCGTCTGGTCAGATCATAAAGCCTCCAGCCAGGCGGCGGTATCGACCCTTATCGAGCAGGGCCACCGCGATATCGCGTTTATCACCGGATCGCTCGATTCCCCCACCGGGATCGAACGCCTTTCGGGCTACAAAGAGGCCCTTGCTGCGCACCGCATTCCGCTGCGCGAGTCGCTGATTGTCGAGGGTAAATGGCACCCGGCCAGCGGGGCGGCAGGGGTGACGACGCTGCTGGCGCGCGGCGAGCATTTTACCGCGCTGGTGGCGAGTAACGACGATATGGCGATCGGCGCCATTAAGCAGCTTCACGACAGCGGGGTCGCCGTGCCGGAGGCGGTGTCGGTGGTGGGTTTCGATGACATTGCGATGGCGCCCTACGTGGTGCCGTCCCTCTCCAGCGTGCGTGTCCCGGTGACAGAGATGGTAAAAGAGACCATCAGCCGTCTGATCTTTATGCTCGATGGTGGGGACTTCACCTTCCGGCAGACCTTTGCCGGAGAGTTGATGCTGCGTGATTCCGTCATCCCCGGCCCGCACCGCTGATCACAATATGGCCGCCGGGGGCAGCCAGGCACGGGTAAAATCGAGCCAGCCGCCCGCGGTCAGCACCATATCCTGCACGTTTTCCAGGGCGTTGATCCGGTAGCGGTAGTGGAACAGCGGCGTGCAGCGGCCCTCCGCCAGCAGGCGCTGGAAAAAGGGCGTCAGGTGCGCGTTAAAACGCGCTTCGCTGTCGCTGTACTGCATCAGCTGCTGTTTCTCTTGCTGCCAGCGATCTTCCCCCAGCGCCGTAGCCCAGGCCGGTTCATAGATAAACCACTCCGCCAGCGTAAACCCGGTCATCCCGGTCGCCAGGTGATCTCCCAGCAGCAGATCGGCACCCGCCAGCGTATCGGGGGCATACCAGCCATCGCGATCTTTCCAGTCGGTGTGTAGCTCGCAGCCGCGCTGTTGCAGCTGAATCCGCCACATCCCGGCCAGTTCACGCAGTTCCGGCGTGTTGTAGCACACCAGCGTCAGGCGCGTTGGCAGCGTGATGTCGGGCCGGGCGGGCAGGTCGGGCAGGTCGGGAACCTGTAATCCGGGAAGAATTTCGGTGTGCGTCTGCAGATCTTCACGCCGGGCAAAGCACTCTTCATTCAGAATGCGCAAGCTCTGGCGCAGATACGCAGCAAGCGCGGCGGGCAGCGTCGCATTCACCATCAGCCAGGCGAAACCGCCGCTGGTGGAGGTGACCGCTTCCTGCCTGGCGTTACCTTTTCCCACCGTTATCCATGCCGCTTTATCGGTCGCCATGCCGGTCCGCCAGAACTCAATAGCATGCAGCAACGGATGGGCACCAAAGTACCACGGCTGGCGTTCAAGGCGCAGAAAATGGGAGTGGTGGCGGGCAATAGTGAAAGGCCCGGCGCCCACGTCCGGCTGACGGGGATGCGGCAGCCGACAGACCGGATGGGCGAGACGATGCGCCAGCAGAGCGTCCGGCGCATGCAGATAAACCGCCAGACACCACGGGGCGACAAGGGTCACCGCGTCGATATGCAGTAACCCGCTGTTGCGGGCCGGATCGCTTAGTAGCTGCTGCACCGCGCTCAAAATATCGTCATCGCTTACCGGCTGGCCGTTATGCCAGTGCGCGCCGCTGCGCAGGTAAAAATGCCAGCGCAGGCCGTCGTCAGAGCAGGCCCAGTGGTGCGCCAGGTCGGCCACCGGCTGCGCCTTGCCCGGTTCATAACGGGTTAAACCGGCGTGTACCGCGCAGATAATATGTTGTTCGGCGCGCCGTCGATGCAGCGCCGGATGCAGGGAGGTGAGCGGACGATACCAGGGAATGCGCAGCGTCGGCTGGTGCTTGAGCCATTTACCGCCGAGAAAGGGGGTGATGATGTGGTGCAGGCTGGCCGGATCGCCGTCCGCCAGCTGTAGCGCGCTCTGATAATCCCCTTTCTCCAGACAGGCATGCATCAGCGGGGCGCTGAGTTCGCTGGTGGACACCAGGCAGTGCAGCGTAGCGCGATGCCCGCGCCCCGGCTGAGCGCGCCAGCTTAACCAGCCGCTTTCAGCAAGCTGGCGGAGCAGCGTGCGCGCGTGGCGCTCGCTGCAGAGCGCCACCTCGGCGACCTCGGTGATGGTGGTGAGCTGCGGCGTTGAGCCGTAATGGGCTGAGAGCCGTTGATACTGGCGGATTTTCTGGAGCTGGCGCATGGTGACATCCCTGACGAAGGCATTGCGAAGAGTGTAGGGCTTTTTGCGCGATTATAACTGTTTTGCCGGGTGCGGTTTGATTTGCCGGGCAATCAGCGCTTACTGACCGGCATCATCAGTTCGCGTAGCCGCTCAATACGCGCTTCCGGGCTGAGATAGAGCCAGCGAAATAAAATACGTTCATGCTTCCTGACCTGTTTGAACCAGGCGGCAAGCCAGTTTATTTCTTGGGTGAAGTTTGCCATTTGTCGTCTCCGGTGAAGGAATACCGCAACAGAGTAGGCCGGAAAACAGGATTAAAACAGGACGCGGTTTTACAGCTGTTCCGCATTAAAAAAGCCCCGGGCACCGGGGCTGCGAAAGGCAAAATCTGACAAGCATATAACGAGTAGAGCAAGAGTTTGAGGGTTAAACAGGTAATGCTTTCAGCAGGGCGAAGGCCTCCTTCATCCGATCTTCGCTGACCACAAAGGCGCGCAGATTGCCCTCGTTGTCGGCCCCTTTCGCCACCATCCCCTGGGCTTCGATGGCGATCTGCCAGTTCAAATCCTGGCGCTGGGTTTCGCCTGCCAGGTGCAGCGGCAGTTCCGGCGTTTTGACCTTCACCAGCATCGCAGGCAGTTTCAGTGGCGTACTGGCCCCGAGCAGATTCTTCGCCAGATACATGGCGCTTAACTGGATCGGCTGCAGGAACGGCAGTACCTGACCATTAATTTCGGCGCAGTCACCCAGAGCATAAATATCGGGCCGGGTGGTTTGCAGATAGCTGTCGACCTTCACGCCGCGAGCTGTTTCTGCACCGGCCCGCTGTGCCAGCCCGATCTCCGGGCGCAGGCCGGTGGCGGCAATCACCACATCGACCTCAATGCAGCGATCCCGATCCAGCAGGGCGCAGATCCCGGTATCGGTTTGGGTCAGGCTTTGCAGCTGGGATTTCAGCTGCAGATGCACCCCCATATCGGTCAGCCGGTGTTGTAAGCGACTACTCACTTCGGCGGGCATCAGCGCTGACAGAATGCTGGCGGAATGGTCAACCAGGGTGACCGCTTTACCGGCCCGGCAAAAATCCATCGCCAGTTCGCTGCCGATAAGACCCGCGCCAACAATCATCACCCGTCGGGCGTCACGCAACGTGCTTTCGCAGGCGCGGTACTCCGTCTGGCTGTTGAGGGTCAGCATCAGCTCGCGGCCCGCAACCGGCGGGACGAAAGCCGAGGCTCCGGTTGCCAGCACCAGTTTGTCATAGGACCACTGCTTGTCTTTTCCTTTGACCACGTGGGCGGCGGCGTCGATGTCGGTGACCCAGGTGTAAGGAAACAGGCGCAGGTTAAACTGTTCGGCAAACTCTCCCGCCGTCTGGCGGGTGAGGTCGTCGGCCTGCTGACTCTGACTGATAACGTGGCTCAGGTCTGGCTTGTTGTACTCATCCATACTGTCCGCTGCAATAAGCGTCAGCGGGACGTTCGCATCCTGTTTACGGATATTTTTCACCAGCTGGCGGGCGGCGAAGCCCGAGCCGATGATGACGATACCGTGGCTCATTTTGCCTCCGATGCCAGTTCTTCAAATACATCTTTACCAAGGGAACATTCCGGGCAGAGGAAGTTGTCCGGCACGTCGCTCCACGGGGTTCCTGGCGCGACGTCCTGCAGCGGCTCGCCAAGGGTTGGATCGTAGATCCACTGGCAGACGCTGCACTGCATGCAGGGGCCGAGGTCGGCGGTGGACTCTTCGACGCTGGCGCTTTCTTCCGCCTGAGCGGCAGGTTTCACGCTGGCTTCCGGCAGCGGAGCGAGCGCCCACTGACGGGCAATATCGCGGCCATGCTGACGGCAGACTTCCAGCGCATCGAGATCCGGGCGCCATTTCGCCTTCAGGCTCATCGACATTTCAAAGCCCGCATCCTGCAAACGGGTGGAGAGACGGTCTACCGCGCCGCCGCTCCAGCCGTGAGAGCCGAAGGCGCTGGCACGTTTGTTACGGAAGCGCAGGCCGGTCATCTCTTCCACCAGGCCGGCAATTTTCGGCATCATCACGTTGTTCATGGTGGAGGTGCCCACCAGCACGCCTTTTGAGCGGAAGACGTTCGTGAGAATTTCGTTTTTATCGCTGCGGGCGACGTTAAAGATCTTCACCGCCACGTTCGGGTCAACTTCATTAATGCCCTGGGCGATGGCGTCGGCCATCATGCGGGTGTTGTTGGACATGGTGTCGTAGAAAATGGTGATGCGGTCTTCCTGATAATCCGCCGCCCATTTCAGGTACAGCTCGACGATCTGCGTAGGGTTATCACGCCATACCACCCCGTGAGAGGTGGCAATCATATCCACCGGCAGGTTAAAGCCGAGGATCTCGGTGATTTTTGGCGTCACCAGACGGCTGAACGGCGTCAGGATGTTAGCGTAGTAGCGCTGGCACTGCTCAAACAGTTCGGCCTGATCCACTTCGTCATTGAACAGACGTTCGTCGCAGTAGTGCTGGCCGAAGGCGTCATTACTGAACAGCACCGCGTCGCCGGTCATATAGGTCATCATGCTGTCCGGCCAGTGCAGCATCGGGGTTTCCACGAAGATCAGCTGTTTGCCGTTGCCGATATCCAGCGAGTCACCGGTTTTCACCACGTTGAAGTTCCACTCCGGATGGTGGTGATGGCCGGTGATAGAGTCGATGGCGTTGGCGGTGCAGTAGATAGGGGTGTCCGGGATGCAGGACATCAGCTCGGTCAGCGCCCCGGCGTGGTCCTCTTCCGCATGGTTAATGATGATGTAGTCGATATCGGCCAGATCAATTTCACTGCGCAGGTTCTGCACGAATTCGCGGCTGAATTTATGATCGACGGTATCGATCAGGACGTTTTTCTCTTCCCGGATGAGATAGCTGTTATAGCTGCTACCGCGCAGCGTTTTGTACTCCGTTCCGTGAAAATCTCGTACTTCCCAGTCACGTTGACCAACCCAATGAATATTGTTTTTAACCAGAATAGACATAGCAACCTCAACTTAATACAGCGCAATTAAATGAAAGATGTCATGTCTATTGCAGGGTGCGTGCCAAATTTTTAATTGTTTGATTTATAATGGTTTTAAAAATAATGGCACTTTCATGGTAGTCAATTTGACTGTGTCTGGTATAGTCAATATGACACTGCGTATTGTCAAAATGACAACGAGGCGACAATGAGTTTTTCTGTAGAGGTGCTGGCGAAAATCGCCATTGAATTGCAGAGCGGCATCGGCCATCAGGATCGTTTTCAGCGGCTGATCTCCACCCTGCGCCACGTGCTGGAGTGCGATGCGTCGGCGCTGCTGCGCTACGAAGGGCGGCAGTTTATTCCGCTGGCGATCGACGGGCTGGCGCAGGATGTGCTGGGGCGGCGCTTTACCCTGGAGGGCCATCCGCGGCTGGAGACCATTGCCCGCGCCGGGGATGTGGTGCGCTTCCCGGCCGACAGCGACCTGCCCGATCCCTACGACGGGTTGATCCCCGGCCAGGAGAGCCTGAAGGTACACGCCTGTATCGGCCTGCCGCTGTTTGCCGGGCAGAACCTGATTGGCGCGCTGACCCTCGACGGCATGTCGCCGGACCAGTTCGATACCTTCAGCGACGAAGAGCTGAGGCTGATTGCCGCCCTGGCCGCCGGGGCGCTGAATAATGCCCTGCTGATTGAGCAGCTCGAGAGCCAGAACACCCTCTCCACCCGCCCGACGGGATTTGAGCAGGTACAAAGCACCGAGATGATTGGCCTCTCGCCGGGTATGGTGAGCCTGAAAAAAGAGATTGAGATTGTCGCCGCCTCCGACCTGAACGTGCTGATCGAAGGGGAGACCGGCACCGGTAAAGAGCTGGTGGCAAAAGCCATTCATCAGGCCTCTCCCCGGGCGGTGAATCCGCTGGTCTATCTCAACTGCGCCGCGCTGCCGGAGAGCGTGGCGGAGAGCGAGCTCTTTGGACACGTCAAAGGGGCGTTTACCGGGGCCATCAGCAACCGCAGCGGCAAGTTTGAGATGGCCGATAACGGCACGCTGTTTCTGGATGAGATTGGGGAACTGTCGCTGGCATTGCAGGCCAAGCTGCTGCGCGTGTTGCAGTATGGCGATATCCAGCGGGTGGGTGACGACCGCAGCCTGCGGGTCGACGTGCGGGTGCTGGCCGCCACCAACCGCGATCTGCGCGAAGAGGTGTTAGCCGGGAATTTCCGCGCCGACCTGTACCATCGCCTGAGTGTGTTTCCGCTTTCGGTGCCGCCGCTGCGCGAGCGTGGCGAAGATGTGGTGCTGCTGGCGGGCTATTTCTGTGAACAGTGCCGGTTGCGGATGGGGCTATCCCGGGTGGTGCTAAGCCCCGGCGCCCGGGCGCATCTGCTGAGCTACGCCTGGCCGGGTAACGTGCGCGAACTGGAACATGCCATTCACCGGGCGGTAGTACTGGCCCGGGCGGCGCGGGCAGGGGATGAAGTGGTGATCCACGCGCAGCACTTTGCCCTGCATGATGAGAGCACGCCGGTGGTGACGCCGGAGACGCCACGCGTTGAGAATCAGAACCTGCGTGAGGCGACGGAGGCGTTTCAGCGTCAGATGATTGTCCGGGCGCTGGAGCAGAACAGCCGCAACTGGGCGGCGAGCGCGAGGGCGCTGGAGACCGACGTCGCCAACCTGCACCGGCTGGCGAAACGTCTGGGTCTTAAGGGTTAGAGAATGCCTGCCTGGTAGAAATCCTGGAGGTTGATGGCACCGCAGAGGCGGCCATGGCTATCCACCACCGGCGCGGCGGTGATTTTGCGCTTCATCAAGAGCTCTTTGGCTTCAATGGCGCGGCTGTCGGCATTCAGCGTCAGGCCACCGGCGGTCATGGCGTTGCTGACGGCAATCTCCAGTTTGCCGCCGCTCACCAGCCAGCGGCGCAGGTCGCCGTCGGTAAAGACCCCTTTCACCTGCTGGTCATCATTGCAGACCGCCACCAGCCCCAGCCCGGTACGGCTCAGCTCCAGCATCGCGTCCATCACGCTGGTATTCAGTTTCACCTGCGGGATGGCCTCCTCGGTGCGCATCAGGTGGTGCACCTTATTCAGCAAACGTGCCCCCAGGGCGCCGGCAGGGTGGGAGCGGGCAAAATCTTCTTCATTAAAGCCGCGGGCCTGCATCACCGCCATCGCCAGCGCATCGCCCATCATCAGGGTGTTGACGGTGCTGGAGGTCGGGGCGAGGTGCATCGGGCAGGCTTCGCGCTCCACCGAAATATCCAGCGTGGCGTTGGCCGCCAGCGCCAGCGGCGAGCGGGACTTGCCGGTCATCGCCAGCAGCGCGACCGATTTTTCCTGCAAACGCGGGAGGATCAAATCCAGCTCTTTTGCCGAGCCGGAGTAGGAGATAAAGAGCAGCACATCGCGGCTCTCAATCATCCCCAGATCGCCGTGCAGCGCCTCAGCAGGATGGACAAAGAAGGCCGGGGTGCCGGTGCTGGCAAGGGTCGCGGCAATCTTCTTGCCGATGTGTCCGGATTTACCGATGCCCGAGACGATCACCTTCCCGTCGCAGTGAATAATGGTATTGGCTGCGCGAACAAAATCCTCCCCCAGACGGTCCGGCAGGCGGCTGGCCTCCTGCAGTTCCAGCATCAGGGTCTGGCGACCCGCGTTTAACAGAAAATCACTCATCACGCTCTCCGGTTACAATCACGTCGATTCCTTTCTCTTCCAGCGCTTTCTTAAACGCCGGATCGATGCCCGCGTCGGTAATCAGCTTATCGACGCTCTCCAGGCTACAGACAATATTCGGGCTTTTACGGCCAAACTTTGACGAGTCCGCCATCAGGATCACCTCCCTGGCGGCATTGCACATCGCTTTACTGACGCTGAACACTTCGTTGAAGGTGGTGACGCCCGCGTTGAGGTCGATGCCGTCGGTGCCCATAAACAGGCGGTCGAAGCTGAAATGGTCGAAGGCGTTCTCCGCCAGCTGGCCGTGAAACGAGGCCGATTTTTTGCGGAAGGTGCCGCCGGGCATCAGGATGGTTTGTTCGTTGTCGAATTCGGACAGGGCGTTGACGATATGCAGGCTGTTGGTCATCACCGTGATGTTATTAAAGCGGCTCAGCATCGGCACCATCTGCAGCACCGTGCTGCCTGCATCGAGGATGATGGAGTCGCCGTCATGGATAAATTTTACCGCGGCGTCAGCGATTAACGCTTTTTGATGGGTGTTGATGAGCGTTTTGTGATCGATAGGCGGGTCGGCCTCGTCTTTATTCAGCACCACGCCGCCATAGGTACGGATCACCGCCCCGGCGTTTTCCAGGATCACCAGATCCTTGCGGATTGTGGTGCCGGTGGTATCAAAGTAGTGGGCCAGATCCTCAACCGAACATTTTCCCTGTTTTTGCAAATGGTCGAGTATGGCCGCCTGCCGCTGGCGGGGTTTCATAGGCGTTGAGTTCCTTAGGTTGCGAAATGATAATTTCGCAAGCTTATAACGTTCACAACGAAATTATCCATGTTTCAATTTAAGCGCTAATGATAGTGCATCCTGACAGAGCGAATCATTGGGAAAGATCACATCGGGCTCTAATTCCTGCAACGCGGTGCCGTTAATCGCTGCAATTTTCACCGGTCGGGCAAAGACCGTCAGCCCACGCATCATCAAGGAGTCACAGACCCGGTGGTTATCATCCAGCGCAATGGCGACAATCACCCGCGGCTTAAAGCGACCGCCGGAGCGGCCCACGCCCACGCGCCCTTTCTGGCAAAGGGCGTCGAAGGCGCGGTTAAAACGATGGATTTGCCAGCCGCCGAGTGCCAGCTGGCACAGCCAGGCGATAACGGCGACGGTGATCAGGGTGGTGACCATATTTAGCTCCTGTGCTATTGCCGGGCAGCGCTACGCTTGCCCGGCCTGGGGTTCGAGGTTTGTAGGCCCGGTAAGCGAAGCGCCACCGGGCGTTTAGGCTCGATCAGAACATCACCTGCCCACCGGTGACATTGATCGACTGCCCGGTGCAGTAAGAGGCTTTCGGGCTGGCATAAAACAGCAGCATATTCAGCACGTCCTGATAGTCGCAGCCGCGCTTCAGCGGCACTTTATCGATGTAGTATTGCTCCACCTGATCTTCGTTAATGCCAAGTTTGGTGGCGTACTGCGGCAGCAGGGACTGGAACATCGGCGATTTCAGCAGGTTGCCGAGCATCAGGGAATGCACGGTAATGCCATATTCCGCCAGATCCAGCGCCAGGGACTGCGTCAGCCCCACGCCGCCGAACTTGGCCGCGCTATAGCCCGAGTTGTGCTTGCTGCCCACCTTGCCGGACTTGGAGTTGATCTGAATGATGCGCCCGGCAATGCCGTCGCGGATCATCAGGCGCGAGAACTCCCGGGCGCAGAGGAAATAGCCCACCAGGTTCACCTGCAATGAACGGTCGAAATCCCCCAGTTCCACGTCGCTGATAAACGCCGCTTTGGCGATCCCGGCGCTGTAGACCAGCAGATCGGTGCGGCCAAAAATCTCGTCCACGCCGCGGGCGAGAGCCAGCACACTCTGCTCGCTGGTGGCGTCGGCGCCAAATCCCCAGGCCATCCCGTTACCGAATTCGGTGTTGATGGCGTCCGCCACGCGGGCGGCCTTTTCACTCTGGATATCGACTACCGCCACGCGGTAACCCTCTGCGGCAAGCCCACGGCAGAGGAACTCCCCTAAGGTTTGTCCTCCACCAATGACAACGGCAACCTGACTCATATTTCTCTCCTTAATTACGCAACAAATTTTAATGTGCAGCCTGGGGTAACAGCCTGCGGAACCGGGCCCGCCACGTGAACCGTGCCGGGGTACTCCGCCTGGGGCTGACCGTCGAAACGCAGGGTGATGTGGCCCAGCTCGCGTAGGTTTTGTTCGGCCACGTCGCCCACAGCGGTGACGGCATAGCGCGTTTCGCCCAGCTCCAGCTGGCTTCCGGCCTTCAGCTCGCCATTGAGCTCGCCGTGGCAGTGGATAAAACAGAACTCTTCGATATCCGCCGGGGCCCCTTCACGAAAGGTGATTAGCATCTGGTCGCTCAGCGCATCCGGGGCGCTCTGGCCGATGCGGGTAATGGTGGTCTGGTAAATCACGGTCATCAGGAATTCCTCTTATTGATAAATAAAGCCGGAGACGAACCAGGCGATCAGCACCGTTGGCGCACCGGTCAGGAAGCGGCTTACCAGCACCGAAGGAACGCCGACGCGCACGGTCTCCTGGCGCGCTTCAGCCAGCGACAGCCCCACCGGAATAAAGTCACAGGCGGCCTGGGCATTAATGGCGAACAGCGCGGGCAGGGCGAGGTGCGGGGGAATATTGCCCAGCCCAATCTGCACGCCAATCAACACGCCAATGACCTGGGCGATGACCGCGCCGGGGCCGAGAAACGGCGACAGCAGCGGGAAGGAGCAGATCAGCGCCAGGGTCACCAGCCCGAGCGGATGGCTGGCCAGCGGAGCCAGGCCGTGGGCGATCCAGTCTCCGAGGCCGGAGGCCATGATGATGCCGATCAGCGCCGAGACGAAGGCCATGAACGGCAGGATGGTTTTTAGCACCGTATCGATGGTGTCGCGCCCGGACTGGAACAGGACCGCAACCGCAGAGCCCATTCCCATCCCGACTTTTGCCAGCAGACCGTCGCTCTGCTCGGTGATCTTCTTGCTGGTGTCATATTCGCGCGGCGCGTGCTTTTTCACCGGCGCAGCTCCGTCTACCAGCGTGATGTTCTCTTCTTTTACGCCGGAGACGTAAATGTCCTCCACGATATGCTGCGCCAGCGGGCCGGATTTGCCCGTCGAATGAATATTGACGGTGGGAATGCGCCGTTTCGGGTAGATGCCACAGCGCAGGGTGCCGCCGCAGTCGATCACCGCCACGCCGATCTCCGCTTCCGGCGGCTCGCCCTCCTTAAAGCCATCTACCGCTTCCCAGCCGGTGAGTTCGCGCAGCTTGTCGACGATAGCCGGGCGGGTGCCCGCGGTGATATAGACGATCTTTTTGCCTTCGGTGGCGTCGAACTCCAGCGGGCCGCCCCAGCCACCCGTGCCTTTCTCAATGCGGATCCGGCTCATGCTGTAGCTCCCTTAAGCTGGACGTTCTGTTCAAGCTGAATGCCCATTTTCTTTTCGAAAATGGCGGTAGTGAGATCGGTCACCCAGCCGCGGAAGAAGTTAGTCACCAGGCCGACCAGCAGGTAGCTCACCGCCAGCGGGCCGAGCGGCAGACCGAGGGTGGTCAGGCCGCTCGCAATCCCCAGATAGACAAACAGCTCGCCGGGGTTAATGTGCGGAAACAGACCGTTCATGGAGTGGCAGCTGTACGACGCTGCCGCGTAGTAGCTCGGCTTGTAGCGTTCGGGCATAAAGCGCCCGAGGCTCAGGGTCATGGGGTTACAAAACACAAAAGTGCCGATGCAGGGCAGCAGCAGATAGCGGGAGATGGGATTACCCGCGCAGCGCTGGGCCAGCTTTTCAATCCGCTGCTGGCCAATAAAGTTGATCAGCGCATTCATGATCACCAGCAGGCTGATCAGCAGCGGCAGAATGCCGGTGACCATGCTGGTGAAGACCTCGCCACCTTTCTGAAACAGCCCGATAAACCACTCGGCGCCGTGGGTGATGGTTTCTATCATTATTTTCTCCTGTAGGGTAAGTTCGCTCTGGCGGAGTAATAATAATCACTTTGAAAGGTTTTAAAGTGTTAAACAGATCTCACAATGAAAGAAAAAATGATTATTTTGAAAGATAATAAGAAAGGTGACGGTGGCGTGGTGGAGAAGAGAACGAATTTACCTTTAGGCAGCGTAAAGATTTTGCCGGGTGCGTGTGCGCCCCTTCCTTGAGGTGTCCCGGATGCTTTACCATACTTGCCACTTATCGAATTCGTGAATGGATGTGTCATGTTCAAGCGTCGTTACGCAGCGCTACTCCCTGCGCTTATTCTGCTCTCCGCCTGCAGTAGTAAACCGAAGACCGAAGAGGTTCAGCAAACGGCAGGCGCCCCTTCCGGCGGCTTCCTGCTGGAGCCTCAGCATAATGTGATGCAGATGGGGGGCGACTTTGCCAATAACCCTGCGGCGGAACAGTTCATCGACAAAATGGTGAGCAAGCACGGCTTTAACAAAGCCCAGCTACAGGAGATCCTCTCCCAGGCGAAACGTCTGGATTATGTATTGCGACTGATGGATCGCCAGGCGCCGACCACCCAGCCGCCAGCCGGACCGAACGGCGCATGGCTGCGCTATCGCAAACAGTTTATTACCCCGGACAACGTGCAGAATGGCGTGGCGTTCTGGAATCAGTATCAGGATGCGCTGACCCGTGCTCAGCAGGTTTACGGCGTGCCGCCGGAGATCATCGTCGGGATTATCGGCGTGGAGACCCGCTGGGGCCGGGTGATGGGTAAAACCCGCATCCTTGATGCGCTGGCGACCCTCTCCTTTAACTACCCGCGCCGGGCGGAGTACTTCTCCTCCGAGCTGGAAACCTTCCTGCTGATGGCACGCGACGAGCAGGACGACCCGCTGGATCTGAAAGGTTCCTTTGCCGGGGCGATGGGCTACGGTCAGTTTATGCCGTCTTCCTATAAGCAGTATGCGGTCGATTTCAACGGGGACGGGCACATCAACCTGTGGGATCCTGAAGATGCCATTGGCAGCGTTGCCAACTACTTTAAAGAACATGGCTGGACGCCAGGCCAGCCGGTCGCGGTTATGGCTAACGGCCAGGCACCGGGGCTGGAGAACGGCTTTAAAACCCGCTACAGCGCGGCACAGCTGATCTCTGCCGGGCTCACGCCGCAGCAGCCGCTGAACGGCAATCAGCAGGTGAGCCTGCTGCGTCTGGATATTGGTACCGGTTATCAGTACTGGTACGGTCTGCCGAACTTCTACACCATCACCCGCTACAACCACAGCACGCACTATGCGATGGCGGTCTGGCAGCTGGGGCTGGCGGTGGCCCAGGCACGGGCGGCCTCGCCGTTCAGTTAACGCTTGAAAACGTGAGTGGCTTATGCCACTCACGTTTCACTCCTGGCCGGATGGCCAGGTTTATTTTTTCTGAATCCCCCTCGTAAAACCTCCCCCTCATCCTTATATCTATCGGCTAAAGTGCTATCTTGTGCTGCACGTTTTTATGGAGACAAAACGAGATGACTGACCATGAATTAATGCAGCTCAGTGAGAGGGTAGGGCAGGCGCTAAAACAGCGCGGTGCCACGGTCACCACGGCTGAGTCCTGTACTGGTGGCTGGGTGGCGAAAGCTATCACCGATATCGCGGGCAGTTCCGCCTGGTTTGAACGCGGTTTTGTCACCTACAGTAATGAAGCGAAAGCGCAGATGCTCGGGGTTCGTGAACCCACGCTTATCGAGCATGGCGCGGTGAGTGAACCGGTGGTCATCGAGATGGCGATTGGCGCCCTGCGTGCCGCCCGGGCGGACTATGCTATCTCTATTAGCGGTATCGCCGGGCCGGACGGTGGCAGCGAAGAAAAGCCTGTTGGAACAGTGTGGTTTGGCTTTGCGACGGCGCAAGGCGAGGGGATTACCCGCCGGGAATGCTTCAGCGGTGACCGTGAAAGCGTGCGTCGTCAGGCCACCGTTTATGCGTTAAAAACGCTCTGGCAACAATTTCTACAAAACACTTGATACTGTATGAGCATACAGTATAATTGCTGCAACAGAACAGAAATCCAAGGTGAAGCGCAGTTGTTTCACCCGGCATGAGAGGAAAAAATGGCTATCGACGAAAACAAACAGAAAGCGTTGGCGGCAGCACTGGGCCAGATCGAAAAGCAATTCGGTAAAGGTTCCATCATGCGCCTGGGTGAAGATCGTTCCATGGATGTAGAAACTATCTCCACCGGTTCGCTTTCTCTGGATATTGCACTGGGTGCTGGCGGCCTGCCTATGGGGCGTATCGTAGAGATCTACGGGCCAGAATCCTCCGGTAAAACCACCCTGACCTTACAGGTTGTGGCTGCTGCACAGCGCGAGGGCAAAACCTGTGCCTTTATCGATGCTGAGCACGCGCTGGATCCGGTTTACGCACGTAAACTGGGTGTTGATATCGACAACCTGCTCTGCTCCCAGCCGGATACCGGTGAGCAGGCGCTGGAAATCTGTGACGCACTGGCGCGCTCTGGCGCAGTTGACGTAATCATCGTCGACTCCGTAGCGGCGCTGACGCCAAAAGCAGAAATCGAAGGCGAAATCGGTGACTCTCACATGGGCCTCGCGGCACGTATGATGAGCCAGGCGATGCGTAAGCTGGCCGGTAACCTGAAGCAGTCCAACACGCTGCTGATCTTCATCAACCAGATCCGTATGAAGATTGGTGTGATGTTCGGTAACCCGGAAACCACCACCGGTGGTAACGCGCTGAAATTCTACGCCTCCGTGCGTCTGGATATCCGCCGTATCGGTGCCGTTAAAGACGGTGAAAACGTGGTGGGTAGCGAAACCCGTGTGAAAGTGGTGAAGAACAAGATTGCTGCACCGTTCAAACAGGCTGAATTCCAGATCCTCTACGGCGAAGGTATCAACTTCTACGGCGAACTGGTTGACCTGGGCGTGAAAGAGAAGCTGATTGAGAAAGCGGGCGCCTGGTACAGCTACAACGGCGACAAGATCGGTCAGGGTAAAGCGAATGCTATCTCCTGGCTGAAAGAGAACCCGGCAGCAGCGAAAGAGATTGAGAAGAAGGTACGCGATCTGCTTCTCAACAATCAGGATGCTAAGCCAGACTTCACTGCGGATGACGCAGACGTAGAAGAAACCAACGAAGATTTCTAATCACTTGATGTAATAAAAGGGCTGCGATTGCGGCCCTTTTTTGCATTTGTTTTTCAGCAGGTGCTTTATGAGTGAATCATCCCCCCGACGCCCCACCTGGAACCGTCTGCTTGATCGCGCAGTACGCATACTGAGCGTGCGCGACCATAGCGAACAGGAGCTGCGCCGCAAACTCATGGCGCCGGTCATGAGCAAAAACGGCCCGGAACAAATCGACGCGACCGCGGAAGATTATGACCGCGTTATTGCCTGGTGTTACGAGCATAACTATCTGGACGATACCCGCTTCGTCTCTCGCTTTATCGCCAGCCGCAGCCGTAAAGGTTATGGCCCGGCGCGTATCCGCCAGGAGCTTAATCAGAAAGGTATCTCACGGGAAATCACAGAACGCGCGATGCGTGAATGCGAGATTGACTGGTGCGAACTGGCGCGGGAACAGGCGGTGCGAAAATACGGCGAACCGCTGCCGCGTGAATTTTCAGAAAAAGTCAAAATCCAGCGCTTTTTGCTCTACCGCGGTTTCCTGATGGAGGATATACAGGATATCTGGCGTAATTTTACCGATTGAACGCATGCGGGATTTTACTTCCCTCCAAAGAAAACTTATCTTATTCCCACTTTTTACAGTAGCTGGTCCGTCCAACAACGGTTGCGTAGTGACCCGCTGTGACATTTCGTTAGCTTGATTTCAGGATAATTATGAGCAAGAGCACCGCTGAGATCCGACAGGCGTTTCTCGATTTTTTCCATAGTAAGGGACATCAGGTTGTTGCCAGCAGCTCCCTGGTACCGAACAACGATCCAACTTTACTCTTTACCAACGCCGGGATGAACCAGTTCAAGGATGTCTTCCTTGGTCTCGACAAGCGTAATTATTCCCGCGCGACCACCTCGCAGCGTTGCGTACGTGCGGGTGGTAAACATAACGATCTGGAAAACGTCGGTTATACCGCACGTCACCACACCTTCTTCGAGATGCTGGGTAACTTCAGCTTCGGCGACTATTTCAAACATGACGCTATCCAGTACGCATGGGAACTGCTGACCGGTGAAAACTGGTTCAACCTGCCGAAAGAGCGTCTGTGGGTTACCGTCTACGAAACCGACGATGAAGCCTATGAAATCTGGGAAAAAGAAGTCGGTATCCCGCGCGAACGCATTATTCGCATCGGCGATAACAAAGGCGCCCCGTACGCGTCTGACAACTTCTGGCAGATGGGCGACACCGGTCCGTGCGGTCCTTGCACCGAAATCTTCTACGATCACGGCGACCACATCTGGGGCGGCCCTCCGGGTAGCCCAGAAGAAGACGGCGACCGTTACATTGAGATCTGGAACATCGTCTTCATGCAGTTCAACCGTCAGGTCGACGGTACTATGGAGCCACTGCCGAAGCCATCCGTGGATACCGGTATGGGCCTGGAGCGTATTGCCGCGGTACTGCAGCACGTTAACTCCAACTACGACATCGATCTGTTCAGCACTCTGATTAAGTCCGTTGCCGATGTGACTGGCGCAACCGACCTGAGCAACAAATCCCTGCGCGTTATTGCCGACCACATCCGCTCCTGTGCGTTCCTGATTGCTGACGGCGTGATCCCATCGAATGAAAACCGCGGCTACGTGCTGCGCCGTATCATTCGCCGCGCGATCCGTCACGGCAACATGCTGGGCGCGAAGGAGACCTTCTTCTATAAGCTGGTGGGGCCACTGATTGGCGTGATGGGCGCCGCGGGCGAAGAGCTGAAACGTCAGCAGGCGCAGGTTGAGCAGGTTCTGAAGACCGAAGAAGAACAGTTTGCCCGTACGCTGGAACGTGGCCTGACTCTGCTGGACGATGAGCTGTCGAAGCTGAAAGGCGACACCCTGGATGGCGAAACCGCCTTCCGTCTGTACGACACCTATGGTTTCCCGGTTGACCTGACGGCTGATGTTTGCCGCGAGCGCAATATTAAAGTTGACGAAGCGGGCTTCGAAGCGGCAATGGAAGAGCAGCGCCGTCGTGCGCGTGAATCCAGCGGTTTCGGTGCCGATTACAACGCCATGATCCGCGTTGATGGCAGCAGCGAATTTGAAGGTTACGAGCATCTGGAAACCAACGGCAAAGTGACTGCCCTGTTTGTTGACGGCAAAGCCGTGGAGAGCATCAGCGCGGGCCAGACTGCCGTTGTGGTTCTGGACAAGACGCCGTTCTACGCAGAATCAGGCGGCCAGGTTGGAGATAAAGGCGAACTGAAAGGCAATGGTTTCAGCTTTGCCGTCAGCGACACGCAGAAATATGGTCAGGCAATTGGCCACCAGGGGACGCTGGCATCCGGCGAACTGAAAGTGGGCGAGGGCGTTCAGGCTATTGTTGACGAAGCGCGCCGCGCACGTATTCGTCTGAACCACTCCGCGACGCACCTGATGCACGCCGCACTGCGCCAGGTTCTGGGTACGCACGTTGCGCAGAAAGGCTCGCTGGTGAATGACAAAGTGCTGCGTTTCGACTTCTCCCATTTTGAAGCGATGAAACCGGCAGAAATCCGCGCGGTGGAAGATCTGGTTAATGCCCAGATCCGTCGTAACCTGCCGATCGAAACCAACATCATGGATCTCGAGGCGGCGAAGAACAAAGGCGCAATGGCCCTGTTCGGCGAGAAGTATGACGACCGTGTGCGCGTGCTGAGCATGGGTGATTTCTCCACCGAGCTGTGTGGTGGTACGCACGCCAGCCGTACGGGCGACATTGGTCTGTTCCGCATCGTGTCCGAATCCGGTACCGCGGCAGGCGTTCGTCGTATCGAAGCGGTCACTGGTGAAGGCGCGATTGCCAGCCTCCATGCGGAGAGCGATCAGCTGCACGACATCGCCCAACTGCTGAAGGGCGACAGCCAGAACCTGGGCGAGAAAGTGCGCAGCGTGATGGAACGTACCCGCCAGCTGGAAAAAGAACTCCAGCAGCTGAAAGAGCAGGCTGCGGTTGCGGAGAGCGCAAACCTCTCCAGCAAAGCGGTTGAAATTAAAGGCGTTAAACTGCTGGTCAGCGAGCTGACGGGCGTTGAGCCGAAAATGCTTCGTACCATGGTCGACGATCTGAAGAACCAGCTCGGTTCAACGGTTATCGTTCTGGCTACGGTAGCGGAAGGTAAGGTTTCTCTGATTGCGGGCGTATCTAAGGACGTGATCGACCGTGTGAAAGCAGGGGAGCTGATTGGTATGGTCGCTCAGCAAGTGGGCGGTAAAGGCGGTGGTCGTCCTGACATGGCGCAAGCCGGTGGTACGGACGCAGCGGCCCTCCCGGCAGCGCTGGCCAGCGTAGAAAGCTGGGTAAGTTCGAAACTGTAATAATTACAAAGCGTAATCAGACGCCATAACGACACTGTTATGGCGTACTGCGCTCTACGCTATCGATAATGATAAAGTCAGGTTGAGTTTGTGTATATCGGCTAAACTTACGTTTAACAGATTGTGATGCCGTGACTACCTACACATTACGTGTTTGTCATCGCTTACTTTTTGGCGTTATATGATGGATAATGCCGGGATACAAGAGACCCGACTCTTTTAATCTTTCAAGGAGCAAAGAATGCTGATTCTGACTCGTCGAGTTGGTGAGACCCTCATGATTGGGGATGAGGTCACCGTGACAGTTTTAGGGGTAAAGGGTAACCAGGTACGTATTGGTGTGAACGCCCCTAAAGAAGTCTCTGTTCATCGTGAAGAGATCTACCAGCGTATCCAGGCTGAAAAATCCCAGCAGTCAAGTTACTGATATTATCGCGTCTCGCTCTCTGGCGAGACGCACCCCTCCTGACATTCTCCTTCCCTAAAGTTACCGTTCTGTTTCGTTCGCTCTGTTTTTAACCACTCTTATCTCTTTTACTTCGCCAAAATCCACCGTTCTTCATGCAGAAGAGTGCAGAAAGAGGGGCAAAATACGTTTATAAAACACTCTCTTTGCGGGTTTTACGTCCGAATTGCCTGTGAATTGTGCAAACGATAAAAGCTTGTGGAAAATTGTTTGACTTATAAGTCCCAGAAAGTAATATATGCGCCACGCAGCGACGAGAAGCTCTTAGCGAGTTACTCGAAGCACTCGAAAGAGGCGTTGTGTGGTGAGGTGGCCGAGAGGCTGAAGGCGCTCCCCTGCTAAGGGAGTATGCGGTCAAAAGCTGCATCCGGGGTTCGAATCCCCGCCTCACCGCCATTTTGCATCCGTAGCTCAGCTGGATAGAGTACTCGGCTACGAACCGAGCGGTCGGAGGTTCGAATCCTCCCGGATGCACCATCTATTACTTCATATTGCTTTAGAAGTGATATGAATATCGAGCAGTACAGTAGTAAATCCCGATGCATCCGTAGCTCAGCTGGATAGAGTACTCGGCTACGAACCGAGCGGTCGGAGGTTCGAATCCTCCCGGATGCACCATCTTTTACTTTGTTTTGCTTATGAAGCAATACCGAGTATCAGCAGTAACAGTAGTAAATCCCGATGCATCCGTAGCTCAGCTGGATAGAGTACTCGGCTACGAACCGAGCGGTCGGAGGTTCGAATCCTCCCGGATGCACCATATTCTCCGAGATAGCAGCTAAGCTGTTGTTTCATGGTCTGCGAGTCAATCGCAAGCACCAGGGAGGATAGCGTTGCTTTAGCAACGACCCGTAGGGCAAGGCGCAGCCGAGTAATCCTCCCGGATGCACCATTTACTACATCTCAAAGCAGTATCCCGATGCATCCGTAGCTCAGCTGGATAGAGTACTCGGCTACGAACCGAGCGGTCGGAGGTTCGAATCCTCCCGGATGCACCATATTCTCCGAGATAACAGCCAGACTGTTGTTTTATGGCCTGCGAATCAATCGTCAGCACCAGGCAGGATAACGTTGCTTCAGCAACGACCCGGAGGGCGAGGCAACGCCGAGTAATCCTCCCGGATGCACCATATTCTCCCTCATTGTTTATTCCTTCGACGTTTCGTCAGCAATCATCTTCACTGTCAGCGACAAAAACCGCCATTTACGATAAAGTAATGCTTTGTTAATCGTTTAGCGAGAGCACGATGTACGCACAGTATGACGGTTTGATCTTCGATATGGATGGCACCATCCTCGACACCGAGCCAACGCATCGTAAAGCCTGGACTGAGGTCCTGGGCCGTTACGGAATGCGTTTCGACTTACAGGCGATGATTGCCCTCAACGGATCTCCTACCTGGCGTATTGCGCAGGCCGTGATTGAACTGAATCAGGCCGATCTCGACCCGCACCTGCTCGCGCGTGAAAAAACCGATGCGGTAAAAGCCATGCTGCTGGACACCGTGCGCCCTTTGCCATTAATTGAGGTGGTAAAAGAGTGGCACGGACGTCGCCCGATGTCGGTCGGGACGGGCAGTGAAAGCGCGATCGCCGAAGCGCTGCTCAACCATCTTAACCTGCGCCACTATTTCTCTGCCGTGGTCGCGGCCGATCACGTTAAAAACCATAAACCTGCACCTGACACCTTTCTGCTTTGCGCAGAGCTGATGGGAGTCCCTCCCGCGAAGTGTGTCGTGTTTGAAGATGCTGATTTCGGTATTCAGGCGGCGCGAGACGCCGGTATGGCCGCGGTGGATGTTCGCTTACTGTGAGTGACGCACTGTCACTCGCCTCATTATTCGCCAGCAGTTTTTTAAGCGCTACGATCCTTCCCGGAAATTCCGAGGTGGTGCTGGTGGCGATGCTCTTGTCCAGCGTCAGTCAGCCGTGGTTGCTCGTGTTAATAGCAACAATGGGTAATAGCCTTGGAGGGCTGACTAACGTTATTCTTGGGCGATTCTTTCCGCTACGCAAAACGTCGCGCTGGCAGGAAAAGGCAGTCGGCTGGCTAAAACGCTATGGCGCTGCCACGCTTTTATTAAGCTGGATGCCGGTAATCGGTGATTTACTGTGCCTGCTAGCGGGATGGATGCGCATCCCCTGGGGGCCTGTGCTCTTTTTTTTATGCCTTGGCAAGGCGTTGCGCTACATTCTTGTAGCGGTTGCAACTTTGCAGGGCATGACGTGGTGGCACTAATTGGACTGTTTGTGACCAGAAACCATTACAATTATGCTAAATAAAATGATTTTGACAGGCGGGAGGTCGAATTGATCCCGGACGTATCACAGGCACTGGCCTGGCTGGAAAACCACCCTCAGGCTCTGAAGGGTATTCAGCGCGGTCTTGAGCGCGAAACGCTGCGCGTTAACGCAGACGGCAGTCTCGCAACGACGGGCCATCCACAGGCGTTGGGTTCGGCGCTGACCCATAAATGGATCACCACTGATTTCGCCGAAGCACTGCTTGAGTTTATTACGCCGGTCGACGGCGAAATTGACCACATGCTGAAAATCATGCGTGACATTCATCGCTACAGCGCTCGTAATCTGGGTGATGAGCGGATGTGGCCGCTGAGTATGCCTTGCTATATCGCGCAGGGGCAGGATATTGAACTGGCGCAGTACGGCACCTCCAATATCGGTCGTCTGAAAACGCTCTATCGCGAAGGATTAAAAAATCGCTATGGTGCGCTGATGCAGACGATTTCTGGCGTGCACTATAACTTCTCCTTGCCGATGGCATTCTGGCAGGCGAAGTGCGGCGAAACGGATAAAGAGGCGATCTCCGCAGGCTATTTCCGCCTGATTCGTAACTACTATCGCTTCGGCTGGGTCATCCCATATCTGTTTGGTGCTTCTCCGGCGATTTGCTCCTCTTTCCTGCAGGGCAAACCGACCACGCTGCCGTTTGAGAAAACCGAATGCGGCATGTACTACCTGCCGTACGCGACCTCCCTGCGTCTCAGCGACCTGGGTTATACCAATAAATCGCAAAGCAATCTCGGAATTACGTTTAACGATCTACATGAGTATGTGGCAGGATTAAAGCGGGCGATCAAAACCCCGTCGGAAGCCTACGAAGAGATCGGTCTTGAGAAAGACGGTAAGCGCCTGCAAATCAACAGTAACGTTTTACAGATTGAAAACGAACTGTATGCGCCTATCCGTCCGAAACGCGTCACGCGCAGCGGAGAAACTCCGTCGGATGCGTTACAGCGCGGTGGGATTGAGTACATCGAAGTACGTTCCCTGGATATCAACCCGTTCTCGCCAATTGGCGTGGACGAGCAGCAGGTACGCTTCCTCGATCTGTTTATGGTCTGGTGCGTGCTGGCCGATGCGCCGGAAATGAGTTCTGACGAACTGCTTTGCACCCGCACTAACTGGAACCGGGTGATCCTCGAAGGGCGCAAACCAGGCCTGACGCTGGGCATCGGTTGCCAGACGGCACAGTTCCCGCTGCAGCAGGTGGGGAAAGATCTGTTCCGCGATCTCAAACGTGTCGCCCACACGCTGGATAGCGTTTATGGTGGTGATGAGTATCAGCAGGTGTGCGATCAGCTGGTCGAAAGTTTTGATAATCCGGAGCTGACATTCTCGGCACGCATTCTGCGTTCTATGATTGATCGGGGTATTGGTGGCACCGGCCGTGCGCTGGCGGCGGAGTATCGCGATATGCTGCTGCAGGAGCCGCTGGAAGTGCTTACCGAAGCCGAGTTTGCTGCTGAACGCGAAGCATCAATGGTGCGTCAGGCTGAGATTGAGGCGGCGGATACAGAGTCGTTTGCTGAGTTTCTGGCGAAACAAGGCTGACAGAAAAGAAAAAGGCCACATCGCTGTGGCCAAAATAACATCTCTGAAGAACAGGGATGATGATAACAAATGCGCGTCTTTCATATACTCAGACTCGCGTTGAATTGAAGAGTTCATTATTTTTAAAAAAAAATCACTATCGGAGGTGACGTATGCCGTTATTAGATAGCTTTACTGTCGACCATACCCGTATGGAAGCACCTGCTGTACGCGTTGCGAAGACCATGCATACCCCGCACGGCGATACGATCACGGTATTCGACCTGCGTTTCTGCGTACCGAATAAAGAAGTGATGCCGGAAAAAGGCATTCACACTCTGGAGCACCTGTTTGCCGGTTTCATGCGCGATCACCTGAACGGTAACGGCGTTGAGATCATCGATATTTCGCCTATGGGTTGTCGTACCGGGTTCTACATGAGCCTGATTGGGGTGCCGGAAGAGACCCGCGTTGCTGAGGCCTGGAAAGCGGCGATGGCTGACGTGCTGAAGGTGAAAGAGCAGAACCAGATCCCGGAACTTAACGTTTACCAGTGCGGCACATATCAGATGCACTCTCTGGAAGAAGCACAGGATATCGCCCGCCACATTCTTGAGCGTGACGTTCGCGTTAACAGCAACGACGAACTGGCGCTGCCAAAAGAGAAGCTGCAGGAACTGCACATCTAGTTCATTACCCGGCTCTCAACAAAGCGTGAGCTGGGTAATTTTACTCCCTTCTGCCTTGTTTATTTATAAATTCCTAAAAAATTATCTCTCGTTGTGCATCCCTCTCTTTGTGACTATTATTGCAGCCAACGCATGATGGTTAATTATATATTATATCTATGGATGATGTATTAATACGCATTCATTGTAATTATGGGTGCGTTGATATTTCATGGAATAGATAAAAATCAGAGGGATTTATGAAAGTTTATTTGACAGGTGCCGCCATCCTTTTTTCTACTCTTTTTTTGTCTGCATGCGGATCTGGAAGCGTTACGACGCCTATTGCGAAAGCACCTGCTGAACGTAAGCAGGAAGTGCAATGCTATCAGGAGTTTTCCGCGTTACAGAAGCTCGACCCCGTAGCCTATGAATCCTACCGTAAGCAATTCGATAATATTAATAAAAACTATAAAATTTACGAATCGAATAAATCCCTGGTGGATGGTAATGCTTCGGAGGTTATGCTCACCGAAATTAATAAAAAATTATCGCTGGTATGCGTAAGGATTCGTAATACGGTCTATACCAACATGATGAACCGTGCTAATGAAATGAATAAGTTATGAATAAATTCTTTAGCGCAGCACTGTACTGCGGATTGTTATTATCAGGCGGAAAGGCGCTTGCAGTTGGCACGGATTTATTAAAGCGTCTGGATGATGAAAAAATTATCGGCCAGGAGAAAACTAACCCCTTTATTGCCTCTGAAACCGCTACAACTCCCCAGAAGGCGGCAGTGGATCTTCCCCAATCGCAGGCGAGTAAGCCTGCTGATCCGGTACCCCGTGCCAGTGCCGTTAAAAGTGACAAGGCTGCCGGGATAGACCCGGCAAAAATTACGCGTCTGAACGACGCGCTTCGCCAGGCCAACTCCACCATTACCGCGTTAAATAAACAGCTAAGTGTTTTAGAAAGAGAGAAAGCTTCTCTGGAACAGGCGGTTGCCCATGAAAAGGATCGCGTTGCGGAAAAGGAGCAGGCGATCGCCCGGCTTAAACCGCAACCGGATGGCAGTGCGCAAAAAATTGCTGTCGAAAGCCTCATTGCGGCATTGCCAAAGTCTGCTGATATCGAGAAACAAAAAAACGCGGAACTGGCGGAACAACTGCGTAAAGCCAACGCGCAGCATGCCGCGCTGACCAAACAGCTGGCCGACCTGCAGGCGCAGAAGAATGCGCTGGATACCCAGCTGGCCTCTCTTAAAACTCACTCTGAAAAAAACACTGTGCTGACGGGGGAGATCGATGCCCTGAAAGCTCAGCTGTCCACTCAGAACCAGCAAAAAACCGCGCTGGAAAAGCGGCTGGCCGAGCTTGAGAAAGAGTTCAACAGTGAAAAGGCGAAATTCGCCATTACGCAAAGCCAGCTCGAAGATACCAAAAAAGTCCTCGCCTCTCAGGAGTCACTGCTGGCAACGCAAAAAAGCAGCTCCGGAAGTGAGAAAGAGAAGCTCACTAAAGAGCTGACCGATCTGCAGGCGCAAAAAAAGGCGCTGGAAACCCAACTTACCGCGCTGAAGGCTGCCGATGAAAAGAGCGCCGCGCTGACCAAACAGCTGGCCGATCTGCAGGCGCAGAAGAGTGCGCTGGATACCCAGCTGGCCTCTCTTAAAACTCACTCTGAAAAGAGCACTGTCCTGACGGGTGAGATCGATGCCCTGAAAACTCAGCTGTCCACACAGAACCAGCAAAAAACCGTGCTGGAAAAGCGGCTGGCCGAGCTTGAGAAAGAGTTCAACAGTGAGAAGGCGAAATCCGCCATCGCGCAGAGCCAGCTTGAAGATACCAAAAAAGTCCTGGCTTCTCAGGAGTCACTGCTGGCAATGCAAAAAAGCAATGCCGGGAGCGAGAAAGAGAAGCTCACTAAAGAGCTGACCGACCTGCAAACGCAGAAGAAAGCGCTGGAAACTCAACTGACGACGCTGAAACAGGCCATTGATAAAAATGCGACGCTCACAAAAGAGCTGACCGATCTGCAGGCGCAAAAAAAGGCGCTGGAAACCCAACTCGCCGCGCTGAAGATCGCCGATGAAAAGAGCGCCGCGCTGGTCAAAGAGTTGAGCGATCTGAAGACGCAGAAAAGGCGCTGGAAACGGAGCTGATTGTGTTGAAAGAGACGCGTGAGAAAAATGCCGTCCTGACCAAACAGCTGGCAGAGCTGCAGGCGCAGCGGCAGGTGCTGGATGCGCAGCTGGCTACCCTTAAAGCGAGCGGTGATAAAAGCACCGGTGTGGTCAAAGAGCTCGACACGTTAAAAGCGCAGCTATCGGCACTGAACCTGCAAAAAGCGACGCTGGAAACCCGTCTGGCCGAGCAGGAAAAGCAGTTCAGCAGTGAAAAAACGAAGTCCGATATTGTGCTGAAGCAGCTTGAAGATGCTAAAAAAGTTATCGCTTCTCAGGAATCCCTGCTCTCTTTACATAAAAGCAATACGGGCATTGAGAAAGAGAAGAGCAGCGCGCAGCTGGCGACCGCAGGTAAAGAGGCCGCGGAACTGAAAAAGCAGCTGGCAGAGCTACAGAGGCAAAACGCCTCGCTTGAGGAGAAATATAAAACGCAAAATAGCTCTCTTACAGCGCTGACGGCCGAAAACCAGAAGTTAAAGGAGACTCAGGCTAAGGCTGGAAAAGACGTTGCGCCTGTGCAGCAGGTGAAGATTGATAAGACGGCGTCAAAAGATACGAAGACCAGCTACGCAATCGGTGCATGGTATGGCGATGCGGCAGAGCGTGAGAAAGCCAAGCTGGACGGTCTGAGTAAAAAACTCGATCTTAACGCCTTTATGCAGGGCTTTAACGATAAGGTGACTAACAAGCTACAGCTGGCAGAAGCCACGCTTTCGAAAGAGCTGACGGCACTGGATCAGTTACAGAAAAAACAGTTTGTCGCAACGCAAAGTGAAAATGAAAAGCAGAGTAAAGCTATCATGACAAAAGCGGCGAATGAGAAGGGAGCTAAGCGACTACCTGATGGCGCTGTCTACAGGGTGATTAAAAAAGGTGAAGCTCCCCTGATCAACGACAAAAATGAAATCATGACCGAAATCGATGAAGTGCTCGGCACCGGTAAGGTCATGTCCAAAAATGAAATTCGTGCCAGTCGGGTGAAAGATTTACCGCCGCTGTTCCAGACGGTAGTGAAAAAGCTGGGCCTGGGCGGAGAGGCAAAAATCCATATCCCGGCGAAGCAGGCGTATGGTGAGTCGGGTGTTCCCGGTTTTGTACCGCCAGGTACAGTCTCGATCATCACGATTAAAATTATTGGGATTAAGTAGCCGTAACCGCGGCCATAAAAAAACGGATCTGCATGCAGATCCGTTTTTCTTTTCAGGCAAACACGTCAGTGGGCGCCGCCCCCTCCGCCACCCGCCCCAAACGGCGGTTTGGCAAACCAGATCAGCCCCAGTAACACAATGAACACACCTGCCGACAGCCAGAAGATCTCGTTGGCCGAAATTATCAGCCCCTGCGCGGTGATCTGCTGTGCTATCCACCCGGATGCCTGTTGCTCGGTCATGCCCATTCCCTGTAGCTGGCTGTACATCTCCTGCGCCTGCGGATTGAACACATTCACCGACTCGGTCAGCTGCGCATGGTGCAACGACTCCCGATTGGTCCACATGGTCGTCGTCATTGAGGTACCGATAGAGCCCGCCAGCGTACGCATAAAGTTCGACAGGCTGGACGCCGCCGCCATCCTTTCCGGCGGCAGACCGGAGAGGGTGATGGTAGTCAGTGGCATAAAGAAGCAGGCCACCGCAAACCCCTGGATGAACTGCGGCCACGCGGAGGCGCCAAAGTCCATGCCCGGTTCAAAGGTATAGGCGCGCCAGTAGAAGCACACCGCATACATGATGAAGCTGAAGGTCACCAGGCGTCGCATATCCAGCTTATGGGCGAAGCGGCCGATGATCGGCGACAGCAGGACCGGGATCACCCCGACCGGCGCCGACGCCAGCCCTGCCCAGGTGGCGGTATACCCGTACACCTCCTGCAACAGCTGCGGCAGCAGAACAATGGCGCCGAAGTAAAGCATGTAGGCGAGGCTGATACACAAACAACCTATGGTGAAGTTGCGCGATTTAAATAGCGACAAATCGACTATCGGGTTGTCTTCCGTCAGCTCCCACACAATCAGGAAGCTGAGCGCCACCACCGCCACAACAGTCAGAACGATGATCTCCTGGGAGGCGAACCAGTCCAGCTCTTTCCCGCGGTCGAGCATGATCTGCAGGCTACCGATGCCCAACACCAGTAGCGCCAGCCCCACGCCATCAATCCGCCGCTGTTCAGTACGGGTTTCGCGGCCACGCAGCGACTGCAGGGTCAGCAGTACCACCAGGGCGCCAATCGGCACGTTGATAAAGAAGATCCAGCCCCAGTGATAGTTATCGCTGATATAACCGCCCAGAATCGGGCCGCAGATCGGGGCGACAATCACCGTCATCGACCACAGCGCCAGCGCAATGGAGCGCTTGGCAGGCGGATAGTTGTTCAGGAGCAGACTTTGCGACAGCGGGATCAGCGGCCCGGCGACAATCCCCTGGATCACGCGGAAGAAGATGAGCATGGTCAGGCTGCTGGAGACGCCACACGCCCAGGAGGCCAGCACGAAAGCGATCGTTGACCAGAGGAACAGTTTCACTTCCCCGACGCGCTTCGCCAGCCAGCCGGTAATCGGGATGGAGATCGCATTCGCCACCCCGAATGAGGTGATCACCCATGTCCCCTGGCTCAGGGATGAGCCAAGGTTCCCGGCGATGGTCGGGATCGCCACGTTCGCGATGGTGGAGTCCAGCACCTGCATGAATGTCGCCAGCGAAAGCGCAATGGTCATGATGACCAGCTGCGCCCCTTCCAACGGTTTTTGCGGTTTTTGCTGCTGCATAACGCTCACCTTCGGATTAACCGGCGTTTGCCTTCACGATCTCATCGATCAGTTTATTCACCGGCTCAAGGCTGATCTCGCGGGCATTACTTTCGTAGGCCGGGTTCGAACGTGCCTGGTTTGCCAGCATCTGGCCGTCACGGTTGGAGGTATCCACCGTCACCAGCGTGGAGAGGCCAATACGCAGCGGATGGTCCGCCAGCTGTTTCTCATCCAGCTCGATACGCACCGGCAGACGCTGAACCACTTTGATCCAGTTCCCGGTGGCGTTCTGCGCAGGCAGCAGCGAGAAGGCGCTGCCGGTCCCCATATCCAGCCCCACCACTTTACCGGTGTACTTCACGTCGTCGCCGTAGATGTCGCTGACGACCGTAGCGGTCTGGCCGATACGCATATGCGCCAGCTGGGTCTCTTTGAAGTTGGCGTCAATCCACAGGTTGGTTGCCGGCACCACCGCCATCAGCGGGGTGGAGGAGGTGATCTGCGCGCCAGGCTGCACGGAACGGCGGGAAACGTAGCCGGTCATTGGGCTGACGATTTTGGTACGCTGCAGTGCCAGCCAGGCGTTACGGACTTCGGTCGCCGCCTGTTTTACCGCCGGTTGTTGATCGAGCGTGGTATTCAGCACGATTGCCTGATTGGCGTTATATTGCTGAAGGGCCACATCCAGCTGAGCCTGCGCGCTGGCGACCGCGTCACGGGCGTGTTGCAGCTCTTCGCGGCCAATCAGGTTGGCCGAACCCAGCGGGACGCGACGATTGAGGTCGCTCTGGGCCTGGGCGAGGGCGGTTTTCTGCACGTCAATATTGGCCTGCAGCTGTTTGCTGTTGATCATCAGCTGGCGGGTCTGACGTACGCTTGACGCCAGCTCAGTCTGCGCTTTTTCAAACGCCTGCTGGGCATCGGTCGGATCGAGCGTTACCAGCACATCACCTTTTTGCACAAAGTCGGTATTGTCAGCCCAGACTTTCGTCACGCTGCCCGACACCTGCGCCATAATCTGAACCTGGTTCCCTGCCACATACGCGTCATCCGTCTCTTCACTATGACGCAGTACTAAAAACCAATAGATCCCATATGCCACGGCAATGATAATAAAGAGCAAGGTCAGCAGCAGAAGGGCGCGCTTGCGTTTGCCTTTCTTGTTGACCGGTTGCTGCGGGGTTGTGTTCTCCGCATTTGCGCTCATGTTGTTCTCCACGATCTTATTATTTCACATCGGCTGAGCCGACCTGTTATCAGAAAGGCCAGCATGATGAGATGCTGGCCTGACGGTTTTCTTATTAATCTGGATTTTGGAGCGTGTCGTCGCGTTAGCGCAGCGCCTCAAGAACAGCGCCATCTTCATCCATCTGGTCCAGACGGGTGAGCAGCTTACGGGTGATATGCTCGAGCTGATCTTTCTCTGCGTTACTTAAAGACGACCAGAGTTGATGCAGGCAGTTGTGCTGAGGTGGGAGCACCTCGCGCAGGAATTCGTGACCTTTCTCGGTCAGTTGCAGGTGCAGACAACGGCGGTCGTTGTCACTTTCGCGGCGCTCAATCCAGCCACGTTTTTCAAGCTCATCGGCAATACGGGTCGCATTGGTACGGGACGAACCCAGCGCGCAACTCAGCTCCGAAGGCTGAATGCTGTGATTTTCCTGAGACTCCAGCGTAATCAACGCCATAAATAACGTCTCGTTAATCCCTTGAGCTTTCAGCATTTTATTGCGATTTTCCAACAGCTTACCCTGCATGTGCATGCAGAGACGCGTTAACAGGATCTCCTGATAAGGAAAATCTGCATAGCGACTGGCGCGAAATTTAAGCATTTGTTCAATGGGCGTAAACGAACTATCCATTTGGGCATAACCTCATTAATTACAGCCGATATAGTAACGACAGTGACAAATAATGTAAATGAATTATTTGTGCGGATAAAATCCGCAAGACGAATTTCACTGTCATCAAGAGCCGGGTTGATCCGTGACCCGGTAAGCACAGAAAAGAGGGGGTGACGCTGGCAAAACGGGGATGGGTCATCAGGCGTAAGCTATTCATGCGGTATTCTAATATATTACCCACATAAAAATTTTCGGTATAAATGATTGCGTACCTTAACAGACTGAGGGGCTCCTTAACACCCTGAGAGCCCCAAACTTATGTAAACCTTATTGAATAGCCTCCTGACGGTGATAACCACGCCACCAGACCAGCAGGTTAAGCAGCGCCATCACCGCCCCGACCGCACACACGCCCGTCCAGCCGGCATGCTGCCACGCCGAGGCCGAAATGAGCGACCCGGCCGCACCGCCGATAAAGTAGCTGGTCATATACCCGGCCGTCAGGCGGTTACGGGCATCCGGCTTAACGCGGTAAATCACGGTCTGGTTGGTGATATGCACCCCCTGCACGGTCAGGTCGAGCACCAGGATGCCGACAATCAGCGCCAGCACCGAGACATGTCCGTACCAGATTGCTGCCCAGGAGAGCAGCAGCATCACCAGACCGACGGTGGTGGTGAGGTGCGATTTGCCCTTGTCCGCCAGGCCACCCGCAGGACGCGCCCCCAGCGCACCGGCAGCCCCGGCCAGACCAAACAGACCGATCACCCCTTCGGAATAGTTAAACGGCGGAGAGGCCAGCAGGAAGGCCATCGAGGTCCAGAGGATGCTGAAGTTGGCAAAGGTGAAACAGCCGAGCAACGCCCGGGTACGTAGCAGTTTATCCTTTATGAACAGGCTAAAGACGGAGCCCAGCAGCTGCGGATAGTTGAGATGGGTTTCTGACTTCACCTTCGGCAGGCCGCGCCACAGCGCCAGCGCCATTACCACCATCAGCACCGAGGCGACCCAGTAGACGGTGCGCCAGCCGCCGATACCCGCCAGTAAGCCCGCAACGGTACGCGCCAGTAAAATCCCCAGCAGCAGGCCGCTCATAATGGTGCCCACCACCTTACCGCGTTTTTCCGGCGAGGCGAGGGTGGCGGCGAGCGGCACCAGAATCTGCGCCACTACCGAGAAGAGACCGGTCAGGGCGGTGCCGAGGATCATCATGCTCAGCGACTGGCTGGAGGCGGTGATCAACATCCCGCCCGCGGCCAGCAGCGTCATGGAGACAATCATCGCCCGGCGTTCAAACATATCCCCCAACGGGACGAGGAACAGCAGACCCACAGCGTATCCCAGCTGGGCGGCGGTAACGATAAAACCGGCCGAGCTTGCCGAGAGCGAGAAGTTGCGGGCGATGGTTTCCAGCAGGGGTTGCGCATAGTAGTTGCCGGCGACCGCCAGACCGGTTGCCACTGACATCAGCAGAATAAGTGCGGGGCTAAGCCCCTGAGTTGTTTTTGTCATTTGGTTTCGAAATCATTAGTTAAGTGATTATTTTCTCGTAAACCATAATAACGGATGAAGTGAGGAGGCGGGGAGTTGTTGAGTGATGGATCGTGCGGTCTGCTCCCCTCACGGGAGAGAGGAGCAGAGTAGCAGAGTAGCGTTACTTCTGTGCCGCCAGGGCTTCATTTACCCACGCATCAAACTGCTGCTGGTGGGCTTTGATCCAGCCATCGATATGGCCCTGTACATCGGCCTCAGATGACTTGCCGGCATGCATCATCGCGTTCTGGGCGTTGATGTCCGCCAGCGGCAGCTTCATGACCGAGAACAGCTTCGCCGCCGCCGGGTTTTTCTCAGCCCAGGCTTTGTTGGCCACAATGTGCATGGTATTCACCGGGAAGCCGTAGTTCATGCCGTTAGGCAGTTTGGTGTCGATATCCTTCTGCTCGCCCGGCAGGGAGGAGAACGGCACCTGCAACCAGACCACATCTTTACCCGGCTTCAGCACGTCGCTCACCCAGTATGGCGTCCAGGTGTAATAGATGACCGGTTTACCCTCTTTAAAGCGGGCAATGGTGTCGGCCATCATCGCCGAGTAATTCCCGTGACTGACGTCCACGGTTTTTGCCAGGTCGAAGGCTTTGTTCTGGTGGTTAATCACCGCTTCGCAGCCCCAGCCCGGCGAGCAGCCCATCATGTCGGCTTTGCCGTCCCCGTTGGTATCGAACAGCTCCGCAATCTTCGGATCTTTCAGCTGCTCAATATTGGTGATGTGGTACTGGTCGGCGGTTTTCTTGTCGATCAGATAACCCTGCGCCGCACCGGAGACAAAGGTCCCTTCACGGTAGAACTTTTTATCGCCGCCCGCCGCGCTGTACATGTCGTCATGCAGCGGCTGCCAGTTCACGGCAGTAAAGGTGGCATCGCCGGAGGCAATGGAGGTATAGCCAACGTTGTAATCCACTTCGCTGGGCTTGTTGACGGTATAACCCAGTTTCTCCAGCGCCCGGCTGACCAGCCCGGTCTGGAATGACTCTTCGGAGATGGTGCTCTGGACCGGTTGCACGGTAATACCGGTGCCCGGCAGGTCGGCAGCGAATGCGCTGGTAGAGGCAAGGGTGGCAAACGCTGTGGCAAAAAGTACGCTATGTCGCATCGTTGTTCCTTATTTAGACGTTGTGAATGGGCGGGTAAGCAACCCGACAGGGCCGGTGGTATACCAGCGACGGTTGCCGCGACTGCGTGCATCACGACCGACAGCCTGGGTCAGGCGGTCAAGGATAATGGCGAGGATCACGATCCCGACGCCACCGACGGTGGCCAGCCCCATATCGAGACGACCAATCCCGCGCAGCACCATCTGGCCCAGACCGCCCACGGCGATCATCGAGGCGATCACCACCATCGACAGGGCCAGCATCAGGGTCTGGTTCACACCCGCCATAATGGTCGGCATCGCCAGCGGCAGCTGCACCTTAAAGAGCATCTGACGCGGACTGGCGCCAAACGAGCGCGAGGCTTCGATCAGATCCGCCGGGACCTGGTTGATGCCCAGAATGGTCAGACGCACAATCGGCGGCAGGGCGAAGATAATGGTCACCACCACGCCCGGCACGTTGCCGATGCCGAACAGCATCACGATAGGCACCAGGTAGACAAACGCCGGGGTGGTCTGCATCGCATCCAGCAGCGGGCGGATAATTTTCGCCGCCCGCGGGCTGCGCGCCAGCCAGATCCCCATCGGCAGGCCGATCACCACGCAGAAGAGCAGAGCGGTCAGCACCAGCGCCAGGGTGATCATCGCCTGGGACCACGCGCCAATGGCGCCGATGGCGATCAGCGAGATCAGCGTGGCGATCCCCATTCCCGCGCTGCCAAACTGCCAGGCAATCAGCGAGAAGAGCACGATGGCGACCGGAGCGGGCATCCCCAGCATCAGCTGCTGGAAGCTGTTGAGGATGTAGTCCACCGGGACGCGGATCCCCTGGAACACAGGGCGGAAGTGGGTCACCACCCAGTCGATCCCCTCCGTCACCCAGCGGTCGAGCGGGATCAGGGTCTTATGGAACGGATCCATAATATTGAAATGTTCTGGTTCCGGCGCCGGAGCGCTGGTCAGCCAGTCAGCGCCACCGCCGTCGGTGGGCGCTGGCGTAGAAGAACCCCACGCGTCAGCAGATTGCGCCGCGCTGTCCGCCGCCTCTGTAGTACCCCACGGGTTAGATTGATCAGCCATTGTTTGCCCCCTCGCGATCTAAAGCCTGCAGCAGCATGCGTTTTGAAATGATGCCGACGTACTGTTGTTCGTCTCCAATTACCGGCACCGCACAGGGCGCCTGGCCAACGTGGGAGAGCAACTCGCTGAGCGGCGTTTCCGCGTCCACGGCAAGTGGCGCGTCGATTAACGCCGCATCGATCCCCTGACCTTCGCCAAGGGCGGTTTTCAGGGAGTCGATGGAGACCACGCCGACAAATTTATTGCCGCGTTCAACCAGATAACCGTATTCCCGGTCTTCATCCTGCAGCAGCTTCAGCGCCGAACGCGGGCCAAACCCTGGTGTTTTACGGATAATGCCGTTTGGCGTGCGGCGGGCAATATCTTTGGCGCTAAATACCTGGCTAATATCCACGCCACGGAAGAAGGTGCGGACATAATCATTTGCCGGATTATTCAAAATTTCGTCCGGCGTTCCCACCTGCACCACTTCGCCGTTTTGCATAATGGCAATACGATCGCCAATTCGCATGGCTTCATCGAGGTCATGGGAAATAAAGACAATGGTGCGCTGATGTCGGGATTGCAGTTTTACCAGCTCGTCCTGCATCTCGGTGCGAATTAATGGATCGAGGGCCGAGAAGGCTTCGTCCATTAATAATATATCGGGGTTGATCGCTAATGCGCGGGCTAATCCCACGCGCTGGCGCATCCCGCCGGAAAGTTCATCCGGATATGCGTGGGCGTAATTTTCCAGCCCCACCTGACGCAGCGCATCCAGCGCTTTTTCCTGGCGCTCATTGGCCGGTACGCCGGCTAATTCCATGCCGAAAGCAGTGTTATTTAACACCGTCATATGCGGCATCAGGGCGAACGACTGAAACACCATCGCGATCTTTTTTCTGCGCACCTCGCGGAGCTCGGCGTCTGATATTTTGGCGATATCGACGCCGTCAATCAGCACCTGCCCGCGGGTGGGTTCAATCAGGCGATTGAGAAGGCGAACCATAGTGGATTTACCCGAACCGGATAATCCCATGATGACAAATATCTCGCCTTCTTCAATGGCCAGACTGGCGTCTTTTACGCCAAGCGATAGCCCGGTTTTTTCCAGAATTTGTTCTTTTGAGAGACCTTTTTCAATATATTTGAAAGCCCTCTGCGGGTGCTCGCCAAATACTTTGTAGAGGTTTTTAACTTCTAATTTAATTGCCATGCAATAAAGAATGTCCCGTTATTTATTTAAATCGATAGCGTTACCAGTGAAATAATAAGCAGGCCATACCCTAACATACTCAGAATCTGAGACAACCCTTGCGGCGCTTGTGGCATGAATTTTGCCGTGGTTTGCATGCGGACAATATCGCTCAATTTCCCATGAGATAAGGGCTGAGCGGGAGATGAATTTTTTTGAGATTTTTACCGTGCGGATGGGAAATTTCGCCTGAATCGATGTGATCCAGGCGAATATGACCGGAGAATTACAGCGTAGATCACGAAGAGATATTTGTCAGACATTAAGTGATATATTTCGCATTGAAAACCGATTTATTTCACTTAAAAATCCCAGTCCTGGTCTTCTGTCTCCACCGTTTTTCCCATGACATAGGACGATCCCGACCCGGAGAAAAAATCATGGTTTTCGTCACCATTCGGCGAGAGCGCGGCGAGGATCGCCGGGTTTACCTCCGCCATTTCCGGCGGGAAGAGCGCCTCGTAGCCGAGGTTCATCAGCGCTTTGTTGGCGTTGTAACAGAGGAACGCTTTCACATCCTCCTCCCAGCCCGTTCCGGCATAGAGCTCGTCGGTATAGCTCAACTCGTTATCATACAGCTCCATCAGCAGATCCAGCGCAAAACCCTTCAACGCCTCGCGTTCGGCCTCGCTAACTTTCTCCAGCCCTTTCTGATACTTATACCCAATATAATACCCGTGCACGGCCTCGTCCCGGATGATCAGCCGAATCAGATCCGCAGTATTGGTGAGCTTACCCCGGCTCGACCAGTACATCGGCAGCCAGAAGCCGGAGTAGAAGAGAAACGACTCCAGAAAGACGCTGGCAATCTTCTTCTTCAGCGGTTCGTCGGCGCGGTAATGTTCCAGTACCCGCTGGGCTTTACGCTGCAACGTAACGCTCTCTTCGCTCCAGCGGTACGCGGCATCCACATCTTTGGTCTGACAAAGCGTCGAGAAGATGGAGCTGTAGGAGCGGGCATGCACCGCCTCCATAAAGCTGATATTCGACATCACTGCCTCTTCGTGCGGGGTCAGCGCATCGTCAATCAGCGCCGGTGCGCCCACCGTATTCTGCACCGTGTCGAGCAGCGTCAGGCCGGTAAAGACGCGGATAGTGAGCTGCTGCTCTTCGCGGCTTAAGGTCTGCCACGCCGGAACGTCGTTCGACAGCGGCACCTTTTCCGGTAGCCAGAAGTTACTGGTCAGGCGGTTCCATACCTCCAGATCTTTGTCATCTTCAATCTTGTTCCAGTTAATGGCGTGAACCCGGGACAGTTTCATGCTCTCTCCTTACAGCGCGCAGGACACGCAGCCTTCTGTTTCGGTGCCTTCCAGCGCAAGCTGGCGCAGGCGAATGTAGTACAGGGTCTTGATCCCTTTCTTCCACGCATAGATCTGCGCTTTGTTGATGTCGCGGGTGGTGGCGGTGTCCGGGAAGAAGAGCGTCAGCGACAGCCCCTGATCGACATGTTTTGTCGCCTCGGCGTAGGTATCGATAATTTTTTCCGGGCCGATTTCATAGGCATCCTGATAGAGGTCCAGATTCTCATTCGTCATAAACGGGGCAGGGTAGTAGACGCGCCCGGTTTTCCCCTCTTTGCGGATCTCGATTTTCGACACAATCGGGTGGATGCTCGAGGTGGCATGGTTGATGTACGAGATCGACCCGGTGGGCGGTACCGCCTGCAGATTCTGGTTGTAGATGCCGTAGCGCATCACGTCGTCGCGCAGCTGTTGCCACATCGCCCGCGTCGGCAGGCGGACCCCGGCGCGGGCAAACAGCGCCCGCACTTTTTCCGTTTTTGGCTGCCAGTCGCCGCTGAGGTACAGGTTAAAGTACTCTCCGCTGGCGTAACGCGACTGCTCAAAACCGGCGAATCGCTGCCCTTTTTCACGGGCCAGCATCATTGAGGTGTTCAGCGCGTGCCAGGTGATGGTGTAGAAGTAGAGGTTGGTGAAATCCAGCCCCTCCGGGCTGCCGTAGGCAATGCCCTCCCGCGCCAGATAGCCGTGCAGATTCATCTGCCCCAGCCCAATGGCGTGCGAGGCGGCATTCCCGGCCTCTACCGACGGCACGCTGCGGATGTGGCTCATCTCCGACACTGCCGACAGGCCGCGCACCGCGGTCTCAACGGTGCGGCCAAAGTCCGGCGAGTCCATGGTATGGGCAATATTCAGCGAGCCCAGATTGCAGGAGATATCGTGCCCGATACGGGCGTAGTCCAGGTTCTCGTCATAGGTTGAAGGGCTGTTAACCTGCAAAATCTCCGAGCACAGGTTGCTCATATTGATGCGCCCGGCAATGGGGCTGGCGCGGTTGACCGTGTCCTCGTACATGATGTAGGGATAACCGGACTCAAACTGGATCTCGGCCAGCCGCTGGAAGAACTCTCGGGCGTTGAGGGTTTTTTTGCGGATCCGCGTATCTGCCACCATCTCGTCATACAACTCGCTCACCGCCACATCGCCAAACGGCTTACCGTAGATGCGCTCCACGTCGTAAGGGGAGAAGAGCGCCATATCGGCATTCTCTTTTGCCAGCCGGAAGGTGATATCCGGAATCACCACCCCCAGGGAGAGGGTTTTGATGCGAATTTTTTCGTCGGCGTTCTCGCGTTTGGTATCAAGAAAACGCATGATGTCCGGGTGATGGGCATGAAGATAGACCGCCCCGGCCCCCTGGCGTGCGCCGAGCTGGTTGGCGTAGGAGAAGGCATCTTCCAGCATCTTCATCACCGGGATCACCCCGGAGGACTGGTTCTCGATGCGCTTGATGGGTGCCCCCGCTTCCCGCAGGTTCGAGAGTAAAAAGGCCACGCCGCCGCCGCGTTTGGAAAGTTGTAGCGCCGAATTGACCGCCCGGCCAATCGACTCCATGTTGTCTTCAATACGCAGCAGGAAACAGGAGACCAGCTCCCCGCGCTGCGCCTTGCCGCCGTTGAGGAAGGTAGGCGTGGCGGGCTGAAAACGCCCGGAAAGGATCTCATCCGTCAGCTGGCGGGCCAGCGTTTCATCTCCCTGGGCCAGAGTCAGGGCGACCATCACCACCCGATCCTCAAAGCTTTCCAGATAGCGCTTTCCGTCAAAAGTTTTCAACGTATAGCTGGTGTAAAACTTCCAGGCGCCGAGGAAGGTCTGGAAACGAAAACCGCTGGCATGGGCATGGGCAAAGAGCGCCAGCACAAAGCTGCTCTCATAGCGCACCAGCACCCGTGGGTCGTAGTAACCTTCCCTGAGCAGGTAGTCCAGACGCGCCTGCGGGCTGGCAAAGGTCATGCTGTTGGGGCGGACATGGGCGTTAAAAAAGGCGTCCACCGCCTCATGATCTTTGCTGAACTGGATCTTCCCGTCACCATCGTACAGGTTCAGCATAGCGTTCAGGGCATGGAAATCCTGCGATCCCTGCATCACGCGTTCTGCGGTTGTCGTTGCCAAAATTCGTTTACTCCTTTACGCACGTTGTCGACGTCCTGCTGTGTCCCCATCAGCTCAAAGCGATAGAGGTACGGCACGCCGCACTTTTGTGAGATGACATCCCCGGCGCGGCAGAAGGCATCGCCGAAATTACGGTTGCCGGCGGCGATCACCCCGCGGATAAGCCCCCGGTTATGGGGATCGTTAAGAAAGCGGATCGCCTGGCGCGGTACCGCCCCGGCGGTTCCACCGCCGCCGTAGCTGGGCACCACCAGAATAAAAGGCTCGTCCACCTGAATGCGCTCCCGCTCGTTCAGCGGGATCCGCACGGCGGGCAGCCCGAGGCGCACGATAAAGCGGTGCGTGTTCTCCGAGCTGCTGGAGAAGTAGACGAGCAGGCTCATGCCCGGGCGGCCTGCGCAGCCTGCGGCAGCCGGTTAATCAGGTCCGGACGGAACCCCGACCAGCTTATCTCCCCGGCGACCACCACCGGCAACTGGCGGAACCCTTGGGCTTTAAGCCTCTCTGCCGCGTCGGCAACCTGATCCACATTCACCAGTTCGAAGCTCACGCCCCGACTCTCCATGGCGCGTTTGGTGGCATGGCACTGCACACAGTTGTCACGAGTGTAAATAATAATGCGCATGATTCGTATTTCCATTTAAAATGGGAGTCCAACGCGATTGAACGCGTCACCAGGAGTCTGTCTTGCTAAAAGGGATACTAGATGTAGTTATCTAAACTTTCAACCACACAAGATATGGGAAATTCAAGCGTATTTGCTGCCGGTAACAACTGTTACGGGAAGGGGGGCTATGGCTTATAAAAATGAAAAACCCCAACACCGCAGGGCATTGGGGTAGAAGAGCATAGTTCGGCGTTGGGCGTTACTTACGCAGGGCGAGCAGCGCACCGATGAAGATCCCGACGGCCGCGACGGTACCTACCGCACACATGGGTCTCTCGCGAATAAAGGTGTTCGCACAGTTTATGGCATCGCAGGCAGACTGCTTGCTGGTGGAACATCCATTAAGACGCGCACGGGTTTCGCGCAGTAGCGACCGCGCCTTACGTCTCGCATCTTCCGCTTCGCCCTTCGCATCCGATCCCCAGGATTTCAAAACGCTTTCCAGCGTATCCGCTAATTTCCTGACATCGTTATGGATATCCTGAGCATCGTCCTCAACATCGTTTCGGTTTGATCGGCTAAACATACAATTCTCCCTTGAATTTGCGGTAATAAACAGTTTAGACCACCTTTTTAATATCTGAAGCCGGTCACGGCTTATCAGGCCGTTTATGGATTTTTCTGAAAGCACTGCTAATGCTGAATACGGTAAGGTTGCCCGGCAGGAAATGATAACGAGGAAAGAATATGTATTTACGACCCGATGAGGTTGCGCGCGAACTTGAAAAAGCGGGATTTACGGTGGATGTGGTAACACAAAAAGCATACGGTTATCGTCGTGGCGATAATTATGTTTATGTGAACCGGGAAGCCCGCATGGGGCGCACTGCGCTGATCATTCATCCGACGTTGAAAGAGAGAAGTCTTTCCTTCGCGGAGCCTGCTTCAGAGATGAAAACCAGCGACCATTACCAGCAGTTCCCGCTCTATTTAGGGGGCAATAATCAGGAACATTATGGTATTCCGCATGGTTTCAGTTCCCGCATGGCGCTGGAACGTTTTCTGAAAGGCCTGTTTGGCGACTCGCAATAACGACGCGACTGGCTTTCGCCAGTCGCCGTGTTTCAGGCCTTGACCTGCTGGTACTGGCTCACTTTAAACAGACGTCGGCAGTAGTCGAGGAAATAGCCGTAGACGGCGCCCATCATCATCGACACCACAATATTCGAGCTTACAGCAGCGGCGATCTGGTGCCAGTCTGCGCCCACCGTTAATAAAATGGCGACATATACCGGCGACTGGAAGGTGACATAGGCCACCACGTCCGCCAGATTTTTCATCCAGCCGGTAGATGAATAGCGGCGGGCAAAACGCATCACCGCATCGCGGTAGAAACCGTACGGCCATGCAATAAGGATGTTCACCGGCACGGCGACCAGACGTGAAGAAAGTGACTGCTCAAAGGTCATTCCGGAGAGGAATATTTCAATCAGCATGTTCACCACCGAACAGTAGACCACCATTGCAAATGTGTCCGCTACAGCGTGGCGCAGGCGAGACTGCCGTGAGAACATGTTCTGACTCCTGAAGATGATACGATAACGAGGCTAAAGCGGGTTGGGATAGTGCTTTAGTTTGCTTTGTTTTTCTTGTATAGCGTATCTCTCTGCATTGAAACTCTCAATTAGAGATAAATTTTTATTTACTGGCGTTTTGTCCGTAAAATTCTCTAAACGAACCGGTTTTGCCAGTGTTGCGTTATTTTCTTTGTTACTCTCTGTTTTTGTATTTTAAAACAACGACTTAATGTAACGTTTTTCCGCGTCTGGCATGACCTGTGTTCAGGTAAGGAAAAACGCCCATGTCGCAAGGCGGTTATGTTGTTAAAATGATGTTGTGCAGCGTAAAGCTCTGGGATTGATGATTTGGTTTTATGCGATGCAGATGAATGAATATTCGTTTCGCGCCGCAGCGCCTCAACCACTGATGCCGGTAATAGCACAGCGGTAATAAATACTGATTAAACTGCGGTCCTGAATAAATCATTAAAACTGAAAATAACCGTCATTATATATTCTTAATTCCCTGTTGTTTGACCTGAATTATATTTTCGTGCGGTATCGTCTGGATGTTTATAAACAAATGAATTACCATGAGCCGGTATTGATTATTCAGACGACTTTGAAAAGGTTTTCATATTACATGACTTCAATGTTACATAATCTTAATAATATCCGTTCACTTCGCGCGATGGCGCGTGAATTCTCTCTGGACGTGCTGGAAGATATGCTCGAAAAGCTGCGTATTGTCACGGAAGAAAAACGTAATGAGCAGGCTGAGATCGAACAGCAACGTGCCGAGCAGCAGCAAAAAATTAGCGCTCTGCTGGAGATGATGAAAGCTGACGGTATTTCGGCAGAAGACCTGCTGGGTTCCGAACTGCTGAGCGCCAGCGCGCAGCCGAAAAAGCGCAAACCGCGTGCTGCAAAATATCGCTATACCGATCTCGATGGCACTGAAAAAACCTGGACCGGCCAGGGCCGTACGCCGAAGCCGATCTCCCTTGCGCTGGCAGAGGGTAAATCACTGGATGATTTCCTGATTTAATGCGCGCAGACCGGGCGGATTCACGCCGCCCGGCAGCACCGGCGCTTAGCAGACGCCGAAATCGCCATCTTCTTTATACAGCGCCACATCCGCTGCTTTCAGGGTGTATTTATCTCCCTGTTCGTTACCTGCCTGCACCGCCACAATCTGATCTTCATGCACTTCGATGACTTTAAGTTTTGGTCCGCCCATGCGCGGCTGTACGAGATCGCCAACAGAAAACATAGTTACCTCCTTATGATGGATGAATTCCGAGCTTAGCCCAAGCGCAGGCCGCGGTACAGCGCGGCGGACGGATTACCCCTTAATCGCCAGCCTAAACCTGTGTAAAGAGGGTAAAAGAGGGTAAAACTTCACGCCAACGCTGGCAGCCGTGCGTAGACTCGCTACCCTTAAAGTTAAAATCTCTTTTTTAACAATGACCTGACTGCTTGTATGGAGAATCTATGGGTTTCTGGCGTATCGTAATTACCATCCTGCTTCCCCCGCTTGGCGTGCTGCTGGGCAAAGGGTTTGGCTGGGCCTTTATCCTTAACGTCATCCTGACGCTGCTGGGCTACATCCCCGGCCTTATCCATGCGTTTTGGGTGCAAAGCCGCAGCTAATCCCGCCACAGTAAATCGCTGTAGATCCCGGTCAGCACCCCCTGGGGCGCAAACTGCTGTTTGATCCAACGGGTGACCAGACCGGTTGCCGCATGCTGCGTGGCAAGCAGCATGCGCGAGTCCTGGCGCGGGTTATTAATGCGCCGCGTTACCAGCAGCCCCGCCTCGACTGCCTCTCTCGCCATATGTTCCGGTAAAAAACCGATCCCTTCGCCCAGAATCTGACACTGGCATTTAGTATTAAAATCCGGCACCAGGATCGCCTCCTGGCCGTGCAGCAGCCAGCCCACTTTCTTGTTAATGGTATGCGCCGTGTCTTCGACCATGATGTTGGGATACAGGCGCAACTGGCTCTCGGCCAGCGGCTCCGGAGCCAGCGCCAGCGGATGGTCCGGGGCGATGGCAAACACCCAGCGGATCGCGCCAATCTCGGTGTAATCGATCCCGCCGCCGTCCAGCAGGGTATCCGGCGCGCCAATAGCGATGTTCGCCTGATTATTGATGATCGAATCCCAGACGCCGTTATACACCTCGGTGGTGACGGTGATCTGACAAGTGGGGAACTGTTTCTTTAATACCTGCAACAGGCGGGCGGTGTGGCGCGGCGTATAGAGCAGCTGGTTGATGCAGATCCGCACCCGGGTCTCAATGCCCTGGGAGATGGTATCTATCCCGCGCTTGATGGCGTGGAAGTCATTCAGCAGGTCTACCGCCTTACGGTAAAAGTAAAAGCCCGATTCGGTGAGTTCAATGCTGCGGGTGTTACGCACAAACAGCACCACGTCGAGGCCGGTCTCCATCCGCTTGATGGTGTAACTGATGGCCGAGGTGGTGACCCCCAGTTCGGTAGCCGCTTTGCTGAAGCTGCTGAAGCGGGCCGCGGTAGTAAACGCCAGCAGGTTCTCTTCGGTAAAGATGGAATTCATATTATGGCTCCTGGCACCCATCAGTTTTGAACATATTTTAACAACGCGGTTACAACTCATTTGAAGCCGGTCACAGTTCTGCTAATTTGCTGCGAGCCGCGCAGCGCAAGGCCTGCGTAAACATAAGCAGAATGCAGCTTAAGGGCCTAAAAAGCGGTAAAACATAAGGAAAAGGTTGCACAGACGCACGTTTTGACCGGACTGTTAAATTTAACTCAACAATGAATTCGCTGTCGATGAATCATTTTTAAGCGGATTCTTTTCTGACCAGGCCATTGCTATGCTCACTCCATCAGAAAGGAAAACCCGGAGTGTGGATATGTCCAGCAATGAACTCGTTACTGAATTTCTGTTAGCCGCCGAGCAGGGGAATGTCGCGGCATTAAGCGCCTGTCTGGAAAAAGGGGTGGATATAAATGCCACCAACCGGCAGAAAAGAACCGCCATTATTATCGCCAGCCTGAATAAACACTATTCCTGCGTGGAGCGGCTGATTGCCGCTGGCGCAAATATCGACCAGCAGGATCAGACCTGTTTCAACCCGTTCCTGATTAGCTGCCTGACCAACGATCTTACCCTGCTGCGCCTTGTCCTGCCGGCCAACCCGGATCTCGACAGGCTGACCCGCTTTGGCGGGGTGGGGATCACCCCGGCCAGCGAGAAAGGGCATCTGGAGGTGGTGCAGGAGCTGCTGGCCCGCACCGACATCAACGTTAACCACACCAACTTTGTCGGCTGGACCCCGCTGCTCGAAGCCATTGTGTTAAATGACGGCGGCCCTCGCCAGCAGGCGATCGTGAAGCTACTGCTCGACCACGGCGCCAACCCGCATATGACCGATAAATACGGCAAATCCCCCCTCGAACTGGCGCGGGAGAAAGGCTTCAGCGAGATTGCCGAGCTGCTGATCGCCGCCGGCGCCTGATACTCCCGGCCAGCCGTTTCGCGCTGGCCTGAAATAAAAATAGCTCTTCCCATCATGCCTTCGGGCGTGATGTAGCCCCCTTTTGCCCGCATTCAGGAGGACGTAATGCCCACCAAAATCGTGATAAAAAAGAACACTTATTTTGATTCTGTTTCGCTGATGTCGGTTTCCACCAAAGCCAACAAATTGCCCGGCGTGGAGCAGGCTTTTGTTGCTATGGCCACCGAAATGAATAAAGGCGTATTAAAAAATCTCGGCCTGCTGACGCCGGAATTAGAAGACGCCAAAAACGGCGATCTGATGATTGTGATTAAAGGCGAGGCCGCCAACGACGACACCCTGGCCGCCATCGAAGCCCTGTTTACCCGCAAAGAGAGCGCAGGCTCACACGAATCGCGCTACGCCACGCTCGCCAGCGCCAAAACCCACCGCCCGGACGCCAACCTGGCGGTCATTTCTGTGAACGGCACCTTTGCCGCCCGCGAGGCGCGCCAGGCGCTGGAGAACAACCTCAACGTAATGCTCTTCTCCGATAACGTCTCCCTAGACGATGAGCTGGCGCTCAAGCAGCTGGCCCACGAAAAAGGGCTGCTGATGATGGGGCCGGACTGCGGTACCGCCATCATTAATGGCGCCGGGCTCTGCTTCGCCAACGCGGTCCGTCGCGGATCCATTGGCATCGTCGGCGCCTCCGGCACCGGCAGCCAGGAGCTGAGCGCGCGCATCCACGAGTTCGGGGGTGGCATCTCCCAGCTGATCGGCACAGGGGGTCGCGACCTGAGCGAAAAAATCGGCGGCCTGATGATGCTGAATGCTATCGCCATGCTGGAAGCGGACGACGCCACCCAGGTCATCGCCCTGATCTCCAAACCGCCTGCGCCTGCGGTGGCGGAAAAGGTGCTGGCCCGCGCCCGTGCCTGCCGCAAACCGGTCGTAGTCTGTTTCCTCGGCCGCAATGAACCCCCAGCCGATGAAGCGGGATTAGTGTTTGCCCGCGGTACCAAAGAGGCGGCACTGAAGGCGGTGCTGCTCACCGGGATCAAAAAAGAGTCCCTCGATCTGCACCCGCTCAACTGGCCGCTGATTGAAGAGGTGCGCGCCCACCTGACCCCGCAGCAGAAGTACATTCGCGGCCTCTTCTGCGGCGGTACCCTGTGCGACGAAGCGATGTTCGCCGCGCTGGAAAAATATGACGACGTCTGGAGCAACATCCAGCCGGACCCGGCGAAACGCCTGAAGGACATCAACGTCAGCCAGGCCCATACCTTCCTCGATTTCGGCGATGACGATTTCACCAACGGCAAACCGCACCCGATGATCGACCCGACCAACCGCATCAGCCGCCTGTTGCAGGAGGCACGCGATCCGGAAGTGGGTGTGATCGTGATGGATTTCGTCCTCGGCTTTGGATCGCATGACGATCCGGTAGGGGTGATGATCGAGGCGATCAAGGAGGCGCAGGCGATCGCGAAAGCCGATAACCGACCGCTGGTCATCCTCGGCTATGTGCTTGGCACCGACCAGGATCCCCAGTCTCTGGCGCAGCAGTGCCAGCGGCTCACCGACGCGGGCGTCATCTGGGCCAGCAGCAGCACCAACACCGGATTACTGGCACGTGAATTTGTCTTCAAAGGAGAGAAAGCCTGATGACCACCTTATTTAACCAGCCGCTAAACGTCATTAACGTCGGCATCGCCCTGTTCAGCGACGACCTGAAAAAGCAGCACGTTCCGGTCACCCATCTCGACTGGACCCCGCCGGGGCAGGGCAATATGCAGGTGGTTGAGGCGCTGGATCAACTGGCTGAAAAATCGCTGGCGGAGAAGATCGCCGCGGCTAACAAGGTTGCCCTTGAACGCATTATTCAGTCGCATCCGGTGCTGGTGGGTTATGACCAGGCGATCAACGTCGTGCCAGGCATGACCCGCACCACCATTCTACATGCCGGTCCGCCGGTGGCATGGGAAAACATGTGCGGGGCGATGAAAGGAGCGGTCACCGGGGCGCTGGTGTTTGAAGGTTTAGCCAGGGATCTGGAAGAGGCGGCACGACTGGCGGCCTCCGGGGAGATCACCTTCTCGCCGTGCCACGAGCACGACTGCGTGGGGTCGATGGCGGGCGTCACCTCGGCGTCGATGTTTATGCACATCGTCGAGAACAAAACCTACGGCAACCGCGCCTTCACCAACCTCAGCGAACAGATGGCGAAGATCCTGCGCATGGGGGCCAACGACCAGAGCGTGATTGATCGTCTGAACTGGATGCGCGACGTTCTCGGCCCGATGCTGCGCGACGCCATGAAAATCATCGGCGAAATCGACCTGCGCCTGATGCTGGCTCAGGCGCTGCACATGGGCGACGAGTGCCACAACCGTAATAACGCAGGCACCACGCTGCTGATTCAGGCCTTAACCCCGGGGCTGATCCAGGCGGGCTATCCGGTGGCGCAGCAGCGCGAGGTGTTTGAGTTTGTCGCCAGCAGCGACTACTTCTCCGGCCCGACCTGGATGGCAATGTGTAAAGCTGCGCTGGATGCCGCCCACGGCATCGAGTACAGCACCGTGGTCACCACCATGGCGCGCAACGGCTACGAGTTCGGCCTGCGCGTTTCCGGTCTGCCGGGGCAGTGGTTCACCGGTCCGGCGCAGCAGGTGATTGGCCCGATGTTCGCGGGATACAAGCCGGAAGATTCCGGGCTGGATATCGGGGACAGCGCCATCACCGAAACCTACGGCATCGGTGGCTTTGCCATGGCGACGGCCCCGGCGATTGTCGCCCTGGTGGGCGGCACGGTGGAAGAAGCCATCGACTTCTCCCGTCAGATGCGCGAGATCACCCTCGGCGAAAACCCGAACGTCACCATTCCGCTGCTGTCGTTTATGGGTATTCCCACCGCCATCGACATCACCCGCGTGGCGGGCAGCGGTATTCTGCCGGTGATCAACACCGCCATTGCCCATAAAGATGCGGGCATCGGCATGATTGGCGCCGGGATCGTTCATCCGCCGTTTAGCTGTTTTGAAAAGGCGCTGTTGGCCTTCCGCGATCGCTATTTCCTTTAAGGTAAGCATCCATGAAAAGCATGAAACTGGAGTGGAAAAGAGGTGACTGGGCGGCGTACTTCGGGTTGATGACCAACAACCTGACGAACCTGCTGACCATGATGGGGTTGCTCATTTTTGTCGTCGGCATCCCGAAAGAGATTGTTTATGGACGTATTGCGCCAGCCTTCGGGCTGGCGGTACTGGTGGCGAGCATCTGCTACGCGTGGTTTGGCCTGCAGATGGCGCGCCAGACCGGGCGTAACGATGTGACTGCACTGCCGTCAGGGCCGAGCGCGCCCTCGATCTTTACCGTCACCTTTCTGGTGCTGATGCCGGTCTACCAGCAGACCGGTGATGCGGATTTCGCTATCCAGATTGGTCTGGTGTGGTGCTTCGTCGAGGCGATGATCCTCGCGGGCGGCTCTTTCCTTGGCGAAACCATCCGCAAGATGATCCCGCGTACCGTGCTGCTCTCATGCCTCTCCGGTCTGGGTCTGCTGCTGTTGGCGATGAACCCGATGTTGCAGGCCTTCGAAGCGCCGACGGTCTCCTTTATCGTGCTTCTGCTGATCTTCATTAACTGGTTTGGCAAAAAGCCGATCTTTGCCCGCATTCCCACCGGTCTCCTGCTGCTGATTGCCGGTACGGCATTAGCGTGGATCTCCGGCCTGCAAAGCCCGGAAGCGATCAAGGCGTCGATGTCCTCCTTCGGCTTTAACCCGCCGGAAGTGCATATCGACAGCTTTATGCAGGGTCTGCCGCACGCGCTGCCCTATCTGGCCTCTGCCGTGCCGCTGGGGCTGGCGAACTACATCTTTGACCTTGAGAACATCGAAAGCGCCCACGCGGCGGGGGATGAGTACCCGACCCGCAAGGTGATGCTGGCCAACGGTCTTTCGTCCATGCTCGGCTGCCTGATGGGGAACCCGTTCCCGGTGACGGTCTACGTCGGCCACGCGGGCTGGAAAGCGATGGGCGCGAGCATCGGCTATACGCTTGCCTCCGGCGTGACCATGTTCATCGTGCCGCTGTTCGGGCTGGGAGCCTTTATGCTCGCCATCATCCCGATGACCGCCATCGTGCCGATTCTGGTCTTTATCGGCGTGGTCACCGCCAACCAGGTGGTGAGGGAGACGCCCAAAGTGGAGGTGCCCGTCATCTTTATCTGTCTGTTCCCATGGATCGCCAACTGGGCGCTGACCATGATGAACAGCGTGATGGGGGCGGCGGGCACCAGCGCGGCGAAAATCGGTACCGACGTGCTGCACAGCAAAGGGATTTACTACGAAGGGCTGATGCACCTCGGCAACGGCGCACCGCTCGCCAGCATGCTGTGGGGCTGTATCGCCATCTTCGCCATCATCAACAAGCCGCTACGCGGTGCCGTTGCCGCCGCGGTCGGTGCGCTGCTGGCGCTGTTCGGGGTCATCCACGCCCCGGTGGTGGGCTTCGCCGAGGGCAGTTCTCTGACCTTTGTGCTGGCCTACCTGATGATGAGCGGCATGTTTGTGTTGAAGCATGTTCTGGATAGCCGCGAAGCGGCAAGCGCGACGTCGGGCACCGTTATAAAGGACAACGTATGAAAGAGCTTATGGTCGTTGCCATTGGTGGCAACAGCATTATCAAAGATAACGCCAGCCAGTCGATTGAGCACCAGGCGCAGGCGGTGAAAGCGGTGGCCGAGTCGGTGCTGGAGATGCTGGCTTCCGACTATGACATCGTACTCACCCACGGCAACGGCCCCCAGGTGGGGCTGGATCTGCGCCGCGCCGAGATTGCGCACGAGCGGGAAGGGCTGCCGCTGACCCCGCTGGCAAACTGCGTGGCCGATACCCAGGGCGGCATCGGTTACCTGATCCAACAGGCGTTGAATAATCGCCTTGCCGCCCGCGGGGAGCAGAAAGCGGTCACGGTGGTCACCCAGGTGGAGGTGGATAAAAACGATCCCGGCTTTACCCATCCTGCCAAGCCCATCGGGGCGTTTTTCAGCGAGACGCAGCGCGATGAGCTGCAACGCGCCCATCCCGACTGGCATTTCGTCGAGGATTCAGGCCGCGGATACCGCCGGGTGGTGGCCTCGCCCCAGCCGGTGCGCATCGTTGAGGCGGACGCCATCAAGGCCCTGACGCAACAAGGCTTTGTGGTGATTGGCGCGGGCGGTGGCGGCATTCCGGTGGTGCGTACCGAACAGGGCGACTACCAGAGCGTGGATGCGGTGATCGACAAAGATCTCTCTACCGCGCTGCTGGCGCGGGAGATCCGCGCCGACGTGCTGGTGATCACCACCGGGGTGGAGAGAGTGTGCATTAACTTCGGCAAGCCAGACCAGCAGGCGCTGGACACTGTCAACGTGGCGCAGATGACGCGCTATATGGAAGAGGGGCACTTCCCGGCGGGCAGCATGCTGCCGAAAATTGTGGCCTCGCTGGAATTTCTGCACCACGGCGGCAAACGGGTGATCATCACCTCGCCGGACTGCCTGCCCGCAGCCCTGCGTGGTGAAACCGGGACCCATATTGTGGCTTAACCCTGGCGGGCTTCCCGCCCGCTGTGTGAATGCGTAAGTAAAAGGACAAGACAATGAGTGAGAATAAAAGCCGCCGGGAGTTTCTCAGCCAGAGCGGTAAAATTGCCACCGCTGCAACCGCCTGCGCCCTGTTTGGCACTGCTGGCTCCGTCGCGTATGCTGCTGACACCGCAAAAGCGACCTGCGAGACGGGCAAACCGATGAACATTACCGCGACACATTACTATCTGGACAACGTGCTGCTGGAGGCCGGGTTTAACGTCGACGGGGACGTGGCCGTCAGCACCCGCACCGAACTGAAAACGCTGGAGATCAAGGACGGCAAGATCGCCGCCCTGCGCGACAACAACAGCCACGCCGACGCCACGCTGCCGCACTACGATGCGGGCGGCAAACTGCTGTTACCGGCGATGCGCGATATGCACATCCATCTGGATAAGACCTTCTACGGCGGCCCGTGGCGCTCGCTCAACCGCCCGGCGGGCACCACCATTCAGGATATGATCCGCCTGGAGCAAAAGCTGCTCCCGGAGCTGCAACCTTATACCCAGGAGCGGGCGGAAAAACTGATCGACCTGATCCAGTCGAAGGGCTCCACCATCGCCCGCAGCCATTGCAATATCGAGCCGACCTCCGGGCTTAAAAACCTGGAAAATTTACAGGCGGTACTGGCCCGGCGTAAACCCGGGTTTGACTGTGAGATTGTCGCCTTCCCGCAGCACGGCCTGTTGCTCTCAAACGCTGAAAAGCTGATGCGCGAGGCGATGCAGGCCGGAGCGCACTATGTTGGCGGGCTGGATCCCACCAGCGTTGACGGCGCGATGGAGAAATCCCTCGACCTGATGTTCCAGATTGCGCTCGATTACGACAAAGGGGTGGATATCCACCTGCACGAAACCAGCCCGGCGGGGGTGTCGGCGGTGAACTACATGGTGCAGACCGTGGAGAAGACCCCGGAGCTTAAGGGCAAGCTGACCATCAGCCACGCCTTTGCGCTGGCGACGATGAACGAGCAGCAGGTGGATGAGATAGCCACCCGCATGGCGGCGCAGCAGGTGACGATCGCCTCCACGGTGCCGATTGGCACGCTCCACATGCCGCTCAGGCAGTTGCGTGACAAAGGCGTGTTTGTCATGACCGGCACCGACAGCGTGATCGACCACTGGTCGCCGTATGGCCTGGGGGACATGCTGGAAAAAGCGAATCTCTACGCCCAGCTCTATATCCGCCCGAACGAGCAGACGCTCTCCCGCGCGTTGGGTATCGCCACCGGTGACGTGCTGCCGCTGAACGATCAAGGCGAGCGTGTCTGGCCGAAGGCGCAGGATGCCGCCAGCTTTGTGCTGGTGGACGCCTCCTGCTCCGCCGAAGCGGTGGCACGTATTTCCCCGCGTACCGCGACCTTCCATAACGGGAATCTGGTGTGGGGCACGGTGGGGTGATGTTGTGCCGGGTGGCGGCTACGCCTTACCCGGCCTACGAGGTAAAAGCAAAACGGTAGCGCCAGTTACCGTTTTTAGTGTTTGCGTACTCACCCTGTGGGCTGAGGGGGAGCATGCGACTCAGGAGGGGGTTCCGTTCACCTCACGTTCCTTGCTTCTCTGATACGCCTGAACCAGTGAACGTGCCAGGGGGGCTCGCCGCCTCCCCCCTGGCAACCCCGGCTCCCGGCAAAGAAAATCGCCGCTTCGCGGTCCCCTCAGCTTATTCCTTCAGGCTTTCGGGTCGGGCACCAGCCTGCATCCCTGCAGGCTATGCCCTCTCGGCGCGTCCCTGCGCCTCGCCCCGGCCTTCCGGAAACGCTTCGGCGATTTTCAGCCGGACCAGGGAGTCGCTGTAATTTATTTATTTTAATGTGATTATTTCATTGCTTTAAAGGCAATAAAATTACCGGGGATTCCTCAGCCTTGTGGAAGAGGATTGGGGTGAGGGCATCAGGCCGCACGTTCTGTAGGCCGGATAAGGCGAAGCCGCCACCCGGCGTTACAGGTGATACCCCGACAACCGCAACTCCCGGTCAATCCACTCGACAAACTGCTGGATCTTCCAGCTGCGCTCGTTCATGTGCGGCATCACCAGATGATGAGCGTTAATGGCGATCCCCATGCTGTCCGGCAGGACCTGCACCAGCGAGCCATCTTTCAGGTGATCGGTAGCCATCATTTTGCTTTCAAGAATAAATCCCAGCCCCATGCGCGCCGCCTCAAAGCTCATATAGGAGCGATCGAAGCTCAGGCTGAAGTTGAGCCAGGGCCGGTCGATATTGTGCCAGGCAAACCACTTCTCCCAGTTCACCAGGGTGCTGGTGGATGAAATCAGCGCCTGCTGTAAGAGATCCTGCGGTGACTGTACCGGGTGTTCACGCAGGTAATCCGGCGAGGCCAGCACCACCAGCGCGTCATTCTTAATGGTCATCACCCGATAGGCGTCCCAGTCCGGGATGCCGTGGCGAATATCGATGTCGATGTTATCCCGGGCGAACTGCAGGTTCTCATAAGAGCAGGTGAGGTTGAGGATGATATCGGGATATTCTGCGCGGAACTTGCCCAGGCGGCGCAGCAGCCAGGATAAACCAAAGGTCGGGGAGGAGTGTACGCGCAGCACCGCGTTCTCCTTCTCTTTGATTACCTGTTCGGTGGCGCGCCCGATGGCGCTCATGGCCGCCGAAACCTCCCGCAGATACTTCTCGCCGGTAGGCGTAAGGGTGACCCCCTTGCCGCTGCGGATAAACAGCTTTTTGCCCATCCAGGACTCCAGAGAGGCGATCTGATGGCTCACCGCCGAGGGGGTGACGTTAAGCTGCTCGGCCGCCAGGTGAATGCTCAGGGAGTTGGCGACCGCGATAAAAGACTGAATGTTTCGCAGCGAAGGGATGGGGAGCGTCTGGCGATCCTGCGCGGGCATAACCGGTCCTCCTTGAGGATGTTGCGGTAAAAAAACATAACATCCTGGCCCTGCACCGGCAATATTATTGCGGCTGAATGGATTAAACAGGATCCCCGCCACATTTTTTAAAAAACCTATATCCCCATAAACGAAGCCGTTATTTTTATGACGCGCTTCGCGAATCAAATTTATCTCAGCAATAAATGAGTTTTATTGAATGGTGTTTCAAACGTAAGCCGATATATTGAGTTCGAACGCGAAATTAAAACGACTCACGTTGTTCGAATAATGAGGTAAAATATGTCTCGTATAGAACAAGCTGTCCCCTACATAGCCACTAAAAAAACCAATTACCGCTTCGTGGTGCTGGCGTTAATATTTATTGTGTATGCCATTAATTATGCAGACAGAACCAATATTGGCGCCGTGCTTCCCTTTATCATCGATGAATTTCATATCAATAATTTCGAGGCCGGCGCCATCGCCAGCATGTTTTTTTTAGGCTATGCCCTGAGCCAGATCCCGGCGGGCTTTTTTATTGCTAAAAAAGGCATTCGCGGCATGGTGGCCCTGTCGATATTTGGCTTCTCTGCCTTCACCTGGCTGATGGGCACCGCCACCTCGGTGCTGGGGCTGAAGTTTATCCGCCTCGGGCTCGGCCTGACGGAAGGCCCCTGCCCGGTGGGGCTGGCCTCCACCATCAATAACTGGTTCCCGCCGAAGGAGAAAGCGACTGCCACCGGCGTCTATATCGCCGCCACCATGTTCGCCCCCATTCTGGTGCCGCCGCTGGCGGTGTGGATCGCCATGACCTGGGGGTGGCGCTGGGTCTTTTTCTCCTTCGCCATTCCGGGGCTGGTGATTGCCGTGCTCTGGTATCTGCTGGTGCGTACCCGTCCCGCAGAGAGCCCGATGGTCTCTAAAGCTGAGCTGGAGACCATTGTCGGGGGGCAAAACGCAGCGGAAACCCGGCGGGAAAACATCGTGATTGAACCGCGCTTCAACCGCCTCGACCGGCTGATCCGCGTGCGCGATCTGGCCCCGATAGAGACGGTGAAAGGGCTCTTCACCTCGAAGAATATTCTCGGCGATTGTGTGGCCTACTTCATGATGGTAAGCGTGCTTTACGGCCTGCTGACCTGGATCCCGCTCTACCTGGTCAAAGAGAAAGGCTTTACCTTCATGAGTATGGGGCTGGTCGCCAGCATGCCCTGCATCGGTGGCTTTATCGGGGCGATTTTCGGCGGCTACGTGTCGGATAAGCTGCTGGGGCGCCGACGTAAGCCGACCATGATGTTTACCGCCATCAGCACCGTATTGATGATGGTCATCATGCTCAATATTCCGCAAAGCACCGTGGCGGTGTGCGTGGGGCTCTTCTTTGTTGGCCTGTGTCTGAATATCGGCTGGCCCGCTTTTACCGCCTACGGCATGGCGGTAGCGGACAGTAAAACCTATCCCATCGCCGCGTCCATTATTAACAGCGGCGGTAATCTCGGTGGATTTGTTTCGCCAATGCTGGCGGGTTATCTGCTGGATAAAACAGGAAGTTTTAATTCCGTCTTTATTTATTTCGGTATTTGCGCAGCTATTGGCTTATTAATGATCACCCTTCTGGAAGAGCCGAAATAATAAATTAAACACCTCTCAATATTATGGAGTAAATATATGCTACTGAAAGATAAAGTCGCCGTTATTACCGGCGCGGCTTCCGTACGCGGTTTGGGGTTCGCCACGGCAAAACTCTATGCCGAACAGGGCGCGAAAGTGGTCATTATTGATTTAGATGCAGAGGCCAGTAAGCAGGCGGCGGCAAGCCTGGGCGAGGGGCATCTGGGGCTGGCGGCGAACGTCAGCAACGAGCTGCAGGTGAATGCCGCCATCGAGCAGGTGCTGGGCAAATACGGGCGCATCGATATTCTGGTGAATAACGCTGGCATCACCCAGCCGATCAAGCTGATGGATATTAAGCGGGAAAACTATGACGCGGTGCTGGACGTCAGCCTGCGCGGCACGCTCTTGATGTCCCAGGCCGTTATTCCCACCATGCGCGGCCAGCAGTCCGGCAGCATCGTCTGCATCTCCTCGGTGTCGGCCCAGCGCGGCGGTGGCATCTTCGGCGGGCCGCACTACAGTGCCGCCAAAGCGGGCGTGCTGGGGCTGGCGAAGGCGATGGCCCGCGAGCTGGGGCCGGATAACGTGCGGGTAAACTGCATCACTCCGGGGCTGATCCAGACCGATATCACCGCCGGCAAACTTTCGGACGAGATGAAAACCGCCATTCTGGCAGGCATTCCGCTTAACCGCCTCGGCGACGCGCAGGATATCGCCCGCGCCGCGCTGTTCCTCGGCAGCGATCTCTCCTCTTACTCCACCGGCATCACCCTCGACGTCAACGGCGGCATGCTGATCCACTAAGGAGACAGAATTATGACTGATACCACGATTCAACAGGTCGCCGCCGCCGCGTGGCGCATCCGCCGCTACGCCCTGCGGATGGGCGAAGTGCAGGGGCAGGGCTATATCGGCCAGGCGCTGGGCTACGCCGACGTGCTGGCTACCGCCTTTGCCCACGGCATGACCTTCAAAGCCGATGAGCCGGAGTGGGAAGGGCGCGACCGCTTTCTGCTCTCCCACGGCCATTACGCCATCGCCTGCTACGCGGCGCTGCTCGAGGCGGGCATTATTCCCGAAGAGGAGCTGGAGACCTACGGCGCCGACGACAGCCGCCTGCCGATGTCCGGCATGGCCACCTATACGCCGGGCATGGAGATCTCCGGCGGCTCGCTGGGGCAGGGCTTGAGCATCGGCGTGGGCATGGCCCTGGGGCTGAAGCACAAAGGGAGTGAGGCCTGGGTGGTGAACTCCATGTCCGACGGCGAGCTGGACGAAGGCTCCACCTGGGAAGCGGCGATGTCCGCCGCCCACCACGGCCTGTCGAACCTTATCGTGCTGGTGGATATCAACCGCCAGCAGGCCGACGGCAACTCCCACAAAATCCTCGGCTTTGAGCCGCTGGAAGATAAGTGGACCTCGTTTGGCTGGTACGTGCAGCGGGTCAACGGCAACGACGTGCCGGCGTTGGTGGCGGCGTTCGATAACGCGAAGCGCTATCCGGAGAATCAGCCCCGCGTCATTCTCTGCGACACCCTGATGGGCAAGGGGGTGCCTTTCCTTGAGCAGCGCGACAAGAACCATTTTATCCGCGTGGATGCTGACGAGTGGCAAAAAGCGCTCGCGGTGCTGGACGCGAACAAACCGGAAGGAGTGCAGTGATGAGCCAGACCACCGAGAAAAAACCGCGTTTAACCACCTCGGCGATGATCGCCTCTATTGCCGAAGAGGGGCAGGAGACCCGCGCCGCGCCGTTCGGCCACGCGCTGGTGAAGCTGGCGGAGCAGCGCCCGGAGATCGTCGGCATGACGGCGGATCTGTCGAAATACACCGACCTGCATATCTTTGCCCAGGCACACCCGGAACGCTTCTTCCAGATGGGGATGGCGGAGCAGCTGCTGATGGGGGCCGCGGGCGGGATGGCGAAAGAGGGCTTCATTCCCTTCGCCACCACCTATGCGGTGTTTGCCACCCGCCGCGCCTATGACTTTATTCATCAGGTGATCGCCGAAGAGCACCTGAACGTGAAGATCTGCGCCGCGCTGCCGGGGCTGACCACCGGTTACGGCCCTAGCCATCAGGCGACGGAAGATCTCGCCATCATGCGCGGCATTCCGGGGATGACGATTATCGATCCCTGTGATGCGATAGACACCGAGCAGGCGGTACCGGCCATGGCAGAGCACGATGGCCCGGTCTATATGCGCCTGCTGCGCGGCAAGGTGCCGGTGGTGCTGGACCAGTACAACTACCAGTTCAAAATCGGCAAAGCCGCGCTGCTGGAGGAGGGGAGCGATGTGCTGATTATAGCCTCCGGCCTGATGACCATGCGGGCGCTGGAGGCGGCGAAGCAGTTGCGTAAGGACAACATCAGCGTGGCGGTGCTCCACTCGCCGGCCATCAAGCCGCTGGACGAGGAGACCATTCTGGCGCAGGCGGCGAAGCCGGGCAGGCTGGTGGTAGTGGCGGAAAACCACAGCAGCGTGGGTGGCCTGTGCGAGGCGGTGGCGTCACTGCTGATGCGCAACCGGGTGCATGTCGATTTTGATACCGTCGCGCTGCCGGATGCCTTCCTCGACGCCGGGGCGCTGCCGACCCTGCACGACCGCTACGGGATCTCCACCGCGGCGATGGTGGAAAAAATCCGCCGCAGGCTCTGAACCAGACCGGGGCGAGGCCGACTCGCCCCGGATATCATCAGTAACCCACCTTATAGACACGCCCGCTCTGTACCCCTTCCACGCTGCGGCGATAGGCCTGGGCGACCGTTGCGGCGGGCACGCTTTCGAACCCCGGGAATAAACCGTCGTAGGCTTCAGCCGATTCGGTGAGTACCGTCGGGCTAATCAGGTTGATGCGGATCCCGCGCGGCAGTTCGCAGGCGGCGGCGCGGACAAAGCCTTCCAGCGCGGCGTTTACCGTGGTGGCATTCACCCCCTGGGCGATAGGCTCGTGGGCGACGATGCCGCTGATCAAAGTGATCGACCCGCCCTCATTCAGATAATGCTGCCCGGTGAGCGCCAGCCGCACCTGGCCCAGTAATTTGTCCTGCAATCCCTGGTTAAACTCGCTGTCGGTCATGGTCGACAGAGGGCCAAAGTGCAGCCCGCCGCTGGCAGAGACAATCGCATCCACCGGACCGATCTTTTCGAACAGCGCCTGCACGCTGGCCTGCGAGGTGATATCTACCTGATGATCGCCTTTTGTACGACCCACGCGAATGACCTCATGACGACGGCTTAGCTCTTCTGTAACAGCCTGACCGACCGTACCGCTGGCACCAATAATGACGATTTTCATAGCCGACTCCTCTGTGTTGTGAGCCTTGATTGTTTAACAAACCAGCGGGCGGATAAACTGGGCTAAAGTTAGATCATTATTAACCAGAGGTTTGCAATATGGATAAGCTTCGCGGCATGGAGACCTTTATCGCGGTGGTGGAGAGCGGCAGCTTTACCGGTGCCGCCGCCCGGCTGGAGATGTCGGCGGTGATGGTCGGGAAGTATATCGCCTGGCTGGAGGCGCAGCTTGGCACCCGGCTGCTGGAGCGCAATACCCGCCGCCAGAGCCTGACCGACGCCGGGCGGGTCTGGTTTGAGGAGGCAAAGCGGGTCATTGAGCAGGTCGCCATCGCTGAACGTTCGGTGGAGCGTCTGCGTACCGCGCCCGCGGGCACGCTACGGGTAACCGCGCCCACCTCGTTTGGCGGGTGCGTGATTGCCCCGCTGACCGCCACCTTTTTGCAGCGTTTCCCTGAGGTGCGCGTCGAGCTGGATCTCACTAACCGGATGGTCGATCTGGTGGAGGAGGGGGTAGATCTGGCGATCCGCATTGGCGACATCCACACCGAGGATCTGGTGGCGAAATACCTTTGCCCGTACCGGATGGTGATCTGCGCCGCGCCGGACTACTTAGCCCGCCACGGCACGCCGCAAACGCCGGACGATCTGGTGGAGCATCTCTGTCTCTCCCACACCGTCTGGACCGCGCGCAACGAGTGGCGGTTGCCGGGCATGGAGGGGGAGGTGCGCTGGAAGCGCGATGCGATCCTGCGCTGTAACGACGGGTATGGACTGCGGATGGCGGCGATTGCCGGCGCGGGATTGCTGTTGCAACCGGAGGTGCTGGTGGCGGATGAGCTGGCGAATGGACGGCTGATACGTGTTTTAGAAGGTTACACACCACAACCCCGACCGGTGCACCTGTTATGGCGTCAGGATCTACGTCCGTTACCGAAACTTACGCGGTTTATTGAGCATATTATGCAGGCACAGTGCGGTTTGTAACGCCCGGCGGCGCTGCGCTTGCCGGGCCTACAAAACCTTCAGACCGTAGGCCGGGTAAGGCATCGCCGCCACCCGGCATCAGGCCGCACCAATTAAAAACGGTAACCTACGCCCACATTCCAGCCGTCGATCCCATAATCGTCGCCCAGGTCGGCAGTGGTGCCTTCGTAACCGACGTGGATCGCCAGTTCAGGCGTTGGGTTGAACTGTACGCCCGCGCCGTAAGCGAAAGAGGTGGATTTCTCATTGATGCCGTCGCGCTGGGTATAGTTGTCGCCGCCGTTCACCCAGGTGGTGTGGCCGTCTGCTTTCACGCGTGCCACGCCGCCCAGCGCATACAGGGAAACGAAATCATTCAGGCGATACGCCGGGCCTGCCATCAGGGAGTAATATTTCACTTCAATGTGGTTTTTAACGGAGTCAGAGAAGAGATAATAATGCTCGTCCTGATCGCCGCTCATATAGGTGAATGAACCCATCAGGCTGACCGGGGAATCCCACTCGTAGCGATACTGAAAGTTCACGCCGCGGATATTTTTGAAGTCTTCAACGTTACTCTGCGCATAACCCACAGAAACAGTCTGATTATCCGCCAGAGCAGCCCCGCTTGACAGACTCGCCGCAACGCATACCGCCAGAGAGAGTTTTTTCATTTTCCGTAATCCTTGTTGTCATTTTTTATGTGTAATGCCATATATCCCCATCCGTCAGGCTGGAGATATTCCACTGCAAATAAAAGCGATAAAATTGTTGGTTTTTTTGGCAGGCGATGAAATAGGGAATAATCTTAAAGCCCGGAATAGTCCTGGAATTTGCCTCCCCTATATTGGTAGGGCGTCATATTTAAAGCTGATGCTTATTTTCTCTGCGGGTATTTCAACGGTGATATCGCAACCTGTCCAGGGCGCTTTAGCCTGCATCATATTATTCTGAATATAATAGTCCCGCAGGTTAACTAACAGGAGTCGAAGATGATAACTGGCGAGCTTATCCGGCACGAACCAGTCCAGGTTATCCTGCTGATCAACATAATCATATTCATATTCACAGGACTCGCCATCTTGGGCTAATTTTGCGCGAGCAATGATTTTCTTCGCCTCAGCAGGACCGGCATCAACCAGTAATTGACCAATTTTATTATGCAGATCGTCTAAGTCGCTCATTTATTTGTCCTGAAGTTTTATTTAGTGCGAGATTATTATCTGTTAATCAGTATACTTAAAATCAATCTTGATTCTGAGCGTTTCAACATCGACCGTTATTTCGCAGGCATGCCAGAACGAAGGCTGTTTTGAGGAGATGTTATTAACAAAAAATGTCCTCAGCTCAACCAGAAGGTCCAGCAAATCAGCATTGGCCTGTGCGCCTGCAGTAAACCAGTTTGTCTCACCTGAGGTGCTGTCCACATAATCAAACTCACATTTGCAGTGATCATTTTCGGGCGACAGCTCAGCACGCACGATGACGGTTGCGGCGTTATCGGGCGCAGCGGCAACTAAGACCGAGCCAATATCATTATAAATAGCCTGGGATTCGCGCATATTTTCATCCTGGGGTGACAAATCGTATTAATTAGGGCAAAGGCCGGTCGGCGCTTTAAGTGGGCCACACGCATCGTAACCGTACACCTTGTAGCCTTTACTTTTCATACAGCCTGAAATTTTTTCGTTCCTGGCAACGATCTCCTGAAGCGTTTGCTCCGGGCGGGCGCTGCCACCGTTCCAGCTACCATCATCAAGATTGGCATTTTTAGGTACGCCACAGCTATAGAGATCGGCTTTACGCTGTTCATTATCGGTGTAACCGCCTGCACCCGGCTTCTGAAACGTTTGCGCATAGCGCACGTATTGATAGTCGGTTGAATCCATATTGCCAACAACACAGCCGCTGAGCATGAAACAGAACAGGATGGGGAATATTTTCATTTGCGACTCCCTGTGATTGATAGCCATTACCTTGTCAAAATGAGCAGACATTTTCTGCGTCGGTGCTGATGCGATGCTGCCCTCAACTATGTATAGAGGCTATCGTCATAGGGTGCTTCAACCAGAATATTTTGAATTTCATTTCGTGCTTCTGACTCCCAGGCTGGGTTCATATTTGCCATTATTTCAATAAATTTTGGAAAAGCGATGCGCCTTCCATCTCTGCCTTCAACCCTGTGATCTAACTCATACTGGTATGCAATCTTATAGGCAAATTCGGAGATTATCCAATAAAGCAGCGTGTTTAAAGAGTGAGTGACTTTTCGGGAGAACTCATACCCTCTTTCGGAGTAAATATAGTTATATGAACTATTTTCGAATGAAATATAGGGAGTGCCATCGCCATAGGGAGCAGAACACAGATTAACTGAATGTTTTGGAAAGCCTGCTCGTAAAATAATTTCATTAACTTGTTTTTGTATTTCATCAATGTTGACTAACATATTATTGAACCTCATTGCACACTATTTTAACGTTAACTGGATATTGCTACCATCAGGAACGTCTCTTATTTGCAATGCAATATTGGCTCTTGCTTTCATTGCTATTGTCGATTTTTCTAAATAAAGATTATCTGGCTCATATTGGCCACCCACTACAAACGGAATTTTTGGAACCAGGCGATAGCCCGCTGGTATTGAACCATACTTCTTCTGCCATGCGTTTGCCAGTGGGTAGCCCGTTAATACCTCATAGTCTTCAAGAATATGTTTACACCATTCATTGATATCTGGAGCAAGGTAATCAAAAGCGCCTGTCTCTGGATCGAACGTGTATATGCCATCTTCTTTTAGACAAAATTGACCGCCGCAACCGGATAAGACTTTTTTCAAAAAATTAGACATTTTAGTCCTCATATTTAAAGTCAATATTAATACTGAGTGTTTCAACGTTTACCGTTACCTCACAGCCCTGCCAGAACGGCTTTTCGAGTGATTGAACGTTATCAACGAAGAAATTCCTCAGTTCGACCAAAAGATCTAAAAGTCTTGCACTGGCATCCGCTGTTTCAGTAACCCAATGCTGGTTTCCCTGTTTATCGACATAGTCATAAGTAAACTCACCGCAGTCGCTTTCAGGTTCTAACTTTGCGTTCAGAATGATTTCTACCGCATCCTCAGGCGCGATCGAAAGCAATACCGCACCAATGTCATTATAAATATCCTGGGATTCGCGCATCATTCCTCCTGACAGATAAATTAGCTCATATGAGCTCGATAGCGATGCTTAAAATAGAACATCAATACTAAATCGGTTCAAGTGATACCATCGATAACACGCCCCCTCGAACAACGCATTTTGCCAGGAGGGCAATGGGTTCACGTCTGATAGCATGCTCCCGGTGCCAGGAGAGGGAGCGTTGATGCCTAATCATCGTAGCGGAAGTCTATATTGAGTTTCATTTTTTCAATATCCAGCGTAACTTCACATCCATGCCATGCAGGGCGGCCATTGGTCAGATTGTTTTCGATATAGTAGTTGCGAAGCTCTACCAGATAACGAAGGATATCTGTATTTGCCCTTCCACCAGCCGTCAACCATTGAGTTTCATCAGCATCATCAAGATAATCATATTCATATTTACAATGATCGTTTTCCAGTGACAACTCTGCACGCATAATGATCTTTTTAGCTTCGTCGGGAGCAATACTGTATAAAACAGTACCGATATCTTTATAAATCTCTTGATCATTTCTCATTCTTTCTCTCCCGGTTCATTAATACAGGTTTTTCTATAGGGCGCTCGCCATTGATAGAGTAGCTCCAGTTCCAGAATAAACTGGAGCTATCTTAATACCGCCTACCCTGGCTTTTACCGGTGATAAAAAAACCAGATGATCAAACCCGCAGGGAGCCCCAGCCAGGTTAACTCAAGAAACATCAACACGTCCTTGAAAGAGAAGGGAAAACCCTCCTTCACGTTCCACGTTAACGCTGCGCCAACCAAACGGCCAAAGAGCGCCAGGATAAACACGGCCAGACCTATCGCGCAGCACAGATAAAGAAGGTTAAGAAACGATCTGCTGCTCTTTTTCATTGTTGAAATTCCCACCTGCGAATGCGGGACTTTCGTTCAGGAAAGAAGGTTAAACAGGTCCCGTCTGAGCTGATTAAGTTCATCGTTTTCACTCATCAAAACACTTCCGTTTCTGTATAGTACGAGATCATTCAGAGATCCCATGCCGCCATAGAAATTTAGAAAAATGTGTTTGGTGTAATCAGGATCAGGCTCATATTGGTCAGCCAGTTTAAAAATACTGTCTGACCATTTGGCATAACCACCTAATTCTAATAAAGTAGCCATGCGGTTCATTTTTTCTACGATGAGAGTTGTTTCATTGATTGCCATTTCACTGTCTTAATCTTCATAATTTCATCTCAGTCGACGCGTTTGTCAGGCAATGCCCAGGGAATCAGGACGATGCCATGACCTTGGCGTTTTTGGAGCACTGCTTCTACAGGTGCTCCAAAAATCATCTTTTATGGTGCCAGGGATTTTCAGGTAAAATAATTACCTTAGTTGCCATCGATCCAGACATCTTTCACCCAGGCGGCTAAATCAGGCCACTGCTCTTCACTATCACCATCGCCAGTCCAGTATCGGACACGACCTTGTTGATCTAAACAATAATAACTACCGTTATCTTCACATATCGGTAACCACGATTCAGGTACTCCAACTTCTTTTGCATCATTTATAGCCGTTAATAACTCGCCATAGAATTTTTTGTCTTCTGTGATAGACAACAATTCGATTGTTCCATAATAGATATTGCCAGCTTCCTTAAGAAGTTTCTTATAGTCAGGTGAAAAAGAAAAGCCTGTCTCTTCTTCATATTTAGAAATAAGAGCTTCATCCGGCAAAGGAATATTAGTTCTCTCGTTCCCGGATACAACCTTTAACTCTTCAATAACATTATTCAGGCTGTTAGTCATACCGTCACCTATTTGAAATCGTTAGCTCGTTGCTTCCACTAATCAGAGCGCCATCTGTTGAGTTGTGCACGATTTATACCAGAAGTTATGCTGTTATCGTTGTGGAAAGTTTGCGTCACTATCCGCAATAGGCCCATCCTGTCTTTGCAGCATAGGGTGTAGAAGCAGAGCTATCGTCCACCAACCCACCGGATAAGCCTGCCGCCAGCGCAGCGTTGACCACCGCGTGGGCGGCGGCTTTGCCCTCGATACGGGCAATATCCGCCACCCGATTACCAGTCTCGCCGATCAACTGCGCCTGCGGGAGCCATTCCTGCTCTTTCTCCTTGTCGCGCCTGACTGACAACGACTGGTCAACGCAAACCAAAGGTATCGGGCAGATCTTTGACAAAGTCGGACTCATCCCCCCGATACGCTTTCGCAATCTCTGTAAAGGAATCGATAACTCTCGCTTTCTCAGCGTCCGTTAGTCGCTGAAACTCGGCGGCAATACGTTCCATCATTTCCACAGCGGCATCTGGATTGAGCGAATGGTCGTCAGTGAATTCAAGAAAAATGGTCATATCAGCGATAATTTTAATCAAATGATGCGATTGAGTCATAGACCCTTTCCCCTTATTACTAACGTAAACCCAACATCCCGCCGGCAGGGGCGAGAGACTGTTTATTAACTCTCATACTTGAAGTCGATATTTATTTTCAGTGTTTCAATGTTTACCGTTACTTCACACCCATGCCAGAATGGCTTTTCTTGTGATTTAAAGTTATCAACAAAGAAATTTCTTAGTTCGACTAAAAGATCTAAAAGTCTTGCACTGGCATCTGCGGTTTCAGTGATCCAGTGCTGGTTACCCTGTTTATCTATATAGTTATAAGTAAACTCACCACAGTCACTTTCCGGATCTAACGTGGCACACAGAATGATTTTTTCCGCAGTATCAGGTGCGATCGAGAGCAGTACTGAACCAATGTCATTATAAATATCCTGGGATTCGCGCATCATTCCTCCTGACAGATAAATTTGCTCAAAGAGGGCAATATTTGTGCCCGTAATCGCTATATACCGATTCGGGCTAAAATTTGATTAAAATCGTTACAAATCATTGTGTTTTAATTTTTAATTAACGTTGCGTGACACAGATGATTATGCTCCGTGTACTGAATATGTACTGAGTGGTTCCCGTAATCATACTTTGACCATCCATTAATCCATCCAAGGAGCATGTCGACTTTGCCTTCGCCAACCAAAGTGGGTTTTCCAAGCAATTTTGTAATGTATGCTCTGTCCATTCCCGCTTCAATTCCATGGATGAAATTACCAGTAAACGGTGAATATTCATCTTCATTGCCAAAGTAAAAATGAATATGACTTAAGCAGTTTTTCCGAAACCCCATCTCGATACCCGAGTGGTAAAATTTATAGTACTTTGTTTTTCCATCCGGATCATTATATTCGCCAGCATCAGCTGATATAACCGGGGATTCACCGATAGCATGACACAGGTTGATAACTCCAATAGAATCTTCCCTTTCACCAAGAAAATTTATAAAACTAGCCCATTCCACTGTTATTTTATAACCCCATCTGGCGTGTACTTCCCAACTAAAAACCTTTCACTTTAAAAAGATAAAATAAGATCCAGCCAAAACCTAAAATCCCTCCTCCTACACCACCCAACTTAACCGCATGAAAAATATTACTCCACATAATATCGAAAGTCCCATATTGAAACCATGATATAGTTATTAATGCTAGTTCAATTATCACCGCAGCTAAGATCATGCCAATAAAACTAAAAATTAGCATTGAAATACATACAATATATTTTCCTATTACCACTCGAGAAGAATGTTTCATTTCTTGAGTTCCTCAGTTACCTTATCTGTCGCTTTGCCACCGAGTTCAGATCCTATTGAACCACCTATATCTCCCGCACTCCCCGGAACATTACTCGGCTTCATCCCTTCTCGAATGATATCGTTACGATTAACTTCGGCGTATTTTATCCCTGTCGGATCGTACTTCGGATCCCAGCCATTTGTCACCCATCGCCCTACAGCATTAGTGACTTTCTCGGTTCCCCAAGTAATGCCCTTCCCAATACCATACCCAGCAGCAGAACCAACTCCATTTGAAATAGCACCTGAAAGTGGATCCTTATCATCAATCCAATTGCCATAAGCTCCTCCTGCTGCATTCCAGCCAACAGTACCCAAAATTCCATTCCCCATACTGATAACATTCACCCAACCCGCAATAGCTGAGTTTGCCGGGTCTATAGTGCCATCAGCCAGATAACTGATACCAGCATTCGCACTTGCTCCAAGTCCCCACATAGCCTGAGCACCGCCAGGTAACAGTGCAACACCACCTGTAGCAAGCGCCAACCCTACCGCATCCCGCTCCTTCATTGCTTTCTGACATGCGGCCCCACCAGGATTATCGGAACAGGTCGCCATATCGACGCCATGCTGGCGTATCCATGCGGCCTGAGCATCTTCGCTACCGCCGAGTAAATTATTCTCAACCGTAGTCTTACCCACCTGCGCCCCCGCCACGGCAGACGCAGAGCTGTCGCCAACCAGTCCACCGGAAAGCCCCGCCGCCAGGGTCGCCAGCGCAGAGACCGTCTGCTTCTGCGTTTCATCCAGCTTATCGGCAGATTTGCCGTACATCTCGAGGGCGATCATCCCCACCAGCTCGCCCGTGGCGGCTCCGGCAGCGCCCGCCAGCGCGTTTTGCCCCTGAGCGGCGGCCAGCGCAGCGTTGACCACCGCGTGCGCGGCAACTTTGCCCTCGTCGCTCAACCCGCTGCGGTGCCCAATGACATCAGCCAGGTACGGTGCGGCACCGCCCGCAAGGGCCGCGCTGAGATCGCTCCCCGCCAGGCCCTGAACCGCCGCCGTCGCCGCCTGAATCGCCCGCTGATACTCCCCGCCGGTGCCAAAGCCGGAAGCATTCATCGCATCGTTGTACGCCGTCTGGTAGATCTGGCCGTTAATGTCTTCCAGCGTCGCGGTCTTGCCCGGGTTGGCTTTTTCCCACGCCGCTTTCGCTTCCTGCAAATCCTGCGCGTTGACGTTTTTCAGCTTCTCCTTCGCCGCGTTGGTGGCGCGGATGCTCCCCTCGGTGCGGGCAATATCCGCTACCTGATTGCCAATCTCGCCGATCAGCTGCGCCTGCTGGAGTCGCTCCTGCTCTTTCTCTTTGTCGAAGATAGAGGAGAGGGTCTGGTTGGCGTGCTCCACGTCGCGGCTGAGTTGATTGACATCCTGAACCTGACGATCCTGATCGCGGACAATCAGGGTGCCGTCCGATACTGCCGCGTGCGTGGTACTGCTGTCGTGCCCGTCGCGGTTCGCCCCCACCAGCAGGCCGTTCGCCATATTCCCGGCAAACTGGCTGCCGATGCTGCCCCCGGTGCTCATCCCTACGCTCTGGTGTTCCACCTCGAAATCGGCGCGGTTTTCGATATCGCTGAAGCCAATGGTGCCGGTATCGAGACGGTTTTTATCAGCGGTAGCCGTTGAGCCAATCACCGCCCCGTTGAGCTGGGTATGTTCGCCCACGGTGACGTCGTAGCCGCCTTTGCCGGCGAAGATCCCGGTCTGCTCCACGACAGAGTCGTAGTTGCTGTGCATCTTGTCGCGGCTGAGGTTGACGCTGGCCGAGCCGGTCATGGAGCCGATGCTGAAGCTGCCCCCCGCGCTGGCGTTCTGCTGCTTCGAGTCGTAGCGATCGCTGTCCTGCTCGGAGGTGAGGGTCAGGTTGCGGCCAATCTCCGCTTTCACGGTTTCGCCGCTCACCTGTGCCCCGGTCAGGGTGGCGTCACGTCCGGTCAGGATATTCACCTGGCGGCCCGCGTCAACGGTGGTCTCGCTGTGGGTGGTGCCGGTGCCGCTCTCGTTGCCCTTGCCGCGGTTGACGCTGGCGGAGATGTTAATGCCCGCGCCGCCGGAGCCGTACCCGATGCCCACTCCGACGCTGCCGCCCTTGCTCTCGTTTTTACCGTCCAGCAGCTGGGTGTTTTGCGCCGAGCGCAGATACAGATCGCGGTTGGCGGCGAGGGTCAGATCGTTGCCCGCCTTCAGCTGGCTGCCTTCCACGGTCAGATCCCCGTCGGCGCCGCGCACGCCGCTGCCAGTGGCAACAACGCTGAGATCGCGTCCGGCGTTAAGCGTGCTGCCCTGGGCGGTGTTCTGCTCGCTGTACTGGGTCGATTTCGACGACTGGCTGCCGTAAGAGAGGCTGATGCCCACGGTATTGGTGTTTGATTTGTCTGCCCCCAGCGCCTGGTCCATGCGTGCGGCCTGGGCAGCCTGCACGCCGGAGAGCGCGGCCTTCACGCCCTGCAACGCCTGCAGGCGGCTGCTGCCGGAGGATTTCGCCTGCTGCGAGGCCTCGACGGCGCTGTTCAGTGCGCTGCCGACGGTGCCGGAGAGCGCCAGGGTCAGGCCGGAGGTTTTCTGTTCCACCTCATGGGTTTGCTGGCTGCGGTTGTTCACCGCCGTGATGTCGACGTTTTTACCCGTGAGCGTCATGTCCTGACCCGCCACCAGATCGGAGCCGCTTACCGTCAGGCGATCCCCCGCCCGCAGGGTCAGGTCGCCGTCGACGCTGCCGAAGGTGCTGCCCGCCTGGGTCGCGTCCGCGCCGGTGTCGGTGGTTTTGATGCTCTGTGTACCGACGCTAAAGCCGATCCCGCCCGAGCTCAGCAGCCCCGATTTCTTCTCCTGCTTCTGGTGCAGCTCATTATTGCGTTCGGCCTGGGTCTCCACGCTCAGGTTGTTGCCCGCCAGCAGGGCCACATCCCCCGTGCCCGCCACGTTGCTGCCGCGCACGGTGAGATCGTTTCCGGCGGTGAGGTTTACCGTGTCGCCGTTCAGCTCGCTACTCTGCACCGTCTGGCGGGCAATCTGGTCGCGGGTGGTGGTGGTGGTTTTTGACAGCCAGCCGTTACCGCCCACCACTTTGTGCCGTTCGTCCAGATCCTGGCTGTTTTCACCCGCCGTCAGGGTCAGGTTATTCCCGGCGCTGACGTTCAGCGCCTGCCCGGCGGAGAGGGCAGCGGCGCGGGCGTTGAGGTCATTCCCGGCTGCCAGGGTCACGTCGCCTTTGCCGGTCACCTCGCTGCCGATGCTGTTGGTCTGGCCCTGTTTCAGGCTGTTGTCACCATCCCACACCAGGCTATCGCGGCTGGCGGTCTCCACCGTGTTGAGGGCCATATCCCGCCCGGCCACCAGCTGCGCTTTGCCGTTCTCGCCGCTGGCGATCACCTGCGCCCCGGTCAGGGTGATATCCCGCCCGGATTGCAACGCCAGTTTGCCGTCGTCGCCCTGCACGTAGATGCCGGAGACGCTGTCGATGGTGGTGCGGGCGAAGCGGTTCTCGCCGTTAACGCTGTCGGCACTGAGGGTGGTGCTGGTGAGATTGATATCGCGTCCGGCGCTGGCCAGCAGGCTGCTGTCGCCCACGATCGCACCGCCGATATTGTGGATATCGGTGCGCGCGTTGAGGTTGACGTCCGCCCCCTGGATGGTGCCGGTCTGGTTGGTGATGTTGTCGGCGTCCAGCTGCAGGACTTTGCGCCCGGCAAGGGTGCCGCGGTTAAACAGGTCGCCGTTAAGCTTGATGGAGACGTTGTTGCCGGCAATCAGCGCGCCGGAGCCGTCGATATCGCCCGGTTTCACTTTGGCGTAGACCTGCGGCACCAGCACGTTCTCGGCGGAGCCGTCCGGCATCTTCACCCGGGTGTTGACCAGCCAGACGATATCCCCGGTCAGCAGCGCCATCTGCTCTGGCGTCAGCGCCACGCCAATCTTCAGGTCGTACTGCTTGCCGAAGGTGATGCCGCGATCCATCAGCGCCTTGTACTGCTCTTCGTCGTTGTTGTAGCCATCCAGGTAGCGCTGACCGGTGATGCCAATCACCTGCTCGCGGATCAGGCGCTGCTCGTAGTAGCCATCCCCCAGCCGTTTCAGCGTGTTGTCGCCATCGGCGGTAAAGGCGTCCTGCATATAGTCGCTGCCGAGCCACTGGCGCTCGTTAGTGAAGCGCGGATCGGTCTCCACCAGGTACGGCACCTCCGCCGACGGGTTCACCTTAAACAGGCTGTTGTCCGGCAGGGTGGTGTTGGGCCCGATAATGCGGATCGCACCGTCGGCCGGGGTCACTTCAAACTGCTGCCCGGCAGGCGGGGTCACCGGCTCGCCCGGCGAAACGGTCTGCTGCGGGGCGGGTTTTACCCCCGCGGCCTGACCAATGGTCACGTCGGTGCCCTGCGCTACCCGCGGAGTGATGCTGAGATTGCTGCCCTCGACGCTGCCGTTGCTGATCAGCTGGCCCGGCTTCAGGGAGATGTCCTGAATGGTGGTTGGCGGGGTGTATGCCGTGCGATCCCGGCCCTGTTCATCGTCGCCTTTGTGGCGAATACGGTAGTAGTGGGTGACGGTGCCCTCATCGGTGGTGTAACGCTTGCCGGGCACGTCGTCGTTCTGCACGCTGCCCATCTGGTCAATCGCCAGGGTGCCGCCCGCGATCACCTGGCTATTGTCGTTAAACAGTTTGTCACCGGTCATCAGCAGGTTGCCCCCGGCGAGGATCTTCGCCGGGTCGCTCTCTTTGATGCGCGTTTCGTCGATGGTGCGGGTGTAGTCGTACTGGTTGAAGTTGTCGTTATTGGCGCCGGTATCGTCTGGCGTATTCAGGTTACGCAGCCCATCGGAGGAGTTGTCATCCACCCAGACGCCTTTTTCTGTCGAACTCCAGCGGTTGGTTGACCCCGTGTGCTGATAGTCGGTGAGCTCTTCCTGCGACACCCGCACCACTTCGGTGGAGAAGTGGTCGTTGATGTTATTGATCTGCCCGGCGGCAATCGCCATATCCCCGGCGGATTCAATGGTCGAGCTGTGGTTATTGAGGGTCCCGGCGCGGCCGGTGACGGCGCCGTTGTCATCCAGCGCGCCGCCGATGCTCATGCTGCCCGCGCTGTAGATCAGACCGTGATCGGCGTTATTCAGGGTCTGCACGCCGAGGTTGACGCGCTCGCGACCGGCCAGCGTCGCCGCGGTGCCGTTTTCCGCAAGGTTGTTAAAGGTGATCGTATTGACGCCCACCGCATCGCCATAAATCCGCCCGGTGCCGATGTTGGTCAGGGTGTTGGCGTTGATGCGGGTGGCGATCCCGTCGATCAGGCCGGTGTTGCGTACCGTGCCGCTGGCCGTCAGGGTGGTGCTGCCCGCGTTGATTTCACCGCTGGCGAGGTTATTAAGATTCGCGCTCTGCACGTCCAGCACGCTGCCCGCCATTAGCTGGCCGCTGTTGGTGAGATCGCCATCGGTGGTGAACGTCAGGTTGCCGTTGGCGAGGGTGGTGCCGCTGTTGTTCACGCCGCTGTTGCTGTGAAGCGTCATATCCCCCAGCGACAGCAGCTGGCCGCTGGCATCCAGAGACTGAGCCTCCACGCGCAGCGTTTTACCCGCTTTCAGGGTGCCGCCCGCGTTCAGCAGGTTCAGGGCGCTACCGCTGAGATCCAGGGTATCGCCCGAGGCCAGCACCCCCGCGCCGTTGTTCAGCACGCCGCTGTTATTGATGCTCAGGGTGTTATTCGCCAGCATACTGCCGCGCTGGTTATCCAGACTCCCGGTGTTCAGCACCAGGCTCTGGCCCTCCAGCCCCTGGTTCTCACCGAGCGTATTGGTGTTAACAAAGTCCAGGGCAGTGAGGGTCACGCTTTTGCCGCTGCGGATCAGCCCGGAGACGTTATCCACCATACCCTGGGCGCTGTCGAGCAGCAGGTCGCCCACCGACTGGATCTCTCCGCCGCCGTTTTGCAGGTTACCGGTATGCAGGGCGGTATCGGCCTCGCCAATAATGCGTCCATTGTTGCGGTTATCCAGGCTGGTGGCGGCGATCTCCGCCGCGCCGCTGGCCGCCAGGGTGCCAGCCTGGTTATTCACGTTGTCCGCCGAGAGGTTCAGTGCCCCCAGGCTGTTCAGGGTGCCCGCGCTATTATCCAGCGTGCCGGATGTGACAGCCATGCCGTCACCCTGCAGCACGCCTTTTTTATTGATGAGCTGCGAGGTGCCCAGCGACAGGCTCCCTGTCGCAGCCAGCTGCCCGGACGTATTGTTCAGCGTGCCGCCGTTGAAATTCAGGCTGTCGCCGGAGAAGGTAGTCCCCTGGCTGTTATCCAGCAGGCCGCCGCTGAGGGTCATAGCCCCGACCGATTTCAGCGCGCCGCCGTTATTGGTGAGGGTGTCGAACCCGGCGGTTAACGTCCGGTTCGCGCCAATCTGCCCGTCGGTGTTGTCGATAGCCCCCGCGCTCAGGCTAAAATCGCCCTCGCTCGCCAGGAAGCCGCGCTGGTTATTCAGCGCGCCGCTCTCGAGGTTAAGGGAACCCTGAGAGAGCAGGGCGCCGGAACGGTTATCAAATTCATTCAGGGCCAGGGTTGCGCCGTCGGCGACAATCCCCCCCTGCTGGTTGTCGAGGCTTCCGGCGCTTATGCGCTGGGTTTTTGCCGCCTCAATGCGGCCTTTGGCGTTGTTCACCGCCTGCTGGCTGGCAATCTCGCCGTCACCCGCGCCAGCTGAGATCAACCCCTGCTGATTGTTTACGCTCCCGGCCTCGAGCCGGGTGTTGCCCGCTACCGCCACGATCTGCCCGGCGGTGTTGTCGAGGGTCCCGGCCTTAAGCTGCACGCCGTTCGCCGCGCCAATCTGCCCCTGCTGGTTATTGAGGGTGCCCGGCAGGTCTACCGCCAGGGTGCTGCCGCCGCGCTGCGCGATGTTGCCTTTCTGGTTGCTGAGGTCGTGGGCGTTGACGCTGATGGTCTCCGCCCCCAGCGTGCCGCCGTTGTTATTGAGCATTTTGCCGGTACGCACAGTCAGTTCGCTGGCGTTGACCTTCGCGCTGGCGGTGCTCACGCCTTCCGCGCCGCCGTCCAGCAGCACGCGTTTGCCCTGGGTCTGGCTGCCGCTGACGTCCACCCCTTGGCCGCGGGCGCTGAGATTGCCGCCCGCCAGGGTTTGTCCGTGGGCGCTCAGCTGGCCGCCGGTGCTGATTTCCAGATCGCCCGCATCGGCGAGCTTGCCGTCGCTTTTCACCCCGGCGGCCAGCACGCTCTGCTGAGTGCCGGTGAAGCTGGCCGCGTTCACCCGGACGTTATTCGCGGCGGTCATCACGCCGCTGTTGTTCACTTCCCCTGCGGTTTGCAGGCTGGCACTGTCGCCGGCGCGCAGGGTACCGCTGTTCTCAATTCGTCCGTCAGCGGAGATCGTCACGCTGCCCGCCTGGGCGCCAATGGCCCCGGCGTTACGTACCCCGACGCCGCTCTCGGTGCCGACCATGCGGATTTTGCCTGCGTACATGCCGCCGAGGCTGGCCACGTCCACCGCCAGCTGCGGGCGTGTGGCAGGATCGTCGCTGCCTTTTTCGATCGTCTCGTGGGCGGCATCCACCTTGTTGCGCCCGGTGGTGACCTTCAGATCGTTGGCCCACAGCCCGGCGTTAACCTTCACCGAGCGGGCGATGATGTCGGTGTAATCCGCGCCGGAGGTATCCATCCCCGCGCCTTCAACCACCACTTCGCCGCGCTCGACGTTAAACCCGGTCAGCGCGCCGTCTTTCATCTGCGGCTGGCCGGTGGTGAGAGTGGCGCGGTTGGCGTTGATAAAGCCGCAGCCGCTACAGGTAATGCCTGACGGGTTGGCGATCACTACCTGGGCTTTTTTACCGGCCACTTCGATCATGCCGTTCAGCTTGCTCGGGTCGCGGGAGCTCACCTCGTTGAGGATCACTTTAGCTTCGCCTTTTGCCAGCCACGGGTTGCCCGCCACCATGCCGCCGATGTTGGTCTGCACGTTTTTGTGCGAGTTGTTGAGGATCGCCCCTTTGCTCTCCACGTCGAACTGGGTGTAGTTGTTACGTGACACCCCGGCAGCAGATGGCGTCTGGATATTGACCTGCGGCGTGCCGTTGGCGCTGTTGATGACCGTTGGCTGCTGGTTTTTTGGCGCACCGGCGTCGGCCACGATAGTGGCCTGCGCCGTCTGTACGGCCCCCATCGCCAGCCACAGGCTAAAGCTTAAGGCGCTCACCTTGCCGATAAGCTGGCTGTGGGTATGGCCAATGCCGGAAGAACGGGACGAACCCGCGCGGCCGGAGCGGGCGATATCCGCCACCACCATGAGCATGCCGCGCGCTTTGTTAAAGACAATTCGGTACAGGTTCTTATTCATGGTTCATTCCTTTAAACGCTTCCGGCAGGCTCACGGCGAGCGGGTGATTCTGTTGCCACTCTCTGGCGTGTTGACGGCTGACGCGGCTGCCGTGGAACAGCACCACGCGCTTGCCACGCGCCGCGCCGCGGTGATACAGCGCGCGGCAGACGTGGTCGGGGAAGATATCGCGACGCATCAGGTTGTACATCGCGGCGGTATGGCCGAAGGGGGCGATCCAGTCGCAGAACCAGATCCGATCCCCGCTGTCCCAGTCCGCCTCTCGCATCTCAATAGCGGGGCGGGTGAGGTAGCGGGCTTCCGCCTCCTCGTTCAGCCAGGCCCAGCTGAGGAAAAAGACCGGACGGTCGTTTTCGCTCACCAGTACGTACTGGCGGCGCTTGATGATCGGCAGCAGCAGGGTGGGCAGGGCGTGCAGGGGGGCGTCCCGGTGCATCGGGGAGTGCATCCACAGCCAGACGGTGGCGCCCAGCACTTCGGCCTCGCTCTCCTCACCGCCGAGGATCAGCGGCGCTTTGATATCCAGATCTCCGACGCGCATCACCAGCTCCAGTTGAGGTTAAAGCCGAGCGTCAGATCGCTGGTTTCAAAGCCGTCCGGCTTCGAGAACGGCGTCCCGGCGAACAGGTCGTAGCCGGTGTTAAAGGCGTTGCCGCGCAGGCCCGCTACGCCGCCCGCCAGGTGTTTACCTACCTGGAGATCGGAACTGTAACCGCCCACTTCGCCGTAGTCGGCGCCCAGATAGAACTCCTGGTTCGGCAGCGGCGTGCGCCAGGCCACATCATTACGCACGTACCAGCCGTGGCTGGCGCTGAGGGTGCGTTCGCCGTCAAAGCCGCGCACCGTCCAGCGGTTGCCGATGGCGAACTGATCCTGCGGCGTCAGCGGCGTGTTGCTGATCTGGCGCAGATACTGCACGTTGTAGCGGAAGTTTTGCGTGCCGATGGCAAACGGCAGGTCGAGCTGGGCGCTCAGCAGGGTAATTTTGCCAAGCGCAGTGGCATCGCCCCAGTACTCTTCCGGCGCTGGTTGGGCACCGAACCAGCGGGTGCCGCGCTGATAGCTGATGCCCGCATCCAGCGTCGCCTGGCCGATGTAGTGGCGATGATCCAGCCCGATGCGCCAGGCCGCGGTCTGACGGCGCTGGACACCCACTTCCGTGTCGTCGATATAGTTGCGGGTCTCCCGCGCCAGCACGTCGTAAGAGAAGGTGGTTTTTTGCGAGCCGCTGCGATGCAGCACGCGGCTGAGCTGAATGTCGAGGTTTTTACTTTTACCGCTGTAGCGATAATCCTCGTTCAGCCCGGCGACGGTCTGGTGGTAGTCGTAGTCGCTGCCGGTGACGCCCAGCATCCAGTAGCCGAAGGGCACCGAGTAGTGAGCGGTGACGTTTTTACTCCCTTTGCCGCCCTTGTCGTTCAGATCGTGACTGGCAGAGACATAGAGCAGATCGCTCAGCGAGAAGGGGTTATCCAGCGACAGCGTCACGCCGCCCTGGTAGCGCCCGGTGGTTTCGGTCCCGGCATCGTCCAGCGACAGGCCGATTCGCCACATTTTGCTCTGCTTGCGGGTGATGACCACGTCGCTCTCGCCCGGTTTTTTCCCCGGCAGCAGCTCCATACTGGCCTCAACCGTTGGCAGGCGCTGTAAGTTTTCCAGCCCCTGTTCAATATCGCGCAGATCCAGCAGGTTGCCCTCGTGAGCCGGAAAGGCGCTGTAGAGCTGGATATAGTCGTCGCTCTCTTTGGTCAGCTTCACGTGGCGGATAGTGCCCGGCACGATGGCCAGCTTCAGGGTGCCGCTCTTCAGATCCTGCGACGGGGCCAGCACACGGGTGGTGATCCAGCCGTGGTCGACGATGCGGTTCTGCAGGGTGCTCATCAGCAGGTTAATGCCCTTGCCGCCCAGACAGCGTCCCTGCGCCTGGTCCGCGATACGCTGCAACGGCAGCCAGTGGGGCAGGGCCTCCTCGCCGCTCAGTTCGACGCGGTTAATCGGAAAACAGGGCGTTTCGGTCGGGAAGGCAATGTTACCAGAACCGGACGACGGTTCTGAAAGGCGCACATCGGGGACCGGCGGGGTTAATTGCTCCTCTAATGCTCTTTGGCGCTGCTGCTGAATAATAAATTGATTATCGGGTGGCGCCGCGTGGGCAGAGAACATCAAAGGCAGACCAGAGGCTGTCGCCATTATCAGGGCGATATTATGTCGGGCTTTCATCGGCGAATCCGTGCTGTGTAAGCAATAAAGAAGGCAATGTGAATTTGTGTAAAATTGTTTAAGTATTGCGAGGGGAAGGAAAGGGGGATTAATCCTAAAGCCCGGAATTATCCGAGTTTTTGGCTCCTTAAATCTGGTAGGTTAAGGCTTAGAGAATATATTCCACAGGGTTCTCGTGGATATCCGGGAATATCCACGGGAAACTTAAGTGAAATTTATCGTTATTTCTGAATGCGGTCGACACGGACCACCGGTGGATTTGATTTTTTATCCAGACTACCGTTAATGCTGATCATATTATCGGGCTGGACGGTACGGCCATCAAATACCGCCTGAGGGATCACCATATCAATAGTGCCGGTTTTATCGCGGAATTTAAATTTATCGCCGCCGGAACCTTCAATGAGATTACCGCGCAGGGAGATCGTAGCCCCATCGTGCATCTCTTTGGCCTGCTCCACGGTCATGATGCGGGCATCTTCCGCCCCACGATAACCATCATCCAGCGCGTGCGGTGGAGGAGGGGCAGTATCTTTCTTCAGTCCACCATTATCATCGGCATACGCGGCCGGAATTATAAGACAACACAATAAGGGTGCGACGGATAATTTCATACGACCTCCTTGGTTTAGCCTGCTTGACAGATTAAGCCTGGTTGCTATTTTTTAATTTGCAAACAAGAACAGTCTTAATCAAATTTATCTATAAAAATCATCTGGCTGCATAATATTAATTAACGAGACGGTGCGGTGATATATGGCAAAGGCCAAAGGAAATCCCCCTGAATTGCCCGGTGTCAAACAGAGTCATGCTGCCCTGCAGTTTGAATACGATGCGCACCGCTTCGGTTTTGTTCTGTTAATACTCATTATCGTCGCTGCGCTGTTGGGGCTTTTTTCGGGCGGCTATTTTAGCGAAGCGACAAAAACTAACGCTCCGGGCAACCTGCAGGTGGAGTATGAACGTTTTGGACGCTTGCAAACGCCCATTGAGTTGAAAATTAGCGTGCCAGAACAGAGTACTACGCCGCTGACGCTGCGCATTGGCGGCGAATATATGGAACGGATGCAAACCGATAATATCTGGCCGCAGCCCGATGAAATGTACAGTGAGGGCGGAGAGATGGTGTTGGTTTATCAGGAACCGCGCAAAGATTTAACCGTCTGGCTCTATACCACCCCACAACGCCCCGGCAAAACCGACCTCTCTGTCACGGTAAATAATCAACCGGGCCTCTCTTTCTGGCAATTTATCTATCCCTAAGGCACCAACATGGAAATGATACTCAGGGCGGTGGCGATTTATCTGATTTTGCTGGTGGTATTTAAAATCGCCGGCAGGCGGGCGCTGCTGCAAATGACCAGCTTCGATCTGATCCTGTTATTAATTATTAGTGAGGCCACGCAACAGGCGCTGCTGGGGGATGATTTTTCCGTAACCGGCGCCATGCTCACCATTATTACGCTGGTGGTGGTGGATATGCTGTTTGGCATGGTGAAAAAATATATATCCGGTGCGGAATCGGCCATCGACGGCTCCCCGGTTATTCTGGTGGTGCACGGTGTACTGCAAAACGAAAAATTAAAGAAAGTCGATGTCTCCTGCGACGACATTCTGGTCTCCGCCCGGCAAAATCACGGCATAACCACTCTGGAAGAAATTAAATACGCCATACTTGAACGTAATGGTCATATTTCGATTATTCCTGAAGAGAGTGCATCATGAAAGAAAATGAAAATGTCTGGAACCAGGCCAAAACCACCAAAGAACTCACCCGCCAGGTATCAACTGTCCTGATCGATCTGGGCTGGCTGCTCACTACCGCAGAATCCTGCACCGGCGGCAACTTGGCCTCTGCGCTCTGCGCCGAGAAAGATACCGCCTCGTTCTTTGGTACCGGCGTGGTCACCTTTAACAACGAAGCCAAACACAAGGTACTGGGTGTCAACAATGCCACTCTGGAAAAGTACACCGCCGTCAGCAGCCAGACGGTGGGCGAGATGGCGCAGGGCGCACTGAAGCTTGCCGACGCGGATATCAGCATCGCCATCAGCGGTTATGCCGGGCCGGATGGCGGTGAGGATGGCACCCCGGCAGGCACCGTCTGGTTTGGCTGGTCTTTTCGCGGCGAGGTCACTACCGCCGTGCAGCACTTCACCGGCGAGTGCGAAGATGTGATTGAGAAATCGGTTCGCTACGCGCTATCTGAACTGTTGCGGCAGATCCCGCACTGGAAAAAGCAACTGCATTAAGGAGAGCATGATGAGCGTTGTGGTGATCACCGGAGCGACGGCAGGCGTGGGCAAAGCCACGGCGCTGCGTTTTGCAGAGGCGGGCTATCACGTGGGAATTATCGCCCGGGATGACCCCAGCCTTGAGACGGCGCGGGCCGAAATTGAACGCTTCGGCGTGAAGTGTCACACGGTGAACGCCGATGTGACGGACGCGTCGGCCATCATGGCGGCGGCTAACGCGTTCGAGACGCAGCTCGGCGCAATTGACGTATGGATCAACAACGCCATGTGCGGGGTGCTGGCGCCGTTTCGCGCCATGAGCGATGAGGAGTTTCGCCGGGTCACGGACGTAACCTACCTGGGCTATGTTAACGGCACCCGGGCCGCATTGTCCGTGATGACCCCGCGCGATGCGGGACAGATTATCCAGGTGGGATCTGCGCTGGCTTACCGCTCCATCCCGCTCCAGTCCGCCTACTGCGGCGCGAAGGCGGCGATCCGCGGCTTTACCGACGCGGTACGCACCGAGCTTATCCACGAGCGTATCAATATCCAGCTGACGATGGTGCAGATGCCGGGCCTTAACACGCCGCAGTTTAGCTGGGCGCGCAATAAGTTTGCCTTCGCCATGCGCCCCATCGGGCCGGTTTACGAGCCGGAGGTGGCCGCCGAGGCGATTTTCAACGTGACCCGCCGCCCGGTACGGGAGCTGTGGGTCGGGCGCAGCACCATGCAGGCGATTATCGGCCAGTTTCTCTTCCCCGGCCTGCTGGATCGCATGATGGTGAAAAAGGCGTGGGAAGGGCAGATGACCAACGAACTCAACGTCCCCGAGCGGCAGGATTATCTTTCCGGGCCGGTCAGGGGGATGCACCAGGTCCACGGGCGCTTTTCGGACGAGTCGAGAACCCGGGCGACAGCCATCACCTCCGGCGTGCCGGGGAAAGTACTGCTGGGTAGCGCTGCGCTGGCGGGGCTGCTGCTGGTGGGGAAACTGATCACCCGACGGAAATAGGGTAAGCAGTATCGTTTTGTAGGCCGGGTAAGGCGAAGCCACCACCCGGCTTTTTATTGCGCACCGCCCGGCGGCGCAATGCTTGCCGGGCCTGGGGGCGATTTGTAGGCCGGGTAAGCATTAGCGCCACCCGGCAATGCTGCGACGCTTAGTGGTAGCCCTCGGTGTCAGTCACCTTGCCGCGGAACACGTAGTAGCTCCAGGCGGTATAGACCAGAATCAACGGGATGATCAGCAGCGTGCCCACCAGCATAAAGAGCTGGCTGGAAGGCGGCGCGGCGGCGTCCCAGATGGTGATGCGTGGCGGGATAATGTTGGGCCACAGGCTGATGCTGAGCCCGCTAAAGCCAAGAAAGATCAGCCCGAGGGTCAGCAGGAAGGGCCGGGTATGGCTGTGCGGATCGCGGGTGAGTCGCCAGATCCACAGACCGAAGATCCCTACCAGCAGCGGCACCGGCAGGAAGTAGAAGAAGTTCGGCAACGTGAACCAGCGGTCGGCCACATATTGCCAGCCGAGCGGGGTCCAGACACTTACCACCGCCACCACAGCCAACAGCGCCAGCAGCACCTTGCGGGTCAAATCCCGCATATGGCGCTGTAATGCCCCTTCGCTTTTCATAATCAGCCAAGTGGTGCCCAGCAGGGTATAGGCCACCATCAGCCCCAGTCCGCAGAAGAGGTTGAAGGGGGTCAGCCAGTCCAGCGACGAACCCGCGAAGCGGCGGCCTTCAACGTCAAAGCCGTTAATCATCGCCCCGACGACAATCCCCTGGCTGAAGGTCGCCAGCAGCGAGCCCCCGGCAAAGGAGTAGTCCCAGAAGGCGCGGTGCGACGGCGTGGCTTTAAAACGAAACTCGAACGCCACCCCGCGGAAGATGAGCCCGATCAGCATCGCGGTCAGCGGGATGGTAAGGGCGTCGATAACCACCGCATAGGCCAGCGGAAAGGCGCCAAACAGCCCGGCTCCTCCCAGCACCAGCCAGGTTTCGTTTCCGTCCCATACCGGGGCGACGCTGTTTACCATCACGTCGCGCGCCTGCGGGTCGCGCTCAAAGTAGAAGAGCATGCCGATACCTAAATCGAAGCCATCCATGATGATGTACATCAGGGTGGCGAAAACGATGATGGCAAACCAGATAACTGAGATATCGACGCCCATTACAGTTTCTCCTCTTCCGGAACCGGTTCTGCCGCCGAGAGCGGGCGTGCGGGTCTGCCGTCGGTCTTCATCGAGAGATTGTCGGTAGGCTGCGGCCCCTTCTTAATTAACCGCACCAGGTAGACTAACCCCACGCCAAATACCGAGCAGTAAACAACGATAAACGCCAGCAGGCTGATGCTCATTTGCAGGGTGCTGTGCAGCGACACCGCGTCAATGGTGCGCAGATAGCCATATACGACCCACGGCTGGCGGCCCACCTCGGTCGTGACCCAGCCAGCGAGGATCGCGACTACACCCGCTGGCCCCATACTCAGGGCAAAGCGGTGGAACGGGCGAGAGTGATAGAGCCGACGGCGATGGCGCAACCAAAGGCTGATAACCCCCATCAGGATCATCAGCAGCCCCAGGCCCACCATCACGCGGAACGACCAGAAGACGATGAGCGAGTTAGGGCGCTCATCTTTCGGGAAATCTTTCAGCGCCGGGACCTGCTTATCCAGGCTGTGGGTGAGGATCAGGCTGCCAAGCGCCGGGATCTCCAGCCCATACTTGGTGCGCTCCTCTTCCATATCGGGCACACCAAACAGCAGCAGCGGCGTCGCTTCGCCAGGGGGATTTTCCCAGTGCCCTTCGATGGCGGCAATTTTTGCCGGCTGATGTTCGAGGGTGTTCAGGCCGTGCATATCCCCGACAAAGGCCTGAATCGGTGCCACCAGCAGCGCCATCCACAGCGCCATTGAGAACATTTTGCGCACCGCCGGGCTGTCGTTACCGCGCAGCAGATGCCATGCGCCGGAGGCACCAACAAACAGGGCGCTGCTCAGGAAGGCGGCGATGGACATGTGGATCAGACGATAGGGGAAAGAGGGGTTAAAGATGATGGCGAACCAGTCCTCGGGGATGACCTGGCCGTTCTCGATGCTAAAGCCCTGCGGCGTGTGCATCCAGCTGTTGGAGGCGAGGATCCAGAAGGTGGACATCAGCGTCCCCAGCGCCACCATACAGGTGGCAAAGAAGTGCAGGCCAGGCCCAACCTTGTTCCAGCCAAACAGCATGACCCCAAGAAAACCCGCTTCGAGGAAGAAGGCGGTGAGCACTTCATAAGTGAGCAGGGGGCCGGTGATGCTGCCGGCAAACTGCGAAAAGCCACTCCAGTTGGTGCCAAACTGGTAAGCCATCACCAGCCCGGAGACCACGCCCATGCCGAAGTTAACGGCGAAGATTTTTAACCAGAAATGATAGAGCGAGCGCCAGACATCATTTTTCGTTCTCAGCCACATCCCCTCCAGTACCACCAGATAGCTGGCAAGGCCGATGGTTAACGCCGGGAAGATAATATGAAATGAGACAGTGAAGGCAAACTGAAGCCTGGCGAGATAAAACGCATCGAGTTCGAACATCGTACTCTTCCCCTGTCAGCGAAAAGCCCCGTATAGAACGGGGCATCGTGGTACGGCTGTTGTTGCGGGCGGGGTTACGGTTTATTTTTACCGGCACCCAGCTCAGCGCCAGTGAGCGGATCGGCTGTTGGATCCGACTCGGTGCGGCTCGCCATCGCTTTGAGTAGTGCGGCCTGCTCTTTCGTGAGCGTAACCTCGGCGCTGCCATCGCCGCCATCAACGGCGGGTTGCGGATCGGCAACGTACTCAAAGTTTTCATCGCTGTTCCAGCTGCCGCGAAGATCATCACCTGCAGACATATTGTAGTAGGTGGTTGCGTATTGTTCGATTGGCGGTAGTTTCCCTGGTGGGAAATTATTGCGAATCGACTGCAACGCCTTCTCAAACGAGAGCTGGTGTGCGGCTTCACGGGTCATCAGGAACGCAAGGGCATCTTTTACTCCCGGATCGTCAGTGACGTTGATCAGGCGTTCATAGATGATCTTGGCACGCGCTTCCGCCGCGATGTTGGAGCGCAAATCGGCGGTGGCTTCCCCGATGGTGTCGATATACGCCGCAGTCCATGGCACGCCTGCAGAGTTGGTCAGCGGTGGTCCACCGCCGTACAGCAGGGAGGTGATATGGCTGTCGTTACCGTTTTGCGTCAGGGAGCGGTAGAGTTCCGCTTCGCTTTCGGTGCCTTCTGCCAGTTCGCCTTTGGCGCCTTTGTTCAGCATGCCTACCAGCGTACCGATGATCTCAAGGTGGCTGAGCTCTTCGGTCGCGATATCCATCAGCATCTCTCTGCGGCCTGCATCATCATCGCCCAGCCCCTGGGTGAAGTAACGGCAGGCGGCCGCCAGCTCGCCCTGAGGGCCGCCAAACTGTTCAAGCAGCAGGTTTGCCAGGCCGGGATTCGGCTCGGCAACGCGGACGGTATATTGCAATTGTTTTACGTGTCGAAACATACGCTCACTCCATGGTTATTTTTTCGCTTCGACACCGTCGGCATCTGAACGCAGCAGGAACTGCTCAGTCGTGTCAGGAATATGCTGGATCAGCCAGTCGGCCATGCGCTGCTCTTCCGCGAGGATCGATTCAATCGCAGGAATCGAGGCCACGTCTCCAGCTTTTCGCGCTGCGGCCAGCAGGGAGGTATAGCAGGCGATTTCGAACTGCTCGAAAACGTAGCCGCTAATAGAGCCTTTTACGATTTCATCCGAGGTCATAATGCCGCCGACAGACTGGCCGAACGCCATCATTTTGCTCATGGAATCTTTCAACATTGAGCGGGAAATATCGTTACGGTCGAGGATCTCTTCCAGGACATTTATTTGCTGTTTGGTTTCAGTAAGATGCTGCTCAATACGGGCGCGGACATCAGGATAATTATCGATACGGCTCGCCATTGATTCGAGCATGGATTCCGCTTGCTTTTCCATGGCGTGAGCATCGCGTAGCCAGTCATGGTAGTGTTCTACGTGATTCATATTTTCGTCCTCGGGTTCGGTTATTTCAGGCTTACTTTTCTGCTTTCTGATTAATATTACCGACTGCCAAATCGGTCAGTTTAAGATCGGTGGATTTCTCTTCTTCCAGCGTCTCGGCTAATAATTTGACTGCCTGGGTATACCCTAATTGCTCCGCCAGGGTAGCGAGCGTGCCGTAGCTGGCAATTTCATAGTGTTCGACTTTTTGCGCCGCAGCGATTAATGCTGCATCGCGGACTTCATTTTTTTCTGTGCTTTCAAGGACTTCATTGGCTTCTTCAATTAACCCTTCCATCGCCACGCATTTCATTCTTTTCAATTTAATATTTGGCGTTTTCTCGATGAGCTGATCGATACGCTCAATCTGGCCATGGGTTTCTTCCAGGTGCGCTTTAAACGCAGCGCTCAGATCAGGGCTGGCGGCTTCGCGGGATAATTTAGCCAGCGCACGAGTAAGCTGTTTTTCTGCACTATAGGTATCGGATAACAAATGAATAAATACATCCTCTATACTTTTCATATTCATACTTTTTCTCCAGTGCTATAAAAATTCTGCGAGCCCGCGGACCCGCAGAGGTTACCCATTAAAGTGAAGAACAGGCTTTAATAATGAGATGAATTAAGAGTTGTCAGACTTGCGTCCGCCACCATGGCTATGCTGACCGCCCTTTTTACCTGCTTCGGAAGCGCGCTGCGGATCGTTTTTGAAATTACCACCGCTCTGCTGACCGCCTTTTTTCCCTGCTTCAGAGGCCTTTTCACGATCCTGTGCGAAATTACCTGAACCACCACGTTGCTCTGCCATATTATGTTTCCTCATTTACATCGTTTATGTCAGTAAGATACGTTTTTATTCGTATCCGTTGTCGTTCAGGATTAAATTTAGCCCCTAGTTCCGAAGAGTCAAATGTGGTTTTGAAAATAAATTATCTTATGTTTTAAGATTTAACTGAATATATCGCTCCGCTTGTTTCACAAATAAGTTTCGCCAAGGTAATGTAAACAAACGACCTTCCGGGCGTTCTGCTTTATCGCTTGTTTTGTGTTTCGCTGAAACGGGCGAGTCCAGACGTGGTGGGGCTCTTTACGTAAGTTTACACTTAAGGTGGCTCGCTTATAGCGCATATAAAAATATTGTACGTGGGATTAATCTTAATTGATTTTTATATTATTTATGGACGTTATTGTCGGTTGTTAAATAATATAACAAATTGTTTACGTATATTATGTATGGATTCCAGTTACTCACCGGAATTACTACTTCAAAAAGAGTAAGCGAAGGGCAAATAAAAGAACCTGACAAAGTATGATGGTGGATCGCGTACTCCAGGCAATACTCAACCGGAACGGTGACGCGGTGTCACCCCGGAGGCGAAGGTGAACCCTATGCTTGATTTCATCTCTGGTGTCCTGATCCATACCCCCGTCTGGGTCTATCTGATTCTGCTGTTTTTGATAAGCAGAGGCATCCGGGCGCGTAAGCCCGCCACCGTTGCGCTGGAAAAGCTCGCTATCGTTCCGGCCCTGTTTCTGATCTGGGATATCTACGACCTGCTGGTCTTTCGCACGCTCACGCTCGCTACCGGCTCCCTGTGGCTGGCAGGTCTACTCAGCGGCGCGGCAATGGGCTATATCCTGATCAAAGGGGCGATAGTAAGCCGGGCTGCCGCCCCGCGCAGCATTTACCGTTCGGCGGACTACTCGGCACTGCCCATTATGATGCTGACCTTTACGGTGAAATATGTGCTGGGAGCGATCAGCGCCATTGCGCCCGAGACCCTGCAACGCCCCGGTGCAAGCGCCTTCGCCATCATTACCGGCGGGCTGTTCGCCGGGGTCTTTGTCGGCAAGTTTGTACGCTACGTGCGGGTCTATTTGTCGGCACCGGTGGGTGCAGCAGGCGGGGTGAGAGGGCTCATCGTTCTGGATTACCCGGATATCCCCATTCCGCTGCAAATCACCCGGACCGCCCGGTGGCGCGATGCAACATCAGGCGTGTCGCCGTTATGTCGGAACGCACTGAGAGGAAAATGGCAAACGCAACGGCAGGTAGACTGAGGCGGCATGATAAACCAGTAGCCCACAGGAGCCCGGATGTTCACCCATATGCGTATTGCCAGACCTGTCATAAACCTCGACAGCGCTTTCCTGATGTACAGCCAGGGGTTAGGACTGAAAAAGATTGCGGACTTTAGCGATCATCAGGGTTTCAGCGGGATCATGTTAGGGCGGGAAGATTTACCCTGGCACATCGAATTTACCGTGTGTCACCACCATCCCGTTCACCCTCTGCAAACGAACGAGGATCTGATCGTTCTCTATTATCCCGATAAAGCGGAATGGGAAGCGGCCTGCGGGCGAATGCGCAGCGCGGGTTTTACCCAGGTAAGTTCGTTTAACCCCTACTGGGAGGTCAATGGGCGCACATTCGTGGATGACAACGGGTACCGGGTGGTGATTCAGAACCAGGCGTGGGGCTGAACTGACAGAGAGCCGCGTGGCAAAATGGCACGATCAAAACGGGCTGGCATGGCGGATATGGACAGGCTCCCCGCTGACCGGATGCGCAAACCGCAGCTCGCTGGCGTGCAGCATCAGGCGCGGCGTGCGTTCGGTGCCGGGCATCTGCACTCCGCCATACAGGTCGCAGCCTAAAATCGGGTGGCCCAGCTGCTGGCAGTGAATGCGCAGCTGGTGGGTGCGCCCGGTTTCCGGCGTCAGTTCTATCCGCGTGACCGGCACATCTCCCTGATAATACCCGCGCTCTACCACCCGATAGCGGGAGCGGGCGGGCTTGCCGTTGATAGCGCAAATCGACATCCGCGGGAACAGCGCCGGATCTTTGGCTATGGGAGCGTCTATCACCCCTTCATCATCGGCCAGATGCCCGCAGAGCAGAGCGGTGTAGATCTTGGTTACGCTGCGCTGGCTGAACTGCTGGCAGAGGGCGGCATTGATCGCCTTATTGCGGGCAATCACCATCAGCCCGGAGGTGCCAAAATCGAGGCGATGCACCAGCGTGCAACCCGGAAAGGTCTGCACCAGCCGGTAATGCACCGAATCGAGGTTTTGCGGATTTTTCCCCGACAGGCTGAGTAGCCCGCTGGGTTTATTGATCAGCACCAGATGGTCGTCCTGCCAGAGCGTCTCTATCGCCTCATGGCAGGGCGGGGCAATAAAATTATCGATAATCACTGACATCAGTCTGACCGCAGAAACCAGAGGGAGGCGGATGATAACCCATTACGTATGCGATTTAAGCTGTGATGTGTTATCGAGTCGTCTGATGGCTGGCACCAGGCTGGCGGCTACCGTGGCGAGAACCACGGCACAGGCCGCCACCAGCAGCACGTTGCTGGTGCCATACTGGTTGGCCAGCGGCCCGGCGATAAGCTCGCCGAAGGGGATCGCCACAAACGATCCCACCGCATCGTAGGCATAGACGCGCGCCAGCTTATCCTGCGGGATATGCGTTTGCAGGGACTGGGCCCAGGCCACCCCAAAGAGGCCAAAGGTCACCCCGGCAATAAAGAACGCGGCAATCAGCCAGGGCGTGGAGGGGAGCAGGCTCAGCATAAAGATGGGCAGGGCGCAGCATGACACCAGCATCACGCCGATAAAGAGATCCCGGCGCGGTCGCCAGCGCAGGGCAAGGGAGGAGCCCACGATGAGGCCAATGCTCTGGCACGCCACAATAATCCCCCACTGCGCCCGGCCAAAAGAGGTATCCGCAATCACCGGCCCGAGCACCATCATTACCCCGCTAAAAGCGGCGTTAATAATGGTGAACTGCACGACGATCGACCACACCCAGGCCCGGCTGGCGAACTCCTGCCACCCCGCCTTTAAATCCTGCAGCATGTTGCTTTTAGAAGGCCCGGCTTCGAGGGCGGTCACGCGAATCATCAGGTAGAGGGGGGCGGCGGCGGCGAACCCCAGGGCATCAATGGCAAGCCCCCAGCCCGGTCCGACGGCGCCTGTCAGAACGCCGCCCAGCGACGCGCCGATGACTGTCCCGCTGTATACCCCCAGCTGAATGAAGGCGTTGGCTTCGCGCAGGCTTTTACCGGGGACCGTCTGGGGAACGAGGGCAGAAGAGGCGGGAAGGGTGATGCCCGCGGCGGCACCGTTTACCGCGCCAAGCAGGGTCAGGCTGAGTACCGTGGCGGACCCGTCCAGCACCGACCACGCCACGATAGCCTGCGAGATGGCGGCCACCACCGACGAGGAGACGAGCACCCGGCTGCGGGAGTAGCGGTCCGCTAATACTCCGCCCAGCAACAGAAACAGCACGTTAAAAATCGAGCGGGAGGCCACGACGATACCTAAATCAGAGGCCGAGCCGCCAATATCCAGCACCGCAAATGCCAGCGCGATGGGGGCGATACCGTTGCCCAGAACGGTAAGAAAACGTGCGGCAAAAAGATGGCGAAAGGGGGAAAAATGATAAGCACGAACGCGTTTATTATCGGTTTTCATGGTGTTAATGGCTACGGGATGAGGGGAAGTACTATAAATGACCTGAAAGGCAAAAACACCTGCTTGCGCCTCCCCTCACCGAAGCCAGCTTAACTCCGCGTTTCTGCAGGCGCCTTTTCATCTGACTTTTGCGTGCTGCTGGAGTAGATGAACCAGAGTGCGATCCCGAGACAGAGGACAGCGCCCAGGCGCGTCATCGAAAAGGGTATGGCGTCGTTCCCCAGCCAGCCAAAATTGTCGATCAGCATGCTCATGGTCAGCTGGCCGAAAATCACCGCCACCGTGGCCACCGCCGTACCGATACGCTGTACGGCCAGCACCATAATGACGATGTACGGCACGCCAAACATCGCCCCCAGCAGCTGCCATTTGGGCACATCCAGCAGGCTGACGGCATGGCGCGGTTCAAAGAAGAAGATCAGCAGGGCGGTGATCAGCGCGCCGACGGAAAAGGTCAGGAACGCGCTTTTGAATACGCCCACCTTGCTGCCCAGCTGGCCGTTAATGGCAGCCTGAATGCTCAGCGTCGCGCCGCCAATCACCGCCAGAATAATCATAATCAATGTCATCGTCTTACCCCTGTGCAACCAGAACCAGCGCGGCAATGATAAAAATCAGCGCGATGATGCGTTTAGTGTCAATTTTGCGGTGCGGCGTGCCCAGCAGGCCGTAGTGATCGATGATCAGGCTTTTAAAGACCTGACCGGCAAGGATGCCAATCATCGTCATGGCGATACCGATGGCGGGCGTCACCACGGTGAGAATAATGACGTAGACCGGGCCGAGAACGCCGCCCAGCAGCTGCCATGAAGGCTGTGAAAAAAACGACGGGCTGTTGCGTGGGCTGAAAAAGAGCATCAGCAAAAAGGTCAGGGCGGCACCGACGCCAAACACGCTGAACGTGGCCCATAAATCACCTACCTCACCGCCGAGCGGCCCCAGTAGCCCTGCCTCGACGGACAGTCCCATCCCCCCGGCAATAACCAGTAAAATCAATATCAGCTGCATAGTTACTCTTCTCCGTTTTCAAGGCGGGGAAGCGTACGCCTGAACATCCGTGAGAAAAATGCCATAATGTAAGAAACACCTGTGCAGGAAATGCATTAATGCGCGACCCCGCCACAATCAGCCTTCGCTGGCTGCAAACCTTTAAAGAGGTCTATGAATCCCAGAATTTTTCGGTGGTGGCACGCCGGGAGGGAATTTCCGCTTCGCAGGTTTCGCGGGTCATCCATCAGCTTGAGGATGCGCTCGGTCAGCAGCTTTTTTACCGCAACACGCGGGCAATTATTCCCACGGAAAGTGGTCACCTTTTTATCCGCTATGCCCGCCTGATGCTCGGTAATCTTGAGGAGGCGCGCCGGGAGCTGGATGCGCGCAAGCAGGAGCCCTCTGGTCTGCTGCGCATCAACGCTCCCGTCTTTTTCGGTCAGCGGCATATCGCGCCGGGTCTTCCCGGCCTGATGGAACGCTACCCCTGTCTTAGCATCGAGCTGACGCTGACGGACGACTATATCGATCCCCATCGGGATGCCGCCGACCTGATCTTTCGCATCGGTATGCTGACCGACTCCTCTTTTCACGCCCGGGTTTTCGGGCCGCAGTTTTATCACCTCGCCGCCTCTCCGGCCTATCTGTGCAAATATGGTGCGCCCGAGGTGCCCGACGACATAACCCGGCATAAATGTCTTGTCTACCGCGGTTCGTCCGGCCCCAACCGCTGGCTGCTGCGCGCGCCTGGCGGGGCGTGGGTCCACTATCCCGTGTCGCCGCTGTTATCGTCCAATAACGCGGAAACCCTGCTGACCTCGGCGCTGGGCGGGATGGGGATGGTGCTCTTTCCGGACTGGCTTATCGGCGACCGGTTCCGCAGCGGGGAGCTGGTAAAACTGCTGCCGGACCATGAGGCCGCCATTAATACCGAGCCGCAGAACATCTCGGCAATTTACCCCAATGCGCGCCACCCACCGCTGAACGTCAGGGCGGTGATTGACTACTACGTAGAGTTTTTCGGCACGCCCCTTTACTGGCAATCCGCAATGAAAGAGTAAAGAGGTACGGGCAATTCTAATGATTTCCTATTATTGCTCTAAGTCAGGCTGCTAATAAGAATGTAACTACGCTAATTATCTTGCAGGGTGACTCACATGTTTGTGTCATGGTGGTTAATTGTTCCTGTCATCGCCGGGGTCGCCATCCTCTTTATGATGGTTTCCCGGCTGACCAATGAGGTGGATAAACTTGAAACGGCGCTGGAGGAGAGCCGGGGGCAGCTGAAGTCTGCCAGTCAGCACGCTGAGGCGTGCAAGCTGGCGAATCTGCGCATGACGGAAAATTTGCTTCAGGTGAAAGGCTACACGCAGCAGTTGGCCAGCAGCAGCGGCCCTGAACAGGAAAGGCTGCTGTATGAAATGCACTGCGCCCTTAATCTGGCGACAAACAATGCTATTCATCACCCTGATTTTATCGAACACCCTTCAGCATCAGGCGCATCCCGACCGCAGCAGCTTGGCGAAACCTTGCCGTTAATGTTTCGTTGAGAGTATTGCCTGGTGGGTTTGCACCGGTGCGACCTGTTTGCCGGGCGGCGCTTCGCTTGCCCGGCCTACAAGCGTGTGCCGGTTTGGTAGGCCGGGCAAGGCGCAGCCGCCACCCGGCGCTCTTGCTACCGCTCCCTTAGTGCCTCTTTCGCCCGGTTAAACGGCTTGATCATATAATCCATCACCGATTTCTCGCCGGTCTTGATATCCACCGTGGCAATCATCCCCGGCACAATCGAGAAGTGCCTGCCCGCTTTGTTCACCAGGTAATCCTGGCTGGTGCGGATAAACACCCGGTAGTAGAAGACCTCCGGTTTGGCTTCATCCTGAATGGTGTCCGGGGAGATGGTCTCCACCACGCCATCCAGCCCGCCGTAGATGGCGTAATCGTAGGCGGTGATCTTCACCAGCGCCTTCTGGCCGGGGTGGATAAAGGCGATATCCCGTGGCGACAGGCGGGTTTCAATCAGCAGGTGATCGTCCACCGGCACAATCTCCATCACTTCGCCGTTCGGGGGAATAACGCCGCCGATGGTGGTCACCTTGATGTTCTTCACAATGCCGCGCACCGGCGAGGTCATCGTCAGGCGGGTCACCGAGTCTTCACGCCCTTTCAGCACCGCCGAGAGCATATCCACTTCGGCGTTCGATTTAGAGAGCGCCTCCCGGGCCTGAACATAGTACTGCGAGCGCAGGTCGGTGAGCTTCAGCTCAAGATCGCTCTTCTGGCGTTGCAGGCGCAGCGCCTCGACGTGGCTGGCGGCGCCGGTTTTCAACAGCCGCTGGGTGATCGCAAGCTCCTTATTCACCAGATCCAACGCCTGGCGCAGCTCGCGCCGGGAGTCTTCCAGCTGCTCGCGGCGGGAGTTGTAGAGCCGGGTTTCGGCGGCGATCAGATCGGTCCATTTCGCCAGCTCCGGCGGAAAGGTGAGGGGCAGATCGTTTACCTCCGCACGCAGACGGGCGCTGGAGGCCAGCGACGCGCGGTAGCGGGCGGCGCTTTCACCGACGTTGGATTCAGAGCGGGTCGGGTCGAGGCGCGCCAGCACCTGGCCGGCCTGCACCTGATCCCCTTCGTGAACTTTCAGCTCGGCGAGGATCCCGCCGTCGAGAGACTGCAACACCTGCTCCCGGGAGCTGGGGATCACCTTCCCGGTGCCGGTGGAGACCTCATCGAGAATGCTGAACCACGCCCACACCCCGGCAGCGACAAACAGCAGCAGGCTGAATAACACAATGCTTCTCGCCCCGGTATAGCCGCTCTCGGAGCCGAGGGCGTTATCCAGGTCATCCATCGCCGCAACATCACGCTGATTGATTTTCATTTTTCCACTCCCGGCCATTTGCCTGCTGCGGTTGCTGCATCCGGCTGTTGCTCAGCGCCTGCGCTTTCGGCGCGTCCATCACCAGCATGCCCTCTTTCAGCACCACCACGCGCTCCACCAGCTCCAGCATCGGTACACGGTGGGTGGCGACAATCAGCGTGCGGTGGCCGAGCCACTGGCCCAGACGTTGGATAAATTCGCGCTCGGTGTGCTCATCCAGCGAGGCGGTGGGTTCATCCAGCAGGACGACGTTGGGATCGCGCAGGAACATACGCGCCAGCAAAATTGACTGGCGCTGGCCGCCGGAGAGCCCGACGCCGTTCTCCATAATCGGGTGATCCAGCCCCTTCGCCAGCTTCTGCACAAAGCTGGCCGCGCCGCACATCTCCAGCACGGCAAAGATCTCCTCGTCGGTAGCCCGCGGCATCCCGAGGGTGATGTTCTCCCGCAGGGTGCCGTAAAACAGCCGCGCGTTCTGGCTCATCAGGCCGACGTTGCGGCGCACATCCGCCATGTCGAGATGGGGCAGACTGAGGTTGTCGAGCCGCAGCTCGCCGCCCACCAGATCCATGCTGCCCACCATCGCCTGCAGCAGGGTCGATTTGCCCGCGCCGTTACGCCCCAGCACCGCCACATGCTCGCCGGGTTTAATCTCCAGCCGGTTGATGCGCAGCGCCGGGTTCTGCGCGTCACCGCCGTAGGCGAACTGCGCCTGCTCGAACAGGTAGTGTCCACGCAGCACATCCTGGCGGATCGGCGTCTCTTCACGCTGATTCTCGGTGGGCAGCTGCATAATGTTGTCCAGCCCCTCTTTGGCGGCCTTCACCTGCTGCCAGCGGGCCAGCACGCCGCACAGGGTCGCCATCGGGGCGATCATCCGCGAGGCCAGCATTGAAGCGGCCACCACCGCACCGGTGGTCATTTCGCCTTCGATCACCATCGGGGCACCCACCACAATCACCGCGGTGTAGACCAGGCTCTGAATGGTCATCCCCCAGCTGATCAGGCCCTGGGTCAGCTCCCGGGTCTTAAGGCCCGACTCGGCAGTGATCTGAATGTAGCTGTTCCACTGTTGCAGGAAGCGGTTCTCCGCCTGCATCAGCTTGATGTCCTCCAGCCCCTGCACGCTCTCCACCAGCACGGCGTTACGCAGGGTCGCCTCGTGGGCCGACTGCTTCGCCAGCGCCGCCAGCTTTTTCTGCAGCAGCAGGCCCGGCAGCACCATCACCACCGCCGCGACCGGGGCGATCCAGGCGAGTGACGGGGCGATGATCGCCAGCACCACCACAAACAGGAAGAAGAAGGGCAGGTCGACGATGGTAGAGATGGTGGAGGAGGTGACCATCTCGCGGATTTGCTCCAGCTCGCGCAGCTGGGAGATAAAGCTGCCGGTGGAGCGGGGCACCGCGCTGTTGCGCAGGCGCAGGGCGTGGCCAAACACCCGGTCCGAGACGCGCATGTCGGCCCGTTTGCCCAGCAGATCCATAATGTGAGACCGGGCGATACGCAGGATAAAGCCGAACAGGGTGGCAATCAGCACCCCGATGGTCAGCACATAGAGGGTGGGGTAGGACTGAGCCGGGATCACCCGGTCATAGACCTGCATTGAAAAGAGAATGCCCGCCAGCGACAGCAGGTTGATGAACAGCGCCGCCAGCATCACGTAGGTATAAGGCCGCAGGTCGCGCATCACCAGCCGGTAGAGCCAGTCCGGGCGGTATTTGGAGATATAGGCATCCACCCGGCTGTCTTTCAGCGCCGCCAACGGGCGCAGGGCCACCACCTGGTGAATGGCGGGCAGCATCTTCGCCAGCGAGATGCGGTTGGTCTGCGCCTTGCCGTCAAAGAAGCAGACATCCAGCAGATCCTCGCCGTCGAAGTGCTCAATCACCCCAATCTTGCCGTCATTAAGCTCCACCACCACCGGCAGGCGCCAGCTGTTGATGGACTCCTGGCCGTTGGTGAGCAGCTGAAAGGAGAGGCCCGCCTCGCGGGCAAGCCCGGTCAGCGCCGGGATTTTACTCTTGCCCTGTAGCCAGGGCGCGCCCGCCACCAGCGCGCCGGGGGAGCAGGCCACCCGGTAGCGGGTGGCGACGTAGCCAAACGCCTGCGCCCAGTGCTCCAGCGCCTCTTGCGTCAGTGTCTCCTCATAAAGGATATCGTCTCGGATCATGGTTGGATCTCCACTGACTGAATGGTGTGGTTTTCAAGGCCGAAGGCATTGCGCATCCGCCCGGTGTTATAGAGGCAGTTGATTTGCAACTGGCGAAGCTGCCCGGCGGTTTGCCACTGAGTAAAGCGGGCCTGGTAGACCTCCTGCTCGGCGTTCAGCACGTCCAGCAGGGGGCGGGAGCCCAGATCCAGATACTGCTGCTGATAGAGTTCGCGGGTGCGCTGGCTGAGCGTCTCCTGGCGGGACTGGATCTGCAGGGTGCTCATCAGGCTCATTACCTGGCTTTTGGACTCCAGCAGCTTTTGCCGCACATCCAGCCGGGTGCGCTGAATATTGGATTGCGCCGCTTCCACCGCGTGGCTGGCGGCGTTGCGCCGGGCGCTCAGCCCGCCGCCCTGGTAGATGGGCATCTCGACGTTCACCGAGACGTTGTACTGGGTTTTGTCCAGCGTATCGTGGCCGGGGTAGCGGTTGTTCATGTAGTGACGCACCTGCGGCTCCAGCGAGACGGTAGGGGTCATCTGCGCATTGGCGTAATCGAGGTTCGCCTGCGCCACGTTAGCCTGCGCCCAGGAAGCCAGCACTGCGGGCACCAGCCGGTCATCCGGCTCGTTGATGTCGCAGCTGCGGGCGAGTTTTTCCGGGAAGGCGTTGCTGACCGCGTTCAGGTTGCTCCAGCCGAGGTTGCTCATCAGCGTGGCGCGGGCACTGTCGAGGTTGGCCTGATACTGCATCAGCTGCGAACGCGCCCCTTCGATACGGGCGTCGGTCTGCACCACGTCCGAGAGCGAGGTGGCCCCTTCGTCGTTACGCTGGCGCGTCAGCTTGCCAATGGCGCCGAGCGCCTCAAGCTGCTCTTCGGCGGTCTCCACCATCTGCTGCCACATCTGCACCTGCACCAGCGCGATGGCGGTATCCCGGGCGATAGTGTCGATGCTCAACAGCACGTTGGCCTGCTGTTGCACCACGCCCGCGTCTTCGGCGCGCACCTGGCTTGCCACCTTGCCAAAGTCATAGAGCATCTGGGAGAGGGAGACCACCACCGAGGGGGTGAAGCCGGTATCGCTGGAGTTATTGCTGTAGCCGTTGTCTATCCCGGCGCTGATCTGCGGATAGTATTTCGATTTAGCGACATCGACCTGCTGGATCTGTTCGTAAAGTTTGCCCACCGCTTCGCGAATGGTGGGATGCCAGTTGACGGCGCGGGTCACCGCATCGCCGAGGGTTAAGGTTCCGGGGGCAGCCTGACTGGTGGGCAGGGCGACCCGTCCATCCAGAGCGGGCAGCGCCTGATTTTCATTTAATTGTCCAAAACTGATTACCGCAGGCGAATCGGCGGCAAGGACCTGTGCAGACAACAGGCAGCACCCAAGCCACCAGCAAGGTACTTTGTTCATGGCATTATCCCTAAAAAAACTGAACAACTTTATAATGTTAAGCCCGGGCGACGAGCGCCCGGGTCTTGTTATTAGCGCTAACCGGTGATGATGTGATTCTGGTTAACCAGCTCCTCATAAGTTGTCTGAACGTTATCCAGTGTTACCAGTGTAGTATTCGTGTAAATATTTGCCGCTCCGTCCCGGTCGACGGAGATCACGGTATTGCCATTGCTATTTGTGACGTGCAAATAATTACCGAGCGTCGCGCTACTTCCGTTCCAGCCCACCAGCAGATCGCTGATATCGATCTTGTCTCCCTGCGCCAGTGAGAAGTTGGTCCAGTGGTCGTTACCGCCGTTGCCTGCCGTCCCGTTCCCCGCCGTGTTGTTCAGCACTTCGTAAATCAGCGTGTCGCCATAGGCGCTACCGGTAAAGGTATCGTTATGCTCCGTACTGACGAACTTCGGTGCCATGTTGATGGTGAGGGTGGCGGTGTCGGTCGTGCCGTTATCGCCGGTCAGTTTGTAGGTAAAGGTCTCCTTCGTGGTCATTGAGGCCAGTGAGACGCCGCTGTTCAGGGTGTAGGTGTAGTGACCATCTACTCCGATGTTCAGCACGCCGTAATGGCCCTGAATGTTGGCGGTGGCGTTGGCGGTGGTGTACGGATCAAGGGTAGTGGTGGTGCCGTTATAGCCGGTGATGCTCAGACGGCTGTCCACCGAGTGCAGTTGATCCAGCACGCCGCCGGAATCCGTCCCGTCGAAGATATTGCCGGTGACGGTGTGGCCCGCAGTGGTGAGCTCATTGTTCAGGTAGACGGTGGTACCGGTGACATAAGGCGTGATGGAGATCTGGCCTAACCCCAGCGGCCCCATGGAGCCGGTATAGCTCAGGGTGTAGGTTCCGGCGTCCAGATCCAGACCGGTGACGTTAATGGTCGCCACGCCACCTAGCAGCAGGCCGCCATTGAATGAACCGCTTCGGGTAACCCCTCCCCCGGTAATGGTCCAGTTTACGTTCAGTCCGCCCAGCGAAAGCAGGGAGGCGACGTTAAAGTGGAGCACGATGTCATGCAGGGCGGTGTTGGCGTCCACCACAAACGTGCCGCTGCCACGGCCGGTGGTGGATGCCAGCAGGGCGGCGTTCCACGTCGCGTTACCCACCGTGTCATCGCGGTAGGCGGCCACCTGCGGGGTAGTATCCACCACCAGCTCGCGGCTGACGTCGTTCACCGCATCCAGCGCCACCGGTGTCGGGGTGATGTTCAGCGAGGCGGTGTCCTTATCGCCATTCGGTGCCGTCACGGTATAGATGAAGCTGTCCGGGGTGCTGATTTGGTCGGCGCCCACCCCGGCGCGCAGGGTATAGGTATATTTGCCCTGAGCGTCGATCAGCAGCGTGCCGTACTCTCCCTCGATGCGGGTGGTGCCGGTGGCGTTCACGTTAACGCCGTTCACCTGGGTGACGAGCGTGCCCGCAGGCGCGATGTCACTTTGCAGCACGTCGCCGGTGGTGCTGGCGGTGGTGCTGGTGACGGCATAAACGTGGTCCTCAAGCACGTTCAGACGGTAGCCGGTCAGGGCGGTGATCCCCGAGACGGTGTTCATCAGGAAGATGTAATCCCCTGCCGGCAGGGTCAGGGTCAGCGGTGCCGAGGTGCCACCCAGCAGCGGCGCGCGCAGCCAGCCTGCCTCGGTGCGTACCCGCTCGTAGCTCTGGGTTGCCGGGTTGAACTTGTAGATATAGAGGTCAAACACCGAGGCCAGGGCTACCCCGCCGACGCTACTCTGGATGGTCATGGTGCGGGTGGTGCCCTCCGCCACGCTGTACTTCATGGTCTCGCTACGATCGTCCAGCAGGTTAAGGTTCAGCACGTTGCCGAGGTTAACCCCCACCACGGTAAAGCCGCCCTGGCTTGACGGGCCGTAGTCGATGGCCTGTACCTGCGTGCCGAAGGTCAGGGAGGCGGTGTCGTCCACCGCCGTCACGCTGTTGCGCACCGTGTTTTCACCCAGGGTGATCACCAGGCGGGCGTCGTCCGTGGCCCCTTTTCCGGCGATGTTATAGGTGAAGGTATCGGTCCGGCCCAGCACCGAGGCGCTGGTATTGGTCAGGGTGTAGGTGTAGCTCCCGTCGGTATGCAGGGTCAGGGTGCCGTACAGCCCGTTGATGGTGGTGCCCGCTGCACCCGCCGCCACGTTGACGGTGACGCCGTTGGCGTTGGTCACGCTGGTCACCACCGTGCCGTTTGGCGCGATGTCGCTGCCGCTCACCGGATCGATATCGGTGATGACGTTACCGTTTTGCACCAGCGTGCCGGACAGGGTACCTGCCGTGGTCTGGGTGACGTCCACGTCCAGGCTGGTGTACGACCCGGTCGCCAGCAGGTTGGTGTTGTAGCTCACCACGCGATACTGCCCGCCCGGCAGACCGGCCAGGTTCAGGGTCACGCCGCTGGCACCCAGGGTCAGCAGGTTGGCGAACTGCGGCAGGCCAGTATCCACTTCGGTGGTCCAGGAGCTGCCGTTCCAGCGCTGCACAATGATCTCCAGGGTGTTGAGCAGGGAGAGCACGATGCCCGTGGCGCTGGCGTTGATCTCCATATCTGCGCTACCGCCGGTCGGTACGGTGAAGGTCACCTGGGCGGAGTTCTCTCCCAGCAGCGACAGCACGTTGCCGACGCCGCCCACCAGCTGCACGCCGTAGTCGCTGTACTGGGCGGTGCTGGTGGTGGCGTTGGTGGTCAGGGCCAGCCCTACCACGTTGTCACTCGCCGACAGCGGCAGGTTTGGCGCAATCACCGTGCCGGTAGCGGAGGTGTTGCCCGCCGCATCGGTGGCGGAAAGCGTGATCCGCTCCCCTTCGGACTGTCTGTCGAGGAAGGTGTAGCTCCAGTTGCCCTGGGCGTTAGCGGTGGTGGTCACCACGCTGTTATCGCTCAGCAGCAGGGTGATGGTGCTCCCCGCTTCGGCGGTTCCGCTCAGAACGCTGCCGTCGGCGTTAAAGGTCCCCTGCGGCGTGCCCGGGGCGACGGTATCCACGACAATCGAGCTCAGCGGCGTTACCGCGCTGGTGCCAGCCGCATTGCCTGCGGTGGCGGTAAAGGCGTGAGGGCCATTACCCAGCGGCACGGTTGGGGTGTATGTCCAGACCCCGGCGCTGTTGGTGGTCACCGTGGCTAACAACACATTGTTGTCATACAGGGTGATGGTGGAGAGCGGCTGCGCGGTCCCGGTCAGCGTTGGGGTGGTATCGTCGGTGCTCTGTCCGTTGATCAGATTGCCAATGATGCTGCCCACGTTGTCGTTGACGCTGGTGATGACCGGCGGATTCGGGATCACCGAGTACGGCACCCGCAGATCCACCGTCTGCCCCACGTTGCCGGCCCGGTCAGTGGCGAAGAGGTGCAGCAGTTCGGCATTCACCTGCGGCGTGGAGAGCGCGATGCTGAAGCGCCCCGACGCGTCGGCGACGCCGGTGCCCAGCACGGTCACGTTGTCGGTGCCGAGAATGGTGACGGTGCTGCCCGCCTCGGCGGTGCCGTTAATCCGGCCCCCGCTCTCCAGTACAGTCAAGCCGCCCGGTGCCCCCGGAGCGATGGTGTCGACGGTGATGGCGGTGACCGGCGACGCTGCGCTGAGGTTGCCCGCCGCATCGGTGGCGGTGGCGGTTAAGTTATGCACCCCGTTGGTGAGGGCGGTGGTGGTCTGCGCCAGTGTCCACTGACCCTGGGCGTTGGCCGTCACCTCGCCTACCAGCGTGGTGCCGTCGTAGATGCGCACTATTGCGCCCGCTTCGGCGGTGCCGTTGAGGGTTGGACGGTTGTCGTTGGTCGGATTACCGTTGATCACCGGGCCCTGGATCGAGCCGACGTCATCCACCACCGAGGTGATGACAGGCGCAGCCGGGGCGCTGGCATCGACATTCACGGTAAAGCCCGCGGTCGGCAGGCTGACGTTGCCCACCGCGTCGGTGGCGGTCACCGTCAGGGTGTGCAGGCCATCCGCCAGCGGGGTAGTCGGAGTAAAGCTCCAGGCGCTGTTGGCATCGGCCACCACGCTGCCGAGCAGCAGGGTGCCGTCGTAGATGCTCACCGTCGCGCCCGCTTCCGCGGTGCCGCTGAGGGTCGGTCTCGCGTCGTTGGTCAGCTGGCCGCTGGTGAGGGTCGTCACCGTGCCGACATCATCCACCACTGAGACCAGCACCGGCACCGCTGGCGGCAGGGTATCTACCGTCAGGCTGAAGGTGTTGGACGGATCGCTGACGTTACCCGCCGCATCCGTTGCCACCGCCGTGAAGTTGTGCGTGTCGTTGGTGAGCGGCGTGGTCAGGGCAATCGACCAGTTGCCGCTGGCATCCGCGGTGGCGGTGCCCAGCAGGATATCGCCTTCAAACACCTGCACCCGGGCGTTCGCTTCGCTGGTCCCGGTGAGCACCGGCAGGGTGTCATCGGTGCGCTGCCCGCTGGGGAGTGCCCCGGTTATGCTGCCGACATCATCCTGGGCCAGGGCGATCACCGGTGCGAGCGGTTTGACGGTATCGACAATCACCGTAAAGCCCGCCGAGGCCTCGCTGAGGTTGCCTGCCGCGTCGGTGGCGCTGGCGGTGAAGGTGTGGCTGCCGTTACCGAGCGCCGTGGCCGGGGTAAAGCTCCACTCCCCGGCGGCGCTGGCCTGTACGGTGCCAAGGGCCACGCCGTTGTCATAGATCGTCACCGTGGCGCTGGAGGCCGCCTGGCCGGACAGGGTTGGGGTCGGATCGTCAGTCACCTGGCCCGAAACGGTGAGCGGCGTCTGGATGCTGCCCACGTTATCGGCGGCGGCCACGATGGTCGGTGCTGCCGGAGCGGTGGTGTCTACCGTCAGGGTAAAGGCTGCGCTTGCAGGACCGGTGTTCCCCGCCGGATCGGTGGCGGTGAAGGTGACGCTGCGCAGCCCCTCGGCGAGGTCGGTGTCAGGGGTAAAGGTCCAGTTCCCCGCGGCGTTAACCACCGCGGTGCCGACCGCTTCTCCATCCACAAGGATACTGACAATCGAGCCCGCTTCACCGGTGCCGTTAAAGGTTGGGCGGGTATCGTTGGTGATGCCGCCGTTGTTTACCGTGCCGGTAAGGGTCCCGACGTCATCCACCACGTTTGCCAGCACCGGTGCCAGCGGCGCGACGGTGTCGACGTTCAGGGAGAAGGCCGGAGAGGTGCCCGAGACGTTGCCTGCGGCATCGGTGGCGCTGACGCGCAGCTCGTGCGGCCCCTGGGCCAGATCGGTGTCCGGGGTAAAGCGCCAGTTGCCGCTGTCGTCTACCAGCGCGGTGCCGATCTGCTGGCCGTTATCCAGAATGCGCACGGTGCTGCCCGCCACGCCGGTCCCGGTCAGTTCCGGACGCGCGTCGTTGGTAATCTGGCCGCTTACCAGCACGCCGGTATTGCCCGCCACGTCATCGTTAACGCTCACCAGGACTGGCGTCGCTGGCGGCGTCATGTCCACGGTCAGAGTGTAAGCCCCGGACGCCGCGCTGACGTTGCCCGCCAGGTCGGTGGCAATGGCGGTAAAGCTGTGTTGGCCCTCCGCCAGCACCACCGTCGGAGTGAAGCTCCAGATCCCGCTGGCGTTGGCGACCACGGTGCCGAGCAGGCGGGTGCCTTCATAGAGGGAGACGCTGCTGCCCGCTTCCGCGGTGCCCGTCAGGGTCGGGGTGTTGTCGTTGGTGCTACCGCCGCTGGCCACGTTGCCGGTCACCGGCCCGACGTCATCATTCGCCCCGGTAATAATCGGTGGTGCTACCACCGTATCTACCACCAGCGAGAACGGTGCCGACGGCAGGCTCTGGTTGCCCGCCGGATCGGTGGCGGTGAGGAGCAGGGTATAGGTGCCATCCGCCAGCGGCTCGGCGGGGGTGAAGCTCCAGGCTCCGGTTGCGCTCACCGGTACGGTGCCGAGCACGGTATCACCGGCATAAATGGTGATCACATCCCCCGGCGTCGCCGTGCCGTTCAGGGTTGGCTGGTTGTCGTTGGTCGGGTTACCGCTAACCACTGAACCGGTGACGGTGCCGACGTTATCCACCAGCGTGCCCAGAGCAGGTGCCGCAGGCGGGGTGAGGTCGATATTCACCGTCGCTTCCGGCGACTGGCCGCTGGTCTGGCCGTCGACGGTGGCGGTGACGCTGAAGCTGTGGCTGCCTTCGCTCAAGGCGGTGGCAACCGGCAACGTCCAGGCCCCGGTGGTGGCGTCAGCGGTGACGGTGCCCAGCGGCGTGGTGCTGCCGTCGAGATAAACGGTCACCACGCTGCCCGGGATCGCCGTGCCGGTAAGGGTTGGCGTAGCGTCGTTGGAGCTCAGGCCCTTGACGTTGATGCTGCCGCCGGTGCCGTTGTCATCCACGATGGCGTCGATAACCGGCACGTCTGGCAGCGCTGGCGTAGCCGGAACGTCATACGATCCCGGCAGGCTGGTGTTGCCCGCCACGTCGCTGGCGGTCAGGCTCAGGGTGACCGCGTCGCTTTGCGGCGGGGTCAGGGCGACGGAGAACTGCCCCTGGGCGTTGGTGATCCCGGTGCCCAGCACCACGTTGCCCGGGCCGGTCACCGTAATGATGGAACCCGCTTCGGCGGTACCGGTCAGCGGCGTACCGCCGGAGACAATCCCGGTGACTACCGGCGCACCCGGCGCCTGGGTATCAACGATCAGGTTAACCGGCGTGCTTTCGCTGGTGTTGCCCGCCGCATCCCGCGCCACCACGGTAAAGGTGTGCGGGGCATCGGAGAGCGGGGTGCCGTCGGGGATCGGCAGCGTCCACTGGCCCTGGGCGTCGGTCTGCACCTCGCCCAGCGGTTGTCCGTCAACAGAGACGGTGATGATGCTGAGCGGCTCCCCGGTCCCGCTCAGGGTCGGGGTGCTGCTGTTGGCGTAGAGCTGGCCGCCTGCCAGGGTACTGTCGGAGATCGCCAGCAGCTGCGGGATGGCAGGAGGGAGGGTGTCAATGGTGAAGGCGAAGTCGCTCCCCGCCGCGCTGACGTTCCCGGCAGCATCCACCGCCGCCACGGTCAGGGTGGTGGGGCCATCTCGCAGTTCCGAAGTGGTGATGGTCCAGATGCCGTCAGTGACCTGGCCGCGTCCCACCTCAATGCCGTTGCTGTAGAGAATCACCGTGGTGCCGTTCTCTCCGGTACCGGTGACGGTTGGGGTATTGTCGTTGCTGCTGCCCCCCGCCGCAATGTTGCCGATGACCGGACCGACGTTGTCATCCACGATGCCGATAGTTGGGATCGCTGGCACGACGCTGTCAACGGTGACGGTCATGCTGCCAGATACCGGCGATGCGTTGCCCGCCGGGTCGGTGGCGGTCAGGGTGAAGCTGTGGGTGCCCTCCGTCAGCGGCAGGTCCGGACGCCACGTCCAGTTGCCGTTGATGTCGACCACCACTTCGCCCACCGGATTGTTTCCGTTGAGGGTCTCGTCATAGATGGTGATGATGTCGTCCGGCGTGCCTGTGCCGCTCAGCACCGGACGGGTATCGTTGGTGGCGCCGTTGTTGGCTACCGGGCCAGTAATATCGCTGACGTTATCCGTCACCACCGGCAGCGCTGGTGTCTCTGGCGCTTCGGTATCGATGGTGATGCTTACCGGCTGGGATGGCGCACTCTCGTTGCCCGCGCCGTCGCTGTTGGTCACGGTCAGGCTCAGATCGTAGGTGCCGTTAGGCAGATCCGCAGGCGGCGTCCAGGTCCAGGTCCCGTCCGGCTGCATGGTGGTTTCACCGATAGGGGTGGTACCGTTATAAATGGTGACGAGATCCCCCTCATTCCCGGTCCCGCTCAGGGTTGGGGTGGTATCACGGGTGCTGCCCCCGCCGGTAAGCGGGGTCTCGCCGCTGCCGTCCGGGTTGACGGTGATAGCCGGAATCTCCGGCGTAGCAGGCGGCACGTTATCCACCACCAGGTTAAAGGTGTCGGAGGTGGCGGTGTTGCCTGCTGCATCGATCACCGTGGCGGTCAGGGCGTGGGTGCCGTTCCCCAGCTGCGTGGTGAGCTGTACGCTCCATGCTCCCGTCGCGCTGGTGGTGGCGGTGCCCAGCAGGGTGGTGCCGTCATAGAGGTTAATCTGTGCGTTCGCCGGACCCGTTCCGCGGATCAGCGGCAGATTCTCATCGGTCGGCTGGTCGCTGAGCACGTCGCCGGTGACGCTGCCAGTGTTGTCCACGGCCAGGGTGATGACCGGTGCGGCTGGCGGTACGGTATCGACAGTGATGTTAAAGGCTGCGGAGGGCTCACCGGTGTTACCGGCGGCATCGGTCGCCACCACGGTGATCACGCGCAGCCCCTCGCCGAGCGCCTCCGGCGGTGTGAAGGTCCATTCACCCCCCGCGCCTACCTGGACAGTGCCCACTTCCTCGCCATCCACCCGAATGCTGAGGGTGGTGCCCGCCTCCCCGGTACCGCTCAGGGTTGGCTGGTTGTCGTTAGTGGCGCCGTTATTGTTGATGGCAACCGGGCTGCCGGAGAGATCGTTGATCGCCTGGGTGATAACCGGCGCGTCCGGGGCGGTGGCATCCACTACGATGCTCCAGCTGTTGGACGGCGCGCTGTTATTGCCCGCGGCGTCCGCCGACTGCGCGGTCAGGACATGGCCGCCATCAGGCAGCGGTGCCGTCAGCTGGATCTCCCAGGTTCCCTCTGCGCTGACCTGGGTGGTGCCAACCAGATCCGTGCCGCTGTAGAGCAGGATGGTGGTGTTGGCAACGCCGGTGCCGCGCACCAGCGGCGTGTTGTCATTGGTGGTCTGCCCGTCGTTGACGGTGCCGGTATACGCACTCACGTTGTCCACCACGTCGGTGATCGCCGGAACGGCAGGCGGCGTGGTGTCCGGGGCGACGATCTGGCCTTCCGCGCCGGTGTTCCCGGCCCGGTCGGTTGCTGTCACCGTCAGCAGTTCCCCGTTCTGTTTTGGCGTGGTGAGGGTGAGGGAGAAGTTGCCGGTCTCGTCAACGACCCCGGTGCCAATCACCGTGTCGCCATCGCGCACGGTGATGGTGCTGCCCGCTTCGCCCTGGCCGGTGAGGGTGTTGCCGTTGTTGAGCACGGTGAAGCTGCCCGGCGCACCCGGGGCGATAGTGTCAACGGTGATCGACGTGACCGGTGACCTCGCGCTGAGGTTGCCCGCAGTGTCGGTGGCAGTGGCGGTGAAGTTATGCACCCCGTCGTTGAGAGTGGTGGTGGTCTGCGCCAGGGTCCACTGGCCCTCGGCGTTAGCGATCGTCTCGCCCACCAGGGTGTCGCCGTCGTAAATACGCACGATGGCCCCCGCTTCGGCGGTGCCGTTGAGGGTCGGACGGGTATCGTTGGTCGGGTTGCCGTTGAGAACAGGCCCCTGTACCGAACCGATGTCATCCACAACCGAGACGATGGCAGGCGCTGGCGGCGCGATGGTATCCACGTTGATGACAAATCCGCTGGTCGGCGGGCTGACGTTGCCCGCCGCGTCGGTGGCGGTCACCGTCAGGGTGTGCAGACCGTCGCCCAGTGGGCTCTGCGGGGTAAAGATCCAGGCGTTGTCGGCCCCGACGAGCGCGGTGCCAAGCAGGGTGGCGCCATCGTAAATGTTCACCGTGGTGCCCGCCTCTGCCGTGCCGCGCAGCGTCGGGTTCGCATCGTTGGTCAGCTGGGCGTTGTCGAGGATGCCTCCGTCGCCGACATCATCAGTGACCGAAACCAGCACCGGCGCTGCTGGCGGCTGGGTATCGACGGTCAGGGTGAAGGCGACGGACGGATCGCTGGCGTTGCCCGCGGCATCAATGGCTACCGCCGTGAAGCTGTGCTGAGCGTCGCTGAGTGGCTCGGTGAGCGTGGCCGTCCAGTTTCCTTGCGCATCCGCCACGCCTTCACCCACCAGGGTTTCGCCTTCAAAGATCTGCACCCGGGCATTCGGCTCGCTGGTGCCGGTGAGCACCGGGAGAGTGTCGTTGGTGCTGCTTCCGCTGGCGAGCGCACCGGTGCCCGGGGCGATGTCATCCTGGGCCAGGGCGATCACCGGCGCAACCGGTTTAAGGGTATCGACAATCAGGGTGAAGCCCGGCGAGAGCTCGCTGACGTTGCCCGCCGCGTCGGTGGCGCGGGTGGTAAAGGTGTGGCTGCCGTTGTTGAGCGCCTGGTCTGGGGTGTATGTCCAGTCACCCGCTTCGTTAGCCTGCACGGTATCGATCAGTGCGCCGTTGTCATAAATATCCACCGTGGCATTGGCTTCAGCCCTGCCGCTCAGGGTCGGGGTGGTGTCGTCGGTGGTCTGGCCGGAGGTGGTGATCGGGTTCTGGATCGTTCCGACGTTATCGCTGATGGCGGTGAGGGTCGGTGCCGTTGGGGCCTGTGTGTCCACCGTCAGAACAAACGGCTCGCTGGCATCCCCGGTATTTCCGGCGACGTCAGTGGCGGTAAAGCGAATGCTGCGGGTGCCCTCTTCCAGGGGCTGATCGGGCGTGAAGGTCCAGTTACCCGCGGCGTTAACCACCGCGGTGCCGATCTCCTGATCGTCAACAAGGATACGGATCGTGGCACCCACTTCGCCGCTGCCGGTAAAGGTTGGACGGGTGTCGTTGGTGGTTTCGCCGCTTTCCAGCGTGGTGATCTCCGCGCCGACATCATCCGCCACGGTGATCACCACCGGCGCCAGCGGGGCGGTGGTATCCACGTTCAGCGTAAAGGCTGGCGAGGTGCCTGAGAGGTTGCCTGCGGCATCGGTGGCGCTGACGCGCAGATCGTGCGAGCCCTGCGTCAGATCGGTCCCAGGGATAAAGCTCCAGTTGCCGCTTTCGCTAACGAAGGCGGTGCCGATCTCCACGCCGTTATCCAGAATATGCACGGTGCTGCCCGCCACGCCGGTCCCGGTCAGTTCCGGGCGGGTGTCGTTGGTGACCTGGCCGTTGGTCAGCGGGCCGGTGCTGCCCTCCACATTATCATTGATGCTGACAATCACCGGGGTGGCCGGTGGGGTCATGTCCACGAACAGCGTGTAAGTACCAGATACCGGGCTGACGTTACCCGCGCTGTCGGTAGCGACTGCGGTAAAGCTGTGCTGACCTTCCGCCAGCACGCGGGTGGGGGTGAAGCTCCAGGCGCCCGTGGCGCTGGCGGTGACGGTACCCAGCAGCGTAATGCCATCGTAGATCGCCACGCTGCTGCCCGCCTGTGCTGTGCCCGAGAGGGTAGGGGTGTTGTCGTTGGTGCTGCCGCCGTTAGCCACGTTGCCGCTGACCGGATCGACATTGTCGTTAGCGCCGGTGATAAGCACTTCGCCCGCGCTGGTATCCACCACCAGCGTGAACGGTGCCGAGCGCGGACTTTCGTTGCCCGCCGGATCGGTGGCGCTGAGGGTCAGGCTGTAGGTGTCATCATCCAGCGGCTGGGCAAGGGTAATGCTCCAGGCCCCGGTGTTGCCCACCGTTGCCGTACCGAGCACAGTGTCGCCTGCATAGAGGGTAATGACGTCGCCCGGCGTCGCCGTGCCGTTAAAGGTCGGCAGGTCATCGTTGGTCGGTCTGCCGCTGACGATGGCGCCCGAAACCGGGCCCACGTCGTCCACCACGCTACCGAACGCCGGGACGGACGGCGGGGTGATATCGATATTGACCGTCGCCTCCGGCGACAGGCCACTGGTCTGGCCGTCAACGGTGGCGGTGACGCTGAAGCTATGGCTGCCCTCATCCAGGGCGGTTTCGATCGGGAACGACCAGGCGCCGGTGGTGACGTCGGCGGTGACGGTGCCCAGCGGCGTGGTGCTGCCGTCGAGATAGATTGTCACCTCGCTGCCCGGGATGGCGGTGCCGGTGAGGGTTGGCGTGGTGTCGTTAGAGCTGCCGCCTTTAACGTTGCCGCCGGTACCGTTGTCATCAACAATCTCGTTGATGGCCGGCACCTCCGGCAGCGCTGGCGTAGCCGGAACGTTATACGATCCCGGCTGGCTGGTGTTGCCTGCCACGTCGCTGGCGGTCAGGCTCAGGGTGACCTCGTCGCTTTGCGGCGGGGTCAGGGCGATGGAGAACTGACCCTGGGCGTTAGTGACCCCGGTGCCCAGCACAACGTTGCCCGGGCCGGTCACGGTAATAATGGAACCCGCTTCGGCGGTACCGTTCAGCGGCGTACCGCCGGAGACAATCCCGGTCACCACCGGCACACCCGGTGCCTGGGTATCAACGATCAGGTTAACCGGCGTGCTTTCGCTGGTGTTACCCGCCGCGTCGCGCGCCACCACGGTGATGGTATGGCTGGCATCGCTCAGCGTGGTGCCTTCCGGCAGCGGCAGCGTCCACTGGCCTTCGGCATCGGTCTGCACCTCGCCCACGGCGTTGCCGTCGATAACGACGGTGATGGTGCTGAGCGGTTCCCCGCTGCCGCGCAGGGTCGGGGTGCTGCTGTTGGCGTAAAGCTGGCCACCCGCCAGGGTGCTGTCAGAGATGTCAAGCAGCTGTGGGTTACCTGGCGGTTGGGTGTCGATGGTGAAGGCAAAATCGTTGCCCGCGCCGCTGACGTTCCCGGCAGCATCCACCGCCGCCACGGTCAGGGTAGTCGGGCCATCTCGCAGTTCCGGAGTGGTGATGCTCCAGCTGCCGTCAGTGACCAGGCTGCGTCCCACCTCCACGCCGTTGCTGTAAAGGATCACGGTGGTGCCGTTTTCGCCGGTGCCGGTGACGGTCGGGGTATTGTCGTTGCTGCTGCCGCCCGCCGGGAGGTTTTCATCCACGCTGCTGATAACCGGGATCGCCGGTACCTCGCTGTCGACGGTCACGGTGATGGTGTTTGAGATCGCCGAGACGTTACCCGCTTCGTCGGTGGCGGTCACGGTGAAGCTGTGCTGCCCCTGGGCCAGCTCGTCATCAGGTCGCCAGCCCCAGTTGCCGTTGATGTCGACCACCGCTTCACCCACCTTGACGTTGCCCGTGGCGGTCAGGTCGTAGATGCTGATGGTGTCATCTGGCGTGCCCGTGCCGCTCAGTACCGGACGGGTATCGTTGGTGGCGCCGTTGTTGCCAACCGGGCCGGTAATTTCGCTGACGTTATCGGTAATAACCGGGGCGGCGGGCTGATCCGGCGCGTCGGTATCTATGGTAATGCTCACCGGCTGCGACGGGGCGCTCTCGTTGCCCGCGCCATCTTTGTTGGTTACGGTCAGGCTGAGATCGTAGGTGCCGTTAGGCAGTCCCTCCGGCGGGGTCCAGCTCCAGCTCCCGTCTGGCTGGACGGTGGTTTCGCCGATTTTGGTAGTGCCGTCGTAGATGGTGACGATGTCGCCTTCCGTACCGGTACCGCTCAGGGTTGGGGTGGTGTCGCGGGTGCTGCCGCCGGAGGTGAGGATCGCTTCCTCGCCGCCTTCAGGATTGACGGTGATCTCCGGTAGCGCCGGGGTGTCCGGCGCGAGGGTATCCACCACCAGGTTAAAGCTCTCAGAGGTGGCGGTGTTGCCCAGCGCATCGCTGACGGTGGCGGTAATGGTGTGAGTGCCATTCCCCAGCGGGGCGGTCACTTGCAGGCTCCATTCGCCTTGCGCATTGGTGGTGGTGCCCAGCAGAGTGGTGCCTTCATAGAGGGCGATCTGCGCGTTCGCCGGGCCGGTGCCGTAGAACACCGGACGGGTTTCATCGGTGGGCACGTTGTTGCCCACATCACCCTGCACGCTGTCGGTGTTATCTGCCACCCGGGTAATGACCGGGGCGGCGGGGGCGGTGGTATCAACGGTCAGCGTAAAGGCGTCGGAGGCGGCGCTGTTATTCCCGGCGGTATCTTTCGCCACCACCGTGATGGCGTGCTCCCCATCTTCAAGCGCTGTCGTCGGGGTGAAGTTCCACTCGCCGCCTCCGCCCACCAGCGCGGTGCCCACCTCCACGCCATCCACCAGAATAGTGATGGTCGACCCGGCTTCACCGGTGCCGTAGAGGGTAGGGCGGTTGTCGTTGGTGGCGCTGTTGTTATCGATCACGCCAGCGGAGTCAGGCAGATCGTTGATCACCTGGACGATGGCAGGCGTACCCGGCGCGGTGGCATCGAGAATAATGCTCCAGGTGTTGGACGGGACGCTGCGGTTGCCTTCACTGTCCACCGCTTCCGCGCGCAGGACGTAGCCGCCGTCCGCGCCCAGCGTGACGTTGGTAGACCAGGTGCCGTCTGCGTTCACGTTGGCAGAACCGACCTCCTCGTCGCCGTTATAGATGTAAATGGTGGCGCCCGGCTCACCGGTGCCAGTGATGAGCGGTTGGCGGTCATTGGTGACCTGCCCGTCATTGACCACGCCGGTGATGTCGTCCATGTCATCCACCACGCTTACGATAACCGGCGCCTCGGGTGGGGTGACGTCCGGGGCGGTAACGCTGCTTTCCGGCCCGGTATTGCCCGCGGCATCGGTGGCGGTAACCGCCAGGTTCTCACCGTTCAGCCGCGGGGTGGTGAGAATAATGGTGAAGTTGCCGTCAGCGTCCGCCGGGCCTGCGCCAATCACGTCGTCGCCATCGCGGATGGTCACGGTGCTGCCCGCTTCCGCCTTACCGGTGACGGTGGCTCCGTCCAGGGAGATTTGAAGATCGGTTGGCGCGTCAGGCGGGGTGATATCGCTGATTACGGCGGTAGCTGGCCGGCTCTGGTTTCCGGCGGCATCGGAAGCTACCGCGCGGATGCCATCCCCCACGGCCTGCGTTTCAGTGAGGGTAATGCTGAACTGGCCGCGAGCGTTGGCTGTGGCGCTGCCAATCGACTCCCCGGACGCGTTGTAGATGGTGACGGTGCTGCCTGGCTCGGCGGTGCCTATGACCTGGGTGCCGTAAGGGATCTGGTCGATGGTCGGCTGGTCCGGTGGCGTACTATCGACAGTAAAAGCAAACGGCTCGGAGGGGGCGCTGGTGTTGCCGGTGAGATCCGTTTCCGTCAGGGTGAGGGAGTGTGGCCCGTCGGCAAGGGGCGTCTCCGGAGTAAAGCTCCAGGTGCCGTCTGTGCCGACAACGGTCTCGCCCACGAGCTGGCCGTTATCATAAATCCGGATGGTGCTGCCCGCTTCACCGCTACCGTTCAGGGAAGGACGGTTGGCGTCGGTGGTCTGCCCGGCGGCAATGACCCCCTGTATCGTGCCGGTGGTGTCATTCACCGTCACGCCGGATGGCGCATTCGGCGCGACGGTATCCACGGTAAAGCTGAAGGCCGGGGAGGCCGGTCCGGTGTTGCCCGCGCCGTCGGTGGCCCGGGTGGTGATCTGATGCGCCCCTTCGCCCAGCGCGCTGGCCGGGGTGAAGGTCCAGCTACCGTCGCTGTTGACCGGCGCGGTGCCGATGGCGTTGCCGTTGTCGTAAATCGTGATGGTGGTGCCGGGTTCACCGCTGCCGTTAAAGGTAGGGCGGGCGTCATCGGTGGTCTGGCCGCTGGTGAGTGACCCCGTTACGTTGCCCACGTCATCGACCACGCTGGCGACAACTGGCGCAGCAGGTGGGGTGGTATCTGCGGCGGTCACCGGGGTGCCCGGGCCGACGTTGCCTGCGCCGTCGGTTGGCGTGACGGTCAGGGTTTCCCCGTTGGTGTAAGGCTTGCCGAGATCGACGGTGAACTCGCCGTTGCCGTTGGCCTGGCCCCGACCGATGACGTTGCCGTTGGCATCGGTAACGGTGAGGGTGCTGTTGGGTTCGGCGCTCCCGCTAAGCTGGGTGCCATCTGCTGAGAATCGGAGGTTGGCGGGTGCGCCCGGCGGGGTAGTGTCGTTCGGGCTGCCCGGCAGGGTGGGGTTGCCGCCGTTGTCGCTGCCACCGCCGTTATCGCTGCCACCGCCATTGTTGCTCCCACCACCGTTGTCGCTGCCCCCGCCGTTATCAATGCCGCCGTCACCGTCGCCATTACTTCCGCCACCACCACCGCCGCCACCGCCACCAGCGGCCAGCGCAATGCCCCCTGCGACCGCCACTCCGCCCAGTGCCCACGGCCAGATCGCCGCTTCGCCCGCGGAGGCGGTTGTGGTTCCTGCCAGCAGGGCATCAATGGAGGCTATCGACTGGTAGTGCTCTGCTGCCATCGGATCAGCAATCCACCACAGCGCACCGTTGTCCTCTTCCAGCACCAGTTGGCTGATACCGTTATCGCCGCTGACGAAGAAGTTTTTAACGGTAATGGTTTCGCCGTCGGTCAGCTTAACGATCAGGTCATTCCCGCTGCGGTTGTACTCGAGAATGTCGGCCCGATCAGCGTTGATTTTTACAATGGAGGAATCCTTCAGCGTCACCTGAGACCCGTCTGTTACTGATTCAACGTGCGTCAGTTTGGAGATGACAGTGATTTTACTCATGTGTATTACTCCCGGCAGAGTGCAGAGAAATGGCGTGCAGTTTTTACCATTTCTTTTCAGCAGATTAAGCGCCACCCAAAGGGGAATTGTTTATTTCAAACAATGACCCTGGGTAATTATTTAAAAGTGATTAAAAGCTGCCGATATAGCGATGGTGGCAGCGACATTTAGCCTTTGTTACTCAAGAGATAATGCGGTTGGGAATATATTTTGGGTGGTAAAATCCTTGTCTTTAATAATGGTAAGAATTTGTGATTGACTGAATTTGATATAGCCAGAAAGTACCAGAAGTGCAAATTAAGCGTGAGTTAATAGTTGATTAGCCTTATTTAAAATATCGCTTTCTGTGAGGTGAAAATATCGGGATCAGGCGTGGCGCGGCTTGCGGGCGGTGGTTAAACGAGGCGCAAGTACGGGTTTTTGTTTTTAATTTAATGAGATAGGGATATTTGGTAAGGGGGCGTTTTTTTATGGGGGTATTTTAGCGTGGCTGTGTAAATAATTAAGCGGGAGTAAAGTTGATATTGAATATGATATATTTGAAGAGATTTTTAATATTGCCGGATGTGGGTTGAATTAATAAAGAGTTGTGCTATTTAGATGAGCGTATAAGTTAAGGCAACCAGGTTATTTGGTAGAAATGTTATTAGGGTGGGGGAGGTCACATTATTTTCTTTTTTGGGGAGTATATGTGGCGAAGGTAGGGGTTACGTTCACCTTACTTTCTCTGCTTTTCTGTAAACCACGTCACCAGTGAACGTGTTAAGGGGGCTATCGCCGCCCCCTTAACAATCCCGGCTCCCGGCAAGAAAATCGCCGCTTCGCGGTGCCTTCGGCTTATTCCCTTCGGCTATCGGGTCGGGCGTGATCCTACATCCATGTAGGTCACGCCCTCTCGGCGCATCCTTGCGCCTCGCCCCGGCCTGCGGTCAACGCCTCAGCGATTTTCAGCCGGACACGGTAGTTGCTGTAAGCTATTTATTTTATTTGACTTTTTCATTGCTGTTGTCGTTTTTGGGTTTTTGGTTTTGTAGGCCGGGTTAGGCGTAGCCGCCACCCGGCGGGGTTGAGTTAACCGGTGATAATATGATTCTGGTTCACCAGCTCCTCGTAGGTGGTCTGCACGTTATCGAGCGTCACCAGCGTGGCCGGGGCAAAGCTGGTGCCTGCACCATCCCGGTCGAGCGTGACTGTCGTGCTGCCATCGCTGTTGCTGGCGACATGGAGATAATCCCCCAGCGTGTTGCCATCGCCATTCCAGCCCACCAGCAGCTGGCTGATGTCGATTTTATCGCCCTGCGCCAGCGAGAAGTTGCTGACGTGTTCTCCGCCATTATCGCTGAGCACGTTGTAAATCAGCGTCTCGCCGGTGGTGCTGGCGCTCAGGGTGCTCACCATCGGCTCCTCGCTCTGGGCAAACGCCGCGGTTGCCACTGATGTCGTCGGTGGGTTCGGGGCCAGCGGGTCGACGTCAATCGTCCAGGTTTCGGAGATCAGGCTGTGATTGCCGCGGCGGTCAACCGCATCGGCGGTCAGGGAGTGGAGCCCATCGGTCAGACTGGCGGGCACCTGGAACGACCAGTTACCCGCTGAATCGACCTCCGTAAAGCCGATCTGCATCTGCTCGCTGTAGACATAAATTTTGGTGCCGATCTCACCGGTGCCGGAGATGAGCGGCGTGCGGTCGTCGCTTAACGAGCCGCTCGCGATGGTGCCGATGGTATCCGGTACGTTATCCACCACGTTGGTGATGAGCGGTGTGGCCGGTGGGGTCGTGTCGTCGGCTTCTACCGTACTGGGGGCGCTGGTGTTGCCCGCCTTATCGGTGGCGGTAAGACTCATGATCTCCCCGTTCAGCTTGGCGGTGGGCAGCGTGAAGGAGAAGCTGCCCGATTCGCCGACAGTCAGCTCGCCGAGTTTAGTGGTCCCTTCCATGATGACCACGGTGCTGCCCACTTCCGCCGTGCCGGTGAGCGCCAGGCCATTATCGGAGACATCCAGCTCTGCAGGTGGCGCCGGTGGCGTGGAGTCAAGGGCGGTGGCCTGCGCCGGCTGGCTCGGGTTTTGGGCGGTATCGAAGGCGTAGACCGTCAGCACTTCGCCGTTGAGCTGGTTTGGGGCGATATTGACGGTGAATTTGCCGTCGGCACCCACGGTGCCGGTACCTATCTCCTGGCCCGTGGCATCGCGTACCGAGATACGGGCATCCACTTCCGCTTCACCGCTCACGCTGTCACCCGTCGCGGCGACGGTGAGGGCTGTCGGTGCCGCTGGCGGGGTGATGTCCGGCACAGGCAGCGAAGAGGCCGGACCTTCGTTACCCGCCCGGTCAGTAGCCACGGCGCTCAGGGTTTCGCCATTGGTCTGCGGGGTGGTCAGGGTCAGCGAAAATGCCCCGTTGACGTCCGCGATGGCCTCACCCAGGCTGTCACCCACGTCGTTGGTGACCGTAACCGTCGAGTTGGGCTCGGCGCTACCGGTGAGGATAGTGCCAGTGGCATTGATGGCGAGGCCACTCGGCGCGGCAGGCGGCGTGCGGTCGACGGTAAATTCAAACGGCGTGGAAGAGGGGCTCAGATTGCCCGCAACATCCGTCTCCGTCAGGGTAAAGGTCTGTAGTCCTTCCGTCAGCGGCTCGGCAAGCTGGTAGCTCCAGGAGCCGTTATCCGCGACGATGATCTCCGCCACCAGCAGATCGTTGTGGTAGAGGGTAATGGTGCTGCCGGGATCGCCCGTGCCGCTCAGCACCGGTTGGTTGTCATCGGTAAACCCCCCGGAGGTGATGAATCCCTGGATGTTGCCCACCTCATCCATCACCTGTAGCACCGGCGCATTCGGAGCGATGGTATCGATGGTGAGGTTGAACGCGGGAGAGTCCGGGCTGGTATTGCCTGCCGGGTCGGTGGCGCTGGTGGTGATCTGATGCAAGCCGTTAGCGAGATCGGCGGTTGGGGTAAACGTCCAGCTACCGTCACTGTTCACTACCGTGCTGCCGATGTTCTTCCCGTTATCATACACCGTGATGGTCGAACCGGCCTCGCCGCTGCCGCTAAAGACCGGGCGCGGATCGTCGGTGGTCTGATCGCTGTTCAGCGCCCCGGTCAGGCTGCCGGCATTGTCGTCAGCGATAATAATCATGGGCGCATCTGGCGGGGTGGTATCCGCAGCGGTAAGGCTGGTGGGCGGGCTGACGTTGCCGGAGCTGTCGGCGGCTGTGGCCGTCAGGGTCTCGCCGTTGGTGTAGGGCACCCCCAGCTCGACGGTAAATTCGCCATTGCCGTTGGCTTTGGCTTTGCCCACCACGTTACCGCTGGCATCGGTGATGGTTACCATGCTGTTGGCTTCGGCGCTGCCGAGCAGCTGGGTGTTACCGTTGGCGAAATGCAGGTTAGTGGGCGCGTCGGGCGGCGTGGTATCCTGCGCTACCGGACCCGGATCGATGCGATCGTCACCGCCCCCACCGCCGCCGCCACCACCGCCTGCTGCCAGCGCAATGCCCCCCGCTGCGGCCACGCCACCCAGCACCCACGGCCAGATAGGGGTATCACCCGATGAGCTGCTGACGTTACCGGCAATCAACGCGTCGGTTGACGGGATCGACTGGTAACGCTCAACCGCCAGCGGATCTTCAATCCACCACAGCGCGCCGTTTTCATTCAGTACCAGCTGATGATCGTTGACGTAGTAGTTCTTCAGCGTCACGGTTTCGCCGTTGGTCATCCTGACCAGCAAATCGTTATTGCTGCGGGAATAACTGGCAATATCGCCCCTGCCTGCATCGAGCTCAACAACGGAATCCTCGCCCAGAATGATCTGGTTACCTTCTGCGACTGTTTGTTGATGCGTCAGTCTGGAGATAACAGTGAATTTACTCATTTGTATGACTCCCAACAGAGTGTAATGAATGCTGTGTGTAAAAATCGTTTTTCTTTCAGCAGATTTTAAGCGTCCCGAAGGAGACACTATTTGTCAGAAATAATGTCCTGCTGTAATAGTTTTTCTGCGACTTTTTTGTTTTTGCGCAGGCGTGATGATTGCCATCCCTGTTATTTATATTGCTGGCTTTTTATAAGTGCATTAAAGGATATAGTCAGAAAGAACCAAAAGCGCAAATGACGAAGCGGTGAAATAAAGTATAGCCGATTGCTAAACTGCGCTGAAACCCAATTAACAAGTGAGTAATTGGCAGGTTCATTGCTTAACTTGCTGTTTTATTGCGGTTTTATTATGTTTTGTTGACTTGTGTTAGTGCAGGTAATGAATCGGAGAATGCGAGAGATCACAAATTTCAGTGCTCGATTAGCTTTTTATTTATTAAATGTGAGGGCGCGATAACACTCTGTTCATGCTATTTTTGCAACGGGTAATAGAAGCGTTGCTGAATTTTTGAATAATACAAAGGTATGGTTTTTTCTCTCTTGGATAACGCCTTTCAGGAAATGCCCTACGACATTCGTACTATTTTTTTACGTGTTTATTATTTTCAGAAAGGCAGTATAGAACAGGCGGGATTTTTTACCGGGGCAATTATTAATAAATATTATTTCCTCAGGTCAAAAAATTACTGACGCCGCATCGCCTGGATCTCAATGGCAATGGCGATGCGATCGTCCACCACCAGCGCAAAGCGATCCATCTTGTACGCGGAACGGGAGATGGCGGTGGTGGCATGCAGCGCGATCGCCTCGCCAGGCAGACGATCGAGCGTGGCTTCGAGGATCACCGGGCGGCTGAGATCCCGGACGGTGAGAGTGCCGAACGCGCGGTAATGATCGTCCTTAACCTTCACCACCCGGGTGCTGGTAAAGGTGATCGTGGGATAGCGGGCGGCGTCAAAAAACATATCGCTTTTCAACTGCCAGGTGAGCAGATTGTTGGAGGCCTGAAGCGTGGCGACCGGCACCGACACCCGGATGCGATCGTCAAATTCATTGTCCGGGTTCAGCGTGACCGTCCCCGTCACCCCCTGGAGATGCGCCCAGGAGGGTATGCCGCCGAAGGCGCGCCACGACAGCTTGATGGCGGTCTTCTGCGTGTCGATGGCATAAACGACGGGGGCGGCGTAAAGCGACGGGCAAGCGAGCGTGAAGACCAGCAGAAGAATGCGGCGCAGCATTGGGGGCTCTCCCTTTCACAGGTTGCAAGTTAACGCATCAGCGCGCAGGCTTGTTTGGTGTAAGAGGGGTGTTGCCCTGCGTGAGAATAAGCGTAGAAACAGGGAAGCGCGTCGGCAAGGGTTAGCAGGATCCTTCCCCGCATCGCGGGTAAAAGAGCGAACCGGCTTGCCAGATACCCGGGGCAATCTGAATATCTTAACGGAGGGGTTATGTCGTTCCTTGAAGAACTGGATGCAAAAGTCAAAGCCCAGAGCGGGCTTATCGTATCGTGTCAGCCGGTACCGCACAGCCCGCTGGATAAGCCGGAGATTGTCGCGGCCATGGCGCTGGCGGCGGAGCAGGCGGGAGCCGTAGCGCTGCGCATTGAAGGTATTAAAAACCTGCGGGCGGTGCGTGCCGTGGTGAGCGTGCCGATAATTGGCATTGTGAAACGCGATCTGCCCGACTCTCCGGTACGCATTACGCCCTGGCTGGAGGATGTGGATGTTCTGGCAGAAGCGGGGGCCAGCATTATTGCTTTTGACGGTACGCAGCGCCCGCGCCCGGTACCGATTGACGCTCTGCTTGCCCGCATCCGTCACCATCAGCTGACGGCAATGGCAGACTGCTCCTCGCAGGAGGACGGGCTGTATTGCTACCAGCTTGGGGTTGAGCTGATCGGCACCACGCTGTCGGGCTACACCTCAGAGGTGACGCCCACTGCCCCGGATCTGGCGCTGGTATCGAGCCTGAGTCAGGCCGGATGCCGGGTGGTGGCCGAGGGGCGTTACAACTCGCCGGAACTGGCGGCGCAGGCCATTGAACATGGGGCATGGGCCGTGACGGTCGGTTCCGCCATCACCCGGCTGGAGCATATCTGTCAGTGGTATCGGGACGCATTACTGAGGGCGTCAGAATGAGCCCAAACGGCATTATCGCGCGCTGACTGAACTTCACATCACGCGTCATCTTCATGACTTGTCAGGCGTGCCCCGCGCGGACAGTATCCCATCTTCAAGTCGGGCCATTTTCATCTCCCGAGTACAAGTCTTATCGTCGCGAGGCTATTTTTCCCGTCATAGCTACGCTTTACCATCACATTATTGCGACACACACGATAAACGACGGAGAGATTATGAAAGCCATTGCCATTACCCGTTCTGCCCCTGACAACATCGCGTTCCTGCAGGATATCGAATTGCCGCAGCCGCAAGCGACAGGACACGATCTGCTGATTGAAGTGAAAGCCATCTCCGTAAACCCGGTAGATACCAAGGTCCGCGCCGGTTTTACCGGCGATACGCCGCGCGTTCTCGGCTGGGATGCTGTTGGCGTGGTGGCCGCGGTGGGCGAGGCGGTAACGCTTTTCGCGCCCGGGGATGAAGTCTGGTATGCCGGTGCGCTGGGACGGCCGGGCAGCAACAGCGAGTTTCAACTGGTGGACGAGCGCATTGTTGCCCTGAAGCCTAAAACCCTGGATAACGCCTCCGCTGCCGCGATGCCGTTAACCGCTATCACCGCATGGGAGATGTTGTTCGATCGCCTGGGCATTCAGGAGCAGGGTAATGAAGGCGACACGCTGCTGGTTGTCGGCGCGGCGGGCGGGGTGGGGTCCATCCTGGTGCAGTTGGCGCGCAAGCTGACGAAAATGACTGTGGTAGGTACGGCGTCACGCCCGGAAAGCCAGCAGTGGGTGCGGGAAGCGGGGGCGCATCACGTTATCGATCACAGCAAGCCACTGTCAGAAGAATTAGCCGCCGCGGGCATCAAAGAGGTCACTCATGTCGCCAGCCTGACCCATACCGCAGCGCACTATGATGAGATTATTAAGGCGCTAGCGCCGCAGGGCAAACTGGCGCTGATCGACGATCCCGATACGCTGGACGCCCGTCCGCTGAAGGCGAAGAGCATCTCCCTGCACTGGGAGTTTATGTTCACACGGTCCATGTTTGAAACCGCCGATATGATTGCCCAGCACCAGCTGCTGACCCGTGTGGCAAATCTCATTGACGAGCAGGTGCTTACCACGACGCTGGGTGAGCATTACGGGGCGATTACGGCGGCGAATGTGCAGAAGGCCCATGCGCAGCTCGAGACCGGGCGTGCGGTCGGGAAGATTGTACTGGAGGGGTTCTGAGATGGCCTCCTCTGACATTATCTCGCTTATAGCGGTTCTGAAGGCGAAACCCGGCAAGCGTGACGCGCTGAAGACGGCCTTACAGGCGCTGCTGCTGCCGACCCGTCAGGAACCGGGCAACGTTGAATATCAGCTGTTTCAGCTGCGCGATACGCCGGACTGTTTTTACGTCCGGGAAGCCTGGCGAGGCCAGGAGGCGTTAGAGGCTCACATTGCGCTGCCCCATTTCCAGGCCTTTACCCTGCAGATGGATGAGTTGCTGGCGGAGCCGCTGCGGCTGGATTACCTGACGGCGGTAGAGCCTTAAGGGTTCCGTTAAGGGACGTAGGTAAGGTTGGAGTACTGAAATAGAGGGACGGTAGAAACAAAAAAGCCCGCATTGCGGGCTTTCAGGACTTTGTATCAGGCTCTGGTGACCATCAACAAAGAATTTTGGTGGAGCTGGCGGGAGTTGAACCCGTGTCCGAAATTTCGTAACTGACTAATAAAAAAAGCTTAATTACTCGCGAAATTTGCCGCGGCTCCTTTACGGCTCCTTTCGCGTCCCGCCGCTGGCAAGGAGTGGTCTTCGCTCAGTGTTCCCGTCGTATTCTTTCAAATAAGATCCGTAATGCCTGAAGAGCATCTCTGGCCCCTTATGACCCATCTGTCCGGCGAGCCAGAAAAGGTTGGCGCCCTGGCTGATGTGGCGTGTCGCGAAAGTATGCCTGGTCTGGTATGGGTTACGGTATCTGATACCCGCTTTACGTAATGTCGGAACCCAGGCTTTTTTGCGGATTGCGTCCGCGCTGGCCCACGGCTTATTCGTTTTCGGATCCTCGAATATCGTGGCGTCTTTCATAAAGGTGAAGGTTTTCTGATTCGCCAGCACAGCCATCGCCGCATCGTTAAGTTCCACCTTGCGCGTTCCTGCCTTTGTTTTAGTCCCCTTAATAACCCCTACTACACTCGCGTTCTGAACGTGCGCCGTCTTCCCGATGAAATCTATATCGCGCCAGCGCAGCGCGCATAACTCCGAGCTGCGTAAACCTGTCTGGATCGCGAACATAAACAGGTTGCCCCACTGCTTATTTGTGGCAGAGGAGAGGAGGGCATCCACCTCTGCTGGTGAAAGCGGATCGACAATATAATCGCTGTCAGCAGTCGATTTGTCGCTTTGATACCGGGATGCCGTGACCAGGGATACCGGGTTGAGTTGGAGGACGCCATCTGTTACAGCCTCATCAAGCGCTGATCGCAAGAAAGAAAGTTGGTTGCGAATTGTCTTCAGCGTAGTGGTGCGGCTCTGGATCCACGCCTTCATTGCAGCCGGTGTAAGCTCGCTTGCAGGTAGTGAGTGAAGGGCTACCAGCGCGCTACGACATTTTTTATAACCGCCGATGGTGGACGGCGAAAGTTTTCGCGTTTCACAGATGTTAAGGTATTCGTCCAGGTACATTTTTACTGTCTTTCCAGCGGCCGCATTGCCAAATAATTTTAACCGTGCAGATCGCGGGAAATATTCTGCATAAACGAATGTTCCACGCTCGATTTGGTTATGAATTTCGCCGAGGGTCCGCTCGGCGTATTTCAAGTTTTTGACGCTCACATCTAAATTTGAAAGGGGTTCTCTACATTTCACCCCTTTATAAGTGAACGTGATATTTATGGTTTCACCCTGGCTGTGCTTCCTGATGGTCACGCCGCGCGGGAGTTTAGGCGACTCTGTCTTGCCCATTTAGCTACCTCACTTAGATCAATCCATCTCTCCTTAACGCCTTCCACCTTCAGCACCTGAACTCCCTCCCTCCATACACCACGTTGAACGCGTTTATTGATGGCATCGAGAGTCTCGCCAGTTTCTCTGCAATAAGTTGAGATAGGGACACAATCGAGGTTCAGCATAGTTTTCTCCACTAGCCCGGCTGCACCCGGGCGTTTATCTTAGGCAATATTATCGTTGGCGATCGGGGATAGCCGTTGCCATATTGCCGAAACATACTTGGCCTGGTGCCGTGCATCCGCCAGCGCGTTATGCATATCACCCTCGAAGGGAATCTCATAGCGCGGGTTATACCCAACAGCGCGGCCCAGCTCTACGATTGTTCGAACGTCGCGGTCATTCCAGAATTTCCATGGGCAGAAAAGGCCATGACGTTCAAACGAGGCCCGGGTGATCACATTGTCGAATGTCGCCCCGTTACCCCAGACCTGCAGGTGATCCGGTACGCAGTTTTCTTCAATAAGTCGTCTCAGCCCGCCCAGCGCGTTGGTGATATTCACGCGTTTATCGCTAGTGATTTCTGCCCGCGCCTCGGCGCTCTGCTTCATCCACCAGAGAATGGTGCTGGGGTCAGCTGCTGCATCCCGAACCATGGATGATTCCAGATCCACAACGGCGTAATACTCGAGACCCAACTCACCGGTAGAGGGCTCGAACAGTACGGCCCCGATCGCGATGATGGGTGCGGTAGGCTTATTGCCCATCGTTTCAAGGTCGATCATTAAGTGGTTCATGTTTTTCTCTCCTGCTGTGGCGCCGCAGCAATCATTGCAGCCCAGCATAACTTAGTCCGGTGCGCCGCCAGCTCGCAGCCGCTCATTTTTTCGTATGTTTCCAACGCTTCCGGGTCACGAAATTCTTCTCGTAGCTCTGCCTCAAAGCCGTTAATAATCATGTCCTCAGTTGGAATGATCGGCACCAGTGCATAACCATCCGGCACTACCGGCGCTGGCGGGGCATGGCGATAGAGCTTGTCACCAATCCGCAAAGCCCCTTCGTAAAGCTCATGCACCGCTTTCCTGGCTGGACACTCACCAACAAGCTGTGCCGCCGTCACATAATCGCTAGGCTCAACAATTGCCACCGGCTCAGCCCTCAGCGATGCCAGCGCCATTTCAGCCAGGCGCAGGCGTATAGCTGTTTGCTGAGACGGAATTAGCTCGTCACGCTCGCGCCAGAAAGCAACTTCTTCACGAGCCTGATTGATCAACTGCTCTTTGGTGAATTGCATTATTCAGTCTCCGGCAGGCGATACAGTGCGACTACCCGGTACTCATCACTCTCTACGCCGCGTGGCCCGTCGCCACCGCACGCCTCATCGTTCAGACAATCAACATTATCCTGTAGTATCCCCGCATCGCTGCCTACGCACTCTTCATCAAAATGCGGTACCCCGTCAGGGTCAGCAATGCCGTACATGAATGGCCTAGCAGTCAGTGCTGCGAGTGCGATAGCGAACAGCTCGTTATCCATCACCAGACCGGTGGCGTCAGGGTTGGCGTTGATGCGTCGGCGGTTGATTGCCGTGGCTTGCTTAACGCGTGCGATTAACTGCTCTTTGGTGAATTTGGTCATGGGTTAGTCCTCCCAGTAAGTGAGTTCTTCCGCCAGGCGGTCATCTGCCTCGGCCTGATTCGGGATATCAGCATCGGTTTCAATGCTGGCTCCTGCAAAATCACGAGCGCAGGCTTTCCGGTGCTTGCGGTTACCCATGCCCCATTCTGGGTTTTTCAGCTCTTTGTTCCATGCGCGCAGCATGAGTTTCATTGGTGACTTAGCCATATCAGCCCTCCCCGTTGATGCTGACGAGGATGCCAGCGGCTACCAGTTCTGCGGTGTTGGCATCCTGGCGAGCATTAGTCCGATTCGATCTGCATACCAGCGCCCAAAAATTCATATCGCAAATCAGTGCTACGCGCATTTCCGCCGTCAGGCGATAGCCGAGCTTGTTTGACTTGCCGACTGACCGCCGACGCTTGCGCATTAACTTGCGTACGTGCGCCGCGTTCACCTCAACCTGACGCTGCCTTGAGGCATAAACACCCTTCGGTGGAATCTTACGAGCTTGTTTTTGATAAGCGCTTAACAGATCATGCACGTCTGATGATTTAGATCTGCTCATGCTGATGCTCCTTTGCGAAGTTGGGCGGCGAACTCGATAGCATCGGCCTCGCTGATATCTGCGTGCATCTCCCGGGCAAACAACTCCACGCCCTGAGCGCGTACTTCAGCCAGGTAGGCGTCGGTGGCCGGGGTAGAAGGCATGCCATGACCAGCACAGGAATGATGTCCAGTCCTGACGTTCTCCACATAGCACTCCTCGCAAATGTATTTCTTCAGCCCGTCATTCTCAGCCGCCAGCGCATCTCGAAGCTTCGCTGTTTCGCGTTGCGCCACCAGTGCAACATCCAGTCGTGTGGCCAGCTCCCTTACCAGTTCAGCTGATGCTTTCGGCAAATAGCGTGCAGCGTGGTGGGCGGCGTGAATTAACTGAATATTGGTCAGGCGCATTTGCGGATCCCCGTCAGTTCGTTGAACCGGGCCATGAACAGACCATAAGCCTGACGTGGGCGAAGCGGGATGACGGTAAACAGGTCGGTCGTTGGGATGCCTTCGAGCACCGGCCACACGGTACCATCGTCGATATCCAGATCCCGGCGTTCGGTACCGAGCATGACCAAGTCGGCATACTTCACCATATCGTGCTGGTGAGCCGGTAATCCGAACTTAGCGCGGATCTCGCTATCGACATACGCCTCGATATGCTGGTAATCCGGGAGCAGACGTTTCAGTGGTGCCGGAATATCCTGGCAATACGCTTCAGCAGCATCATGCAGCAGCGCTTCGAGCGCGAACTCTGCGGGAACCAGCTGGCTGACAAGCACCGAGTGCTGCGCGACGCTGTAGAACTCCGGCAGGTGGCCGGCAAAGCGGCAGATGTGAGAAAGGGCAGTGGCAATATCCTCGATCACGATATCGTCGTGATGAATATTGAGGTAGTTAATATGCTTCCCGGATAGTGTCTGAATATATGACATTACGTGTTCTCCATTATTACGCGCTGCACCGCGCCTGATTTTTGGTTGCAGCAACCCAACCCATAGACATGGGGTAGGTCACTATTTAGGGGTTATCGTTGGGCTTCGCCGCCCAGCGCCGTCGTCAGGCTATTGAGAAGGGCAGTCAGCTCGCTGGTCATCAGGATAAAATCAGCGTCAAAGCGCGCGGCGGCATCTTCCCGATCGATATCGTCGTTCTGGTCGCGCAGCTCGTCGGCGAACCTGAGTCGCTTAATCGCGGCGGCATCGCTCAGCACGAAACTAATGCGCTGCTGCCAGTCCAGCGAAAGTTGAGTGACCATCTTGCCAGCATCGAGGTGAGTGGCGATTTCGTCGCTGGAAAGCTCCTGCTTTTTGAAGCGGCCGATGCCGCCATCTTCCAGTATTGCTTTCAGCTCGGCCTCATCGCCCAGCGCAAAACCTGATGGCGCTGAAGCGCTACGCACCCACTCGGTGAGGGTGATCTCGATTGGGGTTTCCATGGTCAACGGCACGACGGGCAGAGAACCAAGCGTTTTACGGAGCAGTGCCAGTGAGTCTTCGGCGCGGCGAGCGCTCGATGTATCGACCATCACCATCTCGGCGTTAAGGTTCACCCAGATGCGGATCATACTGCTACGGGTAAAAGCTCGCGGCAAAAGCGAGTGAAGCACTTCATCGCGCAGGGAGTCTTTCTCAGTTTTCTTGAGGCGACGACCCTGATCAGTTTCCAGCTTCGACACCTTCTTATTCAGCTCTTCTGCGATCACCAGCTTTGGCAGAATCTTTTCTTCACGACGGATAACGAGCAGCAGCTGGTCATTCACCAGATGAAAAAGCTGATCGGAATGCTGTCCCAGTGGCGGTACCCAGCCGACTTTTGCCATATCCTGGCTGCCGCACGGCGTAAACTGGAAGTTCTCCAGCTGGCGGGCCAGTTCCTCTGTCTTGCCGTCTTGAACGATGACAATGTCACGGCTGAGGCGGTAGATCAGTAGGTTTTTGAAGAACGGGGTAGACATTACTTTCTCCTCAGGGCGTGGCGGCCATCTGCACTGGCCGCCAGGTTAGTTTCTCCACACAACACAGAAGAGCATCTGCTGGTGGAACAGCCCGTGCGATTGGGTTATGAGCCGTCGCTACGGTGATGCTCTTGTGTGTTGCGTAAAAAAATTGCGGCATCCTCACGGGTAGAGACAGATGCCGCCAAAGACAGCAATGCAGCTTTTACAGGTCTTAGGTTGTGGTGGCCGGTGCCGATCTCCGGCTTTCGGGCTGGTTGTGCCAGTATCCGCACGGATTAAAAGTCCGCTGCACATCGGCCTGTGCATTCACCACAACTGAAAGAGCGCTACCGGTATCCGACTCGAACGGATCATTTGGCTGCCTAACCCCTCCCATCTAAGGGAGCTGTACGGAATCGCACCGTCACTTATGCCTTGCTCGTCAGCGCCCTTTCAGTTGTGTTGGTCTATTCACCCCTCCCGGTCCGGCAGCGCTACCTCGCCGGGAAGAATGAAAAGGGCAATTACGTTGCCAGTCGGCTTGTTGGTCTGGGCTGTAGCGTCAGGTGCAGCCACGCGGGGTTTGCTCACCGCCCCAGGTTCTCCCCGCTATTCTTTAGCGCGAAACCTGAGAGAAACGCCTTCAAGTCTTTCGGCTTTCGCCATGCTCAGCAGGTATCTTCGGGCGGGGTGCTAAGGGGGGGATAAGCCCTTACCCTTAACACTCCTGCTGGTTTTGGTATTCCTGGCTTGGGTATCGCCACCAGCTATAGGAATTTGACTACGAGTAGCGGTTTATCAGGCCGCGACTCTGTTACCCCTCCCGAAGACACCTGACAGCGAATCATCCGGTCATTCATGCGCCACCGGCGGCTACTGCGTGGGCGTCCTGCCTGTTCACTGTTGCTTTCAGGTACATTATGTACCGTTAGGGTACATTGTCAAGCACAAAAAAGCCCGCTTCCGCAGGCTTAAGATTAAAATTTAAATTTTGTTAAGGTACCTTCGCGGTTTTCCTGAAAAGATCACCGTACCGATTATGGAGCAGCTGCCGTCTATCTTAACGTAGGGTTCCGGCCAACTTTGATTCAAGGCCTTCAGGTACTTACTGCCGCCATCCTCAATTAACCTCTTGAAGGTGGTCTCTCCTGAATCGTGCATTAACGCGATAACGTCATCGCCATGGCATGCTGGGATTTCGGGATCTACAAAAATCATGTCGCCCGGACGGTACTCATCGATCATAGAGTCACCAATCACGCGCAAGATATACGTCATGGGTCCGCACGGCACAGGGCACGGATAAGTTTCAACACTACTCAAGTCAACCTCGGCAAAGCCAGCTTCCGTCCATGCTCCTGCCTGCACCCAGGATATAACCGGAACCAATGTTATATTTCTATTAGTGTCTGATACGTCAGGACTTTTTGCAACATTAGTGGTTTGGTGTTCCTGATCCAACCAGCCTAACGGCAAATCAAAGCATTTTTCAATATGACGAGCCATTGCATCGCCAATATTTTTAGACGCGCCATCCCCCATAAACCTGCTGGTTTGGGTAGGTTCTCTGTCGATCATGGTGGCGAAGTAAGTGTTTCCGCCGACACCGTCACGCAGCTTTCTGGCGTTTAACCGCCTAATTTCCTGAATCGTTTTCATCCCAGAATTAAACATTGTGTACCTTAAAGGTACAAGTACCTTGTAGGTTCATATTATTCATGTAATATGTACACAGGAGGTACATATTATGAAAGAGTATTGGGACTCTTTATCGAAAGAGCAGCAGTGCGAATTAGCAGTTAGCGTCAAATCAACCCCCGGTTATCTGCGTTTGGTTTTCAACGGCTACAAAAAGGCAGGATTCGCCCTCGCCAAAAAGCTCGAAGAGATCACAGCTGGCGCAATAACTAAATCTGATTTGCGACCTGACATCTACCCGAAACAGTAACCAAGAACACGAAGAAAAGACACCACAGCATCAAGGAGTTAACCGTGGATAACCAACAACACTGGCAAGTCGAAAAGCAACCCGCATGGCTGGTGGCGGCAATTAAAAAGACCATATCAAGCCTGCCGGGCGGTTACGCCGAGGCGGCTGAATGGCTGGGCGTGACAGAGGATGCGCTCTTTAACCGTCTACGCACTGGTGGCGATCAGATCTTCCCAATGGGCTGGGCGATGGTTCTCCAGCAGGCCAGCGGCACCAAGCACATCGCTGATGCGGTATCGCGTCAGTCGAACAGCGTCAATGTTCCGCTGGTGGATATCGAGGACGTGGATAACGCCGACATCAATCAGCGCCTGATGGAGTCTATCGAGTGGATCGGTAAACACTCGACATACGTTCGCAAGGCTACTGCCGATGGCGTGATTGACCAGGACGAACGCGAGCAAATCGAAGAGAACAGCTATCAGGTCATGCAGAAATGGCAGGAGCATTTAACGCTGTTATATCGCGTTTTTTGTGCGGCAGAAAAGAATGACGCCCGCGAGTGTGCAGCTCCGGGCGCCGTGGCGTGTCGTAACAGTGGAGAAACTAACGCATGAACAGTTTAACGGTAAAGAACCGCTTACCGCAACTTCGGATGATCCCGGTGCCGGGCCTTCCGCTGTTTCGGTATGAACGCAGAGTAGCAAACCGCTGGGTGGCATGTAACCACAGCCGCGCCACTGGAATCGTGGGTGTGTACTACCGGAGGGCAAAGGCCTTATGCGCGAACTCGACCGATGGTTTAAAGACCGCCGGGGGATCCCCGTTCGTGTCATCCGCTGGGAACCAGAAGCGCAGCGTGTTATTTACCTGCGATCTGGCTACCCATACGAGTGCTCAAGCCCACTCCAGGTCTTCAAGCGCGATTTCAGGGAAATTGAGGTAGGTCCAGATGAGCATGGAATTAATGGTCAGAGCCATGAAAGCAAAAGTGGGTAACCCGCTGCGCAAGCTCGTGCTGATCAAACTAGCGGATAACGCCAGCGATCAGGGCGAATGCTGGCCCTCCGTTCCCTATATCGCAGAGCAATGCGAGATATCAGAGCGCTCTGTGCAAAACCATATCAAACAGCTGGTTGAGGATGGTCTGGTATCGGTTGAAGTCCGCAAGGCGGCTACCGGCCTGAACCGCACCAACGTTTACAAACTTAACCTTCCTAGTGGTGCAAATGCTGCACCCTCTGGTGCACGTCCTGCGCCTGGTGGTGAATCTCCTGCACCAGGTGGTGAATCTGCTGCACCGGTTGGTGGTGCAGGAGCTGCACCCGGAACCAGTCAGTTCTCTGAACCAGTCAATGAACCAGTCAATGAAAACTTATTTGATCTGGCCTGGGGGTTATATCCGAAGCGGGCAGGTGGTAACTCGAAAAGCGCTGCGTTGAAAGCCTGGGATGCCCGTGTTCGCGAAGGCGTTTCGCCTCTTGCCATGCTGGAGGGCGTTAAGCGCTATGCCGGGTTTGTCGCTCAAACAGGCAAGACCGGTACCGAGTTCGTCAAACAGGCCAAAACCTTCTTCGGTCCTGACAGGCACTACGAAGACGACTGGATGACTCCAGCAAGTTCCGGCCTCAAAGAGGATCCGCTTTTTAAATCCAGCTATGTCGGCACCGATTATTCGCAGGGAGCCAAAGGCTTCCGGGTGGTGAACGGATGAGATGCGCATCTGTTTGTGACGGTATTACAGCCACACTGCCATCTGAGGAGCCGTCACCGCGAGCCTGGCAGCGTCCGTTCCTCAAGTGGGCTGGTGGCAAATACCACCAGTTGCCTGATATCGACCGCTTGATCCCCGCAGCGCAGCGCCTGATTGAGCCGTTTGTTGGTGGAGGTTCTGTGTTCATCAACTCCCGTAAGCACGACTCTTTCCTGCTGGCGGACATCAACGCAGACCTGATCCACCTGTACCAGATGCTGGCTGTGGTACCGGATGTCGTGATTCATCAAGCCCGCCTGTTGTTCAGCACCAGGAACAGCGCCGCCGGGTATGCCGAAGTGGCTGATGATTTCAACGGGCAGCTGCTGGCCGGGCCGGAACGCGCCGCAGCTTTCCTGTACCTGAACCGGCACTGCTTCAACGGGCTTATCCGTTACAACCTCGGCGGAAAGTTCAATGTTGGCTGGGGCAAATACCCCAATCCATATTTCCCCGAAAAAGAGATCGAGGCGTTCACTGCGCTGGCGAGCAAATGCGTGTTCATGAATGCCGGGTTCCGCCGCACGCTTTCTCTGGCTGGCGAGGGCGATGTCGTTTACTGCGATCCACCGTATGAGCCGCTGCCGGGTACCAGCGGGTTCACCAGTTATGCGCCAGGCGGTTTTAGCTGGGAAGACCAGATCACCCTGGCGGAATGTTGTGTTGCCGCCCATCAGCGCGGCGCCCGGGTGGTGATAAGTAACTCATCAGCGCCACGCATCATTGAGCTGTACCAGCAGCACGGCTTTGAACTCAAATACGTCCGCGCCCGGCGCGCGATATCCAGTAAATCCAGTACACGCGAAACCGTCAGCGATATCGTTGCGGTTCTGTAGGGGGTAGCAGTGGTCAATAAATCATTAACGGTGCGCCAGCAGGAGGTTTTCGATCTGCTGGTGAAATACCAGAGCGAGCACGGTTATCCGCCGACTATTTCAGAGCTGTCCCGCCTGATGGGAGTTGTGTCGCCGAATGCGGCCGCCCTGCAGTTACGTGCGTTGCAGCGCAAAGAGGCAATAACGATAGTCCCGGGCGCGCATCGCGGCATAAAAATCAACAGCCAGCCATCGCAGATGATCCCGGAGGGTAAATGAAACTGGTGCTGCCGTTCCCTCCGAGCGTAAACACCTACTGGCGCGCCCCGAATAAGGGGCCGCTGGCCGGTCGCCACCTCATCAGCGCCAAAGGGCGTGCGTACCAGAGCGATGCTTGCGCTGCGATCATTGAGCAACTGCGCAGATTACCGAAGCCCAGCAGCGCGCCAGCGGCGGTGGAGATCATTCTTTTCCCGCCGGACGCGCGGCGCCGCGACATCGACAACTACAACAAAGCGCTGTTCGATGCGCTGACCCACGCAGGCATCTGGGAGGACGACAGTCAGATTAAGCGAATGCTGGTGGAATGGGGGCCGGTAACGCCCAAAGGCAAGGTTGAGATAACGATCGGCCTGTATGCATAGACAGTGGGGGTGTTGAAAATTATTCAAATCAGCAGTAATGTCAAAAAGTGCAAGCGAAGCGGGCGTGCAGGCCCCTCGCAATACAATCAGTGGAGAACAAAATGAGTCAATTACTCGTAATTGACGGCGTTTCCGTACGCCGTGATATTTTTGGGCGTTACTGCCTTAACGATCTTCATCGTGCTGCTGGTGCTCAGGATAAGCACAAGCCAGCGTTCTGGCTTCGCAACGAGCAAACTGAACAACTAATAAGCGAGTTGCAAATTAGCAACTCGGAAACGCCGGACCCGGTCAGCGTTATCCGCGGCGGCAAAGAGCAGGGCAGCTACGTCTGTAAAGAGCTGGTCTACTCCTACGCGATGTGGATCAGCCCGCAGTTTAGCCTGAGGGTGATCCGTACGTTTGATGCCGCTGTAAATCAGCCTGCCACTCTTCAGAGCCAGGCGGCAGATAAGATGCAGGCAGGCGTTATCCTGCTCGATTTTATGCAACGATCTCTTAATCTCTCCAATTCCTCTGTTCTCGGTGCATGCCAGAAGCTGCAGGATGCTGTTGGTCTGCCTAATCTCGCCCCGCAGTACGCCATTGACGCACCAGTCGGTGCGCCTGATGGCTCCAGTCGCCCCACGCAGTCGCTGAGTGCCCTGCTCAAAGCTAACGGGATCCGCATGTCGGCAACGCTGGCTTACCAGCAGCTGGCCAAGCTGGGGATCGTCGAGCATAAGGAACGCCGCAGCCGTTCGGGTGTGAATGGTGTTAAACGCTTCTGGGCGATGACAGCGAAGGGATGCATGTACGGGAAGAACATCACCAGCCCGGCGAACCCGCGTGAAACGCAGCCGCATTTCTTCGAGTCAAAATTTCAGGAGCTGCTGCGCCTGCTCGAAACCGTACATTGAGGTGTCTGTGAGAGCGTTATTAACCCCTGTCGTCGTAAAAGAGTTCGGGATCGTGGCTTTCCGGCCTGGTCCTGAACTCATGCCGCATTTCCATCGCGGGCGCATTCTGCTGGAGAACGAACCGGAGCGCCTGGCCAACCTGCCAACCGGCGAACTTCCAGCGGCAGGCCAGCCGCTGGCAGAGGACCCATTAATGGTGCCTGTCTTTGAGCATGCCGATGTCATTCAGCGGGCTGGTGGCCTGTCATGCCTTGAGGCCTGGCTAATGCGTGAATCTGGCTGCCAATACCGCCACAGCGACTATCACCATCACGAAATGGTCACCATGAGGCATGCACCCGGCGCGCTGCGGTTGTGCTGGGCCTGTGATATCCGGGTGCGAGAGCAATTTACTGCCGAACTGTCGGGCATTGCACGAAAGAACCTGGTAGCCTGGGTATTGTCGGTTGTTCGCGCCGGTCTGGGTTTCGATGATGCCCACCCGGTGACTCTTCCAGAACTTTGCTGGTGGCTGACGATCAATAAGCTGGCCCACGTCATCCCGGAGGCGGTAGCACGCAAGGTCCTGCGTATCCCGGCTGAGAAATTCCAGTCGGTGACGCGTGAGGCCGACATTGTGCCGTCGGTACCGCCCACCAGCATGGTGGAGGAGGCCGTTGAAAAGGTGCTGGCGCTGCAGGTGGATCCAGAGACGCCGGAATCCTACATGCTGAGGCCGAAGCGCCGACGCTGGCAGAACGAGAAGTACACCTGCTGGGTAAAGGCGCAGCCTTGTGCGTGTTGCCAGAAACCAGCAGACGACCCCCACCACCTTATCGGCCACGGCATGGGTGGGATGGGTACCAAAGCGCATGATTTGTTCGTGATCCCGCTGTGCAGAGCGCACCACGATGAATTACACGCTGACGCCGTGGCATTTGAAGCGAAATACGGCACGCAGCCAGAGCTGCTGCTGAAAACATTAGACCGGGCGCTGGCTATCGGCGTACTGGCGTAGACGGAGTGGAGAACGCGATGAATCTGGATGGAGTTTTAAAATTTTTTGCACCGAAAGGTATGCACATTTCGGACAGCGTCCGCGCAACAGCGGGCGATCAGTTAACCGTAACCGACATTATGGCGGCGCTGGGCATGACTCAGGCAGATGCCGGGATCGGCCTCGCCATGTATCTGGGGAAGGCAGGCATCAGCCCACAGGATAAAGAAGCCGCGATATCCTGGCTGACCGAGTACGCCAAACAGCATGCGCCGATGGCGGTGCGTAAAGCTGCGGGTAAAAAGTTCCCGCTGTGCATGCGGATCCTCGCCCGCTTCGCCTTCAAAGACTACGCCTCATCAGCAGCTGACAGTGTCGACTGTCCAAAATGCCAGGGTAAAGGCATCATCACCAAAACCAGCGTGATTACCAAAAGCCATTACACCATGCGCCTGCCTCAGTTTGCTAAGGATCTGGGCCAGTCTCCATCTGACTTTGAGGTCTTCCGTCAGGTTAAGGATGTGGACCACCAGCTGTGCGGCAAGTGCAACGGCACGGGCCAACTGAGTAAGCGCTGCCAGTGTGGTGGAACGGGGAAAACCCTCGACCGTAAAGAAACTGAGTTTCAGGGCGTACCCGTTTATAAGGAGTGCAAACGTTGCGAGGGAAGAGGGTACAGCAGACCTAAATCCTCAGTGGCGTACCGCGGCGTTCTGGCCGAGCTGGACAGCCTTCCCGATCGTACATGGCGCTACAGCTGGAAGCCGTTCTATGAAAGCCTTGTGACGAAATGCTTTCAGGAAGAGAGCAACGCTGACGCTCAGCTGAAGAAAGTAACAAGAGCGCATAATTCGATATAAATCTCACTATTTAGCGTCACGTTACTTGCAAAGTTGCCGTTTTTGTGTAAATTTGACGTTAACGATGGGCATTGTATGTTCAGAGTTAAGAAACCCGCCACCGAGCGGGTTTTTTTATGCCTGTAATTCTCCGCGCCACGCTCGGCGCAATTCAACCACAGAGCCTTTCAGGGGTGAGCCATAGGGAACGGTCGGTGTGACTGTCTCTGTGGGCTGATCATTCCTGAGCGCTGGCTCACCCGCTAAAAGGAAAGTCACTATGTTCGGTTTCGGTAAAAAAGCCCGTAAAGCAGTAAGCGACATCAAAAAGTTCGAAAAGCGCGATCTGGCGCAGGCGGTCGTTAACGCTGCTTACCTGGTGGCGTATGCCGATGGGGAATGCGAAGCATCAGAAAAAGCGAAGATTGAGCAGGTGCTGCGCAATCAGCCCTCACTGGCGGCGTTCACCTCTGAAATCAACGCTATCAGCGCAACGATCGTCGGTCAGTTGGATACGAACTTCAAGATTGGTCGCCGTGCTGCGCTGCGTGAGATTGAAGATGTTAAGCACGACACCCGTGAAGCTGAAGACGTTCTCGATGTGGCCGTGGCCATCGCAGAGGCTGATGGTGAAGTAGAGCCAGAAGAGCGCAAGGTGCTGGAAGAGATCGCTAACGTCCTCGGCCTTCGCCTGGAAAACCATCTGTGATCGGCAATCTCCGCTGGGTCGCTGCCGGGGTGCTGTTGTTCCTGGTCGTGGCCATCGACTTCACCAGCAAGATGATGTCGATTCTGGCAGATGGTGTGCTGGTGGCTGGAGTGATTGCTCTGCTCTGGCCGCTGATTAAACCCAGTAAATAACACTGTGCAAAAGGTCGCTGCCGGCGGCCTTTGACAGAGTGCATTTGGTTGCCTGCTGGTGGCCACTCTATAACTCCTTCACACAGCACTTCCGACCCCTAAAACGGAGGTGAGAGAAATGCTACGAATGAATACCCAAAACGGATTCTGGTCTTATTTCTGGTCAGCTATTACAGGATTCTTTGCCATGTTGACGCTGCAGGACGTTCTCTTTGCGCTGGGATTCTTAATCACTGGCATTTTTACCTGGCTGACTTATCGGTCCAACAACAGGCGAAACCTCACAGCTGAAGAGGAAGAGCGCAAGCGTACGAAGATTCTCGAAGCAGCGTATGCGCGGGGCGACGTCAGCAATATCCCCGAGGCTGCGAAGGTTGTCAGTGACATCGAGGCGGTGATGCAGCCGCAGGAGAAATAGCATGGCAATGTCTTCTGTACTGAAGCAGCGGATAGTTGCTGCAATCGCTGGTGGCGGCGGTGCCATTGCTATCGCGACAGTGATGGTCTCCGGCAAAGGCAGTCTTGAGGGACGTGAGTATGTGCCTTACCGTGATGTCGTTGGCGTTCTTTCCGTTTGTGATGGGCACACCGGCAGCGACATCATACCCGGTAAGCGCTACACCGACCGGGAGTGTGACGCCCTGACGCGCGCCGACATTACTCGCATCGCCCGGCAGGTTGATCCGCACATCAAAGTGCAAACCACGGATACCCAGAGGGCAGCAATCTATTCGTTCGCTTATAACGTAGGTGCGACAGCTGCTATCAAGTCCACGCTGCTGAAGAGACTGAACGCCCGGGATTACGCTGGCGCGTGCAACGAACTGAAGCGCTGGATCTACGCTGGTGGCAAAAAGTGGAAAGGACTGATGAATCGTCGGGATGTTGAATATCAGGTTTGCACGTGGAGCCAGAAATGAAGATCCGCTACGTGATTGCCCTCTGTGCCGCGCTCTGCGGTTTAACGGGACTGTTCAGCTGGCGATCCGGGTGGAGCGCTCACGCAGAACACATCAACGCCCTGGTCGCCGATAAGCGCGCCAAAGCAGAGAAGTCGCTCCAGCCCGTTGAGCAGAAGGCCGCGCAAGCCAGCGACGAAGGCCGCATCATCTACCGAACCATAACCCGCGACGTGGTGAAATATGTCCAGGATCCGAATCGTACCAGGTGTAATTTTGATGATGAGTCTGTCCGGCTGCGGCAACAGGCTATCGACGCTGCCAACTCCATCAGCGGATTTGATGCAGGAGCCGTGCAGGGCCAGTGACGCTGGCACCAATAGCGACGAAGACCTGCAGGCCGATATCGAGACTGCTGAATGCCTACGCCAGCTGCGGCTTAATACGTATCGCTGGCAGGCCTGGTATAAAGCGGTTAAGTGAGCAGCCCCAGGCGCTTTAGAGTAGAGCGCCTGATGATGTTCCCCACTCTGCACAACACGGTTAGCCACGCTGTGAAGCGTCGCGAAGCTGGCCTTTCAACCAACAGGTAAATCAATGAGCGAAGCTAAACCCCAAGATGGCAGCACTGTTAAGGGCTACCGCACACTAACCCCTGGCGATATTGAACGAATGAACCGCCTGAAAGGTGTCAGTCGTCATTTTTGCAGTCTGCTCGATACCGAACGTGGAGAGCTGCTGGCTGTCCGTAATGGCCCGGCGACGCTTAGCACTGAGCAGGCACGCGAGATTGATGACGCCCTGCGCTGCCTGTCTATTGCACGCACCAAAATGCAGGAAGCGTGTATGTGGGCCTGTCGTGCGGTTGCACGCCCTGACGCTGATTGCTAGCCATTACAAAGCCCATCTGCTGGTGGGCTTGATAATGGATTAAAAAAACAAATCACCAAAGGCACTAATTAGCGTACTGACTGAAACCATGACCGTACCGATAACTATATTCATCGATAACTTTCTGGACTCAGCAGTCGTAACGGAATACTTCCCGTCACTTCCTTTCGGGGGCTCCCACATTTCAGCAGGGTATTGTGGAAACGCCCTATACACCCCTTTATAAAAGATTGGAGCCATTGTTAATAAAATGCCTGGCAATGTGCTAAGAGTTCCAAACTTAGGAAGCCAGGAAGGTTCATGCAAAGTCGCAGTCAGTATAACTCCTGTAAATAATATAAATATTTGCAGGCCAAGCATGAATAATGGCTTGGAGAAGGAAATAAACAGCCAATCGTAGGGGTGTGAGTCATCTTTGCTAGATTCCACAGTGTTCTCCAATAAACATAAGCAATGAGTGTGTGCAATTATAAAACCACGTATTTAACTGAATGAAAACATTGACGAATTCGTCAATAGCACTTTTTGCCATTACCATGGGCAGACCCATCGTAATGGCTACAGGGGATAAATCGTAAATATACCCTATAGGGGATAAATCACAGCCTCGCTTACGCGGGGCTTTTTTATTGGAGCCAACAATATGCCAGCAGCTATCCCGCGCGCCTGCCGTAAACGCGGGTGCTCCGGTACTACAACAGATCGCTCGGGCTACTGCGAGGGGCACCGCAATGAAGGCTGGCAGCAGCACCAGCAGGGCCGCAGTCGCCACCAGCGAGGCTATGGCAGTAAGTGGGACATTATTAGAGCTCGCATCCTGACGCGTGATCGACATCTGTGTCAGGAGTGCCTGAGGAATGGAAAGCCCGTTCCTGCATCAACAGTTGACCATATCAAACCCAAAGCTCACGGCGGCACAGACGACGACATCAACCTGCAAGCGTTGTGCTGGCCATGCCACAAGACCAAGACGGCGAAGGAGCGAAATGGTTCAAATTGAAATCATTTTGATGCAAATGATATCGATTGTCATCAACGGGGAGGGCGGGGCAAAAGTTCAGGGCCATGCCTACTAAGGACCGCCGCCTCAGTCAGATTTTTACACCCGCGAAATATAAAATTTAACTGGAGCGTCTATGGCTGGAGCGACGGGCCGATCCGGACGCCGCGCCAAGCCGACTGCCCGGAAGTTGCTGGCAGGCAATCCGGGTAAGCGCGCCCTCAATAAAGAAGAACCCTCCTTCACACCCATAACCGGCGTTGACCCGCCCGAGTGGCTCAGCGAATCCGCTGCGACAATGTGGAGAATGGTCTCTAATGAGCTGTGCGCGCAGGAGGTTTTGTGCGCCACGGATTTACACAACCTCGAAATGTTTTGTGTGGCCTATGCCAATGCCCGCGCTGCGCAGGTGGACGTTGCTAAAAACGGAATCACCGTAACCGGCGCAATGGGCGGTGTGATCAAAAACCCGGCGCTGACCGTGCTGAATGAAGCAATGCGGCAGATGGCCTCCTTCGGAGGCATGCTCGGGCTGGACCCCAGCAGCAGGCAGCGTCTGATTGGTGGGAACAAAAAACAGTCGGACAACCCCTTTAAAAACCTATGACGCGCAAAGCCTACCCTAACGTGAACGCCGCAAATCAGTATGCCCGTGACATCGTCCGGGGGAAAACTGTGGCGTGCCGCTACGTCATCGATGCGTGCCAGCGGCACCTTGATGATCTGGCGAAAGAGAAAACTAAAAAGTTTCTTTACCGGTTCGATAAAGATCTGGCGGAAAAGGCGGCAAAGTTTATCCAGCTTCTGCCGCATACGAAAGGCGAGTGGGCCTTCAAACGCATGCCCATCACCCTTGAGCCCTGGCAGCTGTTTATCGTCTGCTCGGCGTTCGGCTGGGTACGCAAGGGGTCGAAGCTGCGGCGTTTCCGCGAGGTTTATACCGAGATCCCGCGTAAGAATGGTAAGTCGGCGATCTCTGCCGGTGTGGCATTGTTCTGCTTCACCTGTGACGACGAGTTTGGCGCGGAGGTTTACTCCGGCGCCACGACGGAAAAGCAGGCGTGGGAAGTGTTCCGCCCGGCGCGCCTGATGTGTAAACGCACCCCGGCGCTTTGTGACGCGTTTGGCGTGGAGGTTAATGCCTCCAACATGAACCGGCCGGAAGATGGTGCCCGTCTTGAGCCGCTGATCGGCAACCCTGGCGATGGTGCTTCTCCGAGCTGCGCCATTGTGGACGAATATCACGAACACGATACCGACGCGCTCTACACCACCATGCTGACAGGTATGGGCGCCCGGCGTCAGCCGCTGATGTGGGCCATCACCACTGCGGGCTACAACATTGAGGGGCCGTGCTACGACAAGCGCCGGGAAGTTATTGAAATGCTGAACGGCACGGTACCTAACGATGAGCTGTTCGGTGTGATTTACACCGTTGATGAGGGTGACGACTGGACCGATCCGGCAGTGCTGCGCAAGGCGAATCCCAATATGGGTATTTCTGTCTACAGCGATTTCCTGCTGAGCCAGCAGAAGCGGGCCATGAACAACGCCCGCCAGGCCAACGTTTTTAAAACCAAGCATCTGAACATCTGGGTATCAGCCAGGGCGGCTTACTTCAACCTCGTCAGCTGGCGCAACTGCGAGGATGAAACGCTGACGATCGAGCAGTTCGAGGGTCAGCCTTGCTACCTTTCGTTCGACCTGGCGCGAAAGCTCGATATGAACAGCATGGTGCGCATCTTCAGCCGTGATATTGATGGCAGGCGGCACTATTACTGCATAGCGCCTAAGTTCTGGGTGCCTTATGACACGGTATACAGCACGGACACCGATCATCAGCGTACTGCTGAACGCTTCCAGAAGTGGGTGAACTCCGGCCACCTGGAGGTAACCGAAGGTGCAGAGATCGACTACCGCGTCATCCTGGAGGAAGCGAAGGCGGTCAACCGGCAGAACCCGGTAGAGGAATCGGCCATCGATCCCCACGGCGCCACGAACCTGTCCCACCATCTGGCCGATGAGGGTCTCAGCCCGATAACCATCGTCCAGAACTACACCAACATGTCGGACCCGATGAAGGAGCTTGAGGCGGCGATAGAGGCCGGACGCTTCCACCATGACGGCCATCCCATACTGACATGGTGTATCTCTAACGTAGTGGGCAAGCACCTCCCCGGTAACGATGACGTTGTGCGGCCCATTAAGGAGCACAGCGAGAACAAAATCGACGGGGCCACTGCCCTGATCATGGATATAGGTCGGGCCATGCTGCCGGAGACCCGACAGGATCTTAACGGCTTCTTTGAAAATCCCATCATGGTAGGTTTCTGATGAAGAAAAATAAGCAGCCGGGCAAGGTAAAAAGCGCCTTGCTCAACTGGCTGGGCGTGCCCGTCAGCCTGACTACCGGAACGTTCTGGCAGGAGTGGTATGGCACGAGCAGCAGCGGCAAGGTGGTGACTGCAGATCGGGCGATCCAGCTTTCTGCGGTCTGGGCCTGCGTCCGGCTTCTGAGCGAGTCGGTATCCACACTGCCGGTTAAGATTTACACCCGGCAGGCTGATGGCTCGCGCAAGCTGGCGCAGAATCATCCGGTTTACCAGGTGCTTTGCCGCCGTCCGAATCTGGAAATGACGCCGTCGCGCTTTATGCTCATGGTGGTGGCTAGTATCTGCCTGCGCGGTAATGCCTTTGTCGAGAAGCTGTTTATCGGCAATAAGCTGGTGTCGCTGGTGCCACTGCTGCCCCAGAACATGGTGGTGAAGCGGCTGGATACTGGAAGGCTGGAATACACCTACACCGAGGACGGCAATAAACGCGTTATCTCCGAAAAGAACCTGATGCACATCCGTGGGTTCGGCCTTGATGGTGTCTGCGGCATGATGCCAATGATGACGGGTCGTGACGTGATCGGCGCGGCGATGGCCGTCGAAGAGTCTGCTGCAAAGATTTTCGAAAATGGCCTGCAAAGCTCGGGGTTTCTTTCAGCTGACGCGGCGCTTGATAAGGATCAAAGAGAGCGACTTCGGGGCTATATGCAGGCCTTTACCGGCTCTAAAAACGCCGGAAAAATTATGGTTCTTGAGGGCGGACTGAAATATCAGAACGTCACCATGAACCCGGAAGCCGCGCAGATGCTTGAGTCTCGGTCGTTCAGCATCGAGGAAATCTGCAGATGGTTCCGCGTGCCGCCTTTTATGGTCGGTCACACATCGAAGCAGAGCAGCTGGGCATCGAGTCTTGAGGGGATGAACCTCCAGTTCCTGACCCACACGCTGCGCCCGCTGCTGGTGAATATCGAGCAGGAGATCTCCCGTTGCCTGCTAAATGGCGAAGAGGACCTCTTTGCTGAGTTCTCAGTTGAGGGCCTGCTGCGCGCCGACAGCGCTGGCCGGGCTGCTTACTACACCAGTGCGCTGCAGAACGGCTGGATGTCCCGCAACGACGTACGCCGCCTGGAAAACATGCCACCGATTGAGGGCGGCGATCTTTATACGGTGCAGCTCAATCTGACGCCGCTTGAAGACCTGAAACAAAACAGTCAGGCAGCACAGGCTTTCGCGCTGCGACAGGTTCATAACCACGTATTCCCCGACATCCCCTTCGAACAGTCCCCGCTGAAACAAGCGGCTTAGGAGCATCCATGACAATTAAAAGCCTTCCGGCGGCGCCGGAGGGGCGACCTTTTGCGCGCGAAAAACCTGACCTGCCAGCGGCGGCAATGGAGCGCTGGAACGGCGGCATCCGCGCCGCCCGGGACGGTGACAACAGCATTTCTATCTTCGACGTGATCGGCGCGGACTACTGGGGCGACGGGGTGACGGCCAGCCGCATTGCCGGGGCGCTTCGCTCCCTTAATGGCGCTGACGTAACGGTAAACATCAACAGCCCCGGCGGCGACATGTTCGAGGGCCTTGCGATTTATAACCTGCTGCGCGAGTACGAAGGCAGGGTCACTGTGAAGGTGCTGGGCCTGGCAGCGTCGGCGGCGTCGGTCATCGCGATGGCCGGTGACGACGTGCAGATCGGGCGCGGTGCATTCCTGATGATCCACAACTGCTGGGTTTACGCGATGGGCAACCGTCACGACCTGGCGCAGATCGCCGCTGACATGGCGCCGTTTGATAACGCCATGAGCGATATCTATCAGGCGCGCAGCGGCCTCGATGCCACTACGGTCAACAGGATGATGGACGGCGAAACTTATATCGGCGGCAGCGAAGCGGTGGAGAAAGGTTTTGCTGACAGCCTGCTTTCTGCCGACGAAATCGCGGACGATGACGAAAGCCCAGCTGCAGCGCTGCGTAAGCTCGATGCGTTACTGGCGAAAGCAAACACCCCCCGCTCTGAGCGGAGAAAACTTCTTAAAGCCTTATCAGGCAGCACGCCGGGCGCTGCTGTCACCCCTGACGGTACGCCGAGCGCTGCCACCATCGAAAACGAAACTATAGACCGACTGGAAGCCGCACTCAGCGGCCTGAAAGCGGCTGCCCAGTAAAAACGGAGATGTTATGTCTGATGTAAATGAGATCCTGAAAAAAGTTAGCGCCAGCATTGAAGAGGCGACCGGCAAATTTAATGCCAAGGCAGAAGAAGCACTGAAAGAAGCAAAGAAAAACGGCGAGCTGTCAGCGGAAACCAAAGACACCGTCGACAAAATGGCAGTGGAATTTAATGCCCTGAAAGATGCTGAAAAAACGCTTAAGGCGGCGCTCGGCGAACTTGAGCAGCAGGTTGCTCAGATGCCGCTGGCCAACGCTGCAAAGATTATCGAGACCGTTGGCCAGACCGTTATCAGCAGTGAAGCGCTGAAAGCGTTCGCGGCAAGCGTTGAAGGCGGCAAGCGCGTCAGCGTGCCGGTGAACGCCGCGTTGATTTCCACGGATGTCGCCACCGGCGTGGTTGAGCCGCAGCGTCTGCCGGGTATCGACACCGCACCGAAACAGCGCCTTTTCATCCGCGATCTGATCGCACCTGGCAGAACCTCGGCACCAGCCATCTTCTGGGTGCAGCAGACCGGATTCACCAATGCGGCGAAAGTCGTGCCGGAAGGCACCGCCAAGCCGTACAGCGATATCCAGTTCGCCACGCAGATCACTCCGGTGACCACCATCGCGCACATGTTCAAGGCGTCCAAACAGATCCTGGATGATTTTGCACAGCTGCAGTCCACTATCGACGCTGAAATGCGTTACGGCCTGAAATATGTCGAAGAGCAGGAGATTCTCTTCGGTGATGGTACCGGCGCGCACCTGAAAGGCATCGTCCCACAGGCATCTGCTTATGACGCTGCCTTTACCGTTGAGCAGCAGAACGGCATCGATGATCTCCGCCTCGCAATGCTGCAGGCGCAGCTGGCGCGCTTCCCGGCTTCCGGCCACGTCCTGCACTTCATCGACTGGGCGAAGATTGAACTCACCAAAGACACGCTGGGCCGCTATATCCTGGCGAACCCGGCGGCCCTGACCGGTCCGACCCTGTGGGGCCTGCCGGTGGTTGCGACCGAAGCTGCAGCATTCCAGGGCAAATTCCTGACCGGTGCATTCAACGCTGCTGCCCAGCTGTTCGACCGTGAAGATGCCAACGTGGTGATCTCCACTGAGAACGTCGACGACTTCGAGAAAAACATGATCTCGATTCGTTGCGAAGAGCGTCTGGCGCTGGCGGTGAAACGCCCGGAAGCATTCATCTACGGAGCCTTCACTGCGCCTGCTGCAGGTGGCGGTGCGTAATCCTTAACGGCGGCCTGCGGGCCGCTTTTCTTTTCCTTTAAGGAGACAGCCATGAAGCTGATCGCTATCAAGCCCATTTATTTTGAAGGTAACGTGCTTACCGAAGGCACCGAGTTCGAGACGCTGGAGCAGCATGGTCGCGAGCTGGTGGCGCGCGGTTATGCCTCAGAACCCGGTGCCAAAAAACCGGGACCGGATAAAGACCCCGATCCAAAAGGAAAAGGCAAAGGTAAGTAAGGGGCGCGCATGCTGACTAAAGAGCAGGTGAAGCAACACTGCAATATCGAACAGGATTTCACGGAAGACGACGCCTGGATCGATACGGGCATAAAAGCCGCGGAACGTTACGTTGAAAAATGGACCCGCCGTCGGCTTTATGAAAAGGCTGATGATCCGCTTTATATGGCCGATCCTGACGCTCTGCTTTATGGCGAGGATATCGAAATGGCTATGTTGATGCTGATTGCCCACTGGTACACCAACCGTGAAACGGTCAGCACCGGCAGCACGACATCTGCGCTGGCTTTCTCTACTGAAGCACTCCTTCAACCCTACCGGATTTATGGCCTATGAAAGCGGGACGTCTACGGCACAGGGTAACCCTTCAGAAACCGGCAACCGGGCGATTACCGTCCGGACAACCTGCAACCGGCTGGGTGGATGTTGCTTCGGTTCGGGCAGAAGTCGTGGATGTATCGGGCCGGGAGATGATGGACGGCGGCGCAGAGTTGAGCAGCACCACAACCCGGATCTGGATGCGTCGTTATCTAGGCATTCCCGTAACCACGGGATGGCGAGCCGTTCATCTGCCGCCTACCGGAGGCGGTGAGACATATGACATCAAGTCGGCTATCTCAGCAGAGAACGGCACCAGGCTCGAATTGCTTTGCGAGAAGGGGGTGAAACAGTGATTTCAACGAGTCTTGATTTTTCGGGTCTGGCCGATATCGCGAAGGATCTGGAGACGCTCAGCAGGGCTGAAAATAATAAGGTTCTGCGTGATGCCACGCGTGCTGGTGCAGAAGTTCTGCGACTGGAGGTAGAAGATCGTGCGCCCGTCCTTACCGGGAAACTGAAAAAAAACGTGGTGGTGGTGACCCAGAAGGGTCGCCGTCGCGGCGAAATCGCTTCCGGCGTGCATATCCGGGGCGTTAACCCTGACACCGGCAACAGCGACAACAAAATGAAGGCCAGCAATCCGCGCAACGCTTTTTACTGGCGCTTCGTTGAACTCGGTACATCGAATATGCCTGCGCACCCCTTCGTTCGCCCGGCATTCGATACCCGGCAGGAAGAGGCTACGCAGGCAGCGCTGGCCCGCATGAATCAGGCCATTGATGAGGTGCTGGCGAAATGACAGAGGCTGACATCTATCAGCGGCTCAGTGCGCTGGCAGGCGGAAATGTTTTTCCGTACGTTGCGCCGCAGGGTACCACGGCGCCGTGGGTGATTTATCTGCTCCCGGGTTCAGTCAGCGAGGATGTTTTCTGCGGTCCGGCAGAAACAGCAAGCACGGTTCAGGTTGATGCCTGGGCCTCGTCGATTGATGATGCCCGGGCGCTACGTGATCAGGTTAAAGCGGCTCTGGCCGATCTGCATCCTGCCGGACTAAACGAGATTAACGGCTACGAGCCGGATACCGGACTTTACCGGGCCACGCTTGAAGTTCAGATCTGGCAATAACTCCACACTTCATATTAACTCTGCCGCCTCCAGGCGGCTTTTTTATATCCGGAGATCACTATGTCCTCTAAGTATGAAAAAACGCAGGGTACGAAAATTAACATTTCGGAAAATCCTGCAACCGAACCAAACCCCACTGGCGCCACCTGGCAATCCATCAACTGCTCGACCAAGGAGCTTAGCTACACCGGAGGGCAAAAGTCAGACATCGACACCACCACGCTATGTTCCACCGAGCAGGAAATGACAAACGGCCTGGCCGCGCCAGGTGAAATGACGGTTTCCGGGAACTGGTCTGCTGATGAAGAGGGGCAGAACACATTACGCACCGCTTACGACACTGATACGCTGCACGCTTTTCAGGTGATCTTCCCATCCGGCAACGGTTATGCATTCCTGGCTGAAGTTCGTCAGAACAGCTGGAGCCTGGGCACTGCCGGGGTGGTGACCGCATCGTTTACGCTGCGCATCAAAGGTAAGCCCGTCCCGATCGTTCCGGCACCTTCTGCAGGCTAATAACAGCGGCGAAAGCCGCTATTCCTGATTACAAACTGAGAAAAAATGAAATGGGAAAACAGGTTTCACAGAGTTCACTTCGCTCGCTCGCGTTGGCACCTATGGCAGGCTTTCGCACAAAAATCGTCACCGTTCCGGAGTGGGAAAACGCCAGGGTAAAACTGCGTGAGCCATCAGCGCAGGCCTGGCTTGAATGGCAGCAGGTGCTTAATCCGATGCAGGGAGAAAGCGAGCCAGAAAATCTGACGGCGGCAGAACGTGCGCTGCGCAACAAGAGCGCTGATGTGGTGCTGTTTATTGATGTGCTACTGGAAGAAGATGGCACGCAGGTCTTCAGCGAAGAGGATAAGCCGCAGGTCGAGCAGTTTTACGGCCCGGTGCATTCCCGTCTTCTCAAGCAGGCGCTCGACCTGACCACTTCGGCGGCCGAGGTGGAAAAGCTGTAAGCCAGCCCGGCACGTTCTTCCTTATGACGCTGGCGCTCCGTCTGGGGCGCACTCTGCATGAACTGAAGCAAACCCTGACGGCCAGGGAGTTGCGCATGTGGATCGAATTTGACCGAATCAATCCAATTAGCGATCGGCGCGGCGATATTCAGGCGGCGCAGATTTCCGCTGCCGTGCTTAACTCGCAGGGTGCCAAGGTCAGCATGGATGATGTGATCCTTCAGTGGAGCGCTGAGGAACAGGAAGAGGAAGGCGCCGGGCTGGAGGGGTTCTTTGCGGGACTTGCGGGTTAATAGACATTATTGGTGTGAGGCGCTTTATTTGTTTAACCTCGCGCTCCTGAGAACTTTTGCATAATTCACAATAGTTAACAGTGAAAACATAAACCCGCTTTGGCGGGTTTTTTATTGGGTGAAATATGGCTACTCTGCGCGAACTGATAATTAAAATTTCAGCTAACTCACAGTCATTCCAGACTGAAATAGCTCGTGCTTCGCGCATGGGGCAAGACTACTACCGCACTATGCAAAGCGGTAGCAGACAGGCTACAGCTGCAGCAAAAGAGAGCGAGAAAGCTTTATCTGATTTAACAGATGGATTTGCTTCGGCAGGAAGAGCCGCTGCTACCGCTACGGCAGCATTTGCTACTGGCAAGATTATCCAGATTGCCGACGAGTGGAATTCTGTAAACGCTCGTCTTAAGCAGGCATCATCCTCTGCTGATGATTTTGCTGCATCTCAGCGCCAGTTAATGGAAATCAGCCAAAGAACTGGCACGGCATTTTCCGACAACGCAAACCTTTTTTCACGCGCAGCTGCTTCAATGCGTGAATATGGGTATAGCTCTGACGAAGTTCTGAAAATTACCGAAGCTGTATCTACCGGCCTCAAACTTTCGGGGGCTAATACTCAGGAAGCGAGTTCTGTTATCACCCAATTCAGCCAGGCTCTGGCGCAGGGCGTTCTTCGCGGTGAAGAATTTAACGCCGTTAACGAAGCAGGTGATCGCGTCATCCGCGCACTTGCCGCCGGAATGGGCGTGGCCCGCAAAGACCTGAAGAGCATGGCTGACCAGGGGCAACTTACTATTGATAAGGTTGTTCCTGCATTAATGAGCCAGTTGGGCTCATTACAGGGTGAGTTTGCCAGCATGCCGCAAACAGTTTCCGGATCCCTGCAAAAAGTCACCAACTCCTTCATGGCATGGGTTGGAGGTATCAACCAGGCTACTGGTGCTACTGATGCGCTATCTGGTGGCCTGGACGGAGTTGCCCAGACGCTTGATTCTTTAACCTCTTCGGCAGTAAGTGGCGCACTGAGTGATGTGGCAGACAATATGTCCACGATCACAACGGTGGCGGGAGCGCTTGTTGGCGTCGGGCTGGCAAGATACCTCAGCGGAGTGGTAACCAGTGCCACAAGTGCAACAGGTGCATTAATTTCAGCTGCGAAATCTGAGGTTGCTCTCGCTGTTGCACAGGACAAAGCCGCTCAGTCTGCTATTGCAGCTTCGAGGGCTGAAGTTTATCGAGCCCAGCAAGCTGTTCAGCGAGCGCGAAGTGCGGATGTGCAAGCCGCTCAGCATGAAAAAATCGCAGCAGCTGAAGCAAGAGTCACTGCAGCCCAGACCAGGCTCACTGCCGCTCTTGCAAGTGGCACCGCTACAGAAAAAGTCAGGGCCAGAACAGCGCTTGATCGTGCGCAGGCAGGGCTAGTGGCTGCAAAAAATGCCGATGTCCAAGCTATTGCTGAAAGACGACTGGCTTCTGCTGAGGCTGCCAGAGACCGGAATCTTGCAAATCGTGTTACCACCCAAAGCAACCTCAATAGTGTGACATCTGTAGGTACTCGCCTTATGGGCGGTGCCCTCGGGCTTATTGGCGGCGTGCCGGGGCTGGTTATGCTGGGGGCTGGTGCCTGGTATGCGATGTATCAAAATCAGGAGCAGGCTCGCCGTTCTGCTCAGGAATATGCCAGTACGATCGATGAAGTAAGTAAAAAGTCGAGGGCAATGACTCTGCCTGAAGCTTCAGATAATGCAGAGAAAACTCGTGCCGCTCTGAATGAACAGAACAGGCTGATTGATGAACAAAAAAGCAAGATTGAAAGCCTGAAAGAGGAGATAGCTGGTTATCAGTCAGTGATCAGTAACCCTGGTCCGACCACCAGCGGTGGTTTCATGATTAACCACCTGACATCTTTGGATACTGTGACTCGTGGACTGGCTACGGCTACAGAGCAGTTATCTGTTGAGCAAGAAAGGCTTGCTCAGATGCAGGAAAAATCCGCTTCTATTCAGCAGGTTCTTGAGGGGCTTGAGCATCGACGGGTGGCACTCATCCGAGAAGAGGCGGCCAATCAAAACCGGGCTTATCAATCTCTCCTGCTGATGAATGGGCAGCATGACGAATTTAACCGTTTATTGGGGCTGGGTAATCAACTTCTTATGGCCCGGCAGGGGCTGGCGAACGTTCCAGTAAGGCTTCCTCAGGCAGATCTCGATAAAAAGCAAACCGACGCTCTTGAAAAGAGTCGCCGGGATCTGGAGCTGTCACGACTGAAGGGTGAGGCTAAGGAGCGTTTACGGCTGAGTTATGCCGCAGACGATCTGGGGTTAACCAGTGACCCGCAATTCCAGACTGGCCGTCAGGAGTTGATTAATAACGGTCTGTCTGAATGGCGAAATAATGAGGCCAATAAACCTAAGGCGAAAGGGGTTAAAACCGAAGGCGAAAAAACAGAGGATGTGTATAAGCGCCTTATAAAGCAGCAAAAAGAGCAGATCGCGTTACAGGGTCAGAATACCGAACTGGCGAAGATTAGATATCAGGTTAGCCAGGGCGAACTTGCTTCACTGACCGAGGCTCAGAAAAAGACTGTATTACAAAACGCCGCACTAATTGACCAGGTCAAATTGCGTGAGCAATTACGAAATTACGAAGCAAACCTTGCAGACAATAACGCCAGCGCCCGCGCAGCCAATGATGCACAGCTTCTTGGTTACGGGCAGGGCAGCCGATTTCGCGAGAGGCTTCAGGAGCAATTCAACCTACGTAAGGAGTTTGAGCAAAAGAATAACGATCTTCTCCGCCAGCGACAGGCTGGCGAAATTGATGAGGCATTCTATCAACAAGGGCTGGCGCTTAATAAGCGCTACCTGGAAGAGCGACTTAGTGATCAGAATGGGTATTACGCCGCTTCTGATGCCCAGCGCGGGGACTGGATGACAGGCATGTCCGAAGGTTATGCAAACTGGGTGGATGAGGCGACAGATTATTCCTCCATGGCCGCTGACGGTATGAAGCAGGCGATAGGTGGTGCCGTCACTACGATTACCGATATGCTCAATGGTAACGTCGATAGCTGGAAGGACTGGGGCGTCAGTGTTCTTAAGATAATCCAGAACGTCCTTGTAAATATGATGGTGGCGAATGCGGCCAGTTCTATCGGATCCCTATTCAGTTTCGGCGCTTCTTCTGCGGTAACTGCCAGCAGTGGCGCAGCTATTCAGAATGCCGGTGCGAACTTCACTTTCAACGCTAAAGGCGGAGTTTACGACTCACCTTCGCTCAGTGCATTCAGCAACAGCATTGTCGATACACCGACATTCTTCGCCTTTGCAAAAGGAGCTGGCGTCATGGGCGAGGCGGGGCCGGAGGCGATCATGCCGCTGACCCGCGCTGCTGATGGGTCGCTGGGCGTACGTGCTGTGAGAAATGGCGGCGTAACACCTGGCGGCGGCGGTGCGCCGCAGGTCAATATCCATATCGATGGCAACGGCAATACCCAGACCCAGGCGAGTGGGGGTTATGAGCAGTTCGGGCGTGAAGTGGGCAACTTTGTCGATCGACGTTACCGCGAGCTGATTGGGCGTGATATGTCCCCGGGTGGCGCGCTCTGGAATCTGGCAAAAGGAGGTCGCTGATGGCTCTTGAAACGTTCAGCTGGTGTCCACGAATCAATGCGGAACAGGAGGTGAATTTTCGCCGTCGTACCGCGCAGTTTGGTGATGGGTACCAGCAGGTGTCCGGGGACGGGATTAATCCCCGGTCGCAAAAGTGGAATCTTCAGTTCACCGGTACCGAAGCGTACATCGCGGCGATTAAAGCCTTTCTCGATCGCCATCAGGGTGTGAAAGCATTTCAATGGCACCCGCCACTTGAGTCAATGGGGTTATATCGTTGCGACACCTACACTCCGACTTCGTTGGGCGCCGGACTCTTCAACCTTTCCGCAACTTTTGAGCAGGCTTATAAACCATGAGCTTAAACAGTGATTACCAGAAACTTGAGCCGGGCAATGAGGTCCGGCTTTTTTCTGTAGATGGCACGGCGTTCGGCACCGGAGAAGTGCTGCGTTTCCACAGCTACAACGTTCCGCATACAGAAGCAGAGATTGTGACTGCTGGCGGTGATGAATCGAAACTACCCGCCAAAAGCATATGGTGGCAGGGGCAGGAATACAAAGCATGGCCGTGCCAGATTGACGGGGTCGAAGCGTCAACCAGCGGCAGCAGCGCACAACCGAAATTATCGGTCGCTAACCTGGACGGCTCTGTCACCGCACTATGCCTGGCGTATGACGACCTGCTTCAGGCTAAAGTGACGATTCACGACACACTGGCCCATTACCTTGATGCACGTAATTTCGCCGGAGGAAACCCGGCGGCAGACGCCACTCAGGAAAAGCTGCAGGTCTGGTATATCGACGCAAAAACGTCTGAAACAAACGAAGTGGTGGAGTTCGCATTATCCAGCCCGATGGATCTGCAGGGCCTGATGATACCGACACGCCAGCTCCATTCTCTTTGCACCTGGTGCATTCGTAATAAATACCGTACCGGTGATGGTTGCGATTACGCCGGGTCCCGCTATTTCGATAAAAACAACAATCCGGTCAGTGATCCTTCTCTGGACGAATGCAACGGCACTCTTTCTGCCTGCAAACTTCGGTTCGGTGAAAATAACGAACTCTCATTCGGCGGTTTCCCGGGCACCTCTTTGATCAGGAGTTAACATGCGTAAAAAGACTGTCACGGCCATCATGGCGCACGCTGCGCAGGAGTATCCGCGCGAGTGCTGCGGCGTGGTAGCGCAGAAGAGCAGGGTAGAGCGATATTTTCCCTGCCGTAATCTGGCCACGGCTCCAGAGGACAATTTTGTCCTTTGCCCGGAAGACTACGCCACCGCCGAAGAATGGGGACCCGTGACCGCCATCGTTCACAGCCACCCCGATGCAACCACCCAGCCTAGCGAAATGGATAAGGCACAGTGTGATCTCAACGGGCTACCCTGGCACATCGTCAGCTGGCCGGAAGGTGACTTACGTACCATCTTACCGCGGGGAGAGATCCCCCTCATAGAGCGGCCTTTCGTCCTGGGCGTGTACGATTGCTGGGGGCTGGTGATGAGCTATTTCAGGCAGACGCACGGCATCGAGCTGCATGACTACAGGGTGAATTATCCCTGGTGGGAGGACGAGTACGCGGATAACTTCTACCAGCAATGCTGGTATGAATGCGGTTTCCGTGAGTTCGACGGGCCACCACAGCCTGGTGATATGGTGATCATGCAGGTTCAGGCTAATAAGTGGAATCACGCAGGCATCCTGCTAGAAGGCAATATGCTTCTGCACCATCTGTACGGACATCTGAGCCAGCGCGTGCCCTATGGAGGCTACTGGCAGGACAGAACGATGAAGGTTCTACGTTATAAGTCTCTATGTTAATCTTTCTAAAAATGATTCTAGGGACTAGCTAATGAAAAAAATCATCATTCCACTATTAGTTTTTGGTTTATTTGGCTGCTCGACTGAACCTGTTCCACCTGAAAATGCTAAAGACGTGCAAGCATCATCTCAATTTTTGGAAAAACCAAACACTACTGGCGTTACCATTATTCGTGATAAAGGATATGTTGCTAGTGGTTGTGCCATTACCTCTTACATTAATGGGGTTCGGCTAGCGGAACTTGAACCTGGCGAAAAGGTAACGGCTTTTCTCCCGGCAGGGCAGGTTAACGTTGGGGCAGGTTTCGCTGGCCGCGGCTTGTGCAGCGGACCTCCAAAGAAAGAGCGTGAATTTATAATCAAGGAGAATTCTCCTCGCGTGTTGAGAATTTTTACTGACCAAAGCGGTAACGTAGATATTTTGCCGACGACGATAAATTAAAGGTTTAAACCTTTAATAAGCCTCCATCTGGGGGCTTTTTTTATTTTTGGAGTAAGACATGCAGGAAATCATGGCACGAATAGAGCTTGGTGGCGTTTTGGGTAAAACCTTCGGGAAAGTTCATCATCGCTTGATTAGTACCACACATGAAGCAACCCGCGCACTGGCCGCAACTATCAAGGGATTTGAACAATACATGATTTCAAGCCAGCGTCGCGGATTAACGTATGCTGTATTCAGAGGGAAGACGAATATAGGAGAGAAAGACCTCAGCTACCCAATTAAGGAAGATGTAATCCGTATCGTTCCGGTTATCATCGGCAGCAAAAAAGCTGGTGTTTTTCAGACGATACTTGGCGCTGTTCTAGTTGTGACGGGTGTAGTGTTGAGTTTTACTCCCCTCGCAGCTGCATCACCATATCTGATTTCTGCAGGTGTAAGCATGGTCGCCGGTGGCGTAATTCAGATGCTGTCCCCTCAGCCTTCCGGTTTAGCCAGTAAGCAGGATGCCGATAACCGGGCCTCATATGCGTTCGGCGGCGTAACGAACACCGCAGCACAGGGTTATCCGGTTCCCCTGCTTTACGGACGTCGGCGCATCGGCGGCGCGATCATCTCCGCAGGCATTTACGTCGAAGATCAGCAGTAACAATAATCCTTTCATTCAGGCCACCCCAGTGTGGCTTTTTTTATGGGCGCAATATGGTAAACGCAACCGCTATCAGGGGCCGCAAAGGCGGTGGCTCTAAATCACGCACACCCACCGAACAACCCGATGATCTCCAGTCTGTAGCGAAGGCCAAAATTCTGATAGCTCTGGGAGAGGGAGAGTTCTCCGGCCAGCTCACCGGTAAAAATATTTATCTGGATGGTACCGCGCTGGAGAACGCAGACGGATCGCCAAACTTTAGCGGGGTGGTGTGGGAGTTTCGCCCGGGTAACCAGGCACAGAGCTATATCCAGGGCATACCGGGTACAGAAAACGAAATCACCGTCGGTACCGAAGTATCAAGTGCCACCGCCTGGACGCGCACGTTTACCAATGCCCAGATCTCGGCTGTTCGTCTTCGCCTGAAGTGGCCATCGCTTTTCAAACAGGAGAACGACGGCGATCTGGTCGGTAACTCTGTTAACTATGCGATTGACCTGCAGACCGACGGCGGAGCCTGGCAGACGGTGCTGAATACCAGCGTGACCGGTAAAACCACATCCGGCTATGAGCGCAGCCACCGTATCGATCTGCCTCAGGCGGGCAGCACCTGGACTATTCGCCTGCGCAAGCTGACCGCTGATGCAAACAGCGCGAAAATCGGCGACACGATGACCCTTCAGAGCTTCACCGAGGTGATCGACGCCAAACTGCGCTACCCCAACACAGCCCTGCTGTATATCGAATTCGATTCAAGCCAGTTTAACGGCTCTATCCCGCAGATCTCCTGTGAGCCGCGCGGGCGTGTGATCCGCGTACCTGACACCTACAACCCGGAAACCCGCACCTACACTGGTACCTGGACCGGTGCGTTTAAGTGGGCGTGGACCGATAACCCGGCGTGGATTTTTTACGACCTGGTTGTATCCGACCGGTTCGGCCTGGGGCACCGGCTCACGGCAGCGAATATCGACAAATGGATGCTGTACCAGGTGGCCCAGTATTGCGATCAGCCGGTACCGGACGGGAAGGGCGGCAGCGGTACCGAGCCGCGGTACATCTGCAACGTATACATTCAGGACCGGAACGATGCCTATACCGTTCTTCGTGACTTTGCGGCCATATTCCGGGGTATGACGTACTGGGGCGGCGATCAGATCGTGGCCCTGGCAGATATGCCCCGGGATGTGGATTACAGCTACACCCGCGCCAACGTCATTGATGGCCGATTTACCTACGCCAGCAGCACCACGAAAACGCGCTATACCACGGCGCTGGTGTCCTGGTCCGATCCCGCTAACGCCTACGCTGACGCGATGGAACCGGTGTTTGAGCAGGCGCTGGTGGCGCGCTACGGATTTAATCAGCTGGAAATGACGGCCATTGGCTGCACACGGCAGTCGGAGGCGAACCGTAAAGGCCGCTGGGGCATTCTCACCAACAACAAGGATCGCATCGTATCGTTTGACGTTGGTCTGGATGGCAACATACCTCAGCCCGGGTACATCATCGCCGTCGCTGATGAAATGCTGTCAGGGAAGGTCACCGGCGGGCGAATCAGCGCGGTGAATGGCCGGGTGATCACACTGGACCGCGCACCGGATGCCACGGCAGGGAATCGCCTGATTCTGAACCTGCCTTCCGGGGCATCCCAGAGCCGTACCATTCAGGCGGTAAATGGCAGGGCCGTAACGGTCAGCACGGCATACAGCGAAACGCCGCAGGCAGAAAGCGTCTGGGTGGTGGAATCTGACGAACTCTACGCCCAGCAGTACCGGGTTATAAGCGTCAAAGATAATAACGATGGCACATTCTCGATTGCCGGAGCATGGCATGATCCAGATAAGTATGCCCGTATTGATACTGGCGCCATCATTGACCAGCGTCCGGTAAGCATGATCCCTCCCGGTAACCAGTTTGCTCCGGGAAACATTGTCATCAGTTCCTACTCGATGGTGAATCAGGGAATCAGCATCGAAACCATGCGCGCCAGCTGGGACCCGGCACCGAACGCCATTGCCTATGAGGCTCAGTGGCGCCGCAATGACGGAAACTGGGTAAACGTACCGCGCAGCTCCACCACCTCGTTTGAGGTGGCTGCCATTTATGCCGGGCGCTATCTGGTGCGCGTCCGGGCCATCAATGCAGCCGAGATTTCCTCGAGCTGGGCCACATCGCTGGAAGTCACGTTAACAGGTAAAACAGGAGCGCCACCGGTACCCGTTAACTTTCGGACCACGCCATTACTCTGGGGCGTACAGCTGGACTGGGATTTTCCTGCGAATACAGCGGATACCCTGCAGACGGAGATTCAGTATTCAACGGATGCGGCCGGCACGAATGCGATGTTGCTTACGGATGTGCCTTATCCACAACACATGTATCAGCAGCTGGGCCTGAAAGCCGGGGTGGGATTCTGGTACCGCGCGCGCCTTATCGACCGTACCGGTAACCAGTCGGCCTGGACTGACTTCATTCAGGGCAGCAGCAGCTCGGTTGCAGCTGATTACCTTGTGGATATCGACAACCAGATCAAACAGACAGACGCGTATAAGGAACTCACCGCGGATATCGCCGATCTCAGCGACGATATTCAGTCAGCGCGCGACGACATCAGCAAAGTTACGACAGAGTCGGCGGCAACCAAAGCAGGCCTGGCACAGGAGGTCACGGACCGTAAGAAAGCCATCACCGACGAGGCAACGGCGCGCGCCCAGGCGCTGCTGACCGAGAAGAACGAGCGCGTCGCGGATATCAGCAACGTCAATCAGACGATCCAGACCACCACCGAGTCACTGGCGCAGCAGATTGGGCAGATTTCTGCTGGCACCGGTTCGCAGTTCGACCCGGCAAAAATCTGGTATTTCGATTCGACAGTGGAGGGCTGGACCGGGAACGGGACCCCGACCATCGTTGACGGCTGGATACGCCCGGCGAACCATGCCACCGATCCGTGGGTGCAGTCTCCCGGTTCACTGGGTGTTAACTCGTCGTCCTATCGCTTCGTTAAATTGCGTATCAGGAAGTTCGGGGCACCGGGCTGGGCTGGGCAGCTGCGGTGGCGGGGTACCGGTGGCTTCAACGACACCAATATGGTCACCGTCGCCGAGCCTGCTTATGACGCGAACGGGATCGCCACGCTGGAGTTCGACAATATCCCCTGGCTGACTGAAACCACGATGAATCAGTTCAGGCTGGATCTGTCCACTAAGCAGGACGCGACGAATTATTTCCTGATCGACTGGGTTGCGCTCGGACGGCCTACTCCCGGCGCGGGTATGGCGGCACTGCAGGCGGAAACGACCGCCCGTGTCCAGGGCGACCAGGCGGAAGCCACAGCGCGCGAGACGCTGGCGGCGCAGATCCGGGGCGGTTATACCGGTGATGATCCGTCGAAGCTGGCCTCGGGCTTGCTCTACACCGAACGCCAGGCGCGCATCACGGCGCAGGAAGCGGAAGTGACAGCCCGGACGGCGCTGGAAGCGACCGTTAATGCCAACAAAGCTGCTGTAACGCAGGAGCTGGCAACGCTGACGACAGAACAGGAGGCGCAGGCCACCACGCTGTCGGGCCTGCAGACTACTGTCGGGAAAAATACCGGCGATATCACGCGCATCGATAAAGCCGTCGCTGATAACAACAAAGCGCAGACTTCCGCTCTGGCTGCTGTTAAGGCGACAACCGACCAGAACACGGCTGACATCAGCACGGAAACCACGGCCCGCACGGATGCAGACAGTGCGCTCGGTCGCCGTATCGACAGCCTGAAAGTGGATGTGGACAGTAACACAGCCAGCCGCGACGCAGGCATTGTCGGTAGTGTCAGTAACGCGCTCGCCAACTTCATGGCTTTCTCTGATCAGCGCGTCACGTTTGCTGTTGGCGAAACGAAAACGATGGCCGAGATCACCGAGACCCGGAAGACCGCCGCGGATGCCACAAGCGCTGTGGCGGAGCAGGTTACGACGCTTAAGGCCACGGTTGAGCAAAACGGCCAGACCAACGCCGCCGCCATCACCCGCATTGATAAAGCCGTAACGGATCTGGAGAGAGCTACCGCGACCAGCATTGAGCAGGTGACGGCTGCAATTGGCGATACCAATGCCAGTGTACAGACGACCAGCGAGGCTGTTGCTGATATCAATGGCAAGCTCTCCGCGCAGTGGGGCGTTAAAGTCCAGGTGGAGGCGAACGGTGTTAAACGCATCGCGGGTATCCAGCTGGGCATTGACGGCACAGGGGCCTCAAACTTCCTGATTTCTGCTGACACCTTTGCGGTTTATAACCCGACGACGAACGGACAGGAGCTGGTGTTTGCTTCGACCGGCGGCCAGATGTTCATGCGTTCGGTGTTCATCCAGGACGGTTCCATCGACAACGGCAAGATTGGCAATTATATCCAGTCCAGCAACTGGGACGGGACTGGTAATGTCGGCTGGCATATCAATAAATCCGGGTATGCCACGTTTAACGGCGTGACCGTTCGCGGGACGATTTATGCCACCGACGGGAGTTTCAGAGGCAGGGTTGAGGCGACCAGCGGGAGCTTCAGGGGCACGGTTGAAGCGACATCTTTCATTGGAGATGTCGCCAACACAGGGGTGTATCCCGACTCCAGCAACCGGTCTAACAATGCCGTTTCTACCAGTGTAGCCATGGCATACACCGACTCCAGCAATAACGGGCTGAATAAAAACGCCGTCGTGGAGGCGTTGATATATGTCAGAGGGACTACAGGCGCGGTCGGGAGTACAGTTAACATAACTATCGCGGGTAACGTTCGCACGTTCACTTTTGACGTTCCTGTTGGTGGGCTTTGGTTCACTGCACGTCATGCTGCAACTGGGTTGACCGGGCAACGTATCGACGCAAGCATTTTCGTTTCTTCCAGTAATGCAACCGTGGCAATTTATGCGCCAACTATCACTGTGACCCGCGGTACCGGCTCCTTCTCCTGATCCCTACAACCTCAGACCATCCAACCCAGCTCCGGTTGGGTTTTTCATTTTAAGGACATCACGAATGGCCACACTTGATGACGATTTAGCAAAAGCCGTCTCGGAAGGGTTTCGCCTGGCGCAAAGCAGTATCATCAACCAGGATCTGATTTTATCCGGGACAGGTGACGTCACCGTAACCCTGGCTGACGGGTCTAAAAAAACAGGGCCGAGCTGGTCGAAGCTGATCGCTGCAGCGACCGCAGCAGGAACCAGCGCCGCTGCAGCCAAAACTTCCGAAACGAATGCCCTTGCGTCAAAAAACGCAGCTGCAACCAGCGCCACGAACGCGGCAACGTCTGAGGGTAACGCTCTCGCATCGAAGAACGCTGCCAAAACCAGCGAAACCAACGCGAAAACGTCTGAGACGAATGCTAAAACGTCAGAAAACAATGCAGCATCAAGCGCCAGCAGCGCCGCCGCATCGCTGGCTGCCGCGCAGTTGCTGACGTCCGTACCCTTCGAAACCGCGCCTTTCCCGGATGTTTGGCTGCCGTTTAATGACGATTTGCGCCTGCTGGCAGGGTTCGCACCTTATGACCGGCTGACTATTTCCGGGAAGGTGCTGGAGCTGCCATCGAAGTCAGCGACCTTTATCCGGCAAACAGCTGCGACGTATTTTGACAAATCGGGCGTATTGCAGACCGCTGATATTAATGAGCCTCGCTTCGAGAAAGAAGGGTTATTAATAGAGCCTCAAATCACTAACCTGTATACCTATTCCGAGCAGTGGGGGGCGGGGCAGAGAGCCACCATGACTAATAATAGTGGTAACTCCCCCCGTGGCGATAAAACAATGGGGCTACTGATTGAGGATACCGCAAGTAGTGAGCATTACGCGCAGGATCGCAATATTGTTTTAACAGCGGGAACTACTTACTGTTATTCAGTTTATGTAAAGGCCCATACAAGCTCCCGGCTTTTATATTTGCGCGTCGCATCAGGAAGTACATCAGGGGTTTTTTTCAACCCTGAAACGGGAACATTTACAGGGAGTGGCGGGGTTGGCTCTCAGTACATTGTCCGCGGCTTCGAGGATGTGGGGGGCGGGATTTATCGCGTCTGGATGACGTTCACCGCCGCAGCAAGCCAGAGTACAGTCATTCGCCTGCAACTGGCTAAAGATGGCGTTACAGCGAGCTACACCGGTGATGGGAAGTCAGGCTTATATGTATGGGGCGCGCAATTAGAAGATAGCCCCTTTCCAACATCATATATCCCAACAGCAGAGGCTACAGTTACAAGGGGGGCTGATTACTGGCAAATTCCGAAAGAAAACTGCGGATATAACTCTCTGGCAAATCTATTTAATCGAACTGTGGCGTTTGAATTTTCCCCTAAATATTTTCAAGACGGCGCTGGTTATATTGAGATTGTTAAGGTTCAAGGCCCAAGTAATGATATTGTTTGCCGATGGGTTAATGACAACACTTTAAAAGCATACCGCAGCAGCGGAGCTATAAGCGTGCCTTGTAAAAAAGGCGAAGGCGGGGTGTTCGTTCATGCAATCGAAGGTAACAAAGTATCAACGTTCTACGGGGGGAACACTTCTTCCGCTGATAACGTACAGCCTAACGGTACAACGCAATCCGTTTCTTATATTGGCAATTCGAATCAAACCACATCCGTAAGATTTGTCTACCACATCCGCAACTTCCGCATCTGGCACCGTGTCTTAACTCCTAACCAAATTAATGGACTCCGCTAATGAGAGACTTATATCTGCGCTTTAATGACGCCGACGAAATGCGCACGCAATTAATCGCGGCGGGGTTTGTGGATGATGAAGAGCAGGGTGGTTTATATCACCCGGACATTAGCCTGGATATCATCGGCGTTATCACTGTCCCTGCTGAAGTTATCAATCCCGGTGAAGAAAACGAAATCATTAAGTACACCACCGAACCCGGCTATCACGTCAATTTGCGGGTTATGAATGACTCGCTCGATTTATCCGGGCTGAACGACTTTGTGGTTAAACCGAAAACACCGGCTCGCGTCTGGGCGTAAGGAATTAAGTTATGGCAAACAGAATAGACACGGCTGAATTAAGCAGGGCCATTGCTGCCTGGACATCCACCATCAATGACGCGTCTCTGCCGGGGGTCGGGAGTACGGTTTATGGCGGATACATAAAGTCACAGTACACCGTAAATGGCGTTGAGAAGATATCCGCCCAACTCCAGATCGTGAAACGCATCGAATGGAACTACTCCATTGCCAGACTGGTGGTGTTGCAAAATGCGGGGGGTACTGACTCCGCGCAGAACAACTACTTCGACTTCATGTCCAACGGCAATGTGCAGATCCCGGGACGTTTGTATATGGGCGGTCCAGCCGTGAGTTCGTGGTGGAACTCAGCACAGGCCCACTATGCCTCTTATTACGCGGAGACCGCCACGGATTCTCCGGGTAACGGGGCTATAGCTGGTCTTTCCTGGGGGTATCAACATGGCGGTGGTTATAACCTCCGATCGATGTGGGGTAATGTTGGTAACGGGCTGAGTTCCTGGGCTAACACTGCACTAACACAGTTCGGAGATAGTGGGTCCAAGATACGGTACTGGTACTTCACCCCAGCCAACGGGGACTTTGTAACCTCAGTCAGCGGGGATGGCGGCTTTGCGGGCAACTATACGTATCAGAAGGCCGCAACCTCAGATGCGACGTTGAAACACGATATTGCATATGACGACGGAAAGGCCTCTTACGAAAACATCAGGAAGCTGAAACCCTGTACGTTCGTGTATAACGGCGATTACTTAGAGCGTGTGCGCCGGGGGATCATAGCCCAGGACGCTTTGCGGGATATCGACAGCGAGTATGTGAAGCTGGTTCCTGCGGCGCCTGAATTTGACGAAGAGGGAAATCGTTGTGATAAAGATGACACACTGGCTTTGGATAACAACGTCGTCATGATGGATACGGCGCTGGCGCTGCATCACGCGATTGCCAAAATCGAAACACTGATCGCGCAGGTCGCGCAGTTGCAGGCTGAGGTTCAGGCGCTGAAAGCATAACGGCAGCCGGATGTTCAGATGTAATTATCATTAGCCGCATTCTCGATCACTCTGAAGTAGAGAAAAAAAGCCCGTACGGGAACGGGCACAAATCTCTTAGTTTTGTTATCAACCCCGCGCTCATGACGCAGGTCGTTAACATATCGGCAGCATCAGCCATTACTTTAGGTAGGTAGCATCAACACTTCGTTTAAAATCATCTACCTTTAATGAAGGTGAATCCCCCTTTGCGGCGGGGCA